>CAZNGE010000007.1:31630-56062 GCA_964572875.1 uncultured Methanosarcinales archaeon | reverse complement strand
AGGTACGAGTGAAAATTCAGAAACCTTTAAAAAGGAAATTCCATTATACAGCAGATATCGCTATCGAAGAGGTGATAAACATCAAGAAAGCAATCCTGCTTATTGCAATCATATCATTGGCGCTAGTTCTTAGCGGATGCGAAGGACCTCAAGGTACGCAAGGCGAGCCAGGACCTAAAGGAGAGAAAGGCGACACTGGAGATACCGGGCTGACAGGACCCCAGGGTCTGCAAGGCGAGAAAGGCGACACAGGACCTCAGGGGGAGAAGGGCGAACCTGGAGACGAGGGACCACCTGGAGCAGACGGCGAGTGCGACTGCGACGTCACGCAGGCAGAGTATGATGACCTTGTCGGAAGGATAGATGACCTTGAATCCGCGGACAATGACTTCGACGACAGGATGGATGCTGCAGAAGCAGACATTGCGGACCTTGACGACAGGGTGGATGACCTGGAAGCTTCGTGATAGAGGAGCGGCACAGACCAAGCTCACCTGACATGATGCTTCACCCACCACATGAACAGGGTCATAAGTATGAACATGGCGACAAGACCCAGCAGCACAAGGACTAACTTCCTGTTCTCCAATTCCGGGTCAATCTCAGAAGATTTCCAGGACTTCCGGGGCATCCTGTGACCGAACTTGTAATGTTTTGCCATGCTGATTACCCCTTTCAGCCAGCACTCTGCCTTGCATAAGCGCCGATCTTCCAGCGCCGTATCAGGCGGGTAAGGATCAAAGGCACAACCAGCGTGAATATCACCGTCGCGGCGATGAGAACAGAGTAGAGGTCAGACGCTATTATCCCATTCTGGAAGAGAATATTAACTATCACGATGCTGGTGCTCAGCTTGACCATGAGGCTGGTCCCCATTATGATTGACTCCCTGCTGCCCAGCCTCTTACGCCCCATAACATAACTGCCGACGATCTTAGCAAAGGCGGTGACCGCAACCACGAGAAAGACAGGCCATGATGTCCTCAGAAGCCCTGCTACATCAGTAGACAGGCCTACAGACAGGAAGAATATCGGCGCGAAAAGGCCATACGACACCGTCCTTATCTCAGAATCCACAAACCTGAGCTTGTCCGCAGGTATTATGTTCCTCAATGCTATGCCCGCAAGTATGGCCCCTAATGCCGCTGACTCGACGAACTTGCCGATACCGATGAACAGGAATATGAAGAATATGACGAAAAGGAAAAAAGAATGTATATCGCTGAACTTGAAAGCACCTACCTTTGAGTGGAGCTTGTGAAGCACAAATACCACGAGGAAAAGTGAGCAGAGGAGGACCAGGTCCACGAATATGTTGAGATGGGTGTGACCTGCAGAACGGCTTATCAGCACAGAAGCAGCCAATATAGCGACTATCTCCACAAAATCATCAAGCACGCCGATGCTGAGTATTGTCTGCCCCAGCTTTGTCTTAACAAGCCGGAACTCATCAAGTATAGGGAGGAGGACAGCCTCTCCGACAGTGGAGAAAGAGGTCGCGACGATTAGCGACACGACCCATGACACGCCGAACACGTAATGGACAAGCAGGGACCCCAGCATCGTCTCAGCCAGGATGATGACTGCAGTTGTCTTGATTATGAATGCGCCCTGCCTTAACATACTCTTGAGTTCAAGCTCGAACCCTATGATGAAAAGAAGAAAGTACATACCCAGATCAGCAAGGAAGCTGAACGACCCTGAAGATGTCACCTCTGTGAAAGGGTTATACACCGCAAGACCAAGACCGATCACAAGAGCTGCAAATATCCAGGGTACATTGAACTTCTCAAGCAGCATCCCCACAATAAAGGTCAATAGGAACACTCCTGCCAAAAAAAGTATTATCTCCAAAGGGTACACCTCTTATTTCCTTGAGAGCCTAATCGGCATAATATAATTTAAAGCTTTCGGCAAAATTGAACGGAAAAACGCCGTCGCCCGGACTTTCACCACCAGACTTTGATCCTGATGCTTTTGAACCGGGAAGGGATTGCTCCCAGCGGTTGGCTCGCACTGCCAAGCAGTTTCGAGACCGCCGCATTCGGCTTCCTTGCGGAATGTACCGGATTGTGCCACGACGGCATATCTAGAAGGGGATTAGAGTCATTTAAAAAGTTATTGATTGTCTGATGTGCTTCCAGGGGCAATTCTCACAAGAGGCTTGGCAAATCCACTGCTGCAGGAAGTTAGTTTGATTTTGTGCTGTTTTGGTCAATGCATGCATGACTGCATCTGTCTCTAAAAACAAAATCAAAGGGAATAATAAAGAAAAGAAGAAAAAAAGAAAAATCTTACTCAACAGTCACTATCATCCTCATCTTGCCTGAGAATATGTCCCTGACCGTGAAAGTGCCTTTTTCGTTGAATGTGTACTTAAAGACCTCGTTGTCAAGGAGCCTTTCTGACTTGGCGTGGCGTATCGTGTCCCATCCTGAACCAGTCTCCACAGCGAGCTGGTGAGGCCAGCCCAGGTCATAGTTCTTCCATGCCAATGTCGTGCCTACGCTCACTGTCTTCTCTGTGAGGCTCATGGTCTTGTCAGGATTGAGCTTTATCTCTGTGATGTTTTCAGGCACCTCCTCCTCGACACCCTCTTCGCCCTCGCCACTCACTATGTTGCCTATGGGCGCAACCTCTTCGGGCGCTTCTGTAGGAGGGTGTACTACCTCCTCCTCAACAGGCTGGACAGGAGTCATCTCAGGCATAGGTGCAGATGCGGGCTCTGGAGCGGGCGCCGGAGCGGGCTCTGCCTGCTTTGAGCAGCCGAACGCGAGAACAAAAGCAATAATCATGACCAATGAAATAATCTTCCTCATGCGATCACCTTTTTTATTTTAATGAGTACATTTAAATAGTCCTTATATATAAAATATGCGGATAGCACTGCATGATATCCTTAAAAGAGGTGGAAGATGGCTGAAAAGCCAGGACTTAAGAGAGTACTCAGCTTCAGGACGATACTGCTGATAACCATAAGCTCGATAATGGGCACAGGCATATTCTTCCTGCCTGCAACAGGCGCTGCCCATGCAGGGCCTGCATCGCTGCTCTCATGGATAGCGATGTCACTCGTTGCCATCTACATCTCCATGTGCTTCGCAGAGCTGACCAGCATGTTCCCTACAGCAGGCGGAGTATACGAGTTCTGCAAGCAGGCATACGGCAGGTTCCCCTCATTCATCATAGGATGGATAACCATACTCGCGGGCAACATAACCATCGCGATGCTGATAGTGGGAGGCATACAGTACCTGCTTCCCATACCCATCCCTTTCTTCAAGACAGCGCTCTCGCTGATGTTCGTGTTCATATTCAACTACATAGCATACAAAGGCATGAAGACAAGCGCTGTCATGCTCGTGACCTTCTCCTGCATAACCATAGCTACACCGATAGTGCTGATACTGATGGGATTCGGGCATTTCAACCCTGCAAACCTCACGCCGTTCTTCGTCTTCCCCGCATCATCCATACTCATAACCACATTCCTCATCGCAGAGACGTTCTTCGGATGGGAGTCCGCAACATTCCTCGCCGCAGAGACAAAAGACGGGGAGAAGGTCATGCCGAAAGCCCTGATCATAGGCACGATATGCATCGCAGTGCTGGCCCTGCTGCTCGTCCTGACATCCCTCGGCACGATACCCTGGCAGGAATTCGGCCAATCGGCATCACCACTGTCCGACCTCGGGCAGGCGTATTTCGGCAGGATGGGGCTGGACATATTCACGATACTCGTCTACATATCGATCATAGGCAGCGTAGCGGCATGGATAGTCTCTGCCCCCCGACTGCTGCTGTCCATGGCAGAGGACAGGCTTTTCCTCCCGCAGTTCGCGAAGATACACCCCAAGTACAGCACGCCATACAAGGCTATAATGTTCCAGGCAGTGCTGACGACAATCCTCGTGATCCTGGGCTCTGGCTCGTACCAGACACTGCTAAGCCTGCTCGTACCTATGGTCCTTGTGATGTACACGTTCGTGCTGCTCAGCCTTGTCATACTCAGGTACAAACAGCCGTACCGGAAGAGGTGGTTCCGCGCGCCGCTGGGAAAGATAGGACCCATACTTGTTGTCCTGTTCATGCTGTTCCTGCTCGTGATGTGGGCAATCGAGACCGGCGGGGCGCTGAGGCTGATACTGCTGGGCCTTTCGATGATAGCGGTCGGGTTCCCGCTTTACCTGCTGCTTCAGCTGTACTATAACCCAACGACCGTAATCGCGGTCAACGACCTTCTCGCCTATGTCGCCCTGTTCACGGAGAGGATAAACCTGCCCAAGAAGGTGAGGAAAGAGCTGATAGCTCTGCTCGGCGACCTCAAGGACAAGAGCGTGCTCGAGTACGGATGCAGTGTAGGCACGCTGACGCTGCTGCTGGCAGAAGAGGTAAAGCCAAAAGGCAGGGTGTACGCGACAAACGAGTCAGAGCGGCAGATGAAGATAACCCAGAGAAGGATGGATAAGAAAGGCCACACACATGTCAGGGTGCTAAAGGACAAGCAGCACAGGATACATCCGAAAGTGCCCCAGATAGACACGGTGGTGTCAGTCGGCATGATAGGCAGCATCGAGAAAGAGGCGGAGATACTGCAGCAGCTGAACACGAGGCTCAGGAAAGGGGCCAGGATAGTGCTCCTCGACTATGACAAGTTCTATGACGTGATACCTAACATCGAATGGCTCTCTGAGGACAGCAGGATCAAGTCAATCTTCAGGAAGTGCGGCTTCGATGTCGATGTGATAAGGAAGCAGGGCATCGCCTGGCAGTACATATATATCTTCGGAAGGAAGGTCAGGGAGTGCAGTCCAAGGAAGAAATGATTTTCCCAGTAGCATAGGCAGCACTTCCGCGCTGCTAGTCTGATCTGCCCTGTAAGCGACAATCTTTGATGCAAAGCTGCATAGCAGGAACTGCAGGCTTATCGTAAATGTGCAGGGTTTCTGAATAACTTACTGAAGACACGCTTGAGCGGCGGAAGTGCTGCATCCAGAATGGGAGAAAACAAGGTTAAAAAGGCGTTTTATAAACCAACAAAAAGCTTTAAATAACTCAATCCTACACTCTTAGGCATCAAAAGGTGACGTGGGGGTACTGATGGCTGAGATACATATCGGTTTCGCAGGCAACATAGGAGTGGGCAAGACAGAATTCACACAGCAGATCCTGAAAGAGCCGAACAGGTCATTACTCCTGAGCTTCCTCAGGCAGGGAGCAGGCATAAAATCATTCCAGGAGATGATAGACAAGAGGCTCCTGGGTGAGTTCTACAAGGACAAGACAAGATGGGCGTTCGCGTCCCAGATGTACTACTTCGCACTTAGGCTCAGTATACTCAAGAGGATACGCGACTTCACAGGATTGGCGATAGAGGACAGGACGATATTCGAAGACAAGAACGTGTTCGGCCAGAGCCTGTACGAGATGGGCAACATGCATGACCTCGAGTTCTTCGTCTATGACAAGACATACAAGGAGATATGCAACAACTTCAACCCTCCTACACTTCTCGTCTATCTCAAGGTCAATGACGTAAAGGTCCTCAAGGACAGGATAATGAAGCGCGGCAGGGACGAGGAGAAGGAGATATCGGTCGATTACCTGCAGAAGCTGAACGACAACTACGACAAGCTTTTCGATGAATACAGCAATCCGAAGATCGCAGTCAATGCCGAGACAGACATGTTCGAGCATCCTTCCTACCACACGACCGTGATATGCGAGATAGCGCAGAAGCTCAAGAAGATGGGATTCGTACAGAAGGCGGACGCGGTGCCCTCAGACCAGAGCATGCTGCAGAAAGGAAGGGAGTTCACGTACTAGTTCTTTGCTGAAGACGCGCCGCTGCACACTAGACAGGGATACAAAGAGGATACAGGATGAAACATCAGGCAGCGCCGGCCTTGAGACCGCCTGCCTTGAGACGCAGGTACTCAAACCTCAACAGGGCGATTATGACGACATCCACGACAGTGAGCAGGAGCAGAAGAGCAGAGAAGTGACTGAACAGCCTGAACACCTGATATATGACAAAAAGCACAAGGACAACACCCGCTATAGGATATGCCTTAAGATCCTCCCGCCACAAAGAAACCACGATAGTCACCTTTATCGCACCATGCACGAGGAGGTATGTCGCGCCGAACATCTGCGAACTTATCGACAGGGTCTGGGCAACATGCACAAGATAATTTGCTATGAAGTCCGCAGGATCCTGTGCAAGCTCATGACGGAACACCGCCTCCACGACGCGCGAGACGTAAGCAGAGCTCACGAAGGCGAGGACCAGCCCGCCTATCAGCTCGAGGACGCCGTCGATGCCCTTGAACAGTATGCTGGCCCTGAACGTGCCGTGCAGTATCCTATCTTTATCTATCTTCACCATGCTCAAACCTTACCGATTGGGAGACTTGCTACTTGACTAACCAGTTGTACACAAGGGCAAAGATCACCCCTCCGATAGCAGCATCAAAAAAAGCCCATACTCCGCCGATGATACCTCCGACAAGACCTGGCGCGTACCCTATATAAAATCCGGACAAAAGACTTACCAACCCTTCACCCCAGCCGAACGCGGAAATCCACCCCAACAGGGCGAAGTACACACCGAAAGAAATACCCCACGCAAGGGCAAACGCTTTTACATCCAATTTCATATGCGACATACCATCACCTCATCATTCGTTCATTGCCGTCTTTTATTGCCGTAAGCATCATCTATAGCATTTCCTGATCACCGGACAGAATGCTACCGCCATGCTCAACAGCACGGACAGTATCAGCGAACTGATCCAGAGATTCCCTTCCACGCGCAGCAGGTACTGCACGTAAAAGAGGAATGCAAACAACGCTGCTTCAGAAACAATCCAGTAAGGAAGCTCTTTTGTCACGTGTTTCAACATATCACCTCAACCGAATCATTCTCTTCATCGTCAATAATCCTTCTCGGTGGCAGGGATGTTCTTGTCGATGACATATGTTATCACCTTGGCCAGGCCTACCGCAATGAGCAAAGTGGTTACTAGGATCACCCACTCGACCACACTCAAAGGTACCACGTGGAACAGGACCGAAAGGCCAGTGTATATGATGATGAGCTGGAATATGACAGGGACAAGAACCGACCAGTTCACATACTTGTTCACGAAGAGGCTCACCCCCTCATCGAACCTTATCGCGGCGACCCTTACGAAATGGGAGAACACAAGCCACGTGAAGGACATGGTCTGAGCAAGAGCGAGGTTGCCGCTGAGCCGGTAGGTTATATAGAACGTCAGGAACATGAGCACCACTTTCTTTACTCCTATGCCTATCGTAAGCAGGGTTATCCTCTTGTTGATAAGCTTCTCCCCCCTGCCGGTAGGCTTCTTCTTCATTATGTCCTTGTGGCTGGGATCGACACCCAGAGCCATGGCAGGAGCGATGTCAGTGACGAAGTTGACCCAAAGAAGCTGTATCGCAAGGAAGGGCATGAGACCCATCATGGAACCTATGAACACGACAAGGACCTCGGCAAGGTTCGCGGTAAGGAGATAGTTTATCACCTTCCTTATGTTCGAGAATATGGTCCTGCCCTCCTTTATGCCTTTCACGACCGAGGCGATATCATCATCCAGAAGGATGAGGTCTGCGGCTTCTTTGGCGATGTCCGAACCTTTCTTACCCATGCTTATCCCGACCTCAGCCTTCTTCAATGCAGGGACGTCATTGACGCCATCGCCTGTTATCGCGACCCTGTTCCCGTTCTCCTGCAATGCAGAGACTATCTTCAGCTTCAGGTCAGGAGACATCCTCGCGAAGACATTGCACTCCTTCACCGTCTTCTTCAGCACGTCATCAGACATCCCCTTCAGCTTCTCCCAGCTTATCGCCTTTATGTTCCTGAAACCGCATTCCTTCGCGATCGCAGTCGCGGTCTCCACGTTGTCCCCTGTGATCATCTTCATCTCTATTCCTGCGTCATACATCGCCTTGACGGTCCTGTCTATGTCCTTCTTAGGCGGGTCGTATATGCCGACCACACCCAGGAGTACGGACTTCCCTGTCTTGCCCTTCCTGTAAGAGAAAGCGATGTTCCTCAAGGCCTGGCCTGAGAAATCACTGATGACCTCCATGAACCTCTTCCTGTCCTTGTCGGTCAGCCTCTTCAACTTGCCTTTGACGAGCATAGAGCCGCAGTCCTTCAGCACCACCTCGGGAGCGCCTTTGGTATAGCACACGTGCTCACGGCCTACAACATTGCAGGACCTAGCGTATTTCGTCTCGGAAGAGAACGGCTCGAAAGACTTCGCAGGCAACCTCCTGCGCAGGTCCAGCACGTCTATGCCGGCATCGCTGAAGAACTCCATCAGCACCACATCCTCAGCATCACCCAGGAAACCCTTGTCAGTATCCTTCGCCTCATTCGCGAGGATCGCGCAGTTCCTGAACTGCTCAAAAGTCCCCTTCGATACGCCGCGCCCCTTCTTCCACTCCTTCATATCCTCAAAGATCCCACCATCGAAGAACAGCTTCTTGATGGCCATCCTGTTCTCGGTCAGGGTGCCTGTCTTGTCAGTGCATATGACGTCGACACTGCCCAAAGTCTCAAGAAGCGTCTTACGCTTGACCAGGACCTGCTCTTTCGCAAGCTTCGAAGAGCCCATTGATAGCGCGAACGTGACTATCGCAGGAAGGCCCTCAGGTATGGATCCTATCACGAGAGCTGCACCTATCAGGAATATGGATATCCAATGATGGTCCTTCAGGTAGTATATCGCGAGAACGACAGCGATGAGCGTGATGGCCACATATGTTATCTTCTTCGACGCCTCATCCACCTCCTTCAGGAATATCGAATCCTGCTCTATATCAAGGGACTTCGCTATCTTCCCGACCTCAGTCTCCTTTCCCGTCCCTGTCACCACACAGGTCGCCGCGCCCCTGGTCACGTAAGTGTTCATGAACACCATGCACCTGCGGTCGGCGAGCGGCACATCCCCCTTGACTGCCTTGGCATCCTTGTTCACCTGGACGCTCTCGCCAGTCAACATGGACTCGTCGACCTTCAGCCCGTCAGACCCGACAATCCTGCAGTCAGCAGGCACCTTATCACCCTCTTTCAGCAGGATGATGTCACCAGGCACGAGCCCGGATGAATCTATCTTGGACTTCTTCCCGTCCCTCACCACGACAGCCTCGTTCTTGAGCATGGACTTGAGAAGCTCGGCAGCCTTCTCAGACTTGTACTCCTGGAAAGCACCGACTGAAGAGTTCAGCAGGACAATGAATGATATTATCACCCCGTCAATGATCTGCTCGTTCCTGCCGAAATAGAACCCTGTGAAGAAGGCGAATGCAGCTATGAATATCAGGAGCCACACGAGATAATTCTTGAACTGTCTCAGGAAAAGGACAAAGAAAGAGACTGGCTTGTGCACTGTGATGACGTTCCTGCCATACTTCTCCTGCCTGTCCTTCAAGGCACTGCTGCTGAGACCATCCTTCCCTGTCTTGAGCTCAGACAATACCTCATCAACGCCGGTATTATGGTATTCCATGCTATCCCCTTTTTAAAAGAAGAACATGGAATGCTTTATTTATAATACTTTTGCAATCAACACTGCATTATGCTGCTGAAAGGGACAGAGTTCAATCACCTGTTCTTTGGAAAGAAAGTAGTTATATATGGCTTATCCTGAAAAATATCACATGAGCGAGGAAATCATCTATATGAGGCATTCAAAACAAAAATTTATAAATTGAGAAAATCAAATCAAAACCGAGGTGACATTTATGGGACTAGGAACGAAAATCAGAAGTGGTGATTTTAAACCAATTTTTAAAAAAACAGGTGAAGAGATCCAGAAGGCTTTGACAAATTTTTCATTTCTGCGTAAAGAAATAGAACAAGGAACACTGATTCGATTCGGTGAACCGGAGTCAGAAAAACTATACCAAAACTCTGAGGAACTGGTAGCCCATCTAAAGGATGCACTCGGTGAAGCTAAAAAAATCAAAAAGACAATCAAAAAGTCAGTGATCTGACGAGAGTATTCCAGACAAGAGCCTAATAGATATCATCTGATTATCTTGTAGAGTTATAAATGAAACTCGTTTCTTTCATTCTCAAGAATCGACCACACAAATAGTGAAAAGAATAAACGCCGACGCCCTGACTTTCAAACAAAGTTTGAGCATCAAAGCTCCACTTTGATACACGACAGCCTACGGCTGTGGGGCCCAAGCAAAGCTTGGACTTTGAACCGGGATGTTCAGAAACCCAAAAGGGTTTCTGACACCAAAAAATCCTTGAATATCATAAAAACCGCTGAAAGTGTCCAACTCAGCTCTAAAGAGCAGAGTATGACTGGACACTTTCTTTGACAAGCAGTTTTTAGGATGCCAAAAAGTTCTGGTGAACTTTTTGTGCATGACGCCAGCGCCCGGATTTGAACCGGGATATCCGTTAGGAAACTGGTTCGCTTGATCCTAAATATTCAAGACCAGCGCAATTTTCCGCTTCGCGTAAACCTTCGCTTGCGCGAAGTACCAGATTATGCGACGCTGGCTTAGCGTCAAAGGATTTTTTGTGTATCCGTGAGGAAACTGGTTAACCTGATCCTAGTATTCAAGACCAGCGCAATTTTCCGCTTCGCGTAAACCTTCGCTTGCGCGAAGTACCAGATTATGCGACGTCGGCAAGTGATTTGGGGATTAAGAAATTCCTTTAAAAACTTATTGTTTAGTCTATAATATATATAATGTAGCAAGTTGGTGTAAACCCTTGATTATCCTTACTTCGGAGGCAGAATAACAGGTATTCCGTTCTCTACAGGGTATTTAGTCTTGCATTGGGTACATTGGACATGATTCTTGTCTTCTGTATACTTAAGGCTGCCTTTGCACACAGGACAAGCAAGAATATCCAATACATCCTGAGTTATTTCGTCTGACATGGTTATTTAGCCTCCTTTTCTGCGATAGGTAAGTTTTATAAAGCTTTCCCAAAACCGAAAGTTTTATATACATGACTTTATTACGGATATATAAATCTATTGTAGTAACCTAGGTATCCATATAACTGGGATTTAAATTTTTTTCGCAAAAGTTGGGGTGGTAAATAAAAATGAATTGGCAACTTAGCCTGATTCATGTCTCATGATAGCTAAAGGTGGAACCATGGCACAAGAATTCATAAAGAAATGCCCTGAGTGCGGCGGCATCAACCTCTTTGTCAACAAGGAGAAGGGAGAAGTGATCTGCAAGGATTGCGGTCTTGTTGTCGAGGACAAGATGGTGGACTTCACCCAGGAATGGAGAGATTTCGATAGCGAGCAGTCTGAGAGCAAGAGAAGGACCGGAGCGCCCATGACCTATACCCAGTATGACCAGGGCCTAGGCACAGAAGTAGGGCAGAAGGCTGACCTCTATAAGCTCGGATCAAAGGACAAGAACAAGTTCTTCAGGCTCAGGAAATGGCAGTATAGGATCTCAACAGCTATCGAAAGGAACCTGAAACTGGCTCTCGCAGAGCTCAAGAGAGTATCTTCTTATCTCAAGCTGCCCAAATCTGTTGAGGAAGAGGCTGCAAGGATATACACGCTTGCTGTCCAGAGAGGCCTTGTCAGGGGAAGGAGCATGGAATCTGTGGTCGCTGGCTCCCTGTACGCAGCGTGCAGGAGGCATGAGGTGCCCAGGACGCTCGATGAGCTGTCTGAAGCCTCTGGAATAGAGAAGAAAGAGGTCGGAAGGACGTACAGGTTCGTCACGCGCGAGCTCGGGATAACAATACTTCCTTCGAACCCGGCAGACTACATAGCAAGGTTCTCAAGCTCGCTCCGTCTGAGCGCAGAGACGCAGTCCAAGGCTGTCGAGATACTCGAGAAGGCCCAGAAGGCTGAACTGACCTCAGGAAGGGGACCTACAGGCATCGCAGCTGCTGCATTGTATGTATCTGCACTGATACATGGCGAGAAGAGGACCCAGAGAGAGGTCGCGGATGTCGCCGGAGTCACAGAAGTGACCATCAGGAACAGGTACAAGGAGCTCCTTGAGAAACTTGACCTCGAGAAGGAGATCAAGAAGACCAAGAAGAAAAAGAAGAAAGAGTAGGCCTAAATCTTTGTTTTTTACCTATTTCCCCTTGTTCTATCACACCCCTTTTAAGCACGTAATGACAAGATTTATTAACCCTCAGTGACTAATTATCTATGGGTTTTAGGGCGAAAAAAAGGGCACAACTTAAACCTGCCATTCTTGATTTGGGTCTTAAGGGGAAATCATGGAAGAAGGACAAGAGACAAGCCTAGAAAAAAGGCTCAAACAGGATATCGGCCTCCTTAGAGACAAGAATTTCTTCTCAGGCATAGCCATCAATTTCCTAGGCAACAAGATACAAGAGATAATCAGAAAGCTCCCTCTTGCAGAATGCAGCAAGATATTCTACACAGTAGGCCAAAACAGCAGCACGACAGAGATGTGCGCGATAGCAGAAGCAGGCTTCACAGAGATCAAGGAACTCGCAGGCAACCTCTACACGACAGCATTCGGGATCAGGAGAAGGTACGCAGGCCCTGCAAAGAACCTTCCGCATTCACAGGATGAATTTCCCGAACTCGAGGAAGTGGTATCAAGAAGCCCTGAAAATGCGTCCGATATAAGATTCAAGTCATACGGAAGATATCATAATGACCATGACAAGGAGCTGGACAGGCTAAAGATAATCAGCGAGACGTACAGGGCGATACTCGATAAGTTCGCAAGCCACGCATCAGAGATTGCACTCTATGCTACAGAGATATACAACCCTAAAAGGGAAGAGGTATCTCCATACCTTCCTGAAGACCAGATATACTGCGACATGCTGAAGCAGAACTCGATGCTGGTCACGACACTGAACAACTGGGATGCGTTCAAGAGGACCCTTAAACAGATGCACGCGCTGGTGTCAGAGGTCACAGACATACTCTTCGAGAAGCCATCACATGAGATGAACCGCATAAGCCTCGCAGACACGATAATGTCAGTCTCGAGGATCGCAAGCCTGTGCTACCAGAAGCCCGCGCTTAGGCACAAAGAGCACGGGATAAGTCTGATCGTGGACCGCATGGAAGAAGACATCGAGATCACCGCGAACCAGGCTGAGCTCAAGCAGGCGCTCCTCATCATGCTGCTCGACAAGATATACATACTACGGGTTACGAACAAGGGAGTGGTCAACATAGGATACAGGAAGCAGGACGGGAACTCTGTCATGATATACGTCAAGGACAACGGCCCTAAAATACCAGGAGATAACCCTAACATCATACTCGAGAGGGCTGAGAATGACACCCTGAACAGAAAGTTCAACATCGCAGAGGTGAGAAGGAGCGTCGAGGAGAACCACCCTGAAATGGCTGTCTACAACACAGAGCCGACAGGCGTGGAGTTCCAGCTGACACTGCAGATCAGTCCTACAGCCTGAATAAATATTTCTTCAGGTCTATCTTCCCTTTTCTTATCTCAACGCCTTCTTTCTTCAGCAGAGAAATCTTATTTCTCGTTCCTGAGGCGAAACCGCCGACCCTTCCGTCAGAGTTTATGACCCTGTGACATGGAACAATCGGTGCGTGCGGGTTCCTATTCAGGGCGTTGCCTACTGCCCTGTATGCTTTTGTGTGCAGGGCTTCCGCTATCTCCTTGTACGTCGAGACTTTTCCCTTCGGGATCCTTTTGCATGCGTTCCAGACTCGCTGATCGAAAGCCATGCTCAATCAGAAACAGATCTCATATAAAATCCTTTGTCCTTGTCCACGGACCGGGGAAGCGCCTTCACAAGCACAAGCCCTTTCTCCTGAAGGTAATCCACATCACCAAGATGCTCTGCACTGTCTATCAGCAGGATTGCTGAAGAGGTACTCGTCAGAGGGTCCTTCTTCACGAAGTAGAGCCTGATAGGGTACTTCGACATTGCGAAAGAGACCACTTCGGCAGATTCCCTGCTATCCTGCCTCATATCATAATAAGTATTCACTAGTATCCTCGCAAGGTCAGAATCAGGGGTGACTATGGCAGTCTCTTTCCCCTCGTAAAGAGACCTGTAGAGCGCAGCAGCGACTATCTGCTCATCAGCATGCAGGTCCTCGCAGTCAGTGTACCTCTGGCCGAAAAGCGCCTTGTTGTCGACCTTGCATCCAGTGGATTCAGCGACGTGAAGCACCTTCTCCCCGATGCACCTGAACCTGTCCGGACTCTCAGGCCTGAACGCGTTCTTCTCAGCAGACTTGAAGATCCTCACATAGTCGAAGCATATGCCTTCAAGAATGCTCTTGGCCTCGCCTGAACGCTCCTCAAACCGGCCATTCATCTTCCGCTTCCTGCGGTTGACAACCCGGTTCTTGCCGCTGCTACGGTGCCTTGCAGTCTCAAACTCGTTAAGCATAGTCACCTTGTAATGCAGTATGTCCCTGAAGCGCGCAATCTCAGCAACAACATTAGGGACGGCATGCACGCGGGGCTCGCTGAACCAATCCCTGAGCCCGGCAACACAATGAGCTGAAGAAGAGAGACTGTGGATGTCCATCTCATGATAATAATCAGCAGGATAGACAAAGTCCGCATACCAGTCCACGCCTGATGTGTTGTGGGTGTCGCTGTCAGAGATGATATATATCTCTCTATCCATGATATCCTCAAAAGACAGCAGCGCCTGTGTATCTTCCTTATGCATAGAATCGCCTATCCTAAAAAAATGAGCCGAAATTATATAAATCTTGCTCAAGGTTTAAAAGAGCAAAAAAAGGATCAATTGCCTGCTCTCAGCCTGTTCAGCATGTCCTGGTAATTCTTGGCTGTCTCAGCCTGCTCTTCAGGAGTAGAGTTCGAGCCGTTCGGCAGCATCAATGACCTGCCAACATTCACGATGACATTCTTTGGGCTGAAGTGCTGCCATATCTTCTCTGCCTCACCACCCTGCGCTCCCAGGCCCGGTAGCAGCACCAGCATATCAGGGCCTGCGTAGACACTGGCTTTCTTCAGCTCCTCGTCCTTTATATGATTGTCAGGGCTTGGAGCGCCGATTACAATACCTTCCAGCATGTATGCTTGCGCATCATGCGCAAGTGTGATATATCTCTTGGCATACGCTGTTCCGTTGACGCGGACAATATCCTCTTGGTTATATGTTGCGTGATTGACAGGCACCAGTGCATTCTTCTCTGCTGCATACTGGGCATTGCTCATCAGGCACATGGCTATCACGCCGATACCCCTGTCCCTGCCCTGCCTTGCAGCCTCTCCTATGTTTCCTGCGAAAGGAGAGAATGTGACTGCGTCAAAGCCCTTCAGGGCTGAGTAGAACAGCCCTGCATCATTTGTCGAGCCTATATCAGCGAGTTTGCTGTCATCGATCACTACCATATCAAGGGAATGCGCAAGACTGACCATATGGAACAATGCACCCATATCACCCTCTTCTTTCCAGTACTGCAGGTTCGGCTTTACAGCTGCGCAGTAAGGCGCGACAGCCTCGATAAACCTCAATGCCCATTGCTTCTTGTTGACATCTTCAGGCAGGCCCTTATTGCCCCTGCCCATATCAAACTCTGCAGGATCAATGCCTGCACACAACACTGAATTCTTCTTCTCAACAGCTTCCAACCATTTCTCCCTGAATGACATTTCTACACCCCTAATACATCTCTCATCGTCTTTCCATACTTTTTCTCAACAGCATCTTCCAATTGCCTGAACCTGCCGCTCTCCTGGAGAGCGATCTCGTAACGTTCTATGAATCGCTTTGCCCTGGGAATCTTTGTGCCTTTCGGATCGAATGCGCCTAACAGGTCAAGGGCTCCATGCTCACGAAGGTAGCTCTCGCTCCAGGCCTTGGGATTGCTGATATATTCCAGCGCCCGTCCAGGATGCCTTGAATGCTCCCTGAGGAAAGACTCTCCGATAAGGACAAATGGGTACGCATTCACTTCATGCTGCCGGAGCATCTCCTCACCGCCCTGCAGCCGGCTGACAACCGCGACGAGGTCGTCCACGACCGCCCCTTTCTGCCTGAGCATGGGGATCCAGCCCAGCTCCCTGCCGTCCTCCTGCCTGTACACGCTCGAGCCTTCTGTGATGAGATCCACCAGGGGGATGACGCGCAGGCCTTCAAATGAATCCATATCCTTACGCACACCCTTGTGCATGTATTCTATCCTGTCAGGCTTGCCTTCTTCCTGCTTGTACAATGATATATGAGGGATGCCGAGACGCGCCGCAACAGAGCCTGAAAATATCCAGTCCCTGCGCTGGCCGCCTGATATGGCCAATGGCTCTGCACCATAGCCGATGAACAGGTTCCTGACATGCTCTGCAATTATATCTATCGCATCCCTGAACAGCCCGTTGTGCTCAGCGGTCCTCAATGCATGGACAATCATGGCCTTGCTGTCTTCGCCATGCCGTTTCCACTCGCCATCATCCTGTAGCATCTTCTCTGTGTTGATGTAGTATATGCCGAGCTCTCCTGAAGTCAGGATCACCGGCTTGTCAAGGTCAGTGTAAGCACCTGTCTCAACCAGGATCTCCTCGACTCTCCTTATGCCTTTCATAAAATATCACCTGCAAAAGATTGAACCTACCGGCTATAAATAGATTATGATGTCCCAAAGAAGTGACTATGACTTCACCAGGTCAAGGATATCCTCAAACCTTTCTATCGACTTGTTCTCAGAATACTTCCTTGCTCTGTTCAGCATCTCGAGCAGGTTTATTCGTATCTTAAGCCTGTCAAGGACAGGTATCATGCGTCCTGAGATCATGAACTGGGCGAACTGGGTCACGTTATGCACCTTGTCCCTGGGCCTGCAGCGCTCGAAGTCAAGCAGGACCGGCCTGTTGTTCTTCTGCACTATGATATGCTTAAGGGGATGATGCATCTCTTCCTTGTTCAGGCCCATCTGGTCCATGGTGAACATCTGATCAAAGACACGCCTTATCACTATGAGGGCGTCTTTCTTCTTAGTCTCCTTCCTCTCAAGCCACTTCTTTATGAAATGGCCCTCGATATAGCTGTAGGCAAAATAGTCCTTTCCAGAAAATATCACTTTAGGACCAATCCCTTTCCTGTTCAGTAGCCTGAGCTGCTTCACCTCATTGTCGACGGTCTCTTTCGCGTCTATGTCCCTGCGCTGCGACTTTATCGTTATCTTCCTGTTCTTCCACCTGCCTATGTGGATCAGTCCGCGATGACCCTTTGTCAGAGGGAGGATTTTGGTGACTCCTCTTTTCTCAAGCGCTTTCCTGAAAGCGGATTTCTTTATCCTGTAGACGAACAGCTGCTCGAACGCAAGGTTCTTCCTGCTGATCTCCTCAGCATCCATCAGCAGGCCTGCTATAAGCTGGTCTATCTTCATCTTTCCTGTGATGGAAGAGAAAAGAAGTATCATGATGCCGTTTGGCTCGAGATAAGAATTCGCGTCCTTGAGGAAGCGCTCTGTGATCTCATAGCCATGCTTGCCGCCTGCGACCTCTGTCGAGAGCTCCCATGTCTCGCCTTTCTGCTCAGGCAGGTAAGGCGGGTTGAAGATGATGGTGTCGAACCTGTTCTTTTTCGGTATGTTCGAGAAAAGGTCTGACTTGACGAACTTGACCTTGCGGTTCTTTATGGTCTTCCTGCAGTGGTCAACTGTCTTCTTCTGGATGTCCGCACCTATGACAGACTTGACCTTCTTTGACTTCGCAGCTGTCTCTGCAAGAATTCCCGAGCCAGTGCCCATATCCAGCACGCGGCCCCTGGCAAGCTTCTTCACCTCTTCCTGAATAAGGTAAGAGTCCTCAGCAGGCTCATATACCATAGACGAGAAAATAGGGTATTTATTTATAAATCTAACTGTTAAAAGAGTCATTTCACAAACACTCAAAACGCGCTTATCTCCTTATCAGGCGCAAAGGATCGTTCACGAATGATTCTGAGAAATGCTTTATGTTGAATGTGTCAGGCATCTCATTGCCCTGGAAGGAGTGATCCATCTCCCTCTGCTGCTCAAACTTCACCAAGATGTTACGTCTTGCTTCTCCCATATTCCCTTGTAATTTATGGTGTTATTTAAAGGTTATTGTGATTGTTTATAAACAAATATTGAACATTTAAATACAGTCACGAAAACTCCTCATCCACTTTCCGGCAATAATCCCTTATGCGGTCAAGCATGGATGAGAGGAGGTACTGCTCTATCTTCTCATTGAAGATTATCGAGACGTTCTCGAACTCTGTGATGCGGTAGTTGTTCCTCACTTTCTCCACAAGGAAGAGGTCCCGGAGGCGCTTGATCTGCCTTCTGACGTTTGATGATGCTACACCCACGAGCGGGAGTCCGCTCTCCTTCCTCAGCACAATCACGTTCTCCCTGATCTGCTCTGAACTCAGGAGCTCATTGCCCTTCTTCGCCCTGAGCAGGACATGGAGTATGTCGACTATTATGTCACGGCTGTCGCCTGGCTGGAGAAGGCCTGAAGAGAGGCATAGCTTGCGGACAAGCTCACGCTTCTCGAGATCATAAGGCTTTTCGTAACGCCTCAGGGTGATCTCTGAGATGGGAGTGTCCTTGCTGATTTTTAGTGTTGGCATGATTTTCACCTTGTTTTTCACACCGCAACGCCACAGCCTGCTTCGCCGTTGCCGGGCTCGCGCTTGTATAAATCACCTGAGAATCTGGCACCTCCCCGTAAGGGACGTCCCCCTCCAGATGCAATTCAAGCGCTGTTAAAACGCTGCGCAATACTGGCAACGACGGCTGTGGCGTTGCTTGTACTGCCCGTGTTTTAGCCGCCTCATCAGCGGTAGTTGCTATATAGTATGACGCAGCGCTTTATATATCTCATTCCAGGGTGTCCTGTGTCCTGTGGTGCCCTTGAACTGCTTGATTCGGGTGTCTGGGCGCTTAAAGTGCTTGATTAGAATGTCCAGTGGATGATAGTATTTTTTGAGAAATTATTGGGATGTTTGGGAAAAACCTGCTTGTTTTATTCCTTCCTCTCCCATTCAAACAAAGTCAGGTTGAAAGTGTCTGAGCCGAGCTCCTTCAGCTTCTCCTCAGGCATGGACTCGAACAGGTGGGTCACGTAATTGCCTGTCGGCCTGAGCCTGCCAGGTATCTGCGCAAGGGCGAGGTTGTCGTACTTCATGTTCGTGAAGTTGTTTATGATCGAGACGAAGTGCTTGTTCCGCAGCATGTTGAGGAGCTCTTCGCGCGTCGTGTCATCATAGAATATGCAGTGCCTGCTGAGCCAGTTGTGCAGCCTCTGCGGATCGAACCAGCCGTTCTCTGTGCTCGCGAGCGACCTGAAGAACCTCGTGAAGTACTGCTCGCAGGTCTCCCTGACCAGCTCCCCATCGACACGATAGCTGACCATCCTGTTCTTAGGAGCCACGAATATCCCCAGCCTTATGTCTATCTTCACAGGCTTTCCAGGATGATGGCTGTACACGTGCAGGTGCGTGTTCGACTCTGAAAGCCCCTCCTTCACAAGAGGGTTGTATGACACCTGGTAGAACTTATGGCCATCGGCGACCTTGGTCATGGGGAAGATGAATCCTATGTCCCCCTCCTTGATGTCAGAGTCGAGCGAGAACAGGAGATTGTCATAATGCCTGCCAGACACCCTGTGGTGTATGGAATGCTCTGAGCAGATGAAACCGTCCTGCAGTATGGAATATATCTCATCTATAGGCGCGAAATACATGGCAAAGCTGTTCCCGAACATCAGCTCTGTGTGCTCCTTGAGGTTGATGCGCTCCTTTGCGTCACGGAGCACCTTGTGCAGGGTCAGCATCTGGTCCATCAGGCCTGCCTTGAGCCGCTCCTCAGCATCATCGGAATAGAGCGAGAAGTTGGCAGCATAGTCGCGGAACATCGCGTAGTCAGAAAGCGCGCCGATCTCGTCCAGCCCGACAAGATCGTGCCTGCGGTAGAAATCGACGAACCGGTCGAACAGCCTCTGGATGTCAGCCAGCTCCTGCCTTGAAGGCACCCTGCGGAAGCGCTCAAGCGGCGCGATGTCCGGATCCTCGTCGAGAAGATCGACAGATATCCATGGGTGCTCAAGGCCTCCATCACCGGTCCATGATGCGTTGTCGCCGCCGACGTTCAGGTAGCTGCTGCGGTACCAGTCGAAAAGCTTCGAGACCTCAGAAGATACCTCGTCAAGCACCTTTATCTTGCTGCTGTAGTCCGACATCTTCTTCATGGAAGAGTATTCCCGCATCATGTTCATGCGCTTCTTGGCCAGATTGTATGCCAGGCTCTTGAGCTCGTAGCTGAAGTCGGTCCCGTTGCCAGGTATATGATACTCCTTCGTGTCGAGCCTCCACCTGCTGAAGAACGCGCGCAGCATGCGGAATATGACTATGGCCTCGTCAAACCTTTTGCGCTGGTCCTCGAACTCAGACACATCATCTGTGTCGCCGATGAGGTCAGATACCTGGCGGTGCAGGGACCCGAACTTGGACCTTATCGTATCGCACAGGCCGCTCTTCAGCGAGCGTATCCTGGAGGCGTACTCATCAGGGTATGTGCCCAGCGACCTGCTCACCTTGGCGATGCCTGATATCTCATAATTCCGCTCAAGCTTCCTTATGAGCGCGTCCATCTCCTCAAGGTCGCCTGGAGAAGTCAACCTTATCCTGTCCAATGTCTTCTCCCAGCTCCTGTGGAACGTAGGATTGTAGAGCCTCTCTAGAGGATATACTAATGTTATGTTTCCAAGCACAAAAACCACACCCCTGCGACACTGCAAGGCGTGCCTGCGCCCAGCCGTTTGGGGACAGCCGGACACTGAACAGCCTCTTTTTTGTAGGTTGTACCTATGGACTTACCGGTACTGACGCATCGCTTTATTGCAAAAATATCACGAACAGGAAACCTAGTTGCAAAACTGGTTTAAAAAACTTACCTGAGAAATTCTGAATATCAGAAAAAAAGCGTGAAAAAAGGAAAAATATTCAGAGCTTTCCCTCAGCCCTGAGCTTGGCTATGTACCTGTCGACATCCTCTGGCTTCTCCAATATGACGACTGCGTCATCGCCATTGTCGCACTCATCGACATCATAGTCCCTGCACACCGGCGGTCGGTGGTCATAGATCCTGCACTTGCCGTCCTTTGCGAGATGCCTGCAGCTCACAGGTATCTCCACATGCCAGTCACCCTCCTTGTCAAGATAGACAGTCAGGCCCGGATGGTAAAGGTACCACTTGAAATCCTCATAGTCGTCTATCCCTTCAGGATCCTCTATCATGATTGCAAGTGTCTTGCAGCACTCTCCGCCGCACTCGAAACACTTGTCGCAATTGCATTTGTCACCCATGTTATCCCTCCGACACCTCGTGCATCTGCGGGGAAAACGGTTGTTTATAAAGGTAACGGATAAAGAATCAGACAAAATAATTCTGAAATCAGCGACGCCGGCATGCGCTCGCTGTCGATTCATTGACCGCTTTATTCTGCCCAACTGCATCTTCTAGTGCTTATTTTTCCGAGAGCTCGCTAGGCATTGCCGGCGGCGCTGCTACAGCAAAAGGGAAATGAAAAGAAATCACGCGAGCTCAATGCCGTCGTACTGCCTGAGGTAGTCCTTTGCGTAGCCAAGCTTCTGCTTGTTCTCTGCGTAGATGGTGAAGAGCGGGTCTTTCTTCTTTACCCTGTCACCCACCTTATGGTGCAGATACATGCCTGCGCCCTTGTCAAACGGGGCGCCCGCGACCCTCGAGATCCTCGAGATCGAGAGATTGTCTATGTGCTTTATCCTGCCGTCCTGCCATGCCCTGAACGTGAAGCTGTTCTTGCCGATCTTTATACGCTTCCAGTCTGTTATCCTGCTGCCCTGCGCATCCATTATCTCCTCCATCTTCTTCCAGGCTGCGCCTGACTCGAGAAGGTCCTTTGCGTACCTGTAGCCATGCTTGGCTTTCCTACCAGGAAGAGGATACGCCTTCATTATCTCCGCTGCCATGAGCAATGACTTCCGCTTCAGGTCCTGCGGCGCGTTCTCATGGTCCTGCAGAACCCAGAGAACATCCCTCGCCTCGAGCGCAGGCCCTATCCCGTTGCCGATAGGCTGCGAGCCATCGGTTATGATCACCTTTATCTTCATCCCCAGCTTCTTCCCGACCTTCACGAAGAGGTCCCTGAGATGCCTCGCCTTGTCCATGCGGGTGACCTTGGCCCCCCTGCCCACAGGTATGTCGACCAGGATGTGGGTAGCGGATACGCTGCCTTTCTTTGCGAGTATCGAAGCCAGCAGCTGTCCCTCCGCGTCTATGCTGAGAGGGTGCTCTACAGTGATTATCTTGTCGTCAGCAGGGGCGAGATTGACAGCGCCGCCCCAGGCCATGCACCCGCCAGTCATCTTGACAACAGACCTTATCTGGTTAGCGTCGAGATTGACATTGCACAGCACCTCCATGGTGTCTGCGGTGCCTGACGGCGATGTTATCGCCCTCGAAGACGTCTTTGGCACGCAGTATCCTGCAGCGACAAGGATGGGGACTACGATGCACGTTGTCCTGTTGCCTGCCACCCCCCCTATGCAGTGCTTGTCAACGATAGGGTGGCGCTCGAACTTCAGGACATCACCTGTCCTTATCATAGACCTCGTCAGCGCGACCGTCTCGTCCATGTCAAGACCCCTCACATAGCCAGCGGACACGAAATAGGTTATCTCGACAGCAGTGAGTTTGTTGTGCACTATGTCCTCGACTATGGTCTGGATATCCTCTGCAGAGAGCTTCCTGCCGTCGAGCTTCTTCCTTATGAGCGCTATGGACTTGGGCTTCTCCTCAAGATATATGTTGACGGTTCCGCCCTGCTTCGCACCAAGCTTGCGCAGCACCTCCTCCATCAGGCCCAGGTATCCCCTCTTCACGGCCTTGCCCGATTCTGCGATGTCAAGCACAGCGACCGCGGAATTCCGTCCGTGCGTGATCCGCATCCTGTCGCCTGTATGCACGTCGAGCATCATCGCGTCCTTCCTGTTCAGGATGGCCACGAGAGTGCCTCCAGTCGTTATGTCAACATCCTGCACCTTGAATTTCATGTTCGAATACCTTCACAGCAATCAATAACGAAAAATGCAATCAACAACCGCGCCCTAAATGACGCGGTACGCTCAAAACACCAAATGTGTTTTGGCGTGCCAAAAAGCAGAGCTTTTTGAGCATGTTGGTGTTAAAACGCGGTAATGCAATCGGCCTGAAGGCTGAGGTATGTAACTCGTTTTAACAATCAAAATATGTTGTCCTTCGCCTCCATGTATATCTCCAAAGAAGCCATGAACAACGTGAGCAGGAACGGGCCTACTATTATCCCGACAAAGCCGAACAGCGCGAGGCCGCCGAACACGCCCAGAAGTATGACGAGAGGATGGACCCTGGCGCGGTCGCCGACAATCTTCGGCCTCATGAAATTATCTATGGTCGAGACCAGCAGCGCACCCCACAGGACAAGTCCGCCTGCCCTGAGCATGAGGCCTGAATTGTCCGTCACCATGCCGTTGACCAGCATCGATATCGAGACAGGCAGCCAGACAAGGGCCGCTCCGAAGAAAGGTATGAATGACGCGATTATCGTGAGCAACGAGAGCAGTATCGGCGAGGTCACGCCAAATATGAAATAGCCTATACCTGCAATGACGCCCTGCACTATCGCTATCACTATCGCGCCATGTATCGTCGCGAATATTATATCATTGAAATGCATGAGTATCCTGTCGCTGTGCTCATCAGCCATGGGCAGAGCATCCTTAAGCCCCTTTATCATGTCCTCTCCCTGCGTGAACATGTAGTACATGGCGAACAGCCCGACAAAGAAATGCAGCAGGAACTTAGGTATGTTAAATATGAAATCAGACACCCTTGAGATGAAACTCGACGCCAGGCTGCTGAAGCCCTGCGCGAAATAGAACCCCAGGTTGAGATTGTACTTCTCTGACAAGCCCTTGAAAAGGCCGTAAGTGCCGCAGATGATACCTCTCTCGCCTGCGCATGCCTCATCGAAAGAGCTGTTGTCGATGAAGACCTGCTTCACCTGGACATACGCTGCGTAAGACTCAGTGGTCAGCTTGCTCGTCACGAGTATCAGAGGAAGGGACGATATAAGCAGAAGCAGGATTATCAGTATCGCTGCCGAGAACCCTTTCATATTTGTGAGCCTGAAGAAATACTTGTATACAGGATATAACACATAGGCCACTATCGCGCTGACTATCAGGGTCGAGAGGAACGGCCTGACTATCAGTATTGCTATCGTGAGTATGAGGAGGAAGAAAACTATGAAAAGATACTTGGAATAATGCTGCTTAGGGAGAACCTTTGCAGGTCTTCTGGTCTTGCTCTTCTTTTTCATCGTCCTGTACCTGTCGGCTGGCCTGATCCCTGCGCTTCTGGCTGCTGAGACTGCTGCTGTGCAGGCTGCTGT
>CAZNGE010000007.1:9311-31530 GCA_964572875.1 uncultured Methanosarcinales archaeon | reverse complement strand
GCTGCTGTGCAGGCTGCTGTTGCTGGGCCGGCCGCGCCTGCTGCTGCACATCCTGCTGTCTGGGTTGCTGCGCGCTTTGCTGCGACTGAGCCATCTGCTGCTGCATGGAAGCCTGCTGCTCCTGAGCCTTATAGCGCTGCTGGGTCGATCGGTAGTAATTCACGAGCTGCTCAAGATAGCTCTTGATCTGCGCGACATTAGAGATGGGGCCTATCATGAAATCCTTGCTGAGCTTCAGCTCGCCTGTGCCGAACATCCTGTCAAACAGTCCCTGCTTGAGCTCAGCCTGCTGGAAATCAGAGAACACGAAAGTCGCAGGCTTCTTGGCCTCGTACTCGATCCGGTTGGTGAAGAACAGGTACTTGTACTTGCCGAACTTCACATGATAAAGGATTACCTGCGTCAATATGAGCACGATAAGGAAAGCGAATATAAGCATGTTTACCAACGGCGGTATCTCTGTCTTCAGCGCATACTTCACGTTGAAGTATATGCCTGCGTAGAAGAGCGCTGAAAGTCCGAGAAGCTTGAATATCCAGGGAACGACCATGCAGTTTACATTCGGCTTCAGAGTATATTGCGGTAATTCCATGGTGAACCTCTTTTTTGGTGCTCGCCTATTGCCTTGCAGTATATGCAAGAATAATCCCGACTCACTTCGTTCGTCAGGGATTATTAAGCATTAAAAAACCAATTTTGCCGACTCCTTCCAGTCGTCTGGCAAAATTGCTTTCTTTAATGGGCCCGTCCGGACTTGAACCGGAGACCTTCCCGACGTCAACGGGACGTTATCTATGGCACCAATCCACCAGACAGGTGTAGCCACTAAACTACGAGCCCTCCTACACATCCTGAATGTGCTTTATGTGCTCTAAACCACCTGAAACGAGCTTTTACGCCATTTCAAGCTAGATGGGGTATTTAGGTGTTTATAAATGTTGCGGTGGTTTTGCAAAGTCAGACATAGTTTCTCCGTGACAATGCCGCGCTCGCTGTCGATTCAGTATCTGCTTCCATCTGCCCAACTGCAATCATCTGCGCATCTGAGAGTGTAAGCTCACTAGGCGGCATCGTCACTTGACTTGACTTTGCCTGTTGGTCTGGTGCCAGAACTAGCTGCCCTTGAGCATCCTAAGCAATTGCTTGCCTTTCTTGGGCAGGTTCTTAATGAACACGCCCTTCTTGCTGACAGTATAGCAATGGAAAGGCTTCAGGAGCTTGAAAGGCAATATATCATTTGCCATGAAATCAGAATAGTGCGTAAGATATATCCTATCCTCAGCATCATCCGTGAACCTACCTTCCAGGAACTCATGAGAGGTATGGCCACCTATCCTGCTGCCCCCGCACTCATAGATTACCATGTCGCAACCAGCAAGGAACCTGGTCAGGTCATTATCACCATCAATGCTTGGCGCGGTATCGCCGCTATAGCCTATGCTGATGTCTCCGCAACTGAACCTGTAGCCGAAAGATCCTCCCTGCACTGCGTGGATGCCCTGCTTTGCGATGACCTCCAAGCCCCCAACTTTCTTAGGGACATCAGGTATAAGCTCTATCAGATTGAAGAAATCATGGAACTTCCTGTTGTGCTCCTTGTATTCGGGATCGACAGACTCGAAAGTCCTCTCCAATGTCCCGCTGAGCACGCGTTCCCAGCAGGCAGCCAGCACAGAGCCCGGGCCGAAGAAGGTGAAAAGCTCGTTCTCCCTTTTCCTTCTCTTGAGCTCTACATAATACTTGTGAACAGCCAGGTCTATCATGCCTGCGGCATGGTCTGAATGCACATGGCTGACAGTAGCCTGGTCGATGTGCCTGGGACGTAGATCCTCCCCAGTTATCTTCCTGTAGATATTCATGGCAAAAGCAAGATTGGATGTTGGATCGACGATGGTATGCTCACCATCATGCTCAATCACGAAAGAAGGGAAGAAAGAACGCTCAGATGTATAGCTACCGATGCCTAAAACATGAACCTTAACTATGCCCCTGTCTTCTGTTATCTCGCTCTCGACCATGCTCCAACCCGAATCACCCTTCACCTCTGATAAAAATAGCTGAAAAGATTAAAGAAAAATAAAAATGAAATAAAAAATAAGATTAATCGCTCAATCACGCTTCCTTGTAACAAAGAAGTACGCGCCCAGGCCGAGCAGCACTATCGCAGCCGCGACCGCAATGCCCGCACCTATCGGTGCCTTGCTCTTGACGCTCAAAGACTCGACGAACTCAAGCACGCCCTCAGAGAAAGACTCCTCCTCAGGCACAGGCTCCTCTGATCCTGCCTCAAGATCAGCTGTCTGGTCGACAGAGACCGTCCTCTTGGCAGGCGGAAGCACGACTATAGGCGTCCTCTCAGGCAGGTTGAGCAGCTCGAACTTGAAGTCGCCTGCTCCGCCGTTCAGCTCTGAAGGGGTTATGCCAAGGTCCGCAGCCTCCTCAGCATCAAGATTGAGATTGTACTTCTTGTCCTCGTCAAGCGTGTACTCCTTGTAGCTCGTCGCCTTCGACACTCCCATCTTGGCCCTGTCAGAATAGACATACCTGAATACGAATGAGAAGCTCTCATTCTCTGTGATGTACTTGACAGTGTCCCCTGACTTCAGGTGCAGAGTCTTGGAAGGCTCCGCAGGCGTCAATATCAGTATGTACGTATCGCCTGAGCGGCCACCGCCGCCTCCACCGCCGCCACTGCCTCCGGATGAGCAGCTTCCGCAGTCACCCGGGCATGAACTGCAGCTCTCTCCGTTGTTGCAGCTCCCATCACCGCAGAAAGGCAGGCTTCCTGAGACGGTGAAAGCATCGACGAGCGTCGCCGCATTATTTGGATCAGGACACTCATGATCAGCAGTCAGCGTCGCTGTCACGTTGTGTGAACCGCCAGCAGCAGTCGTGTATACATATGAAGCAGTGTCAGATACTCCTCCAGCGATATTACCCAGGCTTGCAGTATTCACTGCATTGCCATCGACAAAGAAAGTCACCTTCACATTCTCTGCAGGCGGAACGTAGATGTTCTTGACATCCGCCCTCAATGTGACTGTATTGCCTGCATTTACCACGCTCGGAGTCGCGCTTATAGACGTGAATGCCATGTCAGTCCCTATGACATTGAATGTAGCAACATCCACTCTCGGGGCCATAAGCACACCATTCTCATCCCTGTAAAACACTGTAGCACTCACTGAGTCTCCAGAACCGCAATGGTCCAGAAGAATAGTGTGTGCAGTGCTTGAAGAATCACCAGCATCAAGACCTGCCAAGGACATGCTGTTAGGGGATATCAAATTTCCTGAAGCACTTGAAAGGGTCCCTGATATGTCTGTAGCGTTGCCAGGGCCCAGATTGTCCAGATCGAGGCTGAAACCGATAGAGTCACCCACGTCAAATGTACCTCCAATACCCATTATGGTCGGCACAATGTCAGGATAGGGAACAACCGTGAAAGATGTGGAGTTCGTGCATAGCACAGTGCCATCCGCAGAGTTGATCATCGTAGCAGTTATCGTCTTAGTCCCTTCACTGGAGATGCCAAGATCCCACGAAGCCATGCTTCCGAAGGCAATATCATCCTGCGGGTTAGCCCCTGCAGAGATCGATATGCCCGGAGCACCACTGAGATCGAGAGTTATGTTGCCTGTCTCAGGAGGCAGGTAGAGATTGACAAAGCTTATGGTAGTCGTATCTCCAGTGTACAATGCATCCTTGGTCCCGAGGCTCAGAGAGCAGACTCCCGCAGCTGATACGAGCAGGGAGCTCAGGACAAAAACAATCAATGATGCGAGTCCGAATGATATCTTGTTATTCATTTTAGCATACCTCACACAGTGAGTGAAAATGTCACTTCGTTGTTGCCTTCTATGGCAGTAAGCGTGTCACCAGGAAGCGCGGCCACAGACCATGTCAGTATCTGCGTCTCGCTCGGGTTCAGGTCCACGAGCTGCACAGGGACTGCCGGAGGCACTCCTGTACTAGTAAGTTCCACCCGGAGGTCATTGAACGTCTCATGGACATAAGCGTTGGTAATGGGCACGTAAGCAGTGCCTGCCCAGTACACTATGTACCTGGTCTTAGACGAGACTATGTCATCAACAGACCAATACCTCGCAATCTCAGTCTGGGACTGGTCAGAGAGGTCTGTCTCGCCAGCGACAGGTTCTGCCCTTGCGACAAACGTGTGGAATCCCTCTGGCTGGGCGCTCGCGATGCTGGTGCTCACTACTGTAGAAGCGCCTGCGCCAAGCGTCACCTGCTGGGTGTCTATGACTACGCCGTCGACCTCAAACACGACATCGAATGTCTCCTGGACATTCCCCGTGTTGGAGACCGAAGCATCGATCTGGACTGAGTCATACAGATATATCGTATCAAGCATATTGGTGTAGGTCAGGCTGTCCACAGCGACATTGTGCGTCACAGCGCTCGCTGTCACAGTCACAGTGTCTGAATCCCAGTCACCATCAGCATCAGTGACATTGACGACCGCAGTGTAGACTCCCGGTGCATTGTATATGTGCACAGGGTCCTGGGTCGTGTAGTCGACTATACCATCATTGTCGATGTCCCACTCAAACGAGAGAGGTGCATCACCGCCTGTCACGGTCGCATTGAACCTGACAAGCAGGGGCACTGCTCCAGACGATGGGTTCGCCGAAGCGCTGACAACAGGCACGCTGCCTGAAGATCCTGTGTCGACATCAAAAGTCCAGTCAGTAAGAGCCCAGAAAGCGTTCGTACCGTCATTACACCTCACATTCCACACATAGTGCCCATCTGGAAGACCTGTGTAATCAAAAGTATTGCTCGAGCCATTGGCAGTCAGCTGACCGGCAAGATCGACAGCCCAGACACCGCTGGTGTTGGAATGAATTTCACATGAGAGCAACGTGGCCATGTCATCAGTGACATTGTACTGGACTGTCACATTGCCATCATTGTCTATAGATGTATCTGCAGGACTCATCAGGGTCACGACAGGCGGAGTCACGTCGACAACGCTTGTGTTGACCGTGAAGCTGAAGTCAGCAGGAGCGAACGCACTGTTCGTCCCATCACTGCACTCCACATTCCAGCGATAATCACCATCGGCCAGTCCAAGATACATGAACGTGTTCGAAGCTCCATTGGCAGTCATCTGGGCAGCATCAAGCTGCCAGGAGCCTGTGGTGTTCGAGTAGATATAACAATCAAGATTTGCTGCGATGTCATCAGTAACCGTGTACTGCACAGTCACTACCCCATCTGCATCAACAGATCCATCTGCAGGAGAGTCCAGACTCACGATAGGCGGTGTTGTATCTGTGCTTGTCGCGAGCGTGGTGAAATTGAAAGGTCCTTCCGTGGTGCAGTCGGCATGCATGTTGCACGACGTCACGTTGAAGAAATACATCGTGTTAGGCGTCAAGCCTGACAGAGGCAGCGCGTGACTGAAGTCAAGAGCCGCATCTGAGACGCTCGACCCCAGTATTGCAGGGTCTGTGCCGAACTCGACAAGCGAGTCAGCGGCCTGGTCTGTAGCCCAGGTTATGTCAGCAGACACGTTGGTCAGGTTCACCGCCTGGACATTGAAGATTATCGGGGCAGGGAAGCTGACATTTATCGCTATGGTCTTCATGGTCCATGCCGTGCTGCCGTCATCGTCAGTCACGGAAAGGTTGACCTGATAGAGCCCTGGCGAAGAATAGATAGTGCTAGGGTCCTGGACGTTCGAGTCCTCCACACCGTCATTGTCGAAATCCCATGACCAAGCCGCAAGACCGTCATATGAAGTGGAGAGGTCTGTGAAAGACACTACATCTCCTGCTTCAGGGTTCGCCGGAAGCCAGCTGAAGTCTGCTGTCGGCACAGTATCATTGACGATCACGGTCTGGAGGTCGGAACCTACATCACCGTCAGTGTCAGTGACCTGGCACACGACAGGGTAAGAGCCGTCCTGGTCATACGTATAAGCCGCGGCAGAACCCGGCGCTGAATTGCCGTCGCCGAAGAATATCTCATATGCCAGAGGCGCGTTTCCGCCTGAAGCAGAGCAGGTTATGAGCACTGAAAGAGGCTCTGTGCCTGAAGACGGAGTGACTGTCGTGTTCACGACAGGGACGTTGTTGCCGACATTGACCCACTCGCTGTGGGATGTCTGCGAACCGTCGCTGTCAGTCGTGGTCAGCGTTACAAAGTACGAACCCTCAAGGTCATATGTCTTTGAGGGGTTCTGCGCTGTAGAGGTGTTGCCGTCGCCCAGATCCCAACTCCAAGCAACAATACCATCATAGGCAGTCGTCTGGTCAGTGAACTGAACAAGGTCTCCCTCTATCGGGTCTGACGGGCTGAACGTGAAGTTCGTGTCAGGCTCTGTATCATATACAGCGATAGCGTCTGTGTCTGCGCTGGAATCGCCGTCGACATCCGTCACTGTGCAGCTCGCGAAGTAAGTGCCGTTCTGCACATACTCATGTGTTGCTACGGGTGACGGTACAGCAGGGCTGCCGTCACCGAAGTCGATGCTGTATGAGTAAGGGGAGTTTCCGCCGCCGACTGTGCAGTTGAAATCAACAGCCAGGGGCTCGACACCCGCCGAGACGTTCTCAATCAGGTTCACGACCGGCACGTTGTTGCCGACAACTATCACTTCGCTGTCGGAACCTATGTCACCATCAGCATCAGTCACTGTACAGGTAGCATTGTAGCTGCCCTCCAGCGTGTATGTGTGCAGGATGACAGGCTCTGTGCTTGAGTTGCCGTCATCGAAGTCAATGACATAGCTGAAAGGCTCATTGCCGCCAGTGACGTCGCATGTGAAAAGTATATCTACGCCCTCGTCACCGCCCATAGGGATTGCTGTAAGGTCAACAACAGGAGGGTTGTCAATCACTTCTATCGCAAAAGAGTCACTATCCACATCACCGTCAGTGTCTGTAACTGTGCAGGTCATGTCATAATCGCCTGGCGCAGGATATGTGTGGTTGCCTGAATCGTCAGTGCTTGTGGGCGTGCCATCACCGAAATCAATAACATAGCTCAAAGGGTCATTGCCGCCGCCCACATCACAAGTGTAATTCACCGTCAGGGGCTCGAGGCCTGAATCCGGACTGACATCAAGATTGACGACAGGTGCATTGTTCGTTATGTTGACAAGCACGAAGTCCTCAGCATTGTCCAGGTCATTGTCCTGCACCCAGCAGCTCACGTTGTACAGGCCTTCCAATGGATATGTATGGCTCTCGACAAGATTGGCCGTAGTGGTACCGTCATCGAAATCCATCTGCGTGGTGAAAGGAGCATTGCCTCCTGTGATAGTGCAGTTGAAGTCGACAGTGTCGCCTTCAGTTCCCTCAAGATAGCCAGGCACGCCGTCGGCTGTTATCTCCACGACAGGAGCATTGTCAGCAACATTGATGACAACAGTATCGCTGTCAACATCACCATCAGCATCTGTGACAGTGCAGGTCATGTCGTAATCGCCCGGATTGTTGTATGTGTGCTCTCCATCCGCGTCAGTGCTTGTAGGCATGCCGTCACCGAAATCTATCAGGTAGTCCAAAGGATCATTACCAGTACCGGGGGCAACCGCACAACTATATCCCACACTCAATGGCTCATCACCAGATGTGGTGTTGACTGTCAGGTCTACCCAAGGCGAATTATCACCCACAGTGACGTTCTGGACTACAGAAACAACAGAACCATCCGCATCAGTCACTGTAAGCGTGACTGGATATGTGTCATTCTGCGGGAATATCCATGTAGTATCCTCATCTGTGGAGTCCGTCACTCCGTCATCATCGAAATCCCATGCGAACGTGAAAGGCTCGTCATGTCCTGTGACCGTAGCGTCGAAATCGACGTCCTCAAGCTCAAGAGGATTGACAGGATCCCATGTGAAAGATACATTAGGCAGAGTGTCATAGACATCTATATCAATAGTGTCTGAGACAATTGACCCGTCAGCGTCAGTCACTGTGCACGTCGCAGTGTATAAACCACTCTGGTTGTATACGTGATCAGCGCCATTGTCCTCTACCATGGGTGAACCGTCGCCGAAGTCGAGCTCGTAGCTCAGCGGAGTATCGTACGCTGACGCGTCACAGAAGAACACGACATCCAGCGGCTCGTCTCCCTCGACGAGGTTGGCATGAAGGTCGACATCAGGCTCTGTGTCGAACACCTCTACATCCTCTGTGTCAGATCCAGGGTCGCCGTCGGAGTCCGTCACATTGCATGTGACTGTGTAGATGCCGTTCTGGACATACTCATGAGTCCTTGAATATTCCCTGTCGCTCGTCAGGACGGAATACGAGTCTCCGTCGCCGAAATCTATATCGAATGTGAAAGGGCCGTCCCCTGAAGGGTCGCCCTGCGCATTGTCAAGCAGGGTGCATGTGATGTCCACTGAAAGCGGCTCATCACCGTCAAGAGGGTCTGCATAGACCTCGACTATAGGCGGGTTGTCCACGACATGAACTGTGTGGACTATTGTCAGCTGGGAGCCGTCGCCATCCTCAACGACAAGAGTGACATCATAGTCACCGCCATTTGCGAATGTGTGGCTCGGATCCTCGACATCAGCAGTGCTGCCGTCTGCGAAATCCCATGACCAGCTCACGATGCCATCATAAGCATCGGCAGTGGCGTCGAAATCAACCTGCTCGCCCTCATTCGGGAACTCAGGATCCCATGTGAAGTCTCCTGCAGGCATGGTGTCAGCCACGTCGACCGGCACTGTGTCTGTCGAGACATCGCCATCGACATCAGTGACTGTACAGACTACATCATAGAGACCGTCCTGGTCATAAGTGTGGTCTGCAGTATCATTATTGACTATCGTGCCATCACCGAAATCTATGCTGAAGTTGTAAGGCTCATTGCCGTCATATGCAAAGCAGTCAGCGTGAACGTCGAGAGGTTCAGGTCCAGATGTCTCGTTAAGGATAAGCTCTACATCAGGAACGACATTGTCGACTGTTATGTCAACGGAACCTGTACCCTCGTCACCGTCTGTGTCTGTGACTGTGCATGTCGCTGTGTAGATGCCGTCCATATCATAAGTGTGGTCTGCTTCGCTGTCCTGCACTGCAGGGCTGTTGTCGCCGAAATCTATCTCATAATCAAAAGGAGCGTTTCCGCCTGCTGTGACACTGCAATCGAAATGCACGTCGTGAGGCTCAGGGCCTTCAGGATCATCTGCCTCAAGCAGGACCTCGGGGACGTTGTTTCCGACAAGGACATCATTGCATACAGTGTCCTCGCTGCCGTCATCCTCTGAGACCGTCAGGCAGACGCTGTGCGTGCCCTCAAGATCGAATGCCCATGAAGGGTCCTGATCGCTCGAGTCTTCAATGCCATCATCGTCAAAATCCCATGACCAGCCTGTTATGCCGTCGTGGGATGTGGAAGTGTCTGTGAAATCGACAGTATCTCCCTCAATCGGGTCTGCAGGGTCCCATGTGAAACCTGCTTCAGGGCCGATATCCGCCACGACGACGTCAAGTGTCAGCTCTGTCTCGCTCCCGTCATCATCTGTGACAGTGAGAGTGACAGGATAAGTGCCGTCCTGGTCGAATGTGTTGTCTGCTGTCTGGCCGTTGGCGTCTTCTGCGCCGTCGTCATCGAAATCCCATGACCAATCGGCGATATCATCTGCAGCGCAGGCCATTCCAGCGTCTGCGGTGAAACTGACCAGGTCTGCCTCGAAAGGAGCAGCAGGGTCCCATGTGAACGCAAGGTCCTGGGGTGCTATGTCAAGCACATCGACCTGCAAAGTGTCCGAGTCTGTGTCCCCGTCAGCATCCGTGACTGTGACACGCACTGTGTAGGTGCCGTCCTCAGGGAATGTGTGCTGGACAGAAGCGTTTGTGCCTGTCTGGTTAGTGCCGTCGCCGAAATCCCAAACTATCGAAGTTATGGAGTCATAAGAATCTATATTTGCGTCAAAGCCGAACTGATCGCACTCTGTGAGGCCATCATCACCTGTCAATACGACGCTAGGCTCAAGGTCTATCACGGTGATGTCCCATGAGGCGCTGTCATAGCCGCCCATGTTGTCGGTCACGCTGACACGGACATCGAAGTCCTGGCTCGTGCCATCGACATTCCTGGAGAAATCCAGGTAAGGATGGTTGTAGTTGAGTATGAATATGTTGTTGACTGACCACCCATATGCAAGGGTGTCTCCGTCCTCATCCTCTGCCTCTACTTCAAGCAGGGCTGTCTCGTTCTCAAGGATCTCGATGGGGCTAGCGGGGGTCGCGCTCGTTATCTCAGGGTCATGGTTGCCGCCATTGAAATCCACTGTGACAGTGGATGAAGTGGTTGATTGTCCTGCAATGTCCCTGCACACCGCATGATAGCTGTGCGTGCCGTCGGACATGTGGATCACGCTCTTGACAGATACGCAAGTCGTGGCACCGTTGCAACTCTTGCTGCTTATCAGGCTGCCGTCCTCATATATCTTGATGGAGCTCACGCCTGCGTTGGCGAGGGAGTCTGTCGATACAGCGGTAAGGACAGCGGTGGTGTCTGCGTCCTGCGTGTTGGACGACAGGCTGCATGTCGGAGGTATGTCCGGCAGGGCGAAAGCCTGCACCGCGCATATGAGCGCGAAGACAACTACCAACACAGTATATAGTTTCGTTTTCATGTTTTTTTGACCCATTGTATAACCCCTTGATCGTGATATTTGTTTGATAATGAAAAAAATGATTTAGAAGCGGAGCACGTACTCTAGGTTGACCCCTGCCTCTGTATCTTCACTGTTCCCGCCGTTCTTTGCCTCGACACCCAGCTTCAGGGTGTGGTTCCTGCTGCCGAGCCTGAAGTAAAGGTCAGCCCCTGCGCCGAAACCAGTGCTGTCTGTGAAGTCCTTGCTCCCGGTCAGACCGAGCCTGAACACGTCGCCCAGTACAGGCGTGACTATGTGGGCGTTGACCCTGCCTGCGCTGTCAGCGCTGTCCCTGAGAGCCAGCTCTGCCTCTACATTGGCGTACCAGCCTTCGCTGTCCTGGATTATGCTGTATTCAAGGCCCTTCTCAAGGAAAGCCGCTCTGAGATCCCCGTCCATGACGCTGATCCTCTCGATGGTGCTGCTGGTCCTCAGATGGTTGAGCAGCTCCTGAGTCTTCGCGTCGCTTGCGATGTACAGGTTGAGATCCAGATTATCGGTTATGTGCGTGACGCCGCCGCCTATCATGAATCCGCCAACATGGTAGAATCCCTTCAGGTCGAACATCACAGGAAGGACAGAGTCTCCCTTAGGTATCTCGTCCTCTCCGGTCACGCTGGGAACGCCGACCGCAAGCCATCCTGCGGCAGCCTCGCCATTGAACATGGCATGCGCCCAGACATCAACGACACGCTGGATGTACTTCTGGCTCTGGACGTCGGTTGACCTATCAGGCCCTTCAATCCCGGTAGCGGGTATCCGCTGGCCCATGACCTCGACAAAACCTTCTGTCATTGTGGTTACTGATGTGTCTGTCCTTGTGTCTATGTCTGACTCTGCGTAGTGCGCCAGGAGATCTCCGCCTAATGTCCAGTTGCCGAGCCTGAAATCTGCTCCAAGCCCTGCGCTGTGCATCTCGGTCTCTGATTTGACTGTCACGTCAGCGTCGCTGTCGACATAGATGTCAAGCGACTTGTGGACGTCAATGCCCTCATCACTCTCTAACTCATCCACAGCAGTGTGCGAATGGCTCCTGCTGCGGACATTCTCGTCATGCCTGCTCTTTGTGAAAGCGTAAGACGCCCTTATATCAACATTCTTGCTGACAGGTATCGACAGCTCCATGCTCCATGTCCTGTTGTTCTCAGCAGCCTTCGCGTCAGTGGTCTCGGCACGCAGCTCTGTGTAGTTGTCATTGTCGATGAATTCAAGCATGCCCGGCCCGATCGAACTTGATGTCGCGTTGAAGTCAGGCCAGTCGCCTGCGAATCCGAGCGTCGCTCCAAATCCATCGATATGGAGGTCAAGCACCCCGCCTGCAGACCATGCGGTCTTCAGGCCGTCTGTATCATAAGCACCTGTCAGGAAGACAGACGCATCAATCGGCTTGTCAGCGTCGACACCGTTCTTGATCCTTGCATATATATCGCCGGATCCTGCCTCGCTCTCGAATGAAGGGTCATGTCCCCCGACTGAGATCGTGGTCACGATGCGGTTCTTCTGCGCATTCGCATGGGCAGCGACCGCTGTGTCAAGGTCCTTCCTTGCAGCGTCGAGCTTGGTCTTGTTGTCCTTCTCGAGCTTTTCGGCGCTTTCTGGATCTATCTTGGCCGTGTAATCTATGCACTCTGTCCCTGCACTGTCAAGCTTTGTATTGGCGACAGCCTTGACCCTTGCGCTGTTAGCATCCATGTCCTGGAGCTCGAGCGTGTAGGCGTTCTTGACCTTCCCTATCTCTCCGTCGGTGTATGTCAGGCAGATGAACGCTGCTGCGTCCTTGCCGAACCGCGCCTTAGCATCGTCAAGAGCTGTCCTGTTCTCAGGGCAGACCTCTGCGTCAGCAGACTCTTCCTTGTCAAGATCATTGAGCTTCTTCTCGACCTCTGAAAGCCTCATGTACGCGTCTTCCCCAGCAAGGGCGTTCTTGCCTGTGAAGCCGTCAATCTTAGTTAGGTCAGTGCTCTCAAGCTTACTGTTGAAACCCTCAGGAGTGCCACATGCATTCTTCTTGAGCGCTGCGTTGAAGTCAGACCTCGACGCTGAAATCAATCCTTCTGCATTTGCGTATTCATCTGCAGGGCACTTCTCCCTGATACTTTTATCAAGATCTTCCCTTGCTCCGAAAGCATCCTTTGCCTTGAGCTCTCCGGCCTTGACCTTTGCAAGGTCCTCCTCAGAGCCTGCCAGCGCCTTCTGGAGCCTGTCAGGCCTGCACTCATAGTCCTGGATGAGCTTGTCGATCCTTGCGTTGGTCTTATCTATGGCAGCAAGGACATCAGTACAGCCCTCATATGCCTTGCTGAGCTTTTCGATCTCCTTGTCCTTGTAAGCCCTTATCGCGTCAGGGCTGAACTGGACCTTTTCTTCAGGCCCTTTGATCATGCCTTTTGTCTTGGTGACTACATTGACCAAAAGGTCATAAGGCTTCTTTGACTCGCACCTGTCGACGACAGGGACTTCTTTTGCCGCTGCGATGACCAGCTTATCTTCAGCACCTTTTTCCAGGATCTGGTCAAGACTCTTCTTACTGTCAGCAAGCTCTGCCTTTCTCTTGGCCTCTATCTCATCGGGAGTGACCCTTTCAGGCGCCTCTATCGAACCCTCTTCCTCGACAGGCTCTTCGACAGCGACTTTCTCTGGTCCCTTCGCTTCAAGGAAGCCCTGCACAAGGCCTATCATGACCTCATCCTCGACAGGAAGGACTGTGTCGCTACTTGCCTTGGCAGTGTACCTGCGCTGCGCTTCCTCGCTCAGGCCTCGTATTGCTTCGTGGGCCCTACTGACAGCATTGTCCTGCTGCTTCGGGGAAGCTTCTGAGAAGAGTGATGCAGGATCTGCATTGTAGACCAGATCATTGACAGCCTCTGCCAGTGACCTGCCTTTCTCGACCTCCAGCTGTGTTGGCATGTCCCTTGCTATGAGGTACCACGTGTTGAGGTCTTCTGCAAGTGAGGGGAATCTCTCGAGAAGCTCTCTGGCAAAACGTTCCTCAGGACCATTGTCCTCGAATCCGGGATAGTTGTCAAGGCCCTTGAACATCTGCTTGTAGTTTGAGTTGGATAGCTCATGCTGCCTGGCGTAAGCCTTCAGGTCCTTTATGCCTGCTTTTCTGGCTGAGACCTGTACTGTAGGCTCGCTGGGCCTGTATGTCACACCCTGGGCAACAGCCGAATCAGGCGTGAGCAGGGTTGAAAGCCCCATCAAAGCGCCAAAAAGACCTGTTCCGAGGCTCTTGAGCGCTTTCCTGCCTTTTGAAGCCCTCTTAGGACTAACCGGCAGAGAATTTTCTAAATCGCTTTGTTTCTTCATCTTATCATTCCCCTCATGTGATTATGACATAGTTCTAGCTATATAGAGCTAGCAAAACACTCTTTTGCCCTAAAATCACCCCCTGAAAAACTATAACTATGCAGTAGTACTGTTATTTAAATGTTTCTAGGTTTTAGCATTGTTTAGTGGTTAATTCTGTAGTTTTCGCGGGTTTTGGGTTTTGGAGTGTTTTACGCCCGGAATTGATCGTGAACGTATCTGGTAAGGTTTGATGTAATCAGCAGCATTGATGTGCTGGGAAAGGTCCCATGATCTGCTGGGAAAAATTTTCAGATTGAATCAATAACCAGGGAAAGGAAACATTACATCGCGGTTGTCTTGGCTTTCTTTTGCTTGGTTGCAGAGCTTGCCGGGTGCTTGGTGGGCAAAACCAATCTGAGCGAAGCGGATCTTCAATGCATGCCCTGCCTGCTTTTTGTGGAACCACCAAGTCTACTTCTGTGGAACAATCTCTTGTATCGTTTTTGCCGAAGGCCTCAATCTCTATTGATTCAATCACTGAATCTAACACTGAATCTAACGCGCATCATATCAACAACTCAAGAACTCACAACAACTTCTGCTTAACGGATTTCAAAATTGGTGATGTATTGTCAAACCTGTGAAGCTGTGAGTGTGAGTGATGATGTGTGCGTCGTACCGCCCTGGATCTCCCCGAGGATAAAACCCTCCCCGAGAGCGCTTTTTTCATCTCTGACAGTATATAGACGTGAAAATATATAGGATTTTCTGCTGGAACACTGACGCAGGACCGTTCCACACCGTGATTCCGGCGAGTTGATGGTTCCTGAATGTTCCAGAGCAGAGATGTAGGTCTGAGAAGCGCAAATAAGGCTTATTTTACCTGAAATAAGCGTCAATCACCACCAGTTAGGGTTTTCGAGCGTTAAGAATCTTCGTTTCAGGACGTGTCGATAATGCATATCCTCAAGCTTGTTTCCCGTCGGGAAAAATAGAACAATAAAAAATTTAAAAGATTTTCCCGTCAGATCAGAATGTCTTCCTCTGGTATCTCTGAGAAGGCCGGTATGTGATGCTTCCCTGCTCATTCATATCCGAACCTCTGCTCCTACCCTGATACTTTGTGCTCATGATCTGCGCTTTACGTCGAGGTTTCCGGGCGCGCTGAAGATGTCGCTCATGCCTGACAGACTTGCCATGCGGCTTTGCTGTCTTCTGTGCGTACTCGACAAGACCTTCCGTGAGCCTGTCGTTGGACATGGCGACGAACTCAGCCGGAGTGATAAAATCGCCGTGGATGTTCCTCAGGCCGATAGCGCCGAGATAGATGTCCATAAGGTTCAGCCTCTTGCCGATTGCGGGTCCCGGAACCGCGAAAGCAGTGTCATCGAAATCTATCTGTGTCCTGTACAGGTCTTCCAAGACAAGATCCCTGACATCCTTGTTAATGTAGATGTTCTTCCTCTTGGTAACCTCTTCAGCCAGGCTCTTTGCGTTGCCCTCGACAAAGTCCATCTTCTTCTCAAGCCCTTCCTTGTCGACCTGGTCCACGCCGAAGAACCCTTCTGTCTGGTCCCTGACATAGCCCTCAGCCTGCATCTTCAGCACATCGCTCGCGCGCACGTGCGCCTTGTCTGTCATGACCTGCCCGACGACAGCCTTGTTGTACTGTTCGAGAGCAGCCTTATCAGCATCAGCCCTGTACTTGACTCCTGAGACAGCCCCGATGCCCAGCCCCACAAGCAATGCAGGAACCGCAAGCCATCCAAGGCCTCCTTTCTTAGGAGCTTCCTTCTTCTCATCTTCCATTTCAATCCCTCCTATGGGTTTTTTATAATCATCTTCAGCAGATGGGGCGCAGGCTGGCACAGCATCTTCAGCTGTATCGGCCACCGCCTCCCCGACCATATCCACCTCTTCAGTAGCATATGGATGAGCATCAATCCCTGTCTGTCCTTTGCCTGCCTCCAGAAGATTGAGCTGCATATGTGCGACAGGCCTCTCTTCTGGTCCGGGTTCGGGTCCTGAAACGTCCACCTCTTCCACCATCGTTTTAGTTATATCTTCCACCTTGGCAGGCTCTATCTCCTCGACCTTCACAGGCTCTTCCTCGTAAGCATCCTGTACTTCCTGAGACGCTCCGACACGCGCAGGTTCCGGAACCATCTCTGCAGGCGCGGGAACAGCACTTGATGTCCTGGGGCCGAGCATGTCTGCCACTCTCGCCTCGAACCTGCCGTCATCCCCATCGATCTGGGACGCAAGCGCGTCAAGGCTGTATCGCTCCCTTATATCATCAGCTGCCGCTGCATCTGTCGCCTGGACCTGGTCGTCTGGCTTCGGCAGGGTCTCCGGCTCTGGCTTTCCTTCTTCGATGGCTGGCTGCCCAGCACAATCGTACTGCACACCCGGCTGTTCTGGAGCTGTATCATTTCCCGGCGGCACGGCCACAGGCGCTACCTCTTCAGGTGCGCTTATTGACAGGCCCATGCTCTGCCTCATCCGTTCATTCCATCTCACGCCATCGCTCTCCCTATCTGAGAAAAGCTCTGACTCAAGGGTCGATGTCTCTTCAGGCTTACCTGCAGGAGTGGCCACGTTCACTACACTATCGACTAGCTCTTCACCAGCCCTCATGTATCTCGGAACAGAAGTCTCCGCTAGTGCTTCCGGCTGCTTTGAAGGCGCCGGCCTCGGAGGCTTCTTTTTTCCATTGGCCCTCATCTCCTCTATCTCAGCCTGCGCGGCCCTGGCTGCGGCCACATAATCCTCTTTAGGCGTGTCAAGCAGAACTGGCGCACCATTGCCTGCGGGCGCCTCTAAAGGAATCTCTGGCGCAATCGGCTCCGGCGGAGCAGGCTCGTCGCTGACAGTCCAGAACTTCCCTGACCTTAGCAGATCATTTGCGAAAGCCACAGGATCATTGCGCGACTCCGTTTCATTCTTGTAATGCGCTCCCAGATTAGAGAGGAAGAGCATCCGCTCATTCTTCTGGTGGATATATTCAGAAAGTCCTATCACCGCAATCATATCGTCGACAGCACGCCCGGTCCTTTCCTCTGCAAGGGACGAAAGCATGCCCGTGATGAGCGGCTTGAGATCATCATCGACGATGGTCTTCCCTGTGCTGTCCTTCTGGCACAGCTTGGCCAGCCTCTTCAGTGACCTGTACCTGTCATCTGCATTCGACTCAAGAACGGATTTCACGAAACCGCCGACCTCGCTCCATTCCTTGTGATACATCCCGACAAGTGTGGCTATATCTGTCATCATGTCAGCAAAGCCTTCCCTGCTGGTAGGCATCTTTGTATCATCCCTTGAAATCACCTCTATGATATCCAGATAGTTCTTCCACAGGACGCTCCGTCTGCCGAACCTGCACATCATCTTACTGATCGCTGCCTGCCCTGCTTGCAGGTCCTTGTACTCCTCCCTCGTGCACTTCGTCCACAGCCTCTGGTATATCTCCTTCTCTGTGTATTCCTTATCAGGCTGCACCTCTTTGGGCTGCCCAGGCGGGATTGCAGGCGCTGGCTGAGGCGGAAGCTGCACAGCTTCCTCGGTCTTCTCGTCGTCAGCATCTGCTGATTCATTTACTATCATATCCAGGCCATTCTCATCATCCCTGTCCGTGCTGAGTGTCATGACGGGAAGCTTGAGTATGTTCATCTGAGGCTTGCGAAGAGTGATATTCTTCTCGTCGGCTGTCATCTTGGCCTTCTCAGTCGCCCTCTGCAGCTCCTTCTGCGTGTAAGGGCTGAACTCCCTGACGATGTCCATCTCGGTCCTGGCGAGCCTGAATCCCATAGGCGCATTGACTCCCTCTTCGGCGTTCTCGTCGAGATATATCGCCATCCCGTTACCGGCCTTGAGGCCTGAGATGAGTTTCGCCACGACATGCTCATCAGAGAACTCGACCTCATCACCTTCTTTCGACACGCCCCTCTTCTCGAGGACTATCGCCTCGTATGGGCCGTAGTTCTCCAGTTGATTGTATGTATCTGAAGGCAGCGTCCCCTGCTCCAGGATGTTGCTGTTCGAGCCTGCGATGAAATGCATCACAACAGGATTCTCGCTCGACTGCAGGAGGTTGTACTTCTTGATCAGGTCTATCATCTTCGGTTTCTGCCCCCTTGTGACGTAAAGGACATTCCTGATCCTGCCCAGCCCTTTGGGCGCCTCGCCTTGCTCTTCCCCTATCCTCATCGTGATGTCAGGGTCAGGCAATGCAAGGACATCAAAGACATCCATGTCAAATATCATGGTGCCTACATCCTCATAATTGTTCGCCAGCGCGAGCCTTGCCTTTCTCTCTGCCTTGCTGTCAGGAGAAAGGTACCCGATCAGGGTCTTCTTCTGCTCAGGGTCCTGGACATCGGCCATGTCTCCTTTGAGTACCATACCAATAGGCAAGTCCATCATTGACTCGTAGAGGTCGATGCCTCTTGAAGACTCAAGGTCCATAAGGTCAGCCACGACAGCCACCTGGTTCTCAGGATTGCGCTTAAACGTCTGCCTGACCTCTTCCTCGAGCAGGTTAGGGCCTTCGCTATATTCAGGCTTTATGCCTTCTTCAGATATGGCCACAACTTCTTTTATGCCCTTGTCCAGGGCGGGTTTTGCGGCATTATCCCTGCAGAAGACAAGAATGCGCCTCTCTAAATCCTTAGTCTGTGATTCTGAGCCCATTTTAACACTTTTTAAGCTTTTCGGTATTTTTATGCCTATTTAACCTTCAGATTCTGCCCAAAAAACCCTTTTTAGCATTTAGAGTCCGTAAAAATGCTTCAAATACGTTTTAAAGCATCTGTAACCCTACGTATGCACTCTATCTATATGGCTGTGTATATGAGATGGTGTTTATAAATATTTCCTTTTTTAGCATTAGATAGTAGTTACAAATCACGCTTTCAGGGTTATTATGTTCTTCCTGCCGCTCTGCTGCTTGAAGATGATGCCGCGCTCCTCAAGCTCTGCGAGAAGCCGCGACAGGCGGGCTTTTGAGAAGTCTGTTATGACGCGGAGAGTCGCCTGTGAGCAGGAGTTGTGCTTCATGCGCAATATGTTGATGATGACCCGCTCATCCTCCTTGAGGTAGCGGTCGAGGCTGTCGACGGCCTCTGTCTCTGGGACAGGCGCGGCCTGGATCGGCTTCTCGAAGACAGCGTCGTAGTAGCCCTCCTTCCTGAATCCAGGCTCAGGCAAGGTATCTACATGGATGCTGTCTTTCGGCCTCGGCGTCTTAATTGCTGAAGGCCTGCGCCTGAGAAGGACCACAAGCGAGAGGATTATCGCCAGCAGTATTATCGAAGTGATCACAAGGAGCGTGACTGCAGAGAACCCGCTGTCAAGCCGCGTTATCCTGATGTCTATGTTGCCGTCGCCCTCTGCAATGACGGCGGTGACGCTGACAAGGATGAAAAGTGCCGATACCAGCAGCATCATTTGTCTCATCATATCGCCCCGAATACAGTTAGGCCAGGCAGGTATAAAAAACTTGTTCCAGGCTTTTAAACAGAAAACGATAAATGAATACTTATGCTACCCCATACTGAAAAAGAAAAAATTATTCCAGGCGTTTCGCCCATGCATCCACGCCGAGCGGTTTTCCTGTAGCGCGCTTGGTGAACTCCTCCCAGTGCAGTGAAGCGCCAGGCATGAACACCTTCTGCTTCAACAGGTCGCCGAGGTCCTTCCTGTTGTAGAACGTGATTTCGGACGGGGCGCAGCCAGCCTCCTCTGCCATGCGATCGAGCAGCTGATCATAGAAGAACTGGCCAAGTATGTAGTTATGGTAGTAGACAGGCGCGCTCACTATATGGTCCTTGGTGGCCCAGTCAGGCTCGTCGCGGTTGTCAGGCCTCTGCACCATCTGGTAGCGCTCGACAAGATCCCACCACAATGTGTTGAGGTCCTGCGAAGGGTCGCTGTAGATCCCTTTCTCGAACTCATACATCACAAGGCTCCACCTTGAGAAGAACAGCCTGTCAAGCCTCTCCTGCTTAGCTATGTCAGGAGCTATGCGGCCTGTTTCAGCGTCATCGAGATCGAGGGTCTGCTGCAGCCAGTTCGGGTTCCTTGTCAGGCTGCCGAACATCAGGGCGACGCCCTCTGTCGTGAATATGTGCGCAGGCACCCTCAGCATCCACGGAAGCTTCATGTCTATTCCTGTGTCGTATAATGCGTGGCCAAGCTCGTGCAGCGTGGTGTCCATCCAATGGTCAGAAGGTGTTATGTTGCAGAGTATCCTCGCATCATTCGCATCGCGATCGATGAAGAAAGCGAACGCGTGCTCTGACTTCTTCTCTTGAGGATATAGTGAGCTCCTCGAGAGTATGGTGTCAGGGTCCATGCCGAAAGACCTGTAGAACGCCCTTGCGATCTCGACAACATCCTTGCCCTCGTAGTATGCGTCGAAGTCTATGTCTGTCGCCTGCGGAGCCAACTGCATGAACGGGTCAGCGTAATGCCACGGGCGCAGGTCTTCGGTGCCGAAGCGCTGCTTCAGCTTCATGTCAAGCTCTTCTTTGAGCTTCCTGTATGGCTCTCTCGTGACCTCGTCGAGCTTCTTCAGCAGGATATCAAGGGTCTTGGGGTCATGCTGCTGGCCTGCGAGCTGCAATGCGCGGTAGTCGCTGAAGCCCAGGCCTTTTGCTGCCTGGTTCCTGAGTTGGACAAGCTCAAGGACCTTACTGCTGACCACCGGGCCTGCCTTCTTGTGCGACTCCCAGACCTTCTGCCTGAAAGCGCTGTCATCAGAATCCTTCAGGACCTCCACGACATCATTCCTGGAATACTGCTTGCCGTCGACCACTCCCCTGTAATCATTGAACACCTTCTCACACTCATTCGAGATCGCGACCATCCTCTGCATCAGGTCATCAGGGATCTGGTTCGGGAGGAAATCATCATGGAGCATGTCGAGCTGCCTGTTGACAAGCAGGTCATTCGAGGTGTTCTTCAGCTCCTTTATCCTCCTGAACAGCTCAGGATCAGAGAGGAACCTCCTGACCTTCAGCTCTGTATCCTCTGCCGCCTCCCAGTTATCATCACCGCCCTCTGTGTAAGCAGTCCATTGGGCCTTGTCCGCAGCCTCAGAAAGCTCCTTCAGCTTAGGCATGACCTCATACAAAAGAACATCAGCATCCATGATATACACCTCGCTCAGTTTTTTAGCATGATGCAGCACAGATATATTATAAATGTTGCTGAGATGTTTTTAAGCAGAGTGAGAAAGGGGTGTGGGTGGAGTTGAGAAAAGAAAGATAAAGCATCCTGGCCGTGACCATCTCAGAAATCTATGGCCATGTCAAGCAGCTCCTTCTTGTACTTGATCATGCCCTGTATGATATCATTAGAAGACAGTATTCCCTGCAGTTCCCCGTTCTTTATCACGATGAGCCTCTTGATGTTCTCCTTAAGCATCATGGCCATGGCAGCGGAGGTGGTCTCATCAGGCGAGATGGACTTCACGTCCTTCACCATGATGTCCGAGACAAATGTCCCATCGCATGACAGTCCCTTCGCCACCACTTTCCTGATGATGTCCTTGTCCGCGACAACCCCTATGATGTTCTTGTCATGGATATTGTCAAACACTGTAGCGAGCCCATGGTTGTGCCTTGCCATCATCTCTGCAGCCTTCTTAGCAGTATCCCCCCCATAAACGATGACAAGATCCTTACCCATAAGCTCTGAGACCTTCATGATGCTGTAAAAAGCACAGGAGTATTTAAAATTGGTGGTGGAACTGCTTCTCTAGAACCACCTAAGTGAACTTTTATAAACAACCCCTCAATATTCAACCTGGGTGATACATAATGGCAGCAACTCCAAAAAAAGCGCAAAAGGTCAGGATCGATTACAACATAGACAAGCCAACATACGATGAGTTCGTCAAGGCATGCGTAAAGAAAGGCTACGCACCGAACGTCGTTGTCGAAAGACTCATGAAGAAGTTCAATGAGACAGGACAGATGTGAGTGGGAAAAAAGCCCTCTCGGGGACTTTCAAACAAAGTTTGAGCATCAAAGCTCCACTTTGATATTTGAACCCCGGACCTCGTGCTCTTTGTGCGAGTTCTGGCGTACCAAGCACGCGCTATACGACTAAGCCAAGAGGGCAAATGATTTGTTTTCTCCGCTCGGGCTGTTGAGCCCTGCGAAACAGCCCTTAGCCTTGCGTATCAAATGCGCGTAACCATTTGCGTCTGATACGACTAAGCCAAGGAGGCCTGTAGAGCAGAATGCGATTTTTGGTGATATTTAAAGGTTT
>CAZNGE010000007.1:0-9211 GCA_964572875.1 uncultured Methanosarcinales archaeon | reverse complement strand
TTCTCTATGCCCTTGCCTGTGTCAGACACTATGAACTCCCACTCTGTCTCGAACATCTTGGCCATTATGGTTATCCTCCCTCGTTCAGGTGTGAACTTGATGCTGTTGCCGAACAGGTTGATGAACACCTGCGTGATCTTGTTCCTGTCAGCAGTGACTATGAAATCCTTAGGCACTTTTATCTTCACCTCAATCTGCTTCTTCTTCGCCATGTTCAGGTAGAGCTTCTCAGTCACTACATGGTGCAGGTCGAACTCAGAAAGCTCGATCTTGGCCTTGCCAGACTCAAGACGGGAAAGGTCGAGAAGGTCTGTTATCAAAGCATTTAGCCGGTCGGTCTCTTTGCCGACAACGGACAGAGCATCCTTCTGCTTCTTCTGCAGTTTCCCCAGCTTGCCGTCCCTGAGAAGCCCTGCGTAGAGCTTCATCGAAGTCAAAGGGGTCTTGAGCTCATGCGAGACAGTGGAGATGAAATCATCCTTCAGCTTAGAGACCTCCTTCTCCTGCTCATAGAGCTCCCATGAACGACGAAGACGATGCTGCAGGGACGCCTTGTCAGCGAGCTTAAGGTAGATGACCTGCGTGAATATCAGCAAAGAGAAGAAAGGGAAAGGATGGGAAGCAACGAACAGAGCAGGCTTGGCATCGTTGTACAGGATGATGTTGAACAGCTCGATGACAGGAGCGACAGAATACAGTATGAACGCGGTGATTATGTTCGCCCTGTACTTCAGCCTGTACTTCTGGTTCACGAGGATGAATCCTGCATAGTAGAGGAGCACGACGACCTTGGCGACATTAATGCTGGTGTTCGTCCAGAAATCCCTAAGGGAGCCGCCCATGAGATCGGTGATAGACAGGGCGAAGATGGACAATATGAAGCTGATGACGAGCAGGAGCACGAAATGGTCTGCAAGGAACTTCCGCGTCCTTATCCCCTTCTGCTTCATTATAGGATAGACAAACGCGTTAGCGACAAGGAACAAGGAAAATATCTCAAGGAAATTGCCAGAGGTGTGCAATGCCCAGAAGTGGGCAGAGGCATTGGTGAACACATAGCTCGCCAGGAAATAGACTGAAAGCAGCTTGCTGAGCACGAGAGTCAAGAAGGCGATGACAAGGAACTTCAGCTCCTTCTTCTTGCGGTCCCTGGTCCACTCTGAAAAGACCATGTACAAGACTATGGTGAAGAAGATGAGCTCTACAGCGGTCTTGAGCAGTTCGCCCTCGGTCGTGCCAAGAAAGTTGAAGAATCCATGTATTACTTGAGCAAAGGTCATGACAGCAGTTTCCTCACAGCATCCAATAGTTGCGCTGGCTCAAACGGCTTTGCAAGGTACGCGTCTGTGCCGACCATCACCCCTTTGTCCTCATCGATTGCCTGGTTCAGCGCAGTCACCATGAGCACCTTGATATGCTGCAGCTCCGGGTCCTGCCTGATACTAAAACACACATCATAGCCTCCCCTGTTGGGAAGCATGAGATCTAGAACTATAAGGTCAGGCCTGAGCTTCTTTATCTTCTCGAGCCCTGACTCCCCATCATACGCCACAGAGACATTGTAGTCATCACCCAGGATTATCTTCTGGGCATGCGCAATGTTCTGCTCATCCTCTATTATCAATACGCTCTTTTTCTTAGCCATTGACACCCCTTGATGCTGTGGATTATAATGGGATATTTAAAGTTTATTGTGGTATAAAAGAGCCTCAAAGGTGCGGGATAAGGCAAAAAAACATGAAAAACTTTAAAAACAGGCAGGCAGAACGTAGATATATGGTGCGCAGGAGAAGCAAGACCCGGAAGAGGAAGTCAGGCATAGGCAGCATAATACGGCACTATGTGTTCCTGTGGCCTTCCTTACGGACATATTATACATTATTTGTCGGGTATTTCAGGAAGGACAAGAGCAAGAAGAAAGAGAAGATCATAATCATAGAATGATAAAATGAAACGGGCGTTCATAATACACGGGTGGGACGGCAGCCCTGAAGAAGGGTGGTTCCCATGGCTGAAGAAGAGACTTGAAGATAAAGGATACTCTGTAGAGGTACCTGCGATGCCCGACCCGGAAGAGCCCGAGATAGAGGCATGGGTTGGAAAACTTGAAGAGCTTGTCGGTGAAGCTGACGCTGACACTTTCTTTGTCGGCCATTCCATAGGCTGCCAGACAATACTCAGATACCTGGAAAGGCTTGACGCAGACTACAAGGTAGGCGGTGTCCTGATGGTCGCAGGATGGATGAACCTGAAGCCTGTGGTGTTCGAAGAGGAAGGCGCAGAAGAGGTCGCAAGACCCTGGCTGGACACTCCGCTCGACTGGAAAAAGGTCAGGCAGCACTGCGACAACTATGCTGCAATATTCTCGCAGGATGACCCATGCGTACCGGTAGAAGACGCAGAGATATTCGCAAGAGAGCTGGGCGCGAAGGTCGTGATACTGAACGGGCTGCAGCACATCAACGGAGAGGCAGGCGTGACAGAGCTGCCGGAAGCATCGGATTTCTTCAAGTGAGGTGATAAGAGATGGGGATAACACTGACAGAAGAGGAGAAGAAGCTCGTGGCAGAGGGGAAGCTGAACCCTTCAGACATACTCGAGCACCGCAAGGTCAATCCTGTAAGGACAATAGACGTCAATGAGCTGGACAAGGTCAAGCAGGAGATACGCGATACCAATATCCTCTACAAGCAGGCGATAGACAAGAACAAGGAACTCTATGAAGAGCTCCAGCAGAACAGGAAAAAGAAAGAAGAGTTCAGGAACAAGATCGCTGAGCTGAGGGTGAAGAAGAAGCAGCTGTTGGGGCTGGAGAATTAAGCCTCACAGACCAGCTTTGAGTCTGGTAACGGTTCAGAAATGCTCTGCATGATTATAGGATTCTTCTCTATTGTCTTGTTTCTGACGACAACATTGAACACCAGCCTGATCTCTATCTTTCCCTCATTCACTGTAGCCTCGAAATGCCAATGCTTAACACTCAGGAGCGCGTCCTTGCTCAGATCAAGGAATCCTGATGCCTCGAATATCTGGATGCCAACTATAAACCCTTCTTTATCCACATCAAGGACAAGATTATTCAGCTCGATAGACCGAGCGTAATCCCGCTCAGCAGTCTTGAAGAAGAGGATGTCCTGCCTGTAATCATAATCTGATTCTCCTTTTTCCTTGAGGTATTTTCGAGCCATGTTCATAGCCTGGGTAACTGATCTTTATTCATTATGTAAAATGTCACGACATATATCTTATCTGCCTGAACATCCAGTATTATTTTCAGGATGTCTTTTCCGTACCTGTAAAAGACAGCATAGTTCCTGTTAAATTGCAGGCCGACAAGCAGGGGTTCCTGCCCTAACAGGTAATCTTTGATGATGATATCTTTAAAAACCTTTCTATCACCTTGTCTCAGACGGAAAAACGTGTGTTCGGTTGTTATGAGATCATATTCAGTGAACCTGTCCATCATGTCCCGGAAATCTTCTATCTTCACTCTCTTCTCTATCTTATGACCCTTGACCATACAATATAATATGTCGACGAGCTTTAAAAAATTTATCTAAGTTTTTATGGAACATTTCCGTGAGAATTGTTTAAATTTCCGTCGAGAGTGAATGAATTTACGGCTTTGCCTTCTCCCATACAGAATAGAAATAAAAGAAAGAAGAGTTCAGGAACAAAATCGCTGAACTGATGGTGAAGAAGAAGCAGCTTCTCGGATTAGAATAATAAGAAAAATGTGGGGGGAGGGAAATTCGACCTGCGGTCGAAATCCTTGCGGACTTCGCCCCAAGTATTCGAACCCTCGAAGGCACTAAGCCACAGGATGTCTTCTTTAAGACAAATCTTAAGTCCTGCGCATTCAGTCTCAGACCGGAGCTCTGAGAGATTCAAACCTCCGGTTTGAATTGACCAGGCTCTGCAACCCCCACATTTAGGGTTAAGGAAATGAAAAGTTGAGTGTTTATAAAGGTTTTCTTGGCTCGCACCGCCAGCATGCGCTCGCTGTCTATTCATCATCCACTTTGTTCTGCCCAACTGCGTTCATTCCTGCTCCTGTAGCTGTCAGCTCGCTAGGCATGGCTGGCGGTGCTGCAGGAAAAGGATCGGCTAAAACAAACACAGCTAATGCAGAAAAAGCCAGTATCATAACGCCTTCCTGAAGCGGTATAAGTTCAGGAACGCGCCCATCTTGTCGCGGATCTCGTTTATGTCGCCGATTATCTCTCCTTCGAAGTCCTTGGTGTGCTTGCGGTAGATGTACTTGTCGAAGATGGTGCGTATGAAGTAATAGATGGGCTTGTGCTCCCAGCGTCCCTCCCAGTCTGTCTCCAGCCACGCAGAGAAGAGTATCTTCACCTTGCCCTGGTTGAGCTTCACCTTGACCTTGTCGATCTCGGTCTCGACCTCCTTGATGTTGTGCATCTGCATCTCGATCTTCAGGGCCTTCCTGACATAATCAGTGTGCCATTTCATCGGAGTGAGCTTTATGTGGATCTCCTTGCCCTCAGGATAGATGCTCTCCTCGTTCAGCGGCTCGAACTTGTCATATCCCTTGACCTTGAGAAAGTCATCTATCAATGAGTACAGCTCGAGCAGGTTGAACAACCCCTCGTAGTCCAACGATTCCTCATCAACCAGTATCTTCTTCTCTACCATCTTACCTGAACTGCGTAGTCGCTTCCATGCCAAGGAACTTCTTCAGGTCGGAATGGAAGCCCAACAGCTTGTAGTAAAGCGAATCCGCATGCTTTATAATAATTTCCTTTTTGATTATGTACTCGCAGAAGAACTTCAGCAGCTTCTGCATGAAAGGCCCTGTGCCCCACTTGTTGGTGTAGTCGCACTCGACCTTGAATATGAGCTTGATCTCCATGCGTGCGTTCCAGAGCTTCACCTTCTTCCCTCCCTTCACAGCATCCACCTGGAAAGCGTCCCAGAGGAACATCTCCACCGTGACATTATACCGGTAGAACTCAGAAATGTCCCTGTAGGCCACTATTGCGCGCTCGATCTCAAAGCCATGAGGGCAGGACATCTTGTGCTTGTGCGTCTTCTCGTTCACCTCGTAGTGCCTGTCAAGAAGCCACTTGATTATGTATGTGCCCAGGGCATCGTAGTCGAACACTCCCTTGAACTTGAGCGAAGACGCCTGTCCCTGTGCCTCTTTTATCGCGTAAGACATGTTTATAAATACACGGTGAAATGCATTTATAAAGTTTTCTGAGAGAAAGCACGGCAGGGGCTTATTCCCTGCCTAATCCGTTGCTGTTCTGGGAATACCAGTGCCAGGCATCCCTTGCCTTCTCATAGTTGAAGACATCCTTCAGTTCAGAATCAAGACGCTCCAATTCAGCCCTGTACTCCACAGGATGGCTGCGTGCCAGATCAGGGTTGTCCAACAGGAAATACCTTCTTGTCTTTATCTCTGCAAAACGATGGAAAGCGCTGCCGACCTGGGTGACAGGCGCGTCCTGCCTGAAATCATCTTCTGCCATATCAATCACCTAATAAAAAGAATAAAATAATTATACAAAGAACTGCATACCGCCGGACATTGACGGGACAGGTATCTGCCTTGTGACCATGTCTTTCCAGAGGCACCACCAGAGGAACTTAAAGCCGCATACTTCCTCCTCGACCTCCATGTACTGGATAGGTGTGAAGACAACCTCTACCTCAGACGCTGAAGGGCTTGATGTCACGACAACAGCAGAACTGTCATCTGAAACATCTGCTTCATCTGACCCGGAGTCCTGGCCATTGAACAATGCAGTATTCTGCGCATACAGGTCATCCCACGTACTGTCAAGGGTGTCATCTCCAGAATAGCCTGAAGTATCATCCACATCTGTAGTAAAGGAGTAAGGGCCTTTCTCTGTGCAATGGTCGTCCTCATCACAGGACTTTATGGTGTAGTAATACTTAGTATCAGACTCAAGATCACTGATATCGATAGAGTGAGATGTCTCGAAGCTATTGTCACTCTCATGATCACCAAGATCCTCCTTGTCAGTGCCGTACTCGACCCTGGCGTCTGCATCTACATTCGTAGTCCATGTTATCGTGGCAGAGTCCTGCGTTATTTCCTTGACAGTCCTGTCAAGGATGCTTGGGCCAGCATCATTGCCATCGCTGTTATTGTTGTCATTATTATCATTGTTGTCGTTGCCGTCATTATTGTCATCATTATTGTCTTCATTGCTGCCGTCTCCGCTGTCATCATTGCTTCCATCATCAACAGCATTGACTGTCACGTACTCGTCCGCGATCGCACCGCCAGCCTCATTGTCCTCGACAATCAGCTGGATGTGGTACTCGCCTGCGTCTGTAAAGGTCTTCTCAACAACACCTGGAACGCCGTCAACATCAAGCAATGCATAAAAGTAATCGTTAGGACCCTCTATCATGAGGGTGTGCTTCACAATCTCGCCGTCAGAGTCGAAGCTGCCGCTCCCGTCTATAGTGACGTCGAGCGGGGCCGTGCCATTCAGAGGCGTGACGTCAAGCACTGCGTGAGGCAGCGCGGGGTCGTCCTGTGAAGGGTCAAGGACGGTTATAGTAAAAGGCCATTCGGCAGCCCAGTCCAAGTTGTTGTGCTGCTGCACAATAACCTTTGCATCGTATTGACCAGGGGGTGTATCCTCAAGTATCATCATGTCCAGCATATCATGCGGTACTGTCTTGGTTTCGCCGGCAGCCATGTCTGTAATATAATCCATAGCAGCATTGAGCGCAGGTATCGAAAAGATCACCTGTACATCATCAACATCATAGTCAGCAACATCCTTGATCTTCACATCCGGACCTGCCCATGTGCCTGCCTCGAATGAATCTGCAGGTTGCATGACCACGTTCAGTATATCTATAGGGTGTTCTGGCTGCTCTCCTTCAAGGACTGTCACGCTCGCTGTACCTATGTTGTTTTCCTCATCATACTCGTTCTGCAGGTCCATAGGGTCTGCAAATACCTTTGCAGTGTGGACTCCAGGCTCCGCGAACTTGTGCTCTATGACAGTTGAATATGTCCGGCTCATCTCGAAAAATACATTGTGCATCTCTGAAGGTGTGCCATCATCGAATGTAATAGAAAAATCAGTGGTCAGGACCGGCAATGCAATGTTCTCGATAGTGACCCTGAAAGGCACTTTATCGCCTATGAATATCTCAGGATTAAGAGGGTCAAGCAAAGGCTCTACCTTGGCTGTGAAGTCAGGCCTCCTGAAGTTGCTGTTGCCGCCGTCAATACACTGGTTCAGCTCCTCGTCAATGACAGGGAACAGATCCAGCATACACTGGTATGAGATATAAGCAAGCTCAACCTCTGAATAGCATTCGAACTCAGGCATCTGAGCGAATATGTCTGCATCGCAGAACTCCAGAGCATCATCATGAAGGTTGTGCTCATCAACTACATCATTCATGCAACCTATCTGATTATATGTCAGAGTCTCCTGAGGCGTATGATCTTCGCAATCGTCAAAAGGCTCAGGTGCTCCACCACGTAGGGTTATACTTGCTGAAGCCACGTTATTGCCTTCATCTGTCTCTGAGATATCGTTATTGAAGTCTGCTATTATGACAGGGGTCACGACACTGGGGTAATTGTCTGTATAAGCGTAAGTGAATACATCGGTAAGCGTAGCACCAGCAGCAATCTTGACCTTTTTCGACAGGGCAGGGGGCTTCACAAACATGTCTGGATCAAGGGAGGGAAACATGGAAATCGAGGGGCTTGGATTCGTCGGCTTTTCCACATAGTTCGGTATGAATGATACAATGAACTCTGCCGGAAGCCTGCCGTTGTTCTTTATCGCGAACTTGAACATGACTGTATCGCCATACTCCGGGCTTGTGGTGCTGGGCTTAAGACCGAGCACTTCGATGTCCTGCATCGAATGTATATCCGGACAATTCATGGCATTGTTGCACAAGCTAGGTGCAGAAATGGCATTAGAAGCCAAAATAAGCATCAAAAAGACGCTAATCAATGAAAAAAGAGTTGATTTACCTCTGTTCATTTTCTAACCTCCCTGTTAGTGAGCATGATTTGTTTGAAACCCTGTAACGCATTTGTTGTTATCATATAGTGATGAATACTGAGTAGAATACTAGTATATAAATCTTTCGGTGTATTTCGTTACTTACTAGTAAGGAAAACCTTTATATAGCACAACACCCTCAAAATCAGGCATGGCAAAACCAAGGGATTTAGCTATATTGATGGTGCTGGTGGCAGCAGCAATCTCTCCCAAAGCTGCAAAAGCAGAAGTGGATCAGGAGATGAAAGAGCTTGCAGAGCTACTAAAAGAACAAGGCAGGCCTGAACCTTTAGCAAACATATCCCCAAGTTCTGCTGTAAAAACATACTGCAGCGGTGATCGAGAACTAAAATGCGATCTGAGCTATGAGCTGACATTCAAGGATAAGGACAAAGAGATCATACTGACATACATAGACAGACTGAACCCGACAACACTTGAGCGCGATGATTCTGTAAGTCCAGAAGACCACATAATTATAGAAGTGCAGAATGCCCCCCGCATGGGAAGTGATATGCCCGGCCATTTCCGCAAATTATTCTCAGACAAAGGGCTGGACTACAAGATAAGAGATAGCAATTATGATTACATAGAGTTCAGGATAAACAACCCCTCCAGGGAAGAAAGGACGCTTGCAGAAGAAATAAAGAGCCTATACCCTGAATTATCATTCAACAGCAAATTTAGAGGAGCCAACTTTGCCTGGTGTTCCTCTAAGAAGCAAAGAGGAAAAGGAACAATACAGATAGAAAACAAGCTGAGAGCACAACAGAGAGCCTATGTCAGAAAAGCAATAAAATATCTCAAAAGCAGAAATTAAGGAAAGATACAGCATCAATAATCATCATCGTCATCAACAGAAGCCACGTCTGTGACTCGATCGTCCTCATCCTCATCAACGTCAAGGAACTCTGAGAAGTCTTCCGGCTCAGCAGGCTCATCCTCAAGGAGGTCTATCTCTTCCTCCTCTTCTTCCTCTTCCTCGCTGAAATCAGCGTCCTCAATCTCTTCTTCATCAACTTCGAAAAACTTCATATCAACCACTCCCAAAATGCTTTTCGCTGAGAAAGAGGTCATATTTAAAGGTTATCATTTTGGCTACTAAAGGGTGATGAAAAAAGAAATAGAAAAAAGATTGAAAACCATTTGAAAGCCCGATTACAGGCCTCCTG
>CAZNGE010000006.1:44124-57392 GCA_964572875.1 uncultured Methanosarcinales archaeon | reverse complement strand
CTGCTGAAAATTCTTTGTAGACAGACTCGTCTATAAGGAAGTTATACCTGCCTTTCTTCTGTTTCTGGTAGCTGTTCTTCATTGTCTTTTCTTGTGCGTGAGTATGAATTCTTTCATGTGGTTCTCGAGGTTTTTTGACCTTATCATTCCCAGCTCTTCACATACTGCTGAAAATTCTTTGTAGACAGACTCGTCTATAAGGAAGTTATACCTGCCTTTATTTGATCCTTTCTTACGGTCTTCCATCTTTCAGCCGTCTAAATAGCTCATCTATGTGCTCATCAATAATCTCTTCATCCGTCCTCTCAATATCCCCTGCTGGTTTTCTCTTACGCGCCATTCTAGCCGAATCCTTGGGCTTTTCCGGGACCAGAATCTCCAAAGGCTTTTTCGGCCTGAATATGAACAGTATGCTCGCCACGAAGAGGACTGACGCGATAAGCATCGCCAGGACTATACTGTTCCATATCTGCGCAGCAGTCGCAGGCCTCTGGACGCTGACTATCTTCACGGGTATCCTGCTCAGGTTATCTTCTGCACTCACGTTTGATTTACGCGCCAGTTCTTCGATTATCTCTGCGGCAGTCTCCTCGGCAGATTCGTTTCTTATGATCACCATCACCGGCTTGATATCTGTTATGTTGGGCTTTTCGGTAGGCACAGGCTCTATGACTTTGGGTTCTGGAATGGGTGATCTTATGCGCACCGCGAAAACAGAGAAACCCGGAGATGAAGCATCATATAGGTAATACCCCCTCTCTTCATCAACAAGATCAGTATCCAGGTCAGACCAAATGCCCATCGAGAAACGTGATACCACAATGTCCTCTGGATCGACACCCTGGTCCATAATCCATGATTTCTCTACAGCGACCTGTATCACGACCTCATCTAACCATGAATTCAAGAGGTTCAGCGTGCTTATCTCGAAGTACTGGTATACATCAGGGAGTTCCTGCCTTATGCTGGCAGGCTTTCCAGGAAGCTCTGTGACCCTTATCACGCAATCTTCGATGATCTGCCTCACCAATACACCTATGCTCCTCACGAGGCTTTTCCTGTCTTCCGAAGACAGCTCGATAAGCTCATCAGGCACGAACCTTTCGATGAAGTATGTGACCATGTCGCCTATGACCCTTGCATAGTATGGCTTGCCTTTGTCCTTGTTACCTTCACCAGGGGCAGGAGGTGTCGGAGGCGTCGGAGGTTCAATCCGGATCAGCGGAGGGAAGTTCACAATCACACTCTCTACAGAACCATAGCTCGGGTTGTATCCCTGCTCTGTACCTGGAATCTTTGTGACCATCAGTTTCTGCGTGGCGTTGTCCGGAACGTAATCCTCAGGTATCGTGAAGTCAATGTATATCGGGACTGCATTCACGCCCTCATCCAGACCAAGCACGTTCCTCAACCAGCCCGCAGACTCCCACGTAGTGTTCCCGGAAGATACATCATCAAAGAATCCTATCTCTTCTATAGATATATCATCAACAAACCACCCATTCTCCGCGTAATATGAATCAGTGATGTACCTGAACCTAAGCAGCACATCATTGCCTGCATAGGGTGTGAGGTCAATCGTCTCAAGCGTCCAATCAGATACTGATCCGGTGTATGCTGGAGCGCCGTTTATCCCGACATAGGCGCTAGGGTCCCTGTAAGTCGTTGTCGTCGTCCCTGAAAGCTGATCCCATGAGCTTCCATTATCAGTTGATATCTCAACATACCCGAAGTCCCAGCCATACTCTATGTCGTACTTGGTGTAGAACTTGAGTGTCGCGGAAGCGACATCTGTGAGGTTGAATGCACGGGTCAGCGAGACATCAAGCTTATCAACCCTTGTCGAGTACCAGAAGTTGTCTATCCTGAACGAGGCATACTGCGAGAGGTTGCCTGTGAAATCCATGCTTACAGTAGGCGCCTCACCCTTCTCCTTGACAATATAATACTTGATGCTTGATATCTGGCCCGGAGTGTATTCCAACCCTGTCTCGAAAGTGCCCATGCCGATCGCGCCTGCCAGCTGGACGCTAAGCAAGGCTATCAAGACCGCCAAAAATACCATTGTTGTAGCTCTAGTATGTCTCATTCTGTTCGCATATCACGTATGTCGTTGAATATTTGGCTCCTGCAGGCTCAGCGTCAGGGACCGTTATCTTTATGTGGAGGTTGAACGCATCAGATACGTTCTCCCACCTGTAGCCGTACAATGCTTCGGTCGCAGAATAGCTAAGGTTCGTCATGTCCACCCATGCAGAATCCAAGGCCCAGGAGTAGGATCCGGTCTCATTCTCACCTACCCTGAACTGGTAATATTCGTTCGGCATCTCAGACTCCCATGTCGGGCTCTCCCACAGGTTCGTCGAGTAGACCTTGCCTTTCGCCTCAAGGTTGCCGTCATTGACTATGAAATATGGCTCAGGGTGGAAGTTGAGCGTATCATTAGTCTCCCTCAGATTCATAGTCCCGAAGTCGATCTCATCCACTGGCTGCGTGCAGGACGTCGTGGGGAGGATGATGAATTCGTAAGTGCCGCTCCACATGCTCGTATCATAGGTGTCGTTGGCCCTCACATGCCAATAATATGTCTTGCTGAAATCCAGGCTTGATGAGTTCCAGTAGGTAGTATTCACCACACCTTCTGTTATGTTCACCTTGTATATGACAGGAGAACCGAACGTGACCTCATCATCGACCTGGATCTCATAGGTCACGTCGTCAGAGATTGTATGTTCAGAATTGTTCCAGGCGTACAACGGGTTCCTCGAGTCAGTCACTATCGACTCATTCTCAGGCATCATTATCGAAGGCGGACCTATGGTCTCTGCAGACCTCGTCGTGATCGGACCCCAGTCGGAAACGAATGCGGATACTCCACCTCCATTCGCTGCACTATACGGGTATTGTACGCCCATATCCCCGAAACCATCATCATCACTGTCGAAAATCTTCAGCAGGCCAATCCCGCTCCAGTAATTGCCCTGCGCGGTGTCGGCGACAGTGGTATTGAACTCATTGCCCAATACTGCCGAGAACGCATAGTACTCAGAGCTGTTGCTGAAGCTGTTGTGATAGAAGATGTTTCCGGTGCCGCTGGTTATGTTTATTCCCCGTGAGTTGTTGTAAACAGTGTTGTTCCTGAACGTGTTGTTGTATGAGGCAGATACGGAAATAGCTGTAAGACCTGTGTATCCCAACGAGTTGTTCCGGACTGCCGTCGAGTTGGCATCATAAATCCACACGCCGGATGACGTGACGTTCATGACAATGTTGTCATGTACAGTGCTGTCCCTGCTGTCGCCCACGAAAATGCCATAATCAGTGTCTGCAGCACCTATAATATTGTTCCGGGTGATATTCTGCCTGTCGAACGTTACGTATATTCCATAAGTGCCTGCACTTGTTATGGTATTGTTTAGGTAGGTGCAGTCTGTCGGAGCAGGGCCTGTGGCTAAAATACCGTATAGGGTATCGTCAATCCAGTTTCCTTTGACTGCATGGCCCTTGCTCACGCCGGATGCAAGAAGCCTAATACCCTGGTCAGTAAAGTCCTCGCCGATGATCCTGTTGCCTTCGATAGTCCCATTTCTGGTGCCATACAGCTCGATGCCCATGCCTGACGCCCTGTATACTGTGTTGTCAAAGAATGTGATGTTATTGGATGTTCCACCCCATCCGAAGAGCCCCACACCTGTGTAGTTAAGGGTGTTGTTTGCCACGAGTATGTCATTCCCTGAGACGCGGACGCCCTGTGAATAGTTCACAATGCTGCAGTCCCTCATCGTGTAACTGTTGAGAGTGCCGACCAGGCCATAGCCTGAGCCATTGCCAATGATTACAGTCCCGTTGCAACGCAATGTGATGCCGCTTGACTTGATGTTAACAACGCCGTTGGAATAGGAATCGTTCAGGTGATATGTCCCGTTGCAAAGCAAAGTGTCCTGGGTGATGTTAAGATCATCTCTCGGAGGCAGGATGCTCGCGTTTCTGTCTTCGCAGTCATAGGCGTGAGAGTATGTGCAGTGGCTGATATTGCTCCCCGCGACGCCGTAGCCGTCTTCATCACTATCCGCACATTGCCTGCTCGCGAAAGGCCCCCAGTCAGTCACGTTTGCGCTCACCATGCTGCTGGAAGCGATGCTGTAAGGATAATCCTCCCCGAAATCACCAAAACCGTCAGCGTCAGTGTCATATATCTCAAGACCCGCTACGTCGTCCCAATAGTTGCCCTGGGCAGTTCCTGATGATGTCGTGTTGAAATGGTTCCCCGCAATGCTGCTGAATGCGTGTAGCGAAAGGCTGCCAGTGAAGTTATTGTGGTAGATAGTGTTTCCAGTGGAGTTAAGCAGGTAGACACCGTAATTGTCGTCGAAAAGCGAGTTGTTGCGCAAGACAGAATCATCTGTGTTGTTGAAGAATACTCCCTGGGTATAATTCATTATTGTGCAACCTATCAGAGATATGTTTCTCTTTCCATGGACGTACATCCCTATGCCTGAGCTGTCTCCTATCAGGACGGTGTCATTGCAGGTCACGGTCATATCATCAGAACCGAACTTGATAAGGCCGTCCGCTGCGCTGTCATTGATATAGTAAGTGCCTGGACAGAATGTGATGTCCTGGGTCGCCGTGTAATCATCATAAGGCGTCACGCATGTGCTCATCACCTGGGTGTCACAGCATATCTTTGTAGAATATGCCTCCGCACCTGTACAGTTGCCTATCATAAGATTCGTGTCGCTGCCTGTCTCTTCAGAGGATATCGATGCCATGCAGGTGTCATACCCTCCACAGCCAGATGAATAATCACAGGTTATGTTGAAGTTCTCGGTCCCGCTCAGGCAGACATCGAACGCGTAGTTGGATTCGGAGACCTTCTCCACATGGGCGTTGCTCTCTGATTCAAGATGCAGTATCGGCTCGGCGTCATCTGCAGAGCACTCGGTGCCTACAACCTCACCATACACTTCCCTGCAGCAGATTATGTTGCCATAATTTGACTGGCTGCTCAGCTCAGCATGAGCATTGAAGAGGGAAGAGATGTGCAGGACATCTGTGTACAGGCAGAGGGGCGTTATCTCGCAGTACAACTCGCTGACATAATTTTCAGCAATCGCGTATTGGTCGCCGAACGTGAACATGACGTAATGATGCCCTCCCGTAAGTTCCCTGACCGTCAGGAAACCGGTCGTTGCGCATGAATAATCCCTGACGAGGAGGCTTTCAATCCGAACTCCTGCCTGTCCTGCCAGGTCAGCCAGCGCGTAGGAGGTGTTGTCAGGAGCGACCGCGATTATCTCATCGTGCAGAGATACATCACCGCAACGCAACTCAAGGAGCTCCAGGTCATCAATGGTCAGGTTATCATCGTCCATGAACTCTGAGAAGGTGGTGTTGGCGAAAGGCCTTATCTCGAGATCATGAGCCCCTTCAGTAGTGAACATCACAGTCCAGTTGGCGCCAAATGACGGGTGGGAATGGATGTTGATTATCCTTATAGCCTCCCCGCCGCCTGTGCCTGTTATTCCATCAACCACGTAAGTACGCCTACCATCCAGCTCTTTCTCTTCCATGGTGACGGTTAGGCTATGGTTACCTGATGTGAGGATGTTCTCTCCAGGGTATACATAAGAGAATCCCGTGCAGTCGGGGTTTATGTCCGCTATCGATGCGGCTTCAGGGCAGATATAGACGATACCTTCACCTGTCGAAGGGATGTAAAGCGTCTTTTCCCTGCTCACAAGAGGGTTGTCTTCGCTATGGACTACAGATTTCCTCTCTTCAATGTCCGTCTCTGCGAATATCCCTGAGAGGTCTATGTCTGTCTCTGCGCTGCTGAAATAGACACCAAATGATGATATCCTGTTGCCTGCGGGATCAGTCAGGAGAACATCCCTTGAGGTGAATTGCCTCTGCTCAGAAGCATTGCCTGAAATCTCATCAGCAAAAACTGCAGACAGGCCTTGGCCTGTATTCCTGATCCTTTTAGGGATCATCACTCTCTTACTGAATGCTTTGATTGCGCCGTACACGACAGCGCTGTCGGCATCCAGACCGACCGAGAAGCCTGAAAACTCCTTCTCAACAGTAATGTTGTACCATTCCCAACTCCCTCTGACAAGATTCAGCGAGCCCAACGTTTCACCCGAACTGACGTCGATTACAGACATCTTGCCCCCTTCATCTGACCACGCGTATACTGAGATGGTGTCGTTCATGGTGATATCCGACCCGAATCCAATGACCAGGACCGTGCCGGCGAGAACAGATATATCTGTCGCATTGGACTGCAACAATCCCAACACATCCTCTCCTGATGACGGATCATATCCTACACCGTATCCGGCAGTGTCGGGCAGCACCTTTGTGAGACTTGTGATGTTGATCTCAGGAATATCATAACTGAGGTCAAGTTCGTACTCCTTATCCGAAAGGTGCGGCACGACCCACTCCACCCTGTCGATCAAAGAGTCCGAATCAGAATCTATCAGCGTTGCATTGACCTGCACGCGGCCGGAACTTTCAGTCTCGTATAGCCTGACCATCCATTCCGGCACCCAAGGCACTTCAGTGGATGAGAGTACATCAGAATAGCTCGTGTTGCTCGATATTAAGATACTCTTCACATACTGGCTGCGCTCAATCTCCGCCTTTACAGGCGCAGGTGTCTGATAAGTTATCTCATATACCTTTGGAGCAGTGATATTGTCCGTTATGTTAAGCTCCATGAAAGCGCCTGATTCTTCTGGAAGAGCATATATAGTCATGCGCTCCAGCTCAGGAGCCAGATCTTCTTCTGGCACGAACTCCATCTCTTCTCCGCTTGCAAAAGACCGTTCTACCGAGTACAACATTTCATCGTCGAGAGCGCAGACAACCTTCCATGAATAGTTGCCAGGACCTAGCCCGTGCATCTCAAAGAAATTGATGCCTTCAAGGACCAGTATGTCTGTCTGGTTCAATGAGCCGTTGATGTATAGCGAACATTCATCAAATTCCCTGTCCGTCTCATAGAGCATGTTCAGGTTACGGCCGACCAATTCTTCATCTGCGGGTTCAATGAGCTCCACAGGATGGGTGTATGCCTCTGCAGCTCCGGTTATCCCGAAAAGCGACCCGACCCAACCCGGAAACCAGTCAATCGTGCAGTCCCTGCAGGGAGCGGCCATTGAGGCCATTATCGCGCCTGCTGTTGGACTCTCCATTTCCTTCTGCACTATTATCCTATCTTCATCCAGTGTCAGGAAAATCGGCTTTCCTGTGCTGATCCTTGAATCATCCAACAGATGCATTTCATGAGCAGCGACCACGCCTGACAGGTCCCTGGTCGGAAGCTCCTGCCCAAACACCTTCAGGTCCGAAGCTTCTCTATGTATGAATGTCCTGACTGTAATGTCGCCTGTGTTGTTGACAATAATGACCTTTGTCCAATTTACAGGAACCCCGACGACCGCATCACCCTGGAGGCTGGTGGATGGCGCCTTTGTTATGTTGTATATGTCCAGCGTCACGTTCCTGATTCCCTGCGACAGGTTTGATAGGTTAATTTCAGGCACGGGGATGTTGGGTGCAAGACCTTGTTCTCCTATGATGAAGGTCTCTTCATCACTGAATACCTCATCAATACCGTCAGAACAGCCAACTTTCCAGAGGTATTCCCCTGGCGGCATGTCTGTCAGCTCAAATGTATTTATACCATCAGAAGGCACGAGGTCTTCCCCTGTCTGGCCGTAGTCCTCTTCGATATACCTGAACAATGTGTATAGAGAGCACCTTTCGATGTCTTGCGTGCTGTTGAGCGTGAACTCAAACAGGATGGGCGGACTGACATCTGTGCTGCCAACAGGGCTTATCAGGCCGATCGATACTTCCAGTCTCGGAGCTGCAGGTGCGGTCTCGTTATAGGTCTGGTTTTCTGTCCGGTCCTGTGGCACATCCATGCTAAGATTCTGCATGCTGCCATTCAGCTGTTCAACTGTGTTATTGATTAAAGATGCATTGTTGGGGATTGTTGTCTCATTTTCAGCAGACCCTTCAGTGCTGTTTGCGCTGTTGGCTGCCTGGTGCCCTGTTATGGCAGACAGGCTGAACAGTGTAAGCGATGCAATGGAGGCAAGAAAAAGTATGCTGAGAATAGCCAGCCATGCTGTTGAATCCTGCCTTGTGCGGTTATGGCTATGGCTGGCAAGAACGGCCTTGCATGGCCCATTTTCCTGCTTTTGTCTCTTTATATTATTATAAGCCACTGTGTGTATTTTTGATGTATTAATACACATGATTATTTAAATGTTTTTATACGGCTTTTATATGCTCCCAGAAGGCCTAAACGTCTTTTAAAGCCTCTTGAATGGCTTTACCATAAGACATAAATACAAGTGCAGATAAACATATCTTAACGGTCTTATAAAACAGGGGGTATTAAAATGAGGCTTACTCTAGCAGAACCTAATTACCTAAAGGACAGCGTATCGATAATCTCAGAGCTGGTCAATGAGGCTTCTTTCAAGATAAAACCAAACTCCATGGAGCTCATAGCCATGGACCCGGCGAATGTCGCAATGGTGATATTCAAGCTCCTGTCAAGCGCGTTCACTGAATACACTGTGGACAAGGAGACAGACCTTGCGATAAACCTGGCGAACCTCAAGCAGATACTGCGCAGGGCAAAATCCTCTGATTCGCTCACAATGGAGATAGAGGAGGACAAGCTCAAGATAACGCTCGAAGGAAACTCCACCAGGACTTTCTTCCTGCCGATCATCGACCTTGAGGAGAAGGAGCAGAGGGTGCCAGACCTGCACTTCCCTGTCACGATAAAGACAAAGACCAGTGTGCTGACAGACGCAATCGAGGACGTAGATGTGGTCGCAGAGAGCGTAAGCTTTGTCGCAGAGCCGAAGAAGATAACCATTGTCGCAGAGGGAGACCTCAGCAAGGCGAAGATAGAGATACCTTCGAAAGGGGATACAATCATAGTGTCAGACACCCCGGATAAGATCAAGGCAAAGTACTCCATTGAATACCTCAAGAAGATGATACTCGGGGCGAAGCTGGCAGACGACGTGACCATACAGTTCAACAAGGACTATCCGCTAAAGCTCGAGTACAAGGCAGTCGATAAGCTGTTCCTGAGCTTCATACTCGCTCCGAGGGTAGAGAACGATTAGAACTGATTTTTTTCTTTTCTTCTGATATTTTTTCTCTTTATCATATCAAATCTTATCTTTTACTGTCTCCCAGGTCCTGCGCATCACAGTGAGCCAGCCCTTGTTGAATGATGGGCGGTTGAATGGGCTCTTAAATTTGTTCTCGAGCGATGATTTCTCAAGATAGTCCTCGATCTCCTCGGGCAGGACAAGGCGCTTGCGGTCAGAGAAGACTATCGAGCCCCAGTAGCGCAGCTGGTCATAGCTCACCTTCTCCATGAAGTTCTGCGCAAGGCTTATGCCGAGGTTGAAGCTCTCCACCTGCTGCCTATGCATGTCCTTCTGCAGCTTCTCTATCAGCTTGCGGGTCTGCTCGACCATAGGCGGGACATTCGAGACGACCTCCACCTCCTTGAGCAGGGCATTCGAGCATATCTTCGAGATGTTGAGGCGGTCCTTGTGCTGCCTCACCCGCTCAAGGACATCGTCGGGAATATGGATAGATATCTTTGCCATCTCTCTCAACACGCTTTTATAAAGGTATTACCTGTATATACAAGTAACAATATAAAACCATAGCATAATTATTTCAACTATGGGGGAAGGTGCCACCAGTATTACCCCTGAAACAAAAAACCTGATCATGCGAGGTAATACATTATATACAAGTAATACCTGCTGTCTATCTGTTTCTTTCTCTTTGATGGACCATGCGCGGAAGGTTTAAGCGGAAAAGTCTGTTTATGTGTGCGGTCTTGGTTCTTGTTGCGTATCATATAATGTGTGGCGCGATTCTGTTCTGATTTTGTTTCTGCTTATCCGTCCTTTATTCCCCTTTCCTTTCTTTTTCTTTTTGATTCTACTTTTTATTTTTTATCGAATGAATGATGAACTTTCCCGAAAAAATATTTTCGGATTTTCCCGTCGAGAAAATCACGTAAAAATGCGTTAAGGAAAATATTTCGGGATTGGTCACTGCGTTGGTGACGATTTTCGGAAACATCCTGGAAAGATTTATATCCTTGAAAATCTATATACCAGGATATAATCAGAAATTTTTCAGGGAAACATCAATAACGTGAAAAACCCGGTTGGGACGACGGCGATGCCAGTGACAAAGGTGGCCAACACTCCCGATCATGAGGTCCTTAAAGGGATTAGCAGGCAAAGCGGATGGAAAAGGGCCTTCACCTCGCTCAAAGGTACCCCCCGTAAAGAACATCTCAGCAGTTCTCGGTATGGGCTACCTCGCTTTTCTGAGGAAATTCAGCACAAACGAGAGACTGGATGACAAGAACAGGCACCAGAAGGTCAAGATAACGTCGACAGACAAGTTCGAGGATTGCCTCCTGAGGATAGCCGAACAGAACACAGAAGGGCCGGAAACCGAAAAAAAGCAGCTCTTATGCGGGCCTGTCGACGGGGTCGATGAGATCCTCAGCGCATACTCCAGCCTGGCGCAGCGGAACCCTGACACGTACGCAATCTTCTTCGACATAAACCCGTACAAGGTCGAATATTTCACGTTCAGGGTGTTCCTTACGAGAATATCCGAAACAAAAGAGGAGTATCTCCGTAATCTTTTCTTCTACCTGAAGGGCGACAAGGACGACGGGGTACAATATATATTAGACAAGGTCGCGCGCTGCAGCGTGACCAAGGAGCTGCACAGGGATTATCTCGTCCAGCTCGCAAAGCAGCAGGTGCCAGAAGAGCTTTCGGATTTCCGCAACTATATCACGAAAGGGATCAACATACTTAACCTCATACGTGATGGCACGTCATACTACAAGGGTCTGTCCAAGAAGATGAAGCAGAATATGCTGCTCAACTTCAATACGCACTGGCTTTCCGACGACAGATCATATGCTGCAGTCCGTGACGCGTTCATGAATAGTAGGATAAAGGTGATGCGGACAGACATAAACCGCGCGGGGAAAAGCGTGATACTCAAGATAATAAACAGCTCCAAGCTGGAACCGACTGTCCTCTATGTCCCGAAAGGCGAGAAGAAGTTCTCAGGCAGCAGGGAGCTCGTCGAGATATTCAGGTTCTGCGTAGGCACGCGCCCTCCGCAGAGCAGGAGGGAGAAATACAGGATATGGACCATACTCGAGACAGAGAGGTTCTTCTCCACGCCCCAGTTCCAGCACCAGGGAGAGCTTTCGAGCAAGCAGCTGATGCTGCTCACAGAGGACTACAAGGACAGGACAAGCATAAGCCAGGATTTCGGCGAGAGATGCAGCATCATGTTCATGGGAGACCTGCCTTTCGGAAGGCTGTATCTTGACGAGAGGTCGAAGCAGTTCGCAAGGAAGATGCAGGAGTACGCCAACAGGTACAAGGTCAAGCACATAGCGCTCTGCGGTGACATACTCGACGGAGAGCATACTAGGGAGAAGCGCAAGCTCGCGTTCCTGCAGTACCTTTCCGACGAGCCGCGGCCATCCATCGAGCAGCAGTGCAGGATGGCATCCGAATTCATATCAGGGTTCCAGGGCAATGTCTATTCAGTGTCTTCCGACGGGGACTGGGACATAATCGAGGAGAAGCAGCGCGAGTTGATAAACCAGAAGGAGTTCCAGTACAAGATAGAGAAGAACACGGGCCACATACCAGACAACGTCAGGAAAAGCCTCAGGGTCGAGGCGATGTTCGAGGCGGCAAAGGAGTATTACGACTATGTCGAGAGGCAGATAGGCATATCAGAGAAGATAGGCGACTCGCTGAGCCTGAATTTCGACACCGCAAACGTCCACATAAGCCATATGAGCATAGGGCAGTACTTCAGGAAGAGCCTGTCCAAGTCTGTCGGGGTCAAGGAGCAGCAGATAATGAACCAGTTCATGGCGATACACCACCTCGACGAGGATGATGACGTCCACATAAAGGTAAGCTCTCATGACAACGTGCTGCAGGCTTACATGGAGACGGACAAGACACTCAACCTAAAGATACCCTCGCTGGAATCATCAACCCAGTACGAGAACATACCTGTCCAGCTGAGGAGCGCAGTGCAGGACATGATGCACAAGGCATTCTCTGTCAGGGGCAAGATACCCTTCCTATCGTCCTGCAAGGTGGAAGTCACCGACGACAAGAGGATACTGCTCACGGTGATAAACGAGAAGATACTCGACATGCTCGAGAAATACAAGGATCTGCCTGCAGAAGAGTACCTCATATTCACGCTTACTGACGTCCATGTCGGTTCGATATCGCACAGGTATGACTATTTCATAAAATACATGGACTATGTCAAGCAGCAGTCAGCGGCCCTGCAGAAGAAGGGCAACATGAAGAAGGTCGGCAGGATAGCGCTGTTCAACGGGGACATAATAGAGGGGATAAACTACCCGACAGCGATGATGAGGAACGGCGGCACGAGACTGACGTTCCCGCAGACCCAGATGCGATGCGCGATAGAGCTCATCAAGCCGTTCTTCTTCACAGAGAGCAAGGGCCAGCTGAAAATAGACAAGGACATAGAGCATATCGTGATCACGCACGGCAACCACGAGTACAATTCAGGGTTCAAGCACAGCGGGATGATGGCGACAGACGTGATGCTCCAGTACTTCAAGGCGCACATGGAGCAGGAATACGACGCAGAGACAGTCAGGAACAAGCTGATGTACAGCCTTTTCGTCAAGGTAGGGCCAGAGAAGACGCTCTTCAGCTCTATCGGCGCATTTTCAAAACTTGGCCTCAATGTCCATATGATGCATTCATATGGCGGGGGGCCCAACTTGGCAACTGCCACACCTCCGCAGGAAAGATGGGTAACCAAGATAGGGAGTCTAGCAAAGCCCTGGGACGTACTCATTCAAGGGCACTACCATAAGTTCTCTCTAGGCGAGGTGGCGGGCAAGGTATTATTGACCTTCCCGTCATTCACAGAAGTGTCTGACTTTGAGTATGAACGAGGGCTGGACTCTCCTATCTGTGGTACCCTACTCCACCTGTCGTCGAAGTACGGGCTGGTGGTGGAGATACTCACAAAGGAGTTCATGGAGAACTACAAGTGCCAGCATCCCATCTTCAACAAGGTGAGCGTCAAGAGATTCTATGAGCAGTGCGTGGAGAAGGCGCTTGAGCCAGCGGATTTGACGCAGTTCACGT
>CAZNGE010000006.1:39118-44024 GCA_964572875.1 uncultured Methanosarcinales archaeon | reverse complement strand
ATCGGTATGGTCTTCTCAGGCTGGTCAGGTGTCATGTGTATGAGGGATCCCTGCCAGCTGAAGCTGCTGCTCAGAGGGCCGTCGATGTAAAGCAGGACAGAATAATCTGTAAGCTGGCTGTTGGTGAGGGTAAGCTCGATGACCTTGGCAGGCTCCTTGGCGTAGTCGATACTTATTGTCCTGGGCTGGAGGTCGAAATCGATAAGCCTGTCGTATGAATACCTTACCTTGTCTATGTCTATCCTCATGTTGTCAAGCTCGAACACAAGGGTGTTCTCGCTGCCTATGCCCTCAAGATGGCAGGTGTCATAGCACATGTCAGAGAACTCTGTTCCGGATCCTGCGTCACCCTCGAAATAGTACGCAAGATAGTTCCTTGTAGGACCGAGGACAAAGACAGCTGCCTTTCCATTTCCGTAGACCGTGCCTGAGAGCATGATTGAGTTTATGTCGCTGAGGTCTGTGCTGATGCTGACAGAACCTGATTCCGAGACAGAGAAACCCGCATCCTCTGCCTTGATCACGGACTCGCTGAATGTCACAAAGCCTGTCATGGCAGGCCCGAAATGTATAAGCAGGGATGTGCAGAATACCGCGATGGCAAATAGGAGGAAATAGCCTATATATGCCTTGGTGGTCTTGTGGGAGACAGGCTGCTCAACAGAATGAATCCTCTGGTTTATGATGCTGAGCTCAGCGCGTATCTCCTTGTCTGTCTTCATATTGCCGATGACCTCTTTTTTATGATATTATATCCTATTTTGGTGTTCTGGGTTTATATGTTTTTCTGTAATATTGGATGTATAGAGGCATACAAAAATTTAAATATCATGCGTTCAAGTAACCTATGATAAAGAGGTGTAATATGGACCTTCCACCCACCGCAAAATACCTTTTGGACTGGTTTATCAGGTACGTGAAGAACCGAGACCTAGCTTTCAGAAGGATAGCAGATGTTGTCGAGGAAGGCAACAAGGCGATAATAAAGCAGAAGGACGGGAAGGCTGTGCATTATTATGTCGAGCCGTTCCCCCAGGATTTCAAGGCGCTGGCCGACTCGATAAAGGAAGAGCACTGCGGAATCGTGGTGTATAATTCTGAGACCAACTTCGACAAGATGCTGTCTGCATGGAATAAGCTTTCAGCTATGCCTGGCCTGACCATCTATTTCATCAACCCTTTCTCAAAGCTGGACAAGCGCTGGATAATACGGCCGCATGTGCACGCAAAGATATCTGATGCAGAGTCGCTCGAACAGGGCCTAAGGTCAATGTTCGTCATGGTAGAGCCAATATCAGAGAAAGAGGTAGAGCAGCTTACGAGCTGAACCCATTTGAACTGTTTTCTGGCCATCCTACCAACGTGTCGTGCTTATCTTCAGGTAGAATCCTATATGCTTGACTGCGATGTGCAGCAGAGGAGTGGATATCAGAAGGAAAAAGATGACCTGCCACGAAGGTATGTAGACAAAGCAGAGAAAGGCCATCGCACCTATGATGAAATCAAGCTGGTCCCAGGGAAACCAGGACTTCCCGGATGCTACGCCTGCCCTCCTCTTGAGGAAGCTCTTGACAAGATCACCGAAAAGCGCGCCGAAGCCCAGAAGGAAACCCAAAAGCAGGAAGCTGTGCTCAGAATACGCAACAAGGCTGATCTCCCTAAAATATTGGTGGGCAGTAAGGGACTTCTGGATGTATACTATGATCATGGAGAGGAGTATCCCGAAGAAGAACCCCCTGAATGTCTTATGGGTGCCTAACAATGGATCGCTTTTCCACTTCATCCCGAAATCCACCGGGTAGTCCAGGAAAGGTATCTTGCGGAAGAATACAGGAGCCATGTTGGCGAAGAAAGCAGGCAGCATAAGATATATGCATTTCCATGCAAAGACAAGGGCTTGAATCAAGGATATATGTATCACCTATACAAATTTCTTTATCCTGAACGCGCTCACCATTAGTATAGCACACACCAGGAACACGAACGGGTACCAGCTTGTAAGCTTGAAGAAGAACAGCAGAGGAATGATCACACCATTGAATGTTATTGGCATGCCCTCGAAATGGTTCAGCTCCTTTATGTTGAACCGGGCAAGCCTCAGGGCACCTGCTGCGAGGAAGACCAGATAGATTATTGCCGCGAATATCCAGCCCTCACCAATGTTCCTTGTGGTCTGGAACGCGAGCACGACAGGCGCGACACCGAAAGACACGAGGTCGCACAGAGAGTCCAGCTCTCTTCCGAGTGGAGTGGCCTTTTTCATGTATCTTGCGACCCTGCCGTCAATCATGTCAAAGAAGACCGCTGCGAGCATGAAAGCGCATGCAAACGTGTATTCCCGAGACACAGAGAAAAGTATGCTTATCATCCCTGAAAACAGGTTGAGCAGGGTGAGCACATTAGGGAACTCTATGCGCGTTATCAGACTGAAATTCTCCTTGATGTTCATCTTGTACCTCTGGGAACTTTTGACGTTAAAATTTTGCGATTATTGTCTTGCCATCAACGACCTTCTGCCCTTCCACGACTTCCAGCTTGAGCTTCGGAATGACAAGAAGGACCTGTGATCCCAGACTTATGAGACCAAGCTCCTCTCCTTTATGTATTTTTTGCTTTGGCCTTACGAAACAGGTTATCCTGCGGGCCAGGAAGCCGGCGACCTGGACTACTTTTAGCTTTCCGAGCCTGCGGTTGCTGATGGTGACCTCATTCTTCTCATTCTCCAGCGCCTGGAGCGATGACGCGTCCTTCACTGCGTTGAGGAAACTGCCTTTCCTGTATATTACTGATTCTATCATTCCCTTGACAGGGCTGCGCTGGTAATGAACATCGAAAGGTGTCATCATGATGACGACCATGAAACCTTCTTTTGCCACGTCTTTGACAAGGAGTCTCACTTTTCCGAGCAGACCTTTCCTTACGTCCAGCTCATCCATCCTGCTGCCGAACTCCAGTATCCTCACTATCTTTCCGCTGGCAGGCGAGACGACAACGTCACCTAACGGGATGTCCCGCTTCGGCTTGCGGAGGAACCAGAACCTGTAGAAAATGAAGCATAGAGCACAGAGGGATGCAACTCCAAGAATGATGATGAACAACACGGACAGGGAGTTTGACTGCATCTTACATCCTGCTTCAGAAAAAACTGTTGATTATTATCGGGATCACGATTCCTGCTATGCAGCCGACGACAACCTGCACAGGCGTGTGGCCTGTAATCTTCATGATCTCCTTGATGCCCAGCTTCTTGTCCTTTATTATCTCGTTCACTGTCTTCGCGACCTTGTCCACATCCCTCCTGACGCCGAACGCGTCCCTCACGACGACGATAGCCAGTCCTGCAGAGATGAAGAACACTGTCGAGGCGAAACCTTCCACTATCCCTACAGAGACGGCGATAGCGCATACGAAATTCGCGTGCGAGGAAGGCATGCCTCCGGTGGTCACGAGAGCACCCCAGTCTATCCTCTTCTTCCTTACAGAAGAGTCTATGAACTTCCATATCTCGCAGATCACCACTGTAATTATGACTGAAAGGAATATCTGGTTTGTAATGATATCATTTAACATTGTATCACCGCTTTCTCATTATTTTCCTATCCCTATCTTTTTTTGTTTTCTGGCGTATTCATCTCTTAGCTACGCTCCACATGAACTCAAAATAGTTCCTGAAGCCCTCAGATATGTTATTCTCGCGTATGAGTATCGCTACAGGGTCCTGTCTCCAGGCGACTATGCAGATGTTCCTGCCGTAGATGTTCACTGCAGCGTTCGACTTTATGCTGTCAGGCACGAAACGCACTTCTGAAAGGGGTATCTTAGAGATGTAAGGGTTCTTCCGCTCAGACTCGTTGAACAGTATCTTTACCTTAATCTTCTTCTTGACCCTCTGCTTGTCGAAATGAGGGAAGTAGTACTGGAGTATGTCAAGCGCGCGGGTATCGGCGCCCCATATGCATATCTCTTTTCCTGCCTTCTCAAGCTGGTCGTCGAAAGCGCTCTTGAGCGCGGCCTTTCCCCTGAAGAAGAGCGTCTCGTTCTTACCCTCTGACATCTGCTGTAGGGCCTTGAGTTCAGGAAGGATGGTCTTTATGTCATCTTCCTGAGAATGCAGGATCTCTATCAGACGCTCAGGGCTCACTGCCTCGAAATACTTCCTGTTGTTGGACTTTATGTAAGAGACCAGCCCTTTCTGGATCAGCCTCTCGATAGAATCATAGACAGAACGCCTGTGGATACCTGTGTTGCGGGATATCATGCCTGCGAGACTCGCGCCTTCCTCGAGCAGCATCAGGTATATCTTCGCCTCGGATTGGGTGAGGCCAAACCCTTCAAGTATCTTCTGCTTCATGTGGCTTACTAATCAAGATAAAGTATATAAAATTTGTGGGAATTTTGCAACCACAAAGAAATAGTGCCAATAAAAAAGAAGATTTATGCTGCCTATTCTTCGGAACCTGCGCTCGGAACAGCAGCCTTGCTTATGATCATCACATCACCGATGGACTTCACGAGCTGGTGAGGCACTATGACGCCCCTTGCAGAGCCAAGGACCTTTGAAAGATAGGAATTCTTGGTCGCCTTGACCCTCCAGCCATGGATCTTGGTCTTTGTGATGATGGTCTCCTCAATGTCGCCGAAATACTCTCCATTGTCTGTGAAGACCTTCATGTCGTATATCTCTGAAATGCGCTCCATCTTCAACATGCTAATCCCTCCTTTGACTAAGCAATATGCTAATCAGTATAAGTGAAACTATTCGTTCATGCTTTATAAACTTTACTATTGGTGTGTGGTCCAATCAAGCCCAAGATATTTATATGACGGGGCTTTTAAAAAATAAAAGGACGAGGCAGAATATGCATTACAAGAAACTGACACTCATAGGGACATCGCATATAGCCAG
>CAZNGE010000006.1:0-39018 GCA_964572875.1 uncultured Methanosarcinales archaeon | reverse complement strand
GGCAGAGCCTTAATGAGATAGAGCTGGCTTTCCAGCAGCATGTTCCAGGTATCGTGGCTGTCGAGCTTGACAGGCGAAGGCTCCATTCCCTTATGTCTGATGAGAAATCAAAGGTCGGGCCGAGGGATATAGCCCGAATAGGCATCAAAGGATACCTTTTTGCGTCAATAGGGGGCTGGCTCCAGAGGAAGCTAGGAAGCGTGGTAGGCGTGATGCCTGGTTCAGAGATGAAGCTTGCTGTCCAGCTGGCAGGCAAGAGCGGAGCCAAGGTCGCGCTGATAGACCAGGACATTGAGATAACCCTAAGAAAGTTCTCACAGCGGCTCACCTGGAGGGAGAAATTCAGGTTCGTAGGCGATATGTTCAAGTCAGTGTTCTTCAAGAAGAAGGCCATGGCAGAGCTCGGCCTCAAAGGAGACAAGATAGACCTCTCCAAAGTGCCTGACAAGGAGCTTGTCAGGAAGCTGATAGGACAACTCGAGAAGAGATACCCTAATGTCTATGACGTGCTGGTGCGGCAGAGGAACAAGATCATGGCGAACAACCTCGCGAAACTCATGCACAAGTTCCCTGAAGAGAACATCCTCGCTGTCGTAGGGGCAGGGCATGAGGAAGAGATGCTGAGGATGGTGAAAAAGAGGATTGAGGGGAAGGCGGATGTGGTAGCTTAGCATCGGACACTGCCACCGATGCGCTCGCTGTCTGTTTATTTACTGCTTCTGTTTGCTGAACTGCGTTCATTCCTGCTGCTTTAACTGTCAGCGCCATTAGAATTTGTTTTATTGCTAATAATCATGCCCGGGGCACAGCACCTTGTATGGGAATTCTATTATCTTCATGATGCTGTTTTTCATCTGGTCAGGGGCAGATGTCGGGAGGTCGACGCGTCCCTGCTTCTTGCTTGCGAAGAGGGTGTCGCCTGTGAAGAGCAGCTTCTTCTCCTCGTGCCAGAGGCAGATGCTTCCCCTTGTGTGGCCAGGAGTCTTGATGACCTTGAGGCCGAAGAAGTCCTTCGGAAGCTTCTTCAGCTCTATCTTCGACAGCTTCTCGGCTACGACAGCGTCGAGCACAGCCGCATCCCTGTCAGACTGAAAATCCTCCACCGCCTCCTGAGAAGCGTAGAAGTCAGCATTAGGGAAGAGGTCAAAGTTTCCTGAGTGATCGTAATGAAGATGGGTGAAGATTACGATGTCAATGCTCTCGAAGTCGACCACCTTGCCCATGAATATCTTAAGGTTCTCCCTGTCAGTCCTGTTGCCTGCATCTATGATTATCCTTGTCCTGCCGTCTATGAAATACACATTGCTCTTGTCAGAGCCTGTGAACTTCCACACCTTTTCAGCGATCTGCCCGAACATGAAGATGCTGAAATCGGTCAGATTTATATAATATTCCCTTCTCCTGCAGTGTATGGTAGTCAAGCTTTTAGGGGTGGCAGACCTGCTCTCGGCGGCCGTTGCCGTTCTCTTGCACTATGACCTGCTGGGATGGAGGATAGGACTAGGGTTTGCAGCATATCTTATCATCAAGGGCTGGCTGTTCCGCGAAGACCTGAACAGCGTGATGGACATACTCTGCGGGCTGTACCTGTTCATTATGCTCTTCGGATTCACGACATTCATAACATGGATCGTCGCGATATACCTCTTCCAGAAATCAGTCTTCTCGCTGGCTTAGATTTTTTTGTAATGCTGTCCAGCTTACCATCTCTCGTCTATCTGGACAAAGAAGACCAGAAGCATCAGTGCTCCGAGGACAAGCGAGCCGATTATGGGCACGATGCCGCTAAGGTAAGAGAGCATGACTGCGCAGCCGATGACAGAGCCGAGGACAAAGATGTAAATATATCTCGAGCCGAAGAATGTCCTGCTGCCGTTGAACGGCGGGATAGGCACCATGTCAAACAACGCGATCCAGATGCTGATCATCATCGCCTTCTCAAAGACCTGCATTGAGGTCGCGACCGACAATGACTTGAGTATCACGGCAAAGAGTATGTTCGCGACCGGCCCTGCCATCGCGATCCATCCTAGATGCTTCATACTGGTCTCAAAATAGCTCTTGCCGAGCTTATGGATCGGCAGGTTCGTTATCACAAGAGTGCCTGCTGCGATGAAAGGCAGGTTGCCGTTGGAAAGGAACGCTATGACAAGACCTACGACAAGGCCGATGATCCATGCCTTGTACTGGGACCTGTAGCCCAACCAGGTCGCGATGGTGCGGTGAGCAATCTCCCTTACCATGAATGCCAATATGACCAAGATCATCGTCACAAGCAGGTTGCTGAGACCATATGAGAAATTGAACTTATCGACGCCCCACTCCCTGAATGAGAATATGAATGACAGGACAAGTATTGTTATTATCATGCCCCTTTTCTCAAAGCTCTCAAGCGGCCAATATCGCCTGACCTTGTCCATGAAGTTGCGCCAGCTGTGCATAAGGGTTTTTAAATGAATTTAGTTTATAAAGCTTTCTTGTATTATTCTATTTGTTTAGCAGATTCTAGGCAGCACCGCGCTGCTATTGGTGCGTTTCACTGTAAGCGACAATTAGTCTGCTGATTCTATAGACGTGTATATTGCTGGGTACGTGCAGGGTCTGTGAATTTACGCTAGCGCTAGCCTGACTGCCGCAAAGAGCGGTGGTGCTGCCTACTCCACTTCCCACTGGACATGCCCGGATGAGGTATATAAAGGCTGTAAGCGTATTCTAAGCATTGACAAGAATAATTTGTCAGGTCCATTGCTAATCTTGACAATATATTGACAATTTTTATTAAGAAAAGAGGCTATATCATGATAGAAGCAACGACAAGGACACTATCTGACTGGAAGGAAGGCCCGCAGAGGAATGGGACAAGGGCAGAGATGCCCCGGTACAAGATGCTCATAAAGAACATAACACCAAGGCTCTACCAGGAAACTATCATCGCGACCTGCGTGGACAAGAACTGCCTTGTAGTCCTGCCTACAGGCATGGGCAAGACACTGATAGCGCTGATGCTGGCATCGCAGAGGATGAAATGCTTCCCGAACAGCAAGGTCCTGTTTCTCGCACCGACACGTCCGCTGGTTGAGCAGCACCTGCAGACATTCCAGAAACATTTTGAGATAGAGGAAGAGAAGCTCGCCGTCTTCACAGGTTATGTGAAGCCAGAGAAAAGGGCAGAGCTCTGGAAGCAGGCAAGCATCATATTCAGCACGCCGCAGGGGCTTGAGAACGACATCATAACCAACAGGATAAGCCTTGAGGAGATCAGCCTTCTCGTGTTCGACGAGGCCCACAGGGCGACAGGGGATTACGCATACAACTTCGTAGCAAAGCAGTACAACAGGAAAGCGAGGTATCCCCGCATACTCGCGCTGACAGCAAGCCCTGGAAGCGAGATGGAGAAGATAAACGAGGTGTGCAAGAACCTCTACATAGAAGATGTCGAGCTCCGCACAGACAATGACCCGGATGTCAAGCCGTACATACAGGAGACGGACATAAGCTGGCTCAAGGTGGATTTTCCCGACGAGTTCAAGACAGTGCAGAAATACATCAAGGAATGCTACAACAGCAAGCTCCGCGAGGTCAAGAACCTCGGCTACATAGACTCGTCCCGACTGCACAACGGAAAGACACAGATACTCAAGCTACAGGGATACCTGCATTCCGAGATAGCGAAAGGGGACAAGTCATTCGAGATAATGAAATCGGTCTCGCTGCTCGCAGAGGCGATGAAGGCAGAGCACGCGCTGGAGCTGCTCGAGACACAAGGGATATCCCCGCTCATCAGCTATTTTGAGAAGATATATTCAGAATCCGCATCATCAAAGGTCAAAGCTGTCAAGAACCTTGCCAGCGACCTGAACTTCAAGTCAGCATTCATACTCACGAAGAGGCTCGCGCTGCAGGAGATAGACCATCCCAAGCTAGCAGCCCTGCAGAAGCTCGTCGCAAAAGAGGTGCAGGCGAAGAAGGATGTCAAGATAATCGTGTTCAATCAGTTCAGGGAGAGCGCCAAGAGGATCATCGACGTGCTCAACCTGCTGCCAGGCGTCGAGGCCAGGCTTTTCGTCGGGCAGATGAAGAAAGCAGGGACTGGCATGACACAGAAGGAGCAGAAGCAGATGCTCGAGGAGTTCAAGGCAGGCGATTTCAACACACTTGTCGCGACATCAGTGGCTGAAGAAGGAATAGACATACCCTGCGTCGACCTTGTCGCGTTCTACGAGCCGATACCTTCAGGGATAAGGACGATCCAGAGAAGGGGAAGGACAGGAAGGCAGGAGAAAGGACGCGTCGTGGTGCTCATGACGATGGGCACGCGTGACGAAGGCTACAAATGGAGCGCGCACCACAAGGAGAAGCGGATGTACCGCGAGCTCGAGAACCTTCGGTCGAAGTTCAGCGGGTTCGACAGGAGACAGGAGACGAACCTTGACCGATTCATAGCGCCGGAAGTCGAGCTGAAGGTGTTCGCAGACTTCAGGGAGAAGGCGTCAGGAATAATCAAGGAGCTTGTTGACATGGGAGTGTCGATGAGCCTCAGCTCCATGGAGGTGGGGGACTACCAGCTCTCGACCAGGGTAGGGGTCGAGTACAAGAAGGTGCCTGACTTCGTCGATTCAATAGTCGATGGAAGGCTGCTCGACCAGATGAAGGACCTCAAGCAGAACTTTGAGAGGCCAATCATAATCGTAGAGGGGGACGAGGACATCTACTCGCAGAGGAAGGTGCACCCGAACGCGATAAGGGGGATGCTCGCGACAATAACTATAAGCTATGGCATACCTGTGTTGCAGACCAAGACATCGAAAGAGACTGCCGCGCTGATGGCAGTGATTGCCAAGAGGGAGCAGGACCCTGAGTTCAGGGAGTTCAACCCGCACGGAAGCAGGAAGCCCATGACGCTGAAGCAGCAGCAGGAGTATATCGTGTCATCGCTGCCAGGGGTCGGACCGACACTTGCGAAGCCATTGCTCGAGAAGTTCGGGACGATAAGGGAGTTCATGAACGCGAGCGTGTCAGAGCTGAAAGATGTCGACAAGATCGGCGAGAAGAAGGCGAATGAGATACAGCGGGTGCTGACAGAGAAGTATGACAATAGTGGCAGGTGAGTTCAAGGCGCTCAAGGCTGCTTGCGTCTCAGGTTCCTGAAGAACGTATCTATGCCCTCGATGTGAGAGAGGTCAGAGTTCCTGAACAGGAACTCGCGGAAATAGGTGTCTACATGCACGCCTACGCGGTTGAGGTTCCGCTTGAGGTTTGCGTAAAGCTTCTTGCCCTCTGTGTCAAGGTCTGTGAGGATGATTGCCTGCTTTGCCCTGGCTGCGACCTTTTCAGCGACAGCAAAGATGGCGTTGTCGATTATCTGGATCTGATGCCTCGGCACTCCCAGGTTCATAAGGGCCTTCTTGTCATTCATGCCCTCGACAATCATGATTTTTTCGGATTCAATGAGCTTTTTAAGCCAGTCTTCAAGCTCCTGCCGGTCATTCTTTTTCATGCTTTAAAACAAACCGGCTGGTTTTAAATATATTTCCAAATTAATCATGAACATGGACCCGATAACACTCAGCAGGGTGCTGAAGCACTACAAGAGGTCTGAAGTGCAGAACGAGCTAGTCAGGGCTGCGAAGAACAAGGAGGCTGTCGGAAGCTTCGGCGGCAAGGGCTATGCGAAGAGGCCTGACGTGCTGGTCTATCCTAACGATGTCATAGAGCAGGTCAAGAACGGAGTGACTTCATTCCATCTCTCTGAAGAGCTGTGGTCCAACCCGCAGAGGATAAGCGTCGACATGAAAAAGCACGAGTATGACTCACAGCGAATCGGGTGGGACCTCGTGCTTGACATAGACTGCCCTTATTGGGAGTTCGCCAAGCTGACCGCCCTGCTTTTTGTCAAGGCGCTCAGGGAGCATGACATCGACGCGATAACAGTCAAGTTCTCAGGCAACAAAGGATTCCATATCGGCGTCCCTTTCGAGGCTTTCCCGGACAGGGTGCATGACGCGATGACAAAGGACCTTTTTCCCGACGGGCCGAGGAAGATTGCGCTCTATCTGCTGGACTTCATCGGCAAGAAATACGTCTCAGTCAAGGGAGAGACCATAAGCTTCGGCGAAAGGCACAACTATTCCATGAAAGAGCTCGAGGAGAAGACAGGAAAGAGCTCGCAGGAGCTTGTCCAGACAAAGTGCGAAAGATGCGGCAAGGCAGTTAAGCAGGAGAGCGCGACCAAGGTGCAGTTCGTCTGCCCGCGCTGCGAGAGCAGGATTGAGGGGGATGAGGATGATAAGTACAAGACATGCATACGATGCAATATACTGATGGAGCGGGCAGTGATAGACCTGACAAAGAAATGCTGCGCAAAACCGCAGCTTACAGTCTCATTCAACCCTCTATCTATCGTCGAGGTCGACACTGTACTGATAGCTCCCCGGCACCTGTACCGAGCGCCGTATTCATACCATGAGAAGTCAGGACTCGTCTCTGTGCCCATACATCCTGACAGGATAATGGATTTCGAGAAGAAAGAGGCAGAGCCGGACGCGATAGGGTTCGGTAAGCATGAGTTCCTGAAGCGCGATGGCGTGGTGCGGGGGCAGGCAAAGAAGCTCCTTGTTGAAGCGTTCGACTTCGCTGCGCGCAAGGAACAGAAGATACACGAACTAGAAGAGATAGACAATATCGAGCGCAGGTCACTGAACAGGGAGTTCGAGGATGTGCAGACAGCCATCCCTGAGAAGTTCTTCCCTCCATGCATACAGGCAATATCAAAAGGACTCAAGGACGGCAAGAAAAGAGCGGTCTTCATACTGACAAACTTCCTGTCCAGCTGCGGCTGGGAATACGATGACATAGAGGAATGGATGAAGCAATGGAACCAGAAGCATCCAGAGCCATTGCGGGACCAGTACTTCCTCGGCCAGATCAGGTACGCAAAACAGCACAAGAAAAAAGTGCTTCCGCCCAACTGCGACAACCAGGCATACTACAAGAGCTTCGGGGTGTGCAAGCCAGACAACTTCTGCAGATACATCAAGAACCCAGCCAACTACGCAATCAAGAGGGCCAGGTATGCGCAGAGGGAGGAGGGGAAAAGTGCAAAAGGCAGGGGGAAGGGCAAGAGTAAGAAAGGTAAGGATTTAGTGGCTGAAGGGCTCGAAAAGGGCCAAAACAATGGAGAGAAGGCTTTGGGCCAACCTGTTTCTGAAACACATAAAAGCTTATAAAGGACTGAAATTCTGAGTAGAGAGTTCGGAATAAGCGTTTAAACGACTGATTTGAGGTTTAAATGCTTTGTAGGAATAAATGAGCCTGAAAAGACGCTTTTTCAGTACGAGTTTATTTTAATTAAGCTCTAATTCTCGAAAAAGCATCAGAAATAGGCGTTTATTAACGAAAAAGCCCTAAAAAGCTTCAGAAGGGCCTATTGACTCATAGCAGGCTAGTTTGTCCTATCTGATTTGAGTGTAAAATGCCGAAAGCACATCATCCAAGACACGGAAGCATGCAGGTCTGGCCTAGAGTGAGGGCTAAACGGAGCTATCCAAGGATAGACAGGTTCTCAAAGGCAAAAGATGCAAAGCTTCTCGGTTTCGCAGGCTACAAGGCAGGCATGACACATATTATAATTACTGATGGCAGGAAGAACTCGATGACAAAGGGAGAGGACATCTCAGTCCCGGTCACAGTCCTCGAGTGCCCGCCTGTCAGGATAGCGGGCGTCAGGTTCTACAAGAAGAAGTACAAGGCGATACAGCCAGCAGGCGAGATGATGGCAAAGCCTGACAAGGAGCTCGGAAGGAAGATCAACATCTCAAAGAAAGAGCCGAAGGCAACTGATTCTGCAAAACCTGAAGATTTCGATGATCTTAGGATACTTATCCAGACACAGCCGAAGATGACAGGCATAGGCAAGAAGAAGCCAGAGCTGTTCGAAGTATGCATCGGAGGCAGCAAGGAAGAGAAGCTCGCATTCGTCAAGGAGAACCTCGGCAAGGAGCTAAGCGTCAAGGACGTTTTCGCAGAAGGCCAGCTGATAGACATACACGCGGTCACGAAAGGCAAAGGATTCCAGGGACCTGTCAAGAGGTTCGGCGTGAAGGTCAGGGGAAGGAAATCTGAGAAGACAAAGAGAGGACCGGCGTCACTGGGAGACTGGAAGCACAAGATGACCTGGAGGGTCGCGCACGCAGGACAGATGGGATACCACAACCGCGTGGACTACAACAAGCAGATCATGATGATAGGGGACGAGGCCGAGAAGGTGAACGCAGCCGGCGGGTTCAAAAGATACGGGAATGTTAAGAACACATACCTCCTGATAAAGGGCAGCATACCCGGACCTGCAAAGAGGATGGTACGGATGGAGACTGCAATGCGGGCAGACCCGAAGTTCGAGCAGGCCCCGCAGACAGTGCAGCACATAATCACAAGGAAGTAAGATGAAACTCAAGATACTTGACCAGACAAAAGCCGAGAAAGGGAGCAAGGATCTTCCAGCGACCTTCAGCGAAGAGATAAGGCCTGACCTGATAAAGAGGGCTGTCGAGTCAGTCCAGTCAAGGGCAAGGCAGAGATACGGCGCAGACCCTGTCGCAGGGAAGAAGGCGAGCGCCAACCTCTCGAGGAGAAGGCGCAAGTACCGCGGAAGCTACGGCCACGGCATATCAAGGGTCCCCAGGAAGATAATGTCCAGGAGCGGGACAAGGTTCAACTGGACAGGAGCGTTCGCTCCAGGCACAGTCGGCGGAAGAAGGGCGCACCCACCTAAGGCAAGCAAGATCTGGGCAAAGAAGATCAATGACAAGGAAAGGAGAAAGGCTATACGGAGCGCGATGGCAGCGACGATGGCAAAGGACCTTGTCGTAGAGAGAGGCCATGCACTGCCTGACAGCTACCCATTCATAATCACAGACGACTTCGAGTCGCTATCCAAGACAAAGAGCGTGAAGGACGCGCTTCTCAAGCTCGGCCTCACAGACGAGCTCAAGAGAGCATCAGAAAAGACATACAGGGCAGGCAAGTCCAGGCTGAGAGGCAGGAAGTACAGGAAAAGGAAAGGACCTCTCTTCGTGGTCTCGAAGGAATGCCCGCTGCTGAAAGCAGCAGTCAACATACCCGGCGTCGATGCAGTGGCAGTATCTGACCTCAACGCAGAGCTGCTCGCACCAGGATCAGTCCCTGGCAGGCTTACACTATTCACGCAGTCGGCGATAGACAGGCTTGACAAGGAGAAGCTCTTCCACGAGAAGCCGAAGACCGCAAAGAAGAAGGAAGAGAAGAAGCAAGAAAAAAAGCAAGACAAGAAAGCTTCCAAGAAGTAGATGAAAAATGGAAACTGAAAAGATACTCAAATACCCGTTGTCCACGGAAAAATCCATCAGGCTAATGGAGTCTGAGAACAAGCTCATATTCGTAGTAGACATGAAAGCCAGGAAACCAGAGATAAAGCAGGCCGTCGAGAAGGCATTCAAGGTAAAGGTGGTAAAGGTCACGACCCTGATAACACCTGACGGAGAGAAGAGGGCATATGTCAAGCTCTCGCCGGATACACCCGCTCTCGACGTAGCGACTGACCTGGGACTCATGTGATGATACAAAATGGGAAAAAGATTAATACCAACAAATGGTTACGCTCGTTTGATACGCAAGAGCGGGAACGGTTTCACTTCGTTCAACCGTTCGCACTGAGAAAATGGGAAAACGACTCATACAACAGGCAAGAGGAAAAGGCGGACCGACATACAGGGCGCCGAGCTTCAGGTACAAGGGAAAGGCCAAGCACAACAAGATATCCGCAGAGATAGTCGATGGAGTCGTGATAGACCTCATCAACTGCCAGGGCCATTCAGCACCTCTTGCGCAGGTAAGGTATGAGAACGGCGAGACATGCCTGATGATAGCGCCGGAAGGCATAAAGGTAGGGCAGAAGATACAGAGCGGGCCGCACTCAGACCTCGAGGCAGGAAACACGACCCAGCTCGCCAACATACCAGAAGGCGCGATGGTGTACAACATCGAGGCCATGCCTGGCGACGGGGGAAAGTTCGTCAGGGCATCAGGGACATTCGCAAAGGTCGTCAGCAAGTTCAATGACCAGGTCACGATCCAGCTTCCTTCGAAGAAGAGGAAGTCATTCAGCCCTCTCTGCAGGGCATCTATAGGCGTCGTCGCAGGAGGCGGCAGGCCTGAAAAGCCGTTCCTGAGGGCAGGAACAAAGTACTTCAAGATGAAGGCGAGGAACAAGCTCTGGCCGAAGGTCAGCGGATCCGCCCAGAACGCAGTCGACCATCCTTTCGGAAACGCGAGGAGTCTCAGGAAGTCAAAGGCAAAGCCAGTGGGAAGGAACGCACCGCCTGGAAGGAAGGTAGGAGCGATCGCGCCCAGGAAGACAGGCAGGAAGAAACGATCATGATCAACAAGGTATGAAAAATGGCCAAAAAGGAATTCAGATACCGAGGAAAGACGCTTGATGAACTCCAGGAGATGGGGATCAAAGAGCTGGCATCGCTCTTCCCTGCTGCGACCCGAAGGAAGCTAAAGAGGGGACTCACAGAACAGGAGAAGATACTGCTCAGGAACATCAAGACAAGCAAGAAGCCGGTGAAGACCCACTGCAGGACCATGATAATCCTGCCTGAGATGGTCAACAAGACCATAAAGATCCACAACGGCAAGGCATTCGAGGATGTCATAGTGCAGCCAGAGATGATAGGCCACTACCTCGGAGAGTTTTCATTGACAAGGAAGAAGGTGGCGCACTCATCACCAGGAGTGGGCGCTACACGATCATCATCCAACATATCAGTCAAGTGATGATACACAATACATAATACAAAACATAATACAAAATGACCAAGAACAAATACGCTTTCGGCAAGTTCAACAGCGAACTGATGGCACGGGCACTCGGCAGAGACGTAGCTGTAAGCACGAAGCAGAGCATAGAGATAGCCAACCACCTTCGCCACAGGAAGCTTACCCAGGCGAAGAGCCTTATGGAGATGGTCATACAGAAGAAGCACGCAGTACCTTTCAAGAGATTCACAGATGGCGTGGGCCACAGGCCAGGCAAGCTCGCCTCAGGACGGTATCCTGTCAAGGCCGCTAAGGCATTCCTGAACCTCCTCGAGTCAGTCGAGGCGAACGCCCAGACAAAGGGGCTCAACACGAGCGAGCTGGAGATAATACACATCTGTGCGCACAAGGCGCACAGCCCTGTACACTACGGCAGGCATTCCGGCAGGGAGTTCAAGCGGAGCCATATAGAGGTTGTCGTGCAGGAGACCGCAGGCAAGAAGAAAGGCGCAAAGAAGGAAGAGAAAAAGGAAGAGAAGAAAGAGCCCGCGAAGAATAAAGAAAAGGCAGAGCCTAAACCCGCGCCTGCAGCCAAGCCAGCCGAGCCGAAGAAAGAAGAGAAGCAGGAAGCAAAGAAAGAAGAGAAGAAAGAGGAAAAAACCGAGAACAAGCCTGCGGAATCACCGAGTGAGGATCAAAAATGATTGAAAGGCAAATCGTAGCATCAAACGTGAAGGAGCTCGCGATACAGGAATATATCACAAAGTCGCTGAAGAACCTGGGACAGAGCCATATAAAGCTCCAGAAGACGCCTTTGGGCGAGAAGATTATAATATACGCATCAAGGCCGGGACTAATAGTCGGAAGGAAAGGCCAGAACATAAAGAAGCTCACTGAGGACCTAAAGGCGAATTTCAAGCTCGAAAACCCCCAGATAGAGATCAACGAGGTGACCGCGCCTGACCTCGACGCCCAGATCGTGGCTGAGAGGATTGCAAGCTCACTCGAGAAGTTCGGGACACAGAGGTTCAAGGGCATAGGTCACAGGGTAATGGGAGATGTCATGAACGCAGGTGCGCTCGGCGTCGAGATACTGATCACAGGGAAGATACCCAGCTCAAGGGCCAGAAGGTGGAGGTTCTGGCAGGGATACCTCAAGAAATGCGGAGACATCGCGATTGTAGGCGTCAGAAAAGCATACACATCAGCACAGCTGAAGACTGGCAGCGTCGGAATACAGGTAAGGATAATGCCGCCGGACATCAAGCTTCCTGACTATGTCAAGATAGCAGAGGAGCCTTCAGAGATCATCGAGGAGATGAAGGAAGATATAAAGAAGAAGGCTGAGAAGAAAGATAAGGCAACAGAGAAGAAGAAAGAGACCAAGCCGAAGAAGGAAAATAAGGCAGCGAAGAAGAAAGAAGAACCGGCGGAAAAGCCGGCAGAAAAAGCGGCAGAGAAGCCAAAAGATAAGCCTGCAGAAGACAAACCCGCGACAGAACCAGATACAGAATCATCTGCAGATACCGAGGACTTCGGCGAAGAGGAAAAGAAAAAGGCTGAAGAGGCGCCCGCAGAAGAGCCGGCCCCTGAAGAGCCTGTCGAGAAAACAGCCGAAAAACCAGAGTGAAAATGAAGGACATAGACCCGACAAAGATGAGCAAGGAAGAGCTTCAGGCGAAGATGCTTGAGCTCAGGAAAGAGCTCATCAAACTCAATGCTCAAGCGGCCACGGGGACTGCACCAAAGAACCCGCGGCAGATCAAGACAACAAAGAAGTACATAGCAAGGCTGATGACCGCCTTGAGAGCCAAGGAGCAGAACAAATGAGTGAAATTTGTTCCACCTGCGGCCTGCCAAAGGAGCTTTGCGTTTGCGAGACAATCGCAAAGGAGGACCAACTGATCGGTGTCACCACCGAGAAAAGGAAGTTCGGCAAGCAATACACCATCATAACCGGTATCGACACAAAGGATATCGACATGGACCAGCTCTGCAAGAAGCTGAAGAACAAGCTCGCTTGCGGAGGGACGGTCAAGGGTGGCAAGATCGAACTCCAGGGAAACCACAAGCAGAAGGTCCGCGATGCGCTCATATCGGCGGGTTTCGCACCGGAAACAATCGTTGTAAGATAAACATGAAACACCAATCGAGGGACGCGAAAGTCGCGTTAATAGGTGAAACACTCGAAGTGGTCGAATCGAAGAACAGGACGCTCGTGGGAATCCGCGGGCAGGCGATTGACGAGACGAGGAACACGATAACAATCCGCACCAAGGACGGAATCAAGAGGGTAATCAAGGACCAGGTGACGTTCAAGGTCGGCAACAAGAGGATAGAAGGGAAAAAGCTTTCAGGAAGGATTGAAGCGAGGATCAAATCATAATCAAATCATCACAAACAATCCATAATCAATATCGGTGATCAAATGGCAAGAACAAGGAAAGTCGGCTTCGGAATCGAGTCCCCGAGCAGAACCTGCGATGATGTCAACTGCCCGTTCCACGGGACGCTCAAGACGCGGGGCAAGCAGTTCACAGGCAAGGTCGTCTCGGACAAAATGCAGAAGGCAGTGATAGTCCAGTGGATAGGCTGGAGAAGAATACCGAAGTACGAGAGATACAGGAAGACAAAGACAAAGGTTGTCGCTCACAACCCTCCATGCATCGATGCAAAGGAAGGGGATATCGTAAAGATATTAGAGTGCAGGCCGCTCAGCAAGACAAAGAACTTCGTCGTGGTCCATGTCCAGGGCAAGGCGGAGAAGTACGAGCTCGAGAAGGGCGCCCTGGAAGAGGGCAAGCACAAGGAGAAAGAGAAGGTCAAGGCCAAAGAATCTCCTGCAGCAAGCGCGAAAAAGGCGAAAGCCCGGCGTGAGGAACAGGAGACCATAGAGCCTGAGACTGATTCCGGACCAGAGGCAGAGGAGTAAGATGCAGGCGAGCAAAGCAAGGCATACGAAGGGACTGCAGGCAGGGTCGCATATACCTACATGCGACAATTCAGGAGCCACAATCATAAGGATAGTCTCGATAAAGAAGAGGAAGACATCCAAGAAGAGACATCCTTCATGCGGAGTCGGAGACCTCGTGCTCGCAGCAGTCAAGAAAGGCAAGCCTGAGATGAGGAAACAGGTCGTGTTCGCGGTGATCGTCAGGCAGAAGAAAGAGTACAGAAGGCCAGACGGGATGAGAGTGAAGTTCGAGGACAACGCAGCAGTCGTGCTCAAGGACGACAAGGGAAACCCCAAGGGAACCATATTCAAGGGGCCAATCGCCAAAGAGGCGGCCGCAAGATGGCCTGGTGTGTCCAAGGTCGCGAGCATAATAGTATAATCATAAAGGTGCAAGATGAAGAGCGCATTTTCAACAAAATGGAAGTCGAGCAAGAGGCCGGCGAAACAGCGAAAGTACATGTTCAACGCGCCGCTGCACACGCAGCGCAAGTTCCTGTCAGCGCACCTTTCCAAGGAGCTGAGGACCAAGCACGGCAGGAGAAACATGCCCGTCGTCAAGGGAGACAAGGTCAAGGTATTGAGAGGCCAGTTCAAGGGAAGGGAGAACAAGGTCGACAGGATAGACATCAAGAAGGCCAAGGTGTTCGTGACAGGCATAGACAGGACAAAGAAGGACGGCTCCAAGTCGCTAATACCCGTCAAGGCATCAAACATCATGATAACAGAGCTCAACCTCAGCGACAAGAAGAGGAAGGCATCTCTCGAGAGGAAGGCCGGCGCGAAAAAGCCGGCAGCAGAGAAATCAGTGAAGAAAGAGCCTGCTAAGAAGACAGAGGACAAGCCTGCCCTGCAGAAGGCGCAGGCACAGCCTGACGAGGAGAAATAAAATGGTCAAGAATCACATGAAAAGGATTGCGGCACCCAAGACCTGGCTCATAGACCGGAAGGAGTCCAAGTTCATAACCAGGCCCAGCCCGGGAGCGCATCCGCTCCAGCATGGCATTGCACTCTCTGTCGCGATGAGAGAGCTGCTCAGGGTGGCCAAGTCAGCCAATGAGGCCAAGAAGATAATAAAGCACAAGGATGTCTTCGTCGACAAGAGGAAGAGGACAGAGGACGGACATATGGTCGGCCTGATGGACATAATAGAGTTCCCGCAGCTCGAGGAACACTACAGGATACTGATCGACCGCAAAGGCAGGCTGACAGCGGTGAAGGCTGACGCAAAGGAGGCAGCCACAAAGCTGTCGAAGATCGATTCCAAGTCAAAGGTCAGCGGCGGGAAGATACAGCTCAACCTGTCTGACGGGAGGAACATCATAGCCGACAAGGACAGCTACAAGACAGGAGACACATTGAAGATATCACTTCCTGACCAGAAGATACTGGACCATTTCAAGCTCGACAAGGGAGCTTTCGTGATGCTGATCGGCGGCAAGCACTCAGGCATGGTCGCATCGATAGACGAGATAAGCGGAAGGAAGGTCATAATCAAGACATCAAAGAACCAGAAATTCGAGACGCTCAAGAGGCATGTCTTCGTCGTAGGCAAGGACGGCCCTGCCCTCGAGAGCATAAAGCAGCTGGCGATGCAGAAGAATACAAAATGAACAAGTTCAGGGACATCAAAGTCGAGAAGCTCACGCTCAATATAGGAGCAGGCAAGAGCACAGACAAGCTGGAGAAAGGCCTCAAGCTCCTGGAGCTCATCACAGGCCTGCAGCCAGTGAAGACATTCACGAACAAGAGGATAGCAGGATGGGGGCTCAGGCCGGGCCTTCCCATAGGATGCAAGATAACCATCAGGGGCGCCAAGGCACAGGAGCTGCTCAAGCAGCTTCTCGGCGCAGTGGACAACAAGCTTCAGGAGAAGCAGTTCGACAATGAAGGCAACATCGCTTTCGGAATAAGGGAATACATAGACATACCGGGCGTCGAATACCAGCCTGAGATAGGGGTCATGGGCCTGCAGGTGTGCATAACGCTCACAAGGCCGGGCTTCAGGATAAAGAGAAGGCGCCTCAGGCAGGGCAAGATAGGAAGGGACCACAGGATAAGCAAGGAAGACGCAATCACGTTCATGAAGCAGAACTTCAATGCATTGTTCGAGGAAGATTGAAAGAGGATTTAAGATTGAAGGTATGATAAGGAGGACCAGGACAAATGACGACCTCAGACCATAGGAAAGTGCTGGCACAACTCGCGGTCAAGCCCGCAAAGCACAAGAAATTCATAAAACACAACGCTCCGAAAGAGCGCAGCTGCGGCAGGAATGTCAAATGCAAGAGATGCGGGACATACCATGGGATGATCGGAAAGTACGGCCTGAACCTCTGCAGAAGATGCTTCAGGGAAGTCGCAATCAAGATGGGATTCAAGAAATTCAACTAACGGTGCAATAAAATGTCATTGAACGATACATTATCAAGCGCAATGTCCAAGCTGCTGAACTTCGAGAAGGTCGGCAAGAGGGAATGCATAATCAAGCCTATGTCCAAGGTACTCAAGAAGGTGCTCGACATACTCAACGCAGAAGGATATGTCGGCAAATACGAGGAAGTGGATGACGGCAGGGGCAACTACCTCAAGGTCAGCCTGCTGGGCAACATAAACGAGTGCGGTCCGATAAAGCCGAGGTTCGCGGTCACGCTGGACAACTTCGAGAAGTTCGAGAAGAGATTCCTACCTTCCAAGGACTTCGGGGTATTGATAGTCTCTACACCACAGGGCCTGATGACACACTACAAGGCAAAGGAGAAGAAGATCGGAGGCAGGCTAATCGCCTACTGCTACTAAAATGAGGGTATCTGAACTCAAGGACGGCCTGGATATCCCTAAAGGGGTGCAGATCAGCATAGCCGACGGCAGGGTAACCATCAAGGGCCCCAAGGGAGAGGTGTCAAGGGAGTTCACTTTCCCGAGGATAAACGTGTCAGTGGAAGGTGACGAACTCCTGCTGTCGTCCAAGAACGCAACAAGGCGCGATAAGACCAAGATGGGCACAATCAAGGCGCACATAAGGAACATGATAAAAGGAGTCACAGAGGGCCACGTGTACAGGCTCAAGATATGCTCAGGGCATTTTCCCATGAACGTCAGCATCAATGGAGACGTATTCACGATAAAGAACTTCCTGGGAGAGAAGGTCCCGAGGACAGTCAAGATAAAGAAAGGCGCGACAGTGAAGGTCGACGGCACAGAAGTGACTGTCGAAAGCACGGACATAGAGACCGCAGGACAGGCGGCAGCTGACATAGAGCAGCTTACCAGGATAACCAACAGGGACATAAGGATATTCCAGGACGGAATCTATATAACAGAAAAGTCCAAGAGAAAACTGGACTGAACCCGAGATGAAAAGGCCAGGAACCAAAATGAACGCAAAAGAACTGCTTGAGAAGAGAAGGGCACTGAAGAACAAGAAGCCAGTGTTCACAAGGCAGGACGCCCACAAGAAGAAGAAGGTAGGATGGAAATGGCGCAGGCCTAAAGGATCCGACAGCAAGATGAGGGTCAGCAGGAGAGGATACAAGCGATGCGTCACGGAAGGATGGGGCTCTCCGTCGCTGGTCAGGGGACTGGACAGGGCAGGACTCAAGCCGGTCATGGTCAGCTCTGCAAAGGATATTGACGGGATGGACCCCGAGGCAGAGGCTGTGGTCATATCATCAGGAGTCGGGACAAAGAAGAGGCTCGAGATCATAGAGAAGGCACTGAGTGCCAACATCACGGTATCAAACTACAAGGACCCGAAAGGGTTCGTCGAAGAGACAAGGAAAGGCATGGAAGACAAGAAGAAAGAGAAAGAGAAGCTGAAGGAAGCGCGCAAGAAGAGGCGCGAAGACGCAAAGAAAGAGGCAGAGAAGAAAGCCAAGGAAGAAAAGGAAAAGAAGAAGTCAGCAGACAAGAAAGGCGAAGGCAAAGAAGAGATGACAGAAGAAGAGAAGAAAATGGAAGAGAAGAAAGAGAGGGACAAGCTGCTGATATCGACAGAGTAATAACATACTATACGAGAGGATAATGCAATAAAATGAAACTCGGAGTCCAGAAAAGGCTTGCGGCATCAGTCTTCAAGTGCACGTCCAAGAGGGTATGGTTCGACGAAGACAGGCTCAGCGACATAAAGGAAGCCATAACCAAGCAGGATATCAAGGGACTGGTGATGGAAGGAGCCATAAGGCTCAAGCCCGTCAAGTCTATCTCACGCGGAAGGATAAGGAAGAACAAGAAGCAGAAAGCCAAGGGCCTCAGGAAAGGCCCGGGATCCAGGAAAGGCGGTGTCAAGGCCAGGCTTCCCAAGAAGAAGAGCTGGATGGCCAAGATGAGGGTCCAGAGAGGATTCCTCAAGGAACTGAGGGACAAAGGCATGCTGGACAAGAGCGATTACAGGAACCTCTACCTCAAGTCGAAGGGAGGGTTCTTCAGGAGCAAGAGACATATCAAGATCTATGTCGATGAGCACAAGATGATCAAGGCGCCTGCAGAGAAGAAGGCAGACAAGAAGGCAACGAAAGCAGGCAATGCCGAGGCAAATAAGTGACTGGTTGAAAAATGGCAAGGACAAAATACGGAAAGAAGAGAACAGTGCCTTACAGGAGAAAGCGCCAATCCAGGACAAACTACAAGAAACGGCTGGCGCTACTCAAGTCAGGACAGGGAAGACTGGTCATAAGAAGGTCACTGAACACGATAACCACGCAGATAATAACATATAACCCCGACGGCGACAAGGTCGTAGTATCAGCAACGTCAAGAGAGCTGGCCAAGATGGGATGGAAAGGCCACAAGGCGAACATCCCCAGTGCATATCTCACAGGCCTGTTGCTGGGAGTGAAGGCCAAGAAGGCAAAGGTCAGCAAGGCTGTCATCGACCTGGGTCTCCAGATACCCAGACAGGGAGGGCGGCTGTTCGCAGCGCTCAAGGGAGCTGTCGACGCAGGCATGGACATATCGCATGCAGCCGAAGCCCTGCCCAGCGACGAGAGGGTGTCAGGCAAGCACATAGTAGAGTATGCATCCAAACTGAAGAGCGACCCTGAACGGTACGCGAAGCAGTTCTCAAGATACACCAAGGAAGGAGTGAACCCGGCTGACCTCGGAAAGATGTTTGAGGAAGCCAAGAAGAAGATACTAGCATCATGATCGGAGTCAAAAATGGCAACTGAAGAAAAGAAAAAACCAGTCAAGGACGAAGTGGAAGAGAAGAAAGCCGCCCCTGAAGAGCCCGCAAAGCAGGTGGCAGAAGAATCTTCCGGATCTTCTGAAGATAGCGGTGAAGACGAGGGTGCCGAGGAAGGGGACGAGAAGCACATAGTGAAACCGCTCGAAGAAGAAGAGCTGGCAAAGGCCAAGCCGACACTCTCATTCAATGTTGATGCCTGGAAACCCAAGACAGAGGCCGGAAGGAAGGTCAAGACAGGGGACATAACAGACATTGATGCCATACTCAACAGTGACAAGGCCCTGTTGGAGACAGAGATAGTCGAGATACTGCTCCCGACACTCGAATCAGAGCTCCTGCTCATAGGACAGTCCAAGGGAAAGTTTGGAGGAGGACAGAGAAGGGTCTTCAAGCAGACCCAGAAGAAGACAAAAGAAGGCAACAAGCCCAGCTTCGCGACATTCGCCGTAATCGGCGACAGGAACGGCCATGTAGGTCTCGGATACGGCAAGTCAAGGGAGACCGTCCCTGCGAGGGAGAAGGCTGTCAGGAAGGCGAAGCTCAACATGATCAAGATACGCAGAGGCTGCGGATCATGGCAATGCAACTGCAAAGAGCCGCATTCCATACCTTTCGAGGTGACAGGCAAGTGCGGTTCGGTAAAGATAACACTCATACCCGCGCCTAAAGGCACGGGCCTGAAGGTCGGCAGCGAGACTGCAAAGGTGCTCGAGCTCGCAGGCGTGAGGGACGTCTGGTCAAACATGATCGGAAAGAGCACGTCAAGGATAAACCTGCTCACAGCGCTCATGGCTGCGCTTAGAGAGCTCACAGCCACGAAAGTGCAGCATAGGTATAAAGAGAAGCTCAACATACATGAGTGATTGGCAGAACAAGATGGAAGCAGAACAACCGAAAACAAAACCTGAAGCTCTGAAGAAGGAGCCTGTACCTGCCAAGGCAGAGAGCAAAGCTGTAACCAAACCTGTAACCAATGCAGGGGGCAAACTGGCAGTCATACTCATAAGGAACACCACGGGATCGAGCCCTGAAGCAAGGGCCACGCTCAAGATGCTTGGGCTGCTCAAGAAGTTCACCTGCGTGCTGCTCGACAACAACAAGATAAACAAGGGCATGCTGAACAAGATCAAGGACTACGCGACATATGGTGAAGCGGATGATATAACCATCAAGCTGCTCGATGAGAAGAGGGGCAGGAAAGGCAAAGAAGGCAAGCCCAGGAAAGACTTCCACCTCAACCCTCCGAGAGGGGGTTTCGAGAGGAAAGGCATAAAGCGAAGCCATGTGCAGGGCGGTGCACTCGGATACCGGGGAAGCAAGATAAACGACCTGATCAGGAAGATGGTCTGAGAGTAAGTCAAAATAACTGATGATAACAAAATGACAACCCACAAACGCAAGAAGGACACCAGGCAAAGGGGCTATACTACCCATGGCTGGGGCTCCATGAAGAAGCACAGAGGTGCGGGCCACAGGGGCGGCAGAGGAATGGCCGGTTCCGGGAAGAGGGGAGACCAGAACAAGCCATCCACATGGAAGAACAAGAAACAGTTCGGCAAATTCGGGTTCGTCTCAAGGTCAAGCGCCATCAAGGTCAAGCCGATCAGCATAAAGACGCTTGACGACAGGGCAGACTCTCTTGTGCAGAAAGGATATGCAAAGCTCGATGGAGGGGCATTCGTGCTTGATCTTGCGGATATCGGCTACAACAAGCTGCTCAGCACAGGCAAGGCCACACATAAATTCAGGATCACAACACTTTTCGCGACAGAGAAGGCAGTCGACAAGATAAAAAAAGCAGGCGGGGACGTCACTGTCCTCGAATCAAAGGCAAAGCCAAAACCAAAGCCTTCGGAAGAAGCAGACGAGTCCGATGCTGAGGGTGAGCCGGATTCTCAAGAGCCTGCTGAGTAAAGCTTTTAAGGATAAATATTTTTAAATATCTTCAAACACGGAAACGGTCACATAGACCGAGAGGACAAACGAGGAGACAATGGGATTCTTCGAAAGCTTCATATCGTATCTTCCTGAGGTCGCAAAGCCTACACAAAGAAGGCTTTCTTTCAAGGAAAAGCTCAAATGGACAGCGATATGCCTCATCATATTCTATGCGCTCGGACTTGTCCCGCTGTTCGGGCTTGGGCAGAACGCATTGCAGCAGTTTGAGTACCTGTCCGTAATACTGGGTGCCTCATTCGGATCGATAGTCTCATTAGGTATCGGCCCTCTGGTCACGGCCTCCATCGTGCTGCAGCTGCTCAACGGTTCAGGCCTAGTCAAGTTCGACCAGACCACGCACGAGGGCAGGCGAAGGTTCCAGGGTACTCAGAAGATCATGAACATAGGATTTGTTATATTCGAGGCAGGAATATACGTGTTCATGGGCGGGCTCGCACCTCCGCCGGAACTGGCAGGTACAGCCGTCTACTACTATCTTCAGCTGTTCCTGGTATTCCAGATGGTGCTCGGCGGAATACTCATAATGTTCATGGACGAGGTCATATCCAAATGGGGATTCGGCTCAGGCATAAGCCTGTTCATAGTAGCGAACGTGGCCCAGTCCATATTCATAAGGGCATTGAGCCCTCTTCCAAGCCCGACAAATCCTGGCATAGCGACAGGAGCCATACCTGCGCTGTTCCAGAGCCTTGCCGCAGGTGACCCAGTCACAGCAGGACTGGAACTGGCTGCAGTAGTGGCCACAATAGTGGTTTTCGTCATTGCAGTATATGCGCAGGCCATGAAGATCGAGATACCCCTGTCATTCGGAAGGGTAAGAGGGCACGGCATAAGATGGCCTCTCGCTTTCATCTACACATCAAACATCCCGGTCATCCTCGTAGCAGCATTGCTTGCGAACGTGCAATTGTTCGGAAGGCTGCTCCAGAACTGGGGGCATCCAATACTGGGAACTTTCATAGGCAACACGCCTGCGACAGGTCTTGTCTCATGGCTATACTCACCAAACATCGTAGGCAAGATAATCAGGGGAAGCATCACTTTCGCTGACTTCGGGCATGCAGCAGTATATATGGTATTCATGATAGCAGGAGCAGTGCTGTTCAGCGTATTTTGGGTACAGACATCAGGCATGGACTCACGCAGCCAGGCAGAGAAGATACTCAGCTCAGGGCTGCAGATACCAGGATTCAGGAAGGACCAGCGAATACTCGAGAAGATCCTCGACAGGTACATAGGCCCATTGACAGTGATGGGCGCGATGGCGGTAGGCTTCCTCGCGGCGATAGCAGACCTTTCCGGCGCGCTGGGGCATGGGACAGGCATCTTGCTGGCAGTCATGATCGTGTACAGGATGTACGAAGAGATAGCAAAGCAGCACATGATGGACATGCATCCGATGATGCGGAAGTTCATGGAATAGATATTTTAAGGAATAAGATGATAGTCTAAAATGGTATTTGAAACATTGCTCAACCCGGTCTTCTCACCGCTTCTTAGCATTCCCCCATTGGTATCAATAGCCATAATATCATTGCTGATATCACTCATAATAACCCTCGTCTACAAGTACATGACAGACCAGACGATGATGAAGGACCTCAAGACGCGCCAGAAGGACATGCAGAAGCAGATGAAGGCGAACAAGAAGGACCCTGAAAAGCTCATGAAGATCCAGAAAGAGGCCATGGAGCTCAACATGAAGTACATGAAGCAGAGCTTCAGGCCGACGCTCATAACCCTTCTCCCTATACTGATAATATTCGGCTGGCTCAACGCCAACATAGCGTACGACCCGATAATGCCTGGGCAGGAGTTCACAGCGACACTACAGTTCAACGAGGGATATACAGGCAATGTGAGCGTGTCAGTGCCGGACGGGATAGAGATCATCGGCGACGATACAAAGGAGATATCCGGAGGTCTGGTCGAGTTCAGGTTCAAAGGAGAGGAAGGAGACTACCTGCTCGTGTTCGAGTATGATGGAAGGCCTTTCGACAAGGAGCTGACCATAACAACCGAGCAGAGATACGCGCCGGTGCAGAAGATATTCAAGAAAGAGCCTGTCAGGATGATAGTGCTGGGGAACAGCAAGCTGATAGCGCTGAACATCTTCGGCAAGTCAGAGGGCGGGCTGTTCAGCGGAAGGCTCGGCTGGCTCGGCACATACATACTGTTCTCACTGGTGTTCAGCCTCGGGCTCCGCAAGATATTGAAAATATATTAACCATGTCTGTTCTTCATGATGACCGAAACCAATCCTGATGCTGATTTTGATGTTCTGGTAAAGGAAGCGAACAGGGTGTTCATGGAGAATTTCCATCCTAAGACCTGGTTCGGAAGATGCATATTCCTCAGCTGGTACTGCGACGTAGGCACTTGCGACTTCTGCTTCAGGTCCACGATAAAGCACAAGATAAAGCACGCCAGCAGCGCGAAGAGGAGCCTTCCGTCGATACTGACAGATGCAATCATAGGAAAGAACCTCGGCTGGAGGATAGAGTTCCTTACAGGCGGGTATCGGATATTCTCATTCGAGGAGCAGATCGGCATCTGCAAAAAAGTATCTGAAGTCTATGGTCATAAGATATGGGTCAATCTCGGATCGATAGACAAGGAAGGCCTTCTGCAGATGGAGCAATACGTTGAGGGAGTATGCGCATCCATCGAGTGCGTGAATCCTGATCTGCACCGCAAGGTCTGCCCCGACAAGCCGATCGAGCCATATTCAGATATGCTCAGGATCGCGAAAGAGATGGGATTCAAGACAAGCATGACAATCGTGATAGGGCTCGGCGAGAAGAGATTCGATTTTGATGCCCTGGCAAGATTCATCGAGGAACATGAGCTGGACAGGATAACATTCTATGCGCTCAAGCCGGTCCAGGGAACAAGATATACCAAGAGTCCTGAGCCTGAGGAATACGCCTGGTGGATAGCAAAGACCCGGATAAGGTTTCCCAAGCTCGAGATAATGGCCGGTCTGACGCCGCGCAGGGCAGAGGAATACGCAGGCCTGCTTCTCAGGGCAGGGGCGAATGCTCTCACAAAGTTCCCTGCAGTGCGGAGGTTCGGGTCTGCGCAGGCAGAAGAGATCGAGAGGCAGGCTGCGGAGGCAGGCAGGACGTTCCTGGGAAGCCTGACTAGGCTTCCTGATATAGATTGGGCAGCAGAGGTCGAGAAGCTTCCTTTTGAAGAGGGGCTGAAAGCAAGGATAAACCAGAAAATAGGCGAATATACAGAAAAGATGCGGCTAGGGATACAAAAAACAGATAAATAAGTCCATCTTAAGTGTCTTTAAGGGCTATAAAGGGGGATATAGGGCGAAGATGGCATTCACACTGCTGCAGACATTCTATCTTGTGCTACTGCTGTTCACGTTCTATGGCTGCCTCAAGTCTATCATGGTATACAAGGTGAAACGGCAGTTCAAGTACCTCGTCATACTCGCTTTCTTCTTCATCATATCCCCGCACCTCTGGATGAAAGCATATAACATACAGATGCAGGAGTTCCTGGTAACGTTCCAGTTCGTGATAACCCTTATTCCCCTGGCGATATTCCTGTTCTATGACTACTGGGAGCGCAAGAGGCTCGAGGAGCAGAGGGATAAGATCAGGATAAAGACATTCTTCGAGAGGTATGTCAACCCCAAGATCATAGAGGAACTGCTCCAGCAGAAGAAGCTCGAACTCAGCGGAAAGAGGCAGAACGTGACTATATTCTTCATGGACATAAGGGGGTTCACAAAGCTGTCAGAGAGGTTGGCACCCGAAAAGGTGGTTGCCATACTCAACAGGTACTTTGACATCTCAACATCAATACTGTTCAAGCACGACGGCACAGTGGACAAGTTCGTAGGCGATGCAGTCATGGCCCTGTTCAACGCACCGACAAACGTAAAGAACCATGAGCTCAAGGCGGTACGGGCGGCGTTCGCGATACAGCAGGCCATAAATGAATGGGGCAGGATAGACGTGGGCATAGGCATCCACACAGGCGAAGCTGTCATCGGCAACATAGGCAGCCACCACAAGATGGACTATACTGCCATAGGGGATGCGGTCAATACTGCTGCAAGATTAGAGGGACAGACAAAATCAGGCGAGATACTCATAAGCAAGGCAGTGTATGACAAGGTAAAGGATGATTTCCCTTCAAGGCACAGGGAGGACATCACTGTCAAGGGCAAGGCAAAGCCAATAACCGCATACAGGTACAACATGCGGGAAATCAGCCGGACAAAATGAAAGCAAGAAGGATAAGACTATCAGCAGGGCTGGACAGGTACAGCCTCAGGGAAAAGGCAGTGGAGCATGGCAGAAGGGTGCAAAGCAGTATCCAGAAGAGGCTTCCTGCAAGCGGGGATGAGCTGGGCAAGCACATAGAGAAAAGGATCACCTCTTCACACAAGGTGTGGCAGAACGCAGGGATAGCTTTCTTCTCGCAGAAGTCATTGGAGAACGTGAGCCATTTCTCAAGCATATCGCTGGGAATACTCATGCTTATACTCACAGACATAATACTCATATTTCCCACAGACAAGAAGGCGCTGGCGCTTGGTCCCCTGCTGACTAACTTTTTCGCTGTCCTGGCAGGCCTGCTGCTGATAAACCTCATAGTCTATGCTGCGATGAACTTCCTGGGGTCAAATACAAAGTTCAAGGTGTTCTTCAGCACAGCGAACACAGCATTGTTCATGAGCCTGCTCGTCGTGTCGCTGCCGGCAGCGCTGGTGTCATTCGCGCTGTTCTCGACAATGATACGCAGCCAGGCAGCGGTCTCAATGTTCTTCAGCCTGATACCATTCTATAACTACCTGATATACGGCTGGTCAGCAGAGAGCCTCGCAAGGCTGAAAGGCATCAGGTCGGTGATAGTCGCGCTGGTAGCTTTGGTCCTTGTGCTTTTCCTGAACCTGATCCTGATGCAATTCTCGGCGTGATTCTGCGTGATTTCGGCGGTATTACGCAAGGCCGTGCAAAATATTTAAATACGCCAGAGCCATATTTTGGGTTATAGCCATGCGCATCAAAAAAAGAGATAAAACAAGAGAGAAAAGGGCAGAGACAAGAGGCAGGCCAACGAAAGCCGGGAAAGAGACGCTTCCTGCCAACAACCTGTTCGCGATAATCACATTCCTGCTAATGATGAGCTCTCTCTTGTCCTCCTATCTTGCGTATACACACTCCCGCAATATAGTGGAGGAGCTGACAGGAGAGGTCTCTGCCCAGGCAAGGCTATGCGTGAACAAGCAGCCTTCGATAACCCAGAGCTGCAACACTACGGCAGAGATAGGGTCTGGATACTACTGCGATGTGGATGGATCCGACCCTGACAATGACACTCTGACATTCTATGACAACACAGCGCTGTTCGACATAGACCAGGTTACCGGAGAGATCATATTCACGCCTGACGCGTCTGACGCAGGAACGCACATCATAACGGTCATAGTGTCTGATGGAAAAGGGTGCGACAACTCAAACGCGAGCTCTTCTTTTTCACTTTACATACCTTCTCCCCCTGAACCTGCTCCATCACCTGGAGGAGGCGGAGGCGGAGGCGGTGGTGGAGGCACAGCCCGTGAATGCACACCACAGTGGGAATGCATGCCATGGGGCACGTGCGGACCTGACGGCACGCGGACACGGACATGCTATACCCTCAACAACTGCCTTGTGGAAAAGCCTGATGAGGTCCAGAGCTGCATATATGTCCTTCCTCCCAAGCCGGGCAGAAGGCCATATCCTGAATATTACCTCTGCAATTTCGACATAGAGAGTGAGTGCTTCGCGAGCTTCGGGATGCGGGAGAACTGGATATACACCTACAAGGCGGAGAACAGCACCATAAACATAGATGCTGTGCTTGATGACGGCGCTGATGTGAGCGTCGACGATACAATAACGTTCTTCGCAGGGCTCAAGAGGATAAATGGAGTCGATGTAACAGGCGATGGCATAGACGATTTCGAGTACATACCGCACCAGATAGTCGATGGAAGGGTTGAGATGACTGTCAGGCTGATAGAGAGGAAGGAGCTGATGTTCGAAAGGCCTGTCTACATATGGAGCGTGCCTGCATGGCTGGCAGCGATAATGCTGTTCTTCTACAACAACGCATGCGTCATAATCCTTCTACTGTTGATAATACTCGCAGTGCTGATATGGCTGGTCCTATTGAGAAGGATTGACGGGCGTAATAAGAAGGGTTAGCTGAGCTATCTATTATCCGGATTCCCTTAAGATGTCTATGTCCTGGTGCTGCTTCCTGAACTCATGCGCTGTCTCGAGAAGTACGCGGCTATTGTCCGGCACAAGTTTCTCCAGGTATCCTATCTTCAGGTTGCCTTCCCTGAGATGCATGTGCAGGTCCTTCTTCGTCTCTATCTTCGTGTCTGAGATGTGGAAGTACTTCGGCCTGAACCTGAGAAGCCTCTTGATGAAACTTATGTAATCTATACCCCTTGATGCTGCGTACTCTGCAGCGTGGGGGAAGTCAAGGCATATGGACTTCTTTGTAGGGGAGACTATCCTCTTCAGGTCTCTGTATGAGGCGCCGACATGCGGGAAACCCCTTACAAGCGCAGGCACATTCTCGACTATGAACCGGTTGTCGAGCTTCGAGACCTGCTTTACAGTGCTCTGCACGCTGCAGCCCTTGTTCTCGCGGAACCCTGGATGCACCACTATCGTGTCCGCTTTCAGGATGCGGGCAGCGCGTATGGATGCTTCTATACCTTTCCTGTTGATACGCGCTTTTTTAGGATCCGCCAGATTGAAGCCCCACCTGTTGTGGATGTTATGTATGGTGAAAGGGATGTCCAGCTGCTTGAGTTTGCGGAAGTTGGAGCCAGGAATGGCCATAATTTCCAGAAAATCGCAGTATCTCTTGATGCGTCTGGCGTAGTTGAAGTCCTCTGGGAATATCTTGATTCCTATCTCCATCTTTTCCTCTCTTTTCTTTCTCTTTACTCATAACGTAGAGCGTCGACAGGCCTCAGCTTCGAAGCCTGTCTTGCGGGAAGCGTGCCTGCAATGGCTCCGACACCGAACGAGAAGACCAATGCGCCGAACGTCAGGTACCATGGGAAAAGCGTCTGGATGAAGGTCCATCCTGCACTCGCAGCGGCAAAAGCCACCAGCTTGCTCATACCTATGCCTGCGGCAATGCCTGCTATGCCCCCTACGATACCCAGTATTCCAGACTCTATCAGGAAAAGGAGGAATATGTCGCTGTTCCTGGCGCCTATGGCCTTCATTATGCCTATCTCGTTCGTCCTTTCGAGGACCGATGTGTACATTGTGTTGGCTATGTTTACGCCTCCGACCAGCAATGAGATTGCTGCGATTCCTATGAGGACTATCTGGACTACTTTGAGGACGATGTCAAAGGTCTGCATGTAGTCTTCTGTAGTGAGGACCGAGAAATCCTCATCACCCTCTTTGACATCATGTGTCTTCCTGAGCACCTTCTTCAGTTTCTCTGCTAGGTCTGCAGGAGCAACCCCTTCTTTTGCAGTGACATATATGTAGTCCAGCTGGTCATCAGATATGCCGAAAAGCTCTTTTGCATCATCAATGCTGATGTATATGTTGGTATCGTCCTGGGGATTGCCTACCTGGCTTACAGTGCCGACTACCCGGAATTTCTTGTCTTCGATGTACATGTTCTCTCCAGTTCTCACCGGTCGCTTGAAAAAATCACCTTTACTGATCCTATAGGAGGAGACCAACTCGTGATTCCTCTGGACACCCCTTCCTTCAACAAGGGTCACGCCGAAGCTCTCAAGAACGCTCTCAAAGCTCTCGTCAGAGTCATCAAGCCCCATCACGAACGTATATTTGACTTCTCCGCTTAGCTTGACCCTTGCGATCTTGAAGACCATGCTGCTGACAGACTTAACGCCGTTTGTCGACCGCACTGCCGCAAGATCCTTGCTGGTCAGCTTTATCGTATTTGTAGGGTCGAACCCAGCACTCGTGCCTGGCAGGATGAACACCTTGTCAGTCCCCAACAGCGAAAACTGCTGGTCGATGCTGGCTTTCAGCCCCTGTCCTAACGATATCAGAGACACAACCGCAGCTATGCCTATGAATATGCCTATTAGAGTGAGAGCTGTCCTCTTCTTCTCGCTGGTGAATGTCTTGAATGCCAGCCTGAAATAATCTATCCACATTTCTTTAACCCTTCCTTAACCAGTTCCTATTGTCATGTTATCCTTCTTTCAGATCCTCATTTCCTCAGGGCATCCACAGGATGCAGCTTGGATGCCTGTATCGCAGGCAAGGTGCCTGCTATCGCCCCGACGATAAACGCGAAGAGAAGCGCACCGAATATCAGGGGCAGTCCGGTGTATGCCTGGAGGGAGGTTATGTCAAACTGCATCGCGATGACCTCTGCGACTTTCCCTATCCCAAGGCCAAGCGCTACGCCGATGGCGCCGCCGACTGCCCCAAGCAGGCCAGACTCTATCAAAAATATTATCATGATCGTTGAGTTCCTGGCTCCGACAGACTTCATTATCCCTATCTCCTTTGTCCTCTCGACTACAGACGTGTACATCGTGTTCATGATGCCGATGCCGCCGACCAGGAGGGATATGGCCGCAAGGCCTACAAGCACTGCCTGGACCACGCCAAGTATCTGCTCGAATGCCGCAATCACCTGGGCGGATGTCTGCACGCTGAAATCCTCCTCGCCTTCCTTAACGTCCCTGAAATTCCTGAGTTTCCTCTTGATGCGCTCAGCAACGTCGTCAACCGAATAGCCATCCTTGACACGCAGGAAGATTGCGCTGACTTCATCAGGTTTGTTGAATATCTCCCTTGCGGCGCTCTTCGGGATCCTTACCATATTGTCGCTGGCCGTGCCAGCCAACCCTCCTATCTTCTTATGGATACCGACTACCTCGAATTCAACACCGTTGATGTATATCTTATTGCCGACCTTTATCCTCTTGTCGAACAACTCATTGGCCGTGCCCCATCCGATCATCGCCTTGTACTTGTCACTGGGCCTCAAGAGGCGGCCCTCCCCTATGTCGAACATGGACTGAGTCTTGTAGAATTCTATGCGCGCGCTGTCAAACGGAAAGCCCCACACCATCTCCTGTTTCGTCTGCTTCCCGAAGGTGAGGTATGCCGACGCGCTGTACACGCTGGCGGACATATCTATGCCGCGAATTTTCTTGACTGTGTTGTAATCTTCCTCGGTGAACTTGGTCGGGGTGAGTGCCCCTCCGACCGGACCCATTGCCGCTCCGCCGGGTGATATTACGATACGGTTCGTGCCCAGCTTCTTGAACTCTGAAAGCAGGGCGTTCTCCATGCCCTGTGAAAGGGAGATGAGTCCGACCACCGCCATGATGCCTATGAATATGCCTATCATGGTCAGCCATGACCTAAGCTTCCTCCTCGTGAGATTGCCTAACGCAATCCTGAAATAATCAAGTAGCATCGTGAATCCTATAGTTAACCCGGTTCAATAAAAAAGAAAAAATTTCAGCACATTCCCGGCGCCTCACTTCTGCTTCTGCGGCTGTTGCTGCTTCTTCGCCTTCCTGCGCTTCTCCCACCTGCGGTAGATGATCCAGCCGACGATTATTATCACTATCGCCAAGGCTATGATCATGACGCTGCTGTTCTTGGCCATGCCTTTCTCTTCAGCAGTGCGGATGGGGTATTTCAGCGTTATGTCCTTGCTATAGTCATTGTTGTTCGCGTCCTTAAAGGTAATGTGCAGTGGGAATTCTATTGTCCTTCCATCGTCCGCATTGTCGTTGTTATTGAGGAATATGCTGAAGTCCACGCTCTCGAAGTCGTCAGAGTCTATGTTGCCTATGTATTCCTCTTTTGAGGACACTATCTTGTATTCTTCGGTCTCATCAAGCATGACGTCAAGGAACTTCACGTTCGTGACTCCCTTGTTCACGAACTTGAAGGAGACCTTTCCTGTCTTTGTTCCCGCAATCAGGTCAGAGCTGTCGATGACGACGTAGATGTCAGGTGCAGACCCAACTGTTATGCCTATTATATCCTCTTTCTCGAACTCTGTGTCCAGCTCATCCTTGTATGTCAGGACCACGGGGAGCTTGTACACACGCGATGTGGCGTCAGGATAAACCATGAGGTCGAATGACATCACAGCGCTTTCGCCGGCCTTTAGCGATGGGATGCGTTTCTCGCTCGCAGAGGTCGTGGGCGCAAACGGAAGCGCATCGTAAAGGACCGATGCCTCAGCCCCTGTCGTTGACCTCGGTATCGTGTCCAATGTCAGGTCAAGCTTGACGTTAATGTTCTTCATGCGTGAGTCCGCGAGGTTCTGGAGCTTAAGGCTCAGCTTTCCAGTGCCACCAGGGGTTATCCTCTCGGGATCCATGTGGACGTCATCGATGACCACTGCCGCGTCAACGCTCTGGACGCGGACCTCGAAATAGTCCAGCTTCGTCCATTCCGTGCCTTTGTAGTGGTACTTGAGGTATAGCTTGTTCACTCCCTCTGACGCGTCTTCATCTATCCGGACGCGGTAGTAGAGCACCACTCCTTCCTCGCCTTTCTGGTTCCCCTGGATCGTGCCCAGCTTCTTCAGGCCTCCATCCTTGTCGAGTAGCTCGAACGGGTAGTCCCCGACCAGCTGGAACTCCACGTCCTCAAGAGGGGTGGAGCCGTAGTTCGTGATCATCCAGCGCAGCTCGACATACTCGCCGGGCTCCACCGGGTCAGGGTCCTGGCTTATCATCGATACGCGTATGCTCGGCCCTGAGACAAAGGTATCGACGTCTGCCATGACTATGGCCGCTGCTGCGGAAATCATAAGCAGCAATGATATCAATATCATCATCGGTTTCATATATTCCAGATTGGTATGGTTCAGATTCTTCTTTTTCATCTTCCTGACCTCGTTTTGTTTTTTTGGGTTTTTCTGATTTTCTTCTGATCAAGCTTTGTTTCCTGATTTGTTCCGGTCCTGCGGGGCTTCTTTTCATGGCGGCCCTTCTTCGTGACCACGACCACGCCGTCCCTTAGGAACTCAATCCTCTGGGCGTGATGCGCAATGTCCTCGTCGTGGGTGACCATGATTATAGTCTTGTCTTCTTCGCGGTTCAGCCTCTTGAGAAAGTCCATGACTATGTTTCCTGTCTTCGAGTCAAGGTTTCCTGTCGGCTCGTCGGCAAGTATCACTTCAGGGTCGTTCGCTATCGAGCGTGCTATGGCGACACGCTGCTGCTGGCCTCCTGAAAGCTCACTGGGCTTGTGGTTGATCCTCTCCTCAAGTTCGACCATCTCGAGTAGCTTCTTCGCGCGCTCCTTCCGCTCTGCGGCAGGCTTGCCCTGGAACGTCATCGGCAGCATCACGTTCTCGAGCGCAGTGAGGGTCGGTATTAGGTTGAACTGCTGGAATATGAAACCGATGCGGCGGCCCCTGATCTGCGCAAGGTCAGACTCGGAGAGCTTCGATATGTCCTGCCCGTCGAGATAGATGCTCCCTGTGGTGGGTATGTCAAGACAGCCTATCATGTTCATGGCAGTGGACTTGCCGCTGCCGCTCGGACCCATGATAGCTACGAACTCGTTGTCCCTTATCTCCAGGTTGAGCCCTCTGAGAGCCGGGACCTCCACTTCTCCCATCTTGTAAACCTTCCAGACGTCCTCCAGCTTTATGACTATAGGCCTAAGCCGCTTACTCTGCTTTTTCTGCTGTCTTTTCCGCTCATTCATCTTGCCTTGCTCTCCAGCTCTTTCTTCATCTTCTGCATGCACTGGTCAACTTCAAGCAGTTGCTTGTGGTACTTCCTGATTATGTCCATCTTCTGCTTCTCGCCAGCGTCAAGTTTGGCGTTCTTGTACTTTTCAATCATTCCCGGGATGTAGTTCTTGGCAGGCGTGATGAACAGGTCCTCCATGGCCTGCACCTTCCTGCGCATTATGGCATATACGTCCTTCTCTATGAAATAGAATGACTTCTTTGTGCCTGGCTTCCTGACCCTTTTCACCATCTGCTGGGATTCAAGGAGCCTCAGCTTGTTTGAGAGGGAAGCAAGGCTGTATCCTGTCTTTTCAGCCAGATCCTCCATGGAAACCTCTTCAGGCTCCAGGAATATGATGCTTACCAGCCTGCTGCTGAGGGAGTCCAGGCCAAAACCGCTGAACAACCCGGACAAGAAGTCCACGAATTCCTGCTCTAAGCTGGGGGCGTCACTCATTTTCGCTGTCAGTCGTTATTTTTATAACTTTTATCTTTTTTTAAAATTTATGTTTTTATTATTTATTGAAAGTGATGAAAATACCTATATATAAATTTTTTGTATTTTCTTCGGGCTTAGTATGGCATCTGGCAGCACAAATAATATAAACAACCGATTTCAGTGCTATACCACCATGTCACGTATAACCAAGCACAAGCTCAATAAGAGCGTTGCCAGGTACGAGCCCAAGAAAAGCAGGATGTCCAAGAAGATGATATGGACCCTGATCCTTGGTGGGCTGATGGTGGCGAGCGTTTTCGGCATAATGTTCAGCAGCTACAATTCCGGCAATGATAAGCTCAAATACGGTGAATACAAGTTCGAGAAGGCGGTCAAGAGGCTGCCCAGCGGCATGACGCAGGAGATCTGGACGGTTGATATAGATGGTAAGAAGGCAGAATTCAGCTATTTTCCCGGCGACCTTGAGGAGTTTGAGCTTGACCCTGCAATAGGAGACCTGCTGGCCAGGTCAAAGGTAGTGTACCTGACATTCGATCCTAGTACCAAGAATGTCGGCAAGTTCGAGCTCATGAGACTCGAGATGGCTGAATCACTGGCTGATTTCGGCAAGTATCCTGTGCCTGGTATAATCGAGGAACATGAGCAGTACAGCCAGCCGATAGTGGACTGCGGGAACGCCACAGAGATGGTGCCTGTAGTATCGCTTGTCGAGGGGAATGAGACGAACGCCCGGCTTGAGGGCGGGTGCATAGTGCTCGAGGCGAATGAATACTCAACAACAGCACTGAAGGATAGGGTAATCTACTCCATGCTGGGCATCATGGATTGATTCTCTGAGGATCATTTATCATCAATCATTACTCATCATCAATCATTATCAGGCGGACTAAAATGGCCAAGATGAAGGAAGAGGAGCTACAGAGGCTCAAGCGAATACAGGGTCTTGACGATGATGACCTGGGGCTTGATGTCACGAAGGGCAAGAGGATGCTTATCCATGGTTCTAAGCAGATGGAAAAAGGCAAGAAAGCAGAGCGTGGCAAGGCAGACGGCAATGGTCCTGACGATCATGATAAAGCCAAAAAGGAGACTCCTGAAGAGCAGAAGAAGGACAAGAACACCCTGCTAATCATCCTGGGCAGCCTCGCGTTCATAGCGCTGATATTCATCCTGCTGGTATTGCTGCGTCCTGGCCATAAAGAGCTGGCGACCATAGATGAGTTGCACCAGGCAAACCTGGAGGGGAAGCTGTCGCCTGAGGACGGCTATGTCTATAACGGGTTCTCATTCATAAAGTTCGACAACATATGGTACTCGCAGCTGTCAAAGAACAATACAATCTATGATGTCACTTTCAACTACGGGCCAAAAGACGTCGAGAACATATCTGTCGAAGGCCAGCTGAGCGGGGCATTCAGGCAGGGAGAGCAGGTATATATCACGTTCGACCCTACAGGGGACTATCTTAATTACATAGGGGTCGCGAACTACGGCCTCAGCAGGAGCCTTGCATGGGCTTTCGGCTATAATATGACTGCAGGCTGCACAAAGAACGTGACAATGGCATGCGAGAAGGCAGGCGTTGTGCAGTGTGGTGACCCTGAGCATCCTGACAGGACTGTCATCTATTTCAAGGAGGACACTGAGACAAAAGTGGTGCTTGACAGGACCTGCATCACAGTCCAGGGGCTGGGTCCGGATATAGTCAGGGCAAAGGACCGCCTGCTGCTGAGATGGTACGGCATGATGAAATAGGGGTGGGAGCGGCGGTGCTGTAGCAGCACCGCGCTGCTAGACTGAGTTGTCCTGTTACTGATGAGCTGTTAGCTGATTCTATCGAGGCGTATACTGATGGAGAAGTGCAGGGTTTGCTAATTTCTTCCTGAGGACACGCAAGGAGCGGCGGTGCTGCTTGCGTGCATTGCGATGCTGGGCTGATGGTTCTCAAGACCTTAAGAAGGTTATCTTGGCCTTTCCAGTATAAATCCCTTGAGTCGCCTGGTTCTCAGGAACGATTGCGTAGACCGACAGTTTCTTGACCTCTCCAGGCTCGAGCGTAAAGTCATTGTCCTCAAGCTGGACGAACTGGGCAGCATCACCCTTGACCTGTATACTTACGAGGACAGGGAAGTCCTGGTCATTTCCCAGGTTCATGAACTTCTTGACCTGGCCGCCGTAGACAGGAAGTTTGCCAAAGTCGAGGGTCGGGTCAACATTGAAGCCTGCACGATTCTCATCCACAAGCTCTATGTGTATGTCATACGTCCTGACATAGACTACCTTGTGAATTGCGTAGTACCACATCGTGCCGCCGAAGCCGAACAGAAAGATTATGATTATCAAGGCAGTAGTCGCCCTCAGGCTGAGGCCTGTATCTTTCTTCCTTGCGCTTTTCTTTTTCAAGTCAATCCCCCATGTCTAATTGATATTATGATAATATTATCTGTCCTTCAGATCAACCTGCTCTGCCTTATTAATCTTTCTTCTTGCGGTATATTGCAAGGAATATGTTGACTACGGTAAGCAATATGACCACGATGACCAGTATCATCGTCATGGTCATGGTGCTGATCCCTCCACCTTCTTTAGCAGGCACTTCCTTCTCGACAGGTGTCAGGTTCATAGGCGCCACAACCTGTATCTTATCCTTGACATAGCTCTTCTTTCCCTGGTAGAGCACGTCAATAGCCAGGTCATACTCCGCAGGCTCGAGTTCGGATGTGTCTATGAAAGCCTCCATTTCAAGGGTCTTCCAGGGATCAAGCCGGTATGTGGCGGTCTTTGCCTGGATCTTCTGGCCATTGCCATTGATAGTGATATCTGCGAACAAGTCGATAGGATCATTCCAGACGCTCTCCACTTTTGTGACAAAGCGCTTGATACCCCCAGATTCAATCTCTTTAGGATAGCTTATGATATTAACGTTCAGCGTGCCTATCCTGAATGTGGTCTCAGCCTCTTTCTTTATCCCGTCGCAGTCGATGGTCGCAGTGGCAGAGTAGTTTCCAGGGGGGACGCCTACTGTGTTGAATGTCGCTTTTATCTCCCTGGCCTGGAATGAGTTCAATGATTCTGACTTTCCGAATTCAGCCTTTCCAATATCCTTGTTGCGCATGTCTATTATCTCGACAAAGCCGGTGCAGGAACTTATTATCTCCTTACCTACGTTATTGATCCTTGCAGTAAATGTCACAGGATCGTTCTGGTTAACGTTGGTCGCGCTCAGGCTTACCATAGGGAACTTTCCTTCCTGCGGCACCTTGGCAGAGACAGTCGCGCAGGCAGCTGTCCTGCCACACATAGAACCCTGTTGTGGGCATTCCTCTGCAAAACAGATCTTAGCCCCTTGAGAAGGTGGAGGAAGAGAGTCAGGGAAGTTGATATATCCCACTATAGGAACGCTAGAACCTTTGGGAAGGTTATCGAATCGCTCTTGCTCAAATTCGATGTAAGGTTTCAGGCCGCCAGCTTCAATGTAGACATAATAATCAACGCCATCAAAAAGCTTGTTAGCTATGCCAATGAAGTCGAACCTGAAACGAGTGTTAGGCACGAAAGTCGTCTCTATATCAAGGTCGCCTCCTGATATCCCTACAGCATACACGCACGTAGGCATAAGAAGCATCAATAGGACTATAAAATAGGCAGATTTCATTTTAAAAAAGGAAAAAAGAAAAAATTAATTGATTTAGACTCCGCCTGCCTGCATTGCTTTCTGTGCAGTAAACAGAACGTCTGTCGTTTTGCTACCTAAGACGCCTGTGGGGATCGATATGTTGATATCGATGTTGAACTCATCCTCACCAGGGAAAGGCGACATGTTCGTACAGAGCGGCTGGTAGCCGTTGTTGAACTCCTGCCAGGTATCGTTCAATGTTCCGACACAGCCATTCTCCGCGCTCGGGAAGTATCCTGAGCTTAAGTCGCTTCCAGCCCACTGGTACCTCCTTGTTCCGCCGGTAACTGAGCCACTCAGGAAATCGTCAACAATGGAAGAGTTTATGGTGACGTTGACATAGTTGTTACCTGTGTTCTCAAGCACGAACGGGTTCGGGTCATAATTGCTGTCAGAAATCCAGCAGTTGGTGTTGTTCACATCAGCCGCGGTATCGTTTGTCGTCAGGTTGCACTCTGTCGTAGCAGCACCAGGGCTGTATGACGCGTTCTTATAACCCTGACCGAAACTGACAATCGTCTGTGTCAATGTGATCTCAGTCTTCTCTGTGATGTTAACTTTTGCCTGGCCGGTCTCACCAGTAGACTGTGCGCCTGTAACTATGTTTGTAATCTGCGAGACTCCCCGCATGGCAAAGAATGTACCTGCCAGTGAGATTACGATCGCGACAACCAATAATGTCGCCAATGTCTTGTTTGAGATTTCATCCATCTTTTCTAACCTCCTTTTGGTCTACTTTAGGATATTAACGCTTATCTTGCCGCCATCATCTGACAGCTGCTGTACAGGCATGCTTGGCTCATCAATATTAAGCCGCACTTGGCCTGCCTGCGGTCCTCCCATCTCGACTGTCCGGTAAATCGTTGTTGGCTGAGAAAGTATAGTCCATGTGCCGACAACAGAGACGACGAGGGTCAGAACCAAGAGAACTAGCACTGTGCGTTTCGATATATCATTGCTCTCCATCTTTTCTAACCTCCTTTTGCGGGACATTGCCTTTTGAGGAAGGCTGGTCCCTGTCAAAATAATAGTGATTAATACCACTCTATATAGAAACCATATATAAATTTTTCGGTCGGGGCGGTCTGTCCAGGCCTTGTACCTGTGTTTTTGACTATTTCCATGTTTTTTAGTCTTTTTTTATTCTCCACTCATACCATATGGTTAAGTTTATATACTTGGTATGCTATGTCTTTTAACACGAGTGGTTAATTCACTACTGCGGGGTGCAAATTATGGTTCGTGAACATCTTTCATTTCTGGAAAAAACAGTCAAAGGAGCCAGACGATTTGCAAGATCATCAATCCTAACACTGGCCATGGGTTTTGCTGCAATAGGGTGCAGTGGACCGAATGGATCACAGGGCACAGTGCAGATGAATGGAATCGCCGCAGACGGGCCATTCCAGGCAGATTCTGAAGTGTTTATCAACAAGCTGGATAATGACCTGAACGGCACATCAGAGACCACATACGCAAGGACAGACGCTTTAGGAAGGTACAATACAGAACTTGGCAAACACAGCTGCTTCTTATCAACAGTCACTGGAAAAGACTTCAACGAGATAACCGGGACAGGGTCCGCTACCGACATATCCATATCATCCTTCTATTGCACTGGCTCATCAACTGCCGATAAGACAGAGAATGACGTCACGCAGATGGTGCTTGAAAGGACAAAGAACATCTATAGAGGAAAGGTATCCTTCAAGGAAGCAAGCAAGCAGGCACGGGATGAACTGTTCTCACAGCTGGATTTCATACCTCCTGCTAATACTCCAGATTGCCTGCCCTATGAGATGGACATAATAACAGGATCCAATACCTGCAATGACCCCCTTCTGGCAGTGGAGATAGTGGTCAGGAACTATGCTGTGGATGAGGCAGAACAGACTGGAAACACTGTTGAGTACGAACTGCACGACATGATGAGCAGTATGATGTTCGGCCTGGCTACGGATGGTACATTGAGCCAGGACATCAAAGACAAGCTCAATGGATCCGCGATGAATGTCGATGTTGTCAACGCAACAGCCAACCTGCAGGACTACCTCGATAACCACGGAGGGACAGCCTTGGCACCAGATGCGGATAATGTGCTGGATTCTGACCTGGATGGGATAGTCAATGCAGAAGACTGCCTGCCTCACGATCCTTTACGATGGACAGGTCATGCTGATGTTGATGGGGATGGTCATGACGCAATCGCCTGCGGAGGGGATGACTGTGATGATGAC
>CAZNGE010000005.1:1725-61481 GCA_964572875.1 uncultured Methanosarcinales archaeon | reverse complement strand
GTGCCACACTCACTGCGCTCGGTGGCACGCTATACAAAACAAGCCTCCGGGGGGAGTTGCACCCCCGACCTTCTGATCGCTTCGCAGCAATACGGGCCAAGGCCACGCACAGACTGATACAAGTCAGATGCAATAGCTACTATGCTACGGAGGCATAATGTAGAACTGGGGATTTTAAGGGTGTTTAAAAAGGTTATGGTGGTATCTGCTTATAAAGGGCGCTTGATCTTATTGATGTTGTCGAGTGTAATCCAGGCGGCCATGTTGCCGTAGCCTGTCTTGTCTATGCTGAAATGCTTGACCTGTTCAACGTCCTTGAGAAAGATGAGTATGCACAGCCTCTTATCGCTGACGTGCTTCCAATATGGTGCGCCAATGCATATCTGCGAGCCATATCCTGATATTATATCATCAAATATCTTTTTATTCAGCTCCGCAAAGAACAAGACGTCAGCGACCCTAGCCCTTGCAGCAACAGGGCAGCCAGATTCCTTAAAGTAGATAACATCATCTTTTGCTATGGACATATAAGGAGTCTTGGGAAACTTATACCATCTGGATTCGATTGTCTTCTCGCCTGAAAGTATCTTAGAAAGTAGATTGAGCTTCTTTGAGAGGATTGCTACGTGGTCCATTTTTATTATGCAATACCGCTGTAGCGCTCCTGTCTAATAATACTTATGGGGGTGGCACGCATTCAACCACATATTATTGCTGAAGGCGCTTTCCCCTAGACCTCGTGCGACTCCGTCGCACACGCGCTACGCTCCTTTAGCTGAACGGATGAGGAGCGGTGCCACCCCCACCCATCATGCATAAAGGGAGTCACTTCCCTGGCTTGCTCAGCACCACTATGTTCCTGCTCAGGCTCTTGTGGACGTATATGCTGAATTCGTTCTCTACTATGAAGTCTGTGTCGTTGAGGAGCTTCTTGTGGTTGATGAATGAGGGGAATATGAGGACTGCCTTGTAGCGCAGGATCTTCCATAGTGTCTTGAGGAACTTGGAGTAGAGGTCCTCGATCTTCTCACTCACTTTCGAGCCCTTGCCGTAAGGCAGGTCTGTGACTACATAGTCCAACAGGCTGTTGAGATGGGTTGAGTCACGTTTCTCCAGGTGGAAGCGCCTTATCTTGAAGTAATCAAGGTTCTTCTCGCACTTCAGCAGCATCTTGCCGCTTATGTCATACCCTACAGTGTTGAAACGCATCAGGCCCGCCTCTATAAGGATGCCTCCAAGGCCGCAGAACGGGTCGACAAGCACCTTTCCCACGGGTATCCCGGTCAGGTTGACGCATGCACGAGCCAGCTTGGGATTTATCGTCGTGGGATGCTTCTCAGGCCAGGACTGAGGCCTTCGCTTGTGAAATTCGTGAGGTATCTCCTTGATCACCTTGCCGACAAATATCTTCTCCTCTGTGACTATTATCTCTATCCTTGTCTGGGAATGATCGAGATCAACGCGAGGCTCCTTCACCTTCTGCCAGATATACTTAGCAAGCTCAGCCTCTTTCTCATGAAGCCGGGTATCATCCAGATTAATTATCCTAAGAGAGAAGTTCTTGTTATATACCTTCTTCCAGTCGAACTCCTCCATCCCCCTGTTAAGGTCCTTGGAGCTGCACTCGAAAAGGTGCTGGTATACCTTGCGGGTCATCGCAAGCCTGTCGAACCTGAAATCAGCATCAAGTATGAGAACGTTCTCGAACATCCAGTAGTCCTGGGTGCCTGCAAGGGCAAGCACCTCCTCCCTCGCAAGGTCAAGATTCTCTCCAGAGAGCAGGAATATGCACTTCATGCACCAACCGAATATGAGGTGTCTTAAATAATTTGTTCTGGACTTTTAAAGGCATTTCAAGTTGTTCCAGGCATGAAGCGTTTATGTATCTATTGTATATATATATGATATTAGTTATTTTAATAAAAAAAATTATTATAATATATTTTCTGACCATTAAATGACATAATTATAGCTCATTAACGAAAAGCTTATAAATAGCATTTATATATCGATATGATACATGGAAGATATGCTTTTACATATAAGAGTAAGCAAGAAAGTAAAGGAACAGATGCAGGTCCTGATAGACTCAGGATATTTCAACAACCAGGCAGAAGTGGTCCGCGAGGGAATAAGAAGTACCCTGCTGCGCTACCGCGAAGACATGCCTGACCTATCTCTTGACAAGAGCAAGAAACGCTAGAGAGAGGTATCACCGAAGACCCAGGGACCTGCACGGAATAGGTAGATGAAGGAGCAAAACAACACAAAGACGGGAAAGATAAGGCTCAGCAACAATATGCTGTTCCTGCTGGCTATAGCCCTGATACTCATAAACTCGTACACGTTCATAATCAGCTCCAAGGACGTGGTGACAGGCAAGGCGCAGGCGTCAGGAGTGACGCAGATATGCATAAGTCCGCCGATGAGCCTCAGCAATCCATCACCTGCAGCGGGAGCCGTGACAAACGGAACATATAATGCGACTGTCATCGGAAACTATGTGTCATATGTGGATTTCTACTATTCGGGCATAGGAATACCTCCACAACTTTTCGGCCATGATAATGATGCTGACGGAGACACCACATTCAACCACACGCTGAACACCACTGCCCTGCCTGACGGCAACTGCTTTTACAGGATAAGGGCTGAAGGGACAGGATACTGCAACACCACAGACCTTACCGCATCGAGCTATTTCACGATCAACAACCATGACGTGGCTCCGACCTGGAACAAATTCAAGAACAATATATCCACAAACTTCTCCAGCTACAGCAGCTGGGCAGACATATTCGCAGCAAGGATAGGCGTGCCTGATGCAGGCCAGATAGAGTTCACCAGCACGAATTTCGACGGCGCTGACCTTGACTTTATGTTCAACATATCCCACAATCTCATACGTATAAAAACTTCATATGACTACAACTGCTTCAATGGCGTCACTTACATAATGACTTTCTTCAATGTGACTGAGTTCGCAGAGCCTATCGTACTGAAGAACGGCCAGAGATGCAATTCCTCGTGCTCATCACCCTCATATGACGGGGCAAACTATAGGTTCTATACAACAGTATCGAATGAAAATTCCACCTTCAAGATTGCAGAAGGCGGGAACCTGTCTGTCAACTTCACTTTCAACAACAAGACATTCGACAACTCGCCGACAGTCAATTTCACCACCTACATCGCAGGTTCAGCACGGAACCTTTCAGTCACTGCGACCTGCTATTACAAGACAGATTATGACCCGACAACATTCACGCTGATGAACGTGACAGGCGGCTACGGGCACGTCCAGGAGCTCCCTGAGCAGAACTGGTCATACATACAGACAGAGATGGGGCACTACGCAACAATACAGCATTATGACTATTACTCAGGAATCCATTGGCTGTACATAAACTGCACCAAGCAATACGAAGACATAGAAGACAAGAAAGAAGTGTTCAACACGACCTTCATGATCAGGCCCACGGACAGGGACAGGGTCGTCTATTCAGACGGCGACGAGGTAAAGCTTTATCTTAGGCTCGAGCAGCCCTACCTCAACATAAGCGTAAATCTCTCTGAAGTGGATTCAGGATTCAACCCTGCCAAAGTCATCGTGACCAACAACAGCCTGGACTACAACATAAGCTACAACATAAGCAGTTCCAACACCAGGCCTGACGGTGAGTACAACGTAACGATCGACGCATTCGAGCCATCAGGGCGGGAGACCATGAACGGCTCTATATTCATGCACCTCCATAACACATGGGTAAGGCCTGACATAAACGACGCATTCGACTGCTGGAACTTCAAGCCAGGATACTTCTTCGACGAGGCCGCATGCAACTGGGAGTCCGATGTGAACAGGGTCGCGAAAGCACAGGTAGACCTAAGTTTCACAGAGATAAGCTGCTTCGACGGCATAGACAACGACGGAGACGGCGCGATAGATTACAACGATACAGACTGCCCCGGACTATACTACACGATAAGGAGGGCCGCAGGCATAGACTCGGCATTCCTCGCAGACCCCTGCTCGAAGAACATATGCTGGGTGTGCCTGGGAACAGACAATGACGGCAATGGGATATGCGACACATCCGACGGCGTTAACGTGAGATATCTGCATTACGTAAAACCAGGAGCGTCAATAAAGGCAAAATACCAGCGCGCATCAATAGTCGACCAGTCAGTCAGGCTCTCAATAAACTTCCTTGACGAGAGCTTCGGCGTCTCAGACGCGGGATCATCCATAGTACAGCTGCCAAGGAAAGAACTCGGCGGATGCACCGGCGGAACGAACTGCAAGTCAGTGACAGCCACGACCTTCGGGCCAGGCCTACCGGACAGCTTCACAGGCGCGCTCAACGAACGCATCACGGCAAACATATCATCATCAGCGACAGACGGCCCCTACGCCTCGCTTGCGGCGGGAAGGAGCATCGGAGGGAGCTCAACATTCCAGAACATGATATACTTCAGGGTGAACAGCTCGGCGATAGTCGACGAAGGGGACGACGCAGGATACTGCTTCGACAGCGAGGACAACGACCTCAACGACCTGTATGACTGCCTCGACCCGTCCTGCAACCTGACGGTCAATCCTGCAAACTCGACAGAACGATGCGAGTATCCCCATGAGATCACCTGCAACGACGGGTATGACAACGACTGGGACGGCTACACAGACTGCGAGGACGAAGACTGCTTCCAGAAGGACGGGACCAGCGGGCCGTGCTACGCCACAGAGAACTTCACCCTCACCACATGCGGAGACTCGATAAACAACGACTTCGACTGGGGATTCAGGTGCAACTCGAACGTCTCTGTATCATACCAGACAAGACAGACTGACGGCAGCTACTCAGGGACTATCCAGCTAACTGACTGCGCGGATATCGACTGTGACGGAAGGGTAGGCTACCTTCCGACAGGGGCACTATGCCAGTACTGCAATGAACGCACCTGCAACGACAACTTCGACAATGACGGCGACAACTACTATGACTGTACCGGCAATGCATACAGGAACAGCTATGAGATAGACTGCGACAGATGGCATGATATGCTCATCACCTGCCCGACCACAGAGACCAACTGCACAGACAACCTGGACAATGACCTTGACTCTATATCCCCTAACGGAGAGTACACCTGGCTGGGCATACCTGTATACGGAGGATGGGACTGCCAGGATCTTGACTGTGCAGGTCATGTCGGCGACGCAGCGACTGGCGCGGTGTGCCAGTTCAGGAACGAGACGATATGCGATGACGGCTTCGACAATGACAGGGACGGGCTGACAGACTGCGACGATCCATCCACCTGTAAGGGGCTGAGCGGCATACTCGCGGGATATCCCGGACAGTGCAGGCCGTGCGCAGGGACCGAGAACATATCGATAGATGCGTGCCGGGACACCGACGACAACGATTTCGACGGGTCTGTCGACTGCTCTGACACGGACTGCTACGGCCTGCCAAAGGCCGGAGTGGGCATATGCGGCCTATCCGAGACGAACTGCACTGACGGTATAGACAACGACCATGACTGGCGCACGGACATGAACGACAGCGACTGCAGCACGGCATACTACACCCTGAATGAGTTGGGTCCTGGACAATGCGACGACAATATCGACAATGATAACGATGGAGGCACTGACTGCGGCGACAGCGACTGCCAGTACACCCTAAAATGCGTAACAGGCTCCTACGATGATAGCTATTGCACGCCCATGGATGTCGGCGCCATAACCGTATGCCCCACGAAATTCGTGGTAGCGGGAAAGAACTATACAGTGAGGTTCAGCCGGAACTCACTGAACGCGTCATCGCTCCTCTTCATACTCGGCAACTCAAAGAACAGCCTAAAGAACATAACATCTGTCCTGGACAGCACCACCACATTCATGACAGGCACGACCACAAACTTCACCTTCCTACGCGGCTCTTACGGAGTTCTCGCGGAGAACAACGCAGGATTCATCGGCAACCTCGACCTAAATTTCATCGCGACGACAGATGCCAACCTCACCCCGGGATACTACGACAACTACATCCTTACATCAGTCGAAGGAACGCTTGACGATGTAGTCACGCCAGTCTACATAGCGGAGAACGAAAAGCCACCCCTAGTGACGGACATAACAGCCGAAGCAGGCCATAGGACGGTATCCCCGGGAGCGGTCAATGCCACATTCACGGTAAACGCCTCTGATGAAGGTATACACAACTCAGGCATCGCCTTCTGCACCATGGAGCTTCCAGGGCACTTCCTCGTGAACTCAAGCTCCTGCTCATACTCGACCAACCTTACATCAGGTACGTACAACGTCAGCGCGGTGGCGTATGACGGCGCGCTGAACCCGAGCGATCCGTTCTCCAAAGAGATACCCCTCACTGTATGGACAACACCAGTCCAGGACGGAAATTTCTACAACTCTTATCCTGCTGAGAACTATCCTGACAAGAAGTTCTTCAATGACACCGAAAAGCTCAACATAGGGGTAAATTTCATGGACGGAAGCGGATATACCGACAACGCGACCGGCTGCGTGGTCGAGATAATGAACAGCACGCATGTCGTCCTCACCGATGCCATCAACCTAAGCGAGGCCGCAGGCGAGGCGCACTGCACAGGACAGGTCGACCTTTCCCCACTCAGGGCACTCACCAACTCCACCAACCTCAGCCAGTTCTCCGGAGGCGTGTACTATTTCAGGGTCACTGTGGAGGACAACGCAGGCAGGAGCGGGACAAGCTCCATACAGGACCTCAACTTCTGCTATTACTATTACGACAACTCATCAAGCAAGTACAGGTGCATGGACATCTGCCAGCGCTCTGAAGTGCTGAACAGGCCGCCAATACTAATATCCAGCATACCCAACCTAACCTGGCCAAGGGCGACATCAATATCAGTCATAGACCTGGATGATTACTTCTATGACCCTGATGATGATCCCCTTACCTACACATGGGACATAGACACAACCAGGATCAATGTATCCGTAGACAGGGCAAACATAGTGACCCTGAACCCTGACCGAAGCTTCTATGGATTCGCATACATAACATTCTATGCCCATGACCCGTTCAGCTCGACACCTTCAAACAAGGTCACTCTGGAGGTCGAATACAGGGAATTGCCTCCCCCAATAAAGATACCCGCAGGAGGCGGAGGAGGCGGAGGAGGCGGAGCCGTATCGGTCCCTGAATGCGAAGAAGACTGGGCGTGCACAGACTGGGGACCATGCCTCACTTCAGGATACCAGTTCAGGACCTGTAGGGACAGGAACGAGTGCGGCACCAGCAAGAACATGCCCAACACCACAAGGACATGCACATATATCCCTACATGCAAGGACCTGATCAGGAACCAAGGCGAGGAAGGGATAGACTGCGGAGGGCCATGCCCCCCCTGCCCAAGCTGCCTTGACGGTATAATCAACCAGAGGGAAATGAAAGCCTTGCAGATCATGTCAGCAGACCCTGATGACGTATCGGACTGCGGAGGGCCCTTCTGTCCTGTCTGCCCGACATGTGAGGACAACACGCAGAACCAGGGCGAAGAAGGGATAGACTGCGGAGGACCCTGCAGGTCATGCGCAACATGCTCTGACGGCATACTGAACCAAGGAGAGATAGGGATAGACTGCGGAGGACCCTGCGAGAGATGCTCCGTGCGCATACATGCACAGGCATTCAACTGGAACCTGCTGCTGCTCGTAGTGTCTTCAGCATTGATCCTCCTGATAATGATCTTAGCCTTATTGTTCGGAGTTTTCAAGAAAAAGTTCATAAGACTGAAAGCAAAATTATTGAACTACTATATGAGGTCGGTAAGAATGTTCGAAAAGAAGAGATTAGTGGAGAAAGAGCTTCCCATACTGCAGTGGATCAACACCCATCTTGACAGCCTTGAGGAAAGCATACCATCCAAAGATGTTAACCAGCTGATCAATGAGGTCGACAGGCTGGTCAGGATATTCTTCAAACGGGTATTCCTGATAAGATACGCGTTCACACATGAAGAGCTCACCAAGGACCTTGAGAAGCACAAGATACCTCTTGTCCTCAGGAAGGCCACCGACCTCCTGTTCGATGAGCTGTCGCAGATAAAGTACGGCGGCGAGAGCGTCGAGAAGGATGATGTCAAGACCCTGATCAGCCAGACCAAGCTTATCGCTGAGCGGCTCGTAAATGAGATAGAGACCAAGAAGAAGACAAAGATAAACATCTCCGAGCGTGACATCGCAAAGATCAGCGAGACACTCTCAGGCGCCGAGAAGCTCGGCGTAAAGGAAGCGATAGATAAGATAGGGAAAAGGAAGAAATAGAAGATGGAAGGAAAATAAAACATGATAGGCAGAGATGAGATAAGAAGGATGAAGTCTGAAAGGAACACGGTTTTCATAGCCCTCCTGTTCGCGAGCGCCATGATACTCGTGGCCGTGCTTCTCGTCTGGAAAGGCCAGATAACAGGGTACCAGGCGCTCGATACGTTCGAGTCAGATGTACTCGTGACAGGATCAAGCCCTGACAACAGCCTGAGCTTCGAGAGGATACCTAATTTCAGGGCAAGGGTCGGAGAACACGTGAGTTTCAGGGTCCTGCCGAACCAGGAAGGCATCACTTTCAGCGATAACTCGAGATTATTCGAGATATCTCAGGAAGGGGTGGTGGATTTCACAGCACATAAGGATGATGTAGGAAGGCATAATGTCTGGATAATAATAAATGATGCCCAACAGCATTACTATTACCAGAATGTAGCTATCATCATAGAGGATTGACCAGAGGAAAAAACAGATGTCAAAAAAGAGGACCAATAAGGGAAAAATGATTTTCCTGATAGGGATCATGCTGGTCGTAGCTGCAGCTCTTGTAATAGGTACAGGCAATGCACCATATTTCACCCCTGCCCCACCGTCCTCAATAACCTGCTACCAGAATTCGACATGCTTCTATGACTTCAATGCTACAGATGATGAAGGCGATCCCCTGAACTATTCGATAAACAAGCCTCCATTCTCGAACCATATAGACCCGACTACTGGAATCCTAAACTTCACCCCGACAAACAGCGAGGTAGGAGACTATAATTTCAGCTGGGCAATAGTCCAGGAGACCGACACAGGAAACGGTACGTTCGCCATAGTAAGCTGGCACATACTCAACATCAACGACCCTCCGCACATAACAGACTACAACCCAAAGAACATCACCGGCGCGACCGCAAGAGAGAACTCCTGGAGCATATTCAACGTCACAGCAGCGGACATAGACCTGATATACCATGATGTGCTGAATTTCACATGGCTGCTTGATGGCCAGGTGAATAGGAGCCTGCTCAACTTCACTAAGGTCAACAGCACTTTCTCTTATGCCAACTACACGGCCGATTACTTCTCGGCAGGAATACATAACATAACAGTCAACGTAAGCGACACAGGCAAATATTCAGCCTTCATCAACTGGACAGTCAACGTAACCAACGAGAACCGGGCCCCGATCTTCGTAGGAACGATACCCAACGTGAGCATGCAGGAGGATACACCCTCATTCAACGAGTTCAATCTTGACGATTACTTCTATGACAACGACTTCGACGACTATCCTCTATCATATAACATGGTATTCGTGTCCGGGAGCGGGGTAACGGCCTACATCAACGCCACAGAGCCTAATAATGTATCGCTAGTCCCTGACCAGAACACATTCGGCATCCTGGTCGTGAGGTTCAGGTGCTATGACGGATACAACTACACCCTCAGCAACAATGTCACGATCAACATAACCGGCGTGAATGATGCGCCCACAGTAACACAGCTCGCTGACCAGCTGACATATGCCGACACCCTGACCGAGATACAGGTGCATGCGGATGACGTTGACAACGACCCCCTGAAATACTATGACAACACCAGCCTTTTCAACATAAACGAGAACACCGGATTCATCAGCTTCACTCCGGGAGTGCCGGACATAGGCAACTACTCCATCCTTATCAACGTCAGCGACGGGCAGAACTTCTCATTGATGACATTCAACCTGAGCATAATAAACAACTCCGCTCCAGTCATAGGAGGGAAGCCTCTGCCTGACATCTACACTACAGAAGGCAACCTGACCACCATATACTTCAACGCAAGCGACGTGGACCTCATAGACACTATAACATTCAACCTAGTCTCCAGCCCAACAAACTCCAAATTCACCCTTGTGACGACAAACAGCTCCGCGCAAAACGCCACGGCATACATATCGTTCACGCCCGACCAGTCAGACGTCGACAACAGCCCCTTCACAGTGACCATCTATGCCAATGACAGCAAAAGCGCGAGCGACTCCGATACATTCACCATAAACGTCCAGGACATCCAGCATGACCCGATATTATACATAGCGCCTACAGAGTACAGCGTGAAGATAAACAAGATCGTAACGATATATGCGAACGCCACGGACTCCGACGACAATCTGGAATCATTCAGCGACAACACATCTATGTTCAACATAGCGACCTATCCGGCAGGACCTGCCTATGCGAAGACAGGCATGATAAACTTCACGCCTAATGTCACGTACCTCGGAGAGAACTGGGTCAACATAACCATAAACGACTCCACAGGCAGGTACGACTGGGAGCTGGTGCTGTTCAACGTGACGTACAACAATCCCCCCATCCTGCCACCACTACCCGACCAGAACGCCACAGAGGATTTCCTTTTCGTCTATGATATCAATGCGACCGACCAGGACTACCAGGACACCGTATCCTATCTCGATAACTCAACGCTTTTCAACATAAACAGCACCACAGGGATCATAAGCTTCGTGCCGAACAGGGACCAGACCGGGACGCACATCATAAACATCACAGCGACTGACGGAGAGGTAAACGTATCAAGGCTCATGAACATCACGATAGGCAGCTATAATGACTTCCCATACTGGGAACCTCCTCTCGATGAGTATTACATAAACGGCACGCAGCGCATGAACACGACATATTGGGACAGCACAAACATATTGAACTACACGACGAACACGACTGTCTGGGAGAACACGTTCTATCAGAACAACTATACAGAAGTCCGTATGGATGCCAAGGATGAGGAATACGGGACAGGAGAGTTCGGACCTGAGAATACGCTCAGCTTCACAGTCAGCTTCATAAACTTCACTAACGTATCCAACCAAACAGTAACCACCAACATAACCCTGTTCAACACCTCGAACTATGATGGGAACACAGGACGGGTCAATTTCACCCCGACAAACGATCAGGTGGGAATATATTACGCGAACTTCACAGTAGATGACACCACGGGAAGGAAGAACAGCACGATCATACGCATTAAGGTTTATAACGTGGACGATGCTCCCATCGTGATTGACTACCATCCCAACATAACCTACTACCTCAACATGAGCGAGAACTCGACCATGGAATTCAACATCACGGCTACTGACATAGACTACGGCGACTATGTGAGGTACCAGTGGATCGTGAACGGCACGAACGTAACGGGCGCAAACGCGTCATCATTCGGATACTATGCAGACTTCTTCTCTGCAGGATGGAGGAACATAAGCGTGCTGATGATAGATACGCACAACAAAACATCCACATTCAACTGGACAGTGAATGTCTCGAACGTAAACAGGATTGGCTGGTTCGGCCAGATAAGGCAGAACAACTACAGCCACTTCAGCGCGGGCGTCACGAAGATAAACGTCACGGTGCTTCCCGGAACCAAAGGGATAATACTGACAGATACTGGCTCAGGATACAGGCCCGGAGGATGGTACGAGAGCAAGGTCCTTGACTCAGGAGAGACAAACTACTTCCACAAGTTCACTGCAATAAACTGGTCAGGGAACACCACGCCTCCTGCGAGCGACACGAGCTTCGACATACATTTCAACACCCGGACCGCACAGGGCCTCACGCAGACCACCTGCCCATCGACGATATCCACAAACTATTCAAACGCCACTGAATATCTCATATCGGGATCCCGCATAATATCCGACAACGAACGGTGCATACAGTACCGTCTCATAATGACCACCAACAACACAGCCCGCACACCTTCCATCAACAACGTCATAGTGGGGTATGGAATAGCAGACTGGGAGATATACCAGAGCACGAACAACGCCAGCTGGGTCGACCTCGACACGTACTTCTACGACCCTGATACAGATGACGACATAACATACAATGTCACCAGCGAGAACAACACTGCCGTCACCGACATAAACATATCCATCAATCCTGAAAAGAACAAGGTATATATCACGACCAATGAAGTGTTCCTCGGAAGCGTCAAGGTCGTTTTCCATAAGTTCGACGGATACAGCAACACAGACAGCAACGTAGTGACGATAAACGTGAGCGAGGTGCCGCAGCAGCTGCAACCCATCATAATACCTGTAGGCGGAGGAGGCGGAGCGGTCTCCAACCCTGTACCGTACGAAGTGCCGAAGTACGTTACTACACCGGTATCATTCAGGCTGATAACACCCCGGCTGGTGACGACATACATCAACGACACCATGGAGATACCCCTCAATATATTCAACAGCAACTTCACCATGAAAGACCTGAAGATAAAGGCGACCACTGAGAACGAGAACGTGATACTCAAGCTGTCAAGGGATTACATACCCCTGATGGAGCCCAATGCCAAGGAGTTCATAACCCTGACCGTAAATTCGTACAAGACATTCGGAAACTATGACATACTCATCGAGGCTACAGCTGACGCGACAAGCATCGCAGAGGATGGCACAGAGAAGACATCAACCTTCACTGAGAAATCAAAGATATTCGTCAACTCGCTGCTGAAAGCAGAAGGGAACGACACCCAGGTCAATACCAAGCTCGCGTTCGCAGAGGACCTGCTCAGCACGAACCCCGAATGCCTGGAGCTGAACGAGTTCCTACGCAAGGCAAAGGACCTCATCAAAGAAAAACGGGTCAACGAGGCAGACGTCATGCTCGACCAGATAATCGAGAGCTGCAAGTACCTTATCGCTCCGCGGGAACTGCAGCCAGAGATAGAGGCGCCTGCCAAGCTGTATGGAATGGCAAGGGAGTCCGTATTCATCATGGCTGCAGCAACGCTTGTTACATTACTGGTCGCAATCGGCCTAATCATAGGGTGGGTGCACATGAGAAAGAGGAGGAGAGAGCTGGCAAGACGAAAATATTAGGATATCAGGATATCAGACCATTTAACCATTTAAAAGTGCTAATATAACTTTTTAAATGCAAAAGAGGTGATTTAAGAACATGGCGCTTTTCAGCAGTAGTAAACCTGGTGAGCAACTTACCAAGGAAGAGATGAAGAAGCTAGAAGCTAAAATAAAGGAATATCACGATCTAGTCCAGAAGACGAAAAGCGAGATAGGAAAGGTCGTCATAGGCCAGCACCATGTCATAGACAGCGTGTTCAGGGCAATATTCTCAAACGGCCACATCCTGTTCGAGGGAGTTCCAGGCATAGCGAAGACCCTGATGGTAAGGACTGTCTCGCAGACCATGGGCTGCTCATTCGCGAGGATCCAGTTCACGCCAGACCTGCTGCCGTCAGACATCACAGGCCTCACATCCTACCAGAAAGAGAAAGGGTTCTACATAATCAAAGGACCTGTATTCGCAAACTTCATCCTCGCAGACGAGATAAACCGGGCGCCGCCGAAGGTCCAGTCAGCGCTCCTGGAGTGCATGCAGGAGAAACAGGTCACCATCGGGCACGAGACCCTCCAGCTGCCGGTCCCTTTCTTCGTGATGGCGACGCAGAACCCGCTCGAGCAGGTCGGAACATACCCTCTCCCTGAAGCGCAGGTGGACAGGTTCCTGTTCAAGCTGCAGGTAGGATACCCCACGAAGGACGACGAGATAGAGATCCTGAACAAGAACATGACCATTCACAAGTTCGAGCATTTTGACATCAACCCCGTGTTCTCACCTGAGATCATCGTCGACATGCAGGAGGCGACCAAGAAGATATACCTCTCGCCAAAGATAGAGAAATACCTGGTCACGATAATAGATGCGACAAGGAACCCCGAGTCATACAAGCTCAAACAGGCGCACTACCTGGAGTGGGGTGCCTCACCGAGAGGGTCGATAGGAATTTTCATCTCAGCAAAGGCGAACGCCATGCTCCTCGGAAGGACATATGTCGTACCAGAGGACGTCAAAGAAGTCGCGTATGACGTGCTCAGGCACAGGCTCATCCTGACATATGAGGCCCAGGCAGAGAACGTGACTACCGTTGACATCATCAAGGAAATTCTCCAGAAGATACCTGTACCATAAACGGTCTAAAAATGAAAGAGTTCAAGGTAGACGTCAGCCCTATGATAAAGAGGATGGAAGTCATCTCCAAGAAAGGCATCTCCGGCTTTCTTGCAGGAGAGTTCCGTTCAGTCTTCAAAGGCAGGGGCCTGGAGTTCCAGGGATACAGGAACTACAACCCCGGAGAGGATGACGCCAAGAACATCGACTGGAAGGCATCGCTCAGGTCAAGATATCTCGTGATCAAGGAGCTTGTAGAGGAGAGGAACAACAACATCATGTTCTTCGTCGACGTCAGCAGCAGCATGTCATTCGGCTCGGTCCCTAAGCTCAAGAACGAGTATGCCATAGAGATGTTCGCGTCGATGGCACATTCACTGCTCACAGAAGGGGACTCGGTCGGGCTCACAATATTCTCTGACAGGGTGATCAAGTCCATACCTCCGAACATAGGCACCAAGCAGTTCTACATAATGCTGAGGACGATAACAGACCCCAAGAACTATGAAGGGGATTTTGACCTGGAGAAGTCACTGCACGACTTCAACGCGATGATGGACCGGCCCGCGATAATAATAATCATATCCGACTTCATAGGGCTGAGGGGCAACTGGTACGAGAAGCTGAAGCTTATGTCAGTCAAGCACGAGATCATAACATTCGTCGTCAGGGACCCGAGAGACCTTATGCTGCCTGAATCGGTCGGCCAGGTATATGTCCAGGACCCGTTCACGGGAGAGAACCTGCTCATAGACACAGGAATCATAAAACAGGATTATGAAAAACTCATGCATGAACAGGACCAGAACCTGATGAAGATGCTCAAGGATCTCCAGATAGACTTCATGTTCATAACTACAGACGCGCCCTTCAACAAGGAGCTGTTCAAGTTCTTCAAGATGAGGGCGATGAGGGCAGCAGTTGGTTAAGATAACATTCCTGAATGCCCATGTACTCTGGGCGCTTTTCGCGATCCCGCTCATGGTAGCCCTGCATTTCTTCCTGATGAAGTACACGACGCGAAGGGCAGTCCTCTTCGCGAACTTCGAGGCGCTCAAGAGGGTCACAGGGTCCATGGTGCTCTCCAAGAACATAACCATACTTATCGCAAGGATCCTCGTCGTTCTTTTCCTCATACTCTCTGCAGCAGGGATGACGTTCTGGATGTCAGGCATGAGCAGCGACTTCGACTATGCCATAGCCATCGACGCGTCAAGCAGCATGCTCGCGGACGACTTCACTCCCAACAGGCTTGCAGCAGCGAAAGAGACAGCGATAGACTTCATAGATTCTGTCGATGCTGAAGTGAGCATAGCAGTGGTGTCTTTCTCAGGCCTGTCAAAGGTCGAGAGCAGGCTGACGAACGACAAGGAAGAGGCCATAAAGGCCGTAGAGAACGTAAAGATAAGCAGCTCAGGAGGGACAGACATAGCAGGGGCGATAGTGACTGCTGTGAATGCCCTCGCTACCGAGGGAGCCAAAAAATCAAGGGCAGTGATACTGATGACAGACGGACAGCACACCTCAGGCGGTCCGCTTGATGAAGGAATAATATACGCTTCGCAGAAAGAAGTCGCGGTGCATACCATAGGGATAGCCACAGAGAAAGGAGGCGCTTTTGAGCTAACGCAGCTACTGTCCACTGTGGACGCAGCAAGCCTCCAGAGGATAGCTGACAACACAGGCGGCAGGTTCTTCAGTGCCGGCGACAAGGCACAGATGGAATCAGCATTCACCGATATAAGGTCGCTTTCGGAGCAGAACATACCTTACCCGCTTGCTGTCCCGTTCCTCTTAATCGCGCTGGTAATCCTGCTGGGAGAATGGACCCTGCTGAGCACGAGGTTCAAGATACTGCCTTAAATCCAACTTCTCCAACTTCAAAAAGTTTTTAAACGATTGATTTCTCTTTCAGCCGCATGAAGAAACGAGGCAGGCCTGTCAAGTCAGTAATCCGGCAGAACATAGTGGAGATACTTTATTTTCTAGGTCAGGGGTATGCGTATGAGATATACAAGATATACTCGCAGATATTCCCTGAGGTATGCATGCGGTCTATCTATTATCATCTGAAGAAGGGACTTGCGACGCAGGAATTCATAGTAAAGGACATCAAGAAGGAGAAAGGGGAGTATTCATGGGGGCCTGAGGCAGAGAAGATATACTATGCGCTGGGACCTTCTGCAGGACCTAAGATGAACCATTCAGTGAAGGCGTATTTCGACAATAAGAAAGGCTGAGCAGGCCATTTCTGCAGAATTCTAGTGTTTTAAGGGCTTCGTAAAGTATATATATGCTGATTGACTGCTTTTTTATGAGAGGTGTTAGTGTGAGGAAGTGTTTTACATGGGCGAGGACAGACCACAGGATATTCAAAAGCTAGAGCAAGCGCTGAAGAGGGAATTTCCAGAGAAGGCTCCTGAGTCTGTAGAATGCGGGGGTGAGAGATACGTCCATGAGAGACTGGTGAACATGTATCTCCAGGCGAATCCTGCTGAGCGCAGGAAGCTGGCAGAGGAACGCCAGGCGCTGGAAGCCAGGAGGGCCGGTCTCGACGAGCGAGAGAAATACATCAAAGGCATGGAAGGGGATGTCGAGGGGCTCAGGCGGAGGCTGGATGAGATCAATGAAGAGCTGGCAGCAGCGCATGAAGAGCTCCGCCAGTACAAATACGGCGACAAGGCAGACGGTTATAATGGAAAAGAAAAGGGGACTGAGATCCAGAAGGTCATCGTGAACACTACGGATCTTGTAGCCGACCTGGAGGATGATATAGTACAGAAGGACCAAAGGATAGCCGAGCTTGAGGCAGAAGTAGAGCGTCTTATGCGAGAAAACGCTGATTCTTGAGATTTCTATTGTTTGAAGGGTTTTAGGTGCAAAAACAAAAGGTTTAAATATATCTATTCTTTAGATAGAAGTAAGTCATTAAAAAGATTTTGTTTATTATTGAAAAGATAAATGTATCTTAAAAATAGATAATAAACATTTGGCGAAAAAATTCATGATTAGCAGGTCTAACCTCCTGTTAACCCCCTACATACCAACGGCGCTCCGGGAGACTGGAGCGCTCCACCCCCATTAACTCTTTTAGCGAGCAATAATGACAGTAACGCTGAGGCACAGAATCATAGAACTGCTTTCCAGAGACCTTCATAATCTCTACTCTATCTCTGACATCGCCAAGAGCCTGGGGGTGGCTTATTCTCACGCGCACACATTCATACAGGCGCTTGTCAAGGAAGGAATCGTTGATGTGAAGAAAGTAGGAAATGTCTCTGTGTGCTCACTCAATCTAAAGTCACAGCTCGCGCTCTCGTACCTTTCACTCATAGAATCCAGAAGGACAGCTGAATGGATCAGCAAGAACCCGCAGTCAGCCAAGATAATCGAAAAGATAGAACAGGTAAAGGACAGCGTCCATTCCGTACTTGTCAAAGGGAGCCGCATCATACTCATAGTGCCGGAGAAGATAACCGGTGTAGACTTTTCCATGTTCAGGAACAGGACAGTGATGAACAGCTCGCACCTGGCAAAGAACAGGCACTACTACAAGGACTGCATAATACTTCATGGGGCAGAGAAGTTCTGGAGCATGCTGAGCGAAAGCTGACCAGGGCCGGATCGCATGAAGACAGTTGAAATTTTTCAAAAAAGAGGTGGATTGATTGCCAGAGATCAGCAAGGATGAGATGGAGAAGCTCTTGGCTAAGTACAAGACCAAGCTAGAGGTCAACCTCTCTCCTGACGACGAGGAAGTGCAGACGGTAGGTGTCATAAGGACCCGCGAGTACAAGGAGTTCAAGCAGGAATACCTTCCAAAGCACCACTCATGGTACGAGAAGGCTTGCAACAAGGCAGAGAAGCTGTTCAAGATAACGCCTGACAAGAAGAAGGCAGCCCTGCTGCAGGAGTCGATAGACGTCTGCCACATGAACATAACGCCGGCAGGCGCGTATTCGTTCTCGCTGCTGTTCCCCCTCGCATACATCCTGGTAGGAGTGCTGGTCTCGTTCATCCTGACCAGCGGAGGAATATTCTTCCCTGCGTTCTTCCTGATAACAGGCGCGATACTCCTCGGGCCTTTGGGAAACGCACCTCATTTCCTGGCGAACGGCTGGAGGATGAAGGCATCGAACCAGATGGTGCTGTCCATATTCTACGTAGTCACTTACATGAGGCACACCTCCAATCTGGAGCTCGCGATAGACTTTGCCGCAGAGCACCTCTCGCCGCCGCTTTCGCTCGACTTCAAGAGGATCATCTGGAACCTCGAGACGCAGAAATACTCGACAATAAAAGAGAGCCTGGACGCCTACCTGGACACGTGGCGCAAGTGGAACATGGAGTTCATAGAGGCGATGCACCTCATCGAGGGTTCGCTGCTGGAGGGAGATGAGACCGCCAGGGTAGGGATGCTCGACAAGTCGCTTGACGTGATACTTCAGGAGACATACGAGAAGATGCTCCATTACGCGCACAACCTCAAGTCTCCTATAACCATGCTCCACATGCTCGGCATAATACTGCCGATACTCGGGCTCGTCATACTGCCCCTGGTGGTCAGCTTCATGGAAGGGGTCTCGTGGTACCACATAGCCACGCTGTACAATATCATACTTCCTGCCTCAGTCTATTATCTCGGGAAGCAGATACTGTCGAAGAGGCCGACAGGGTACGGCAATGTCGACATATCAAAGAACCCTGAACTCCGCAAGTTCAGGAACTTCATCATAAAGCTCGGTCCGAGCGAGATACAGATCAACCCCATATACATAAGCATATTCCTCGGAGTCACATTCCTGATAATCGCTTTTCTCCCCATCATAATACACATACTCGCTCCTGGCTGGGACGTAATCACGACCACGGGAGGGAAGATAATGCAGATAGACGACTACACTAATGAGGACGCGAAATTCTATCTTATAGAGTACAAGGACTCTGTCAATACCCAAATAGAGGGCAAGATAGGTCCGTACGGCCTTGGCGCGGCCCTGCTCAGTACATTCATGCCGCTCGCAGCAGGACTGGCCATAGGCCTGTACTACAGGCTGAGGACCAAGAACGTGCTTAAGATACGCGACCAGACAAAGAAGCTCGAGGGAGAGTTCGCATCCGCACTGTTCCAGCTCGGGAACAGGCTGAGCGACGGGCTGCCTGCGGAGATCGCCTTCCAGAGGGTGGCGGGCGCGATACCAGACACGTACTCAGGCAAGTTCTTCGGGCTCGTGTCGATGAACATAACAAAGCTCGGCATGAGCGTCGAGCAGGCCATATTCGATCCCGATACAGGGGCGATACTCCAATACCCTTCCGACCTCATCGAGACATCCATGAAGGTGCTCGTGGAGAGCGCGAAGAAAGGCCCGCTCGTGGCTGCACAGGCGCTGATCAATGTGTCCAGGTACATAAAAGAGATGCACAGCGTAGAGGAAAGGCTCAAGGACCTGATGGCAGACACGATATCATCCATGAAGTCGCAGATCAAGTTCCTGACACCGGTGATATCGGCGATAGTCATAGGTATAACCTCTATGGTCACGACAATACTCGGCAAGCTGGGAACGCAGCTGAACGTGCTGCAGGAAGAGACAGCTTCCGCAGCAGCAGGCGGCGCAGGGGCAGCTGTAGGGCTGACACAGCTCTTCGGAGACGGCATGCCCACCTTCTACTTCCAGATCATCGTAGGTTTCTATGTCGTGCAGATAGTCTACATACTGACTATACTCGTGAACGGCATCGAGAACGGGTTCGACAAGCTCTCTGAGAACTATGAGATAGGCACGAACATGACGCGGAGCACCCTGCTGTACTGCTTCATATCACTGGCAGTCATGCTGCTGTTCAACATGATAGCGGGAAACATCATAGGAGGGGGGATAGGGTAGAGAAACTAAGCAGTTTTGTTTGTAAAGCAAAAAAAACTCAAAAATTCATTTAGAAGTCACAATCTCCATGACATCCCTGTGCTTGAGCTTATGCTCCTTGCCGACAGTCATCCTGGTCTTGACATCTATTGCACGGATGAAGCCCTTGCCTATGTCAGTATGGATGCGGAACGCGAAGTCAAGGGCCGTGCTGCCTTCAGGCAGGAGGAAGCAGTCAGGCAGGACATTGCCATGCTGGTCCTCGAGCTTGTTGACACCGCCAGGGAATATCGCGATGTATCCCATGAGTTCGAAGATGGCGCTGTTGAGCACATCCTGCACGCCTGTCGAGCCGAAGGGGTCAAGGACATTCTTCTGGATGAAGTCAAGGGCGGCCTTCTGCTTGTCGCTGAGCTTTTTCGGCTCCAGGAGCTTGAATGAGCTGTCGCCAGGGACATAATCTATCATCTTGTGCTTCGCAGCCTCGCGCAGGGCGAGCTCTGACTCTGCAGAGCACGGGATTATGATGTAATCCTTGAATTTTTCCTTTATTCGCTCATAATTCTTTTCAGCTCCAGGGACATCGACCTTGTTGGCAGCGATTATCATGGGCTTTGTCTGCTTCCTGAGCGCTACCGCAAGGCTCTTCAGCTCGGCTTCGCTCCATTTGTCAGGATGCGCGAGGTCGAGACCGAGATTGTTTATCGCATCCTCTGTCATCTCCTCTGTGACCTTGAGGCCTGACAGCTGCTTGCCGACAGCCCTTGCTATGCTGCCTTTCTCCTGCATCACCGTGCGGGCAAACCTCTCCCAGCCCTTTTTCATGATGCCCATGTACCACATGTCAAGCTCCTCCTCGAGGAACTTAACATCATTTGCAGGGTCATAGCTCAGCGGCGTGACAGGCTCGCCTTTCTCGTTCACGCTCCCTGAGACGTCGATGACATGCACGAGCGCATCAGCCTGGCGCAAGTCGTCCAGGAACTGGTTGCCCATGCCCAGCCCTGTGTGCGCTCCAGGCACAAGGCCTGCTACATCCATCAGGTCAATAGGCACGAAGCGCTGGCCGTGCATACAGAAGCCTTCCCGCGGGTTGCACTGCTTATCGAACTCCTTGTCAACGCAGTCTACCTTCACGAACCCTACTGCATGGTTGGGCTTTATCGTAGTGAAAGGATAGTCCGCAATATCAACCTCTGCAAGCGTGGCTGCCTTGAAGAAAGTGCTCTTGCCGCAGCTCGGCTTTCCAACGATCCCTACGAACATTTTATAGAAAGAAAAGATGATTCTTTAAAAAACTATTCCTGATGCACGTCCAGGTTCTCTAAAGAAAAGCATCAATAACCCCCTGGTTCAGTCCATTTGCTGAAACCGTGTTTTTTTCATTGACTAACATTGACTAATACTGTTTTTCATTTATTTTTAGGCGCCAATTCGGGACGAAACCTTTATAAACATAGTTGGCTTGGATAGGGTTATGCCACCGCCTTATGAACTACACAAGAAATGGACTGTGCGCAGCTTCAGGTTCAATTTCAAGGACGTGTTCAGCCTCGAATATCTATATAAGAGGGTGCATGAGTGGCTCATAGATGAAGGATACTGCATAGGAGGCGGAGGTCCGAGAGGGGACCAGTGGATGGAAAGGCTCTATCTTGAAAGGGACCTTGGCGGCTCAAAGCAGGTCTGGATATGGTGGCGGGCTGACAAGAGCCCTTATGCGACGCCATTCTTCAAGTTCCACCTTGATGTCGATTATCACCTTCTCGGTCTGGTGCCGCATGAGATAGTGGTCGATGGGCAGAAGGTCAAGACAAACAAGGGAGAAGTAGACGCGTTCGTCACGATACGTATGGAGCTTGACCCGAACAAGAGCTGGGACAACAACTTCCTGCTCAAGAACAAGTACCTCCAGAAATTCTATCTGAACAGGATATACAGCAGGCAGATAGGGGATGTCGAAAACGAGGCTGTACGGGACGCTGCCAGGCTGCTGGGCGCCATCAAGCAGTACTTCCAGATGGAATCATGGGTGCCGGAATATGCAGAGAAGCCGTTCCATCCTGCGAAAGGAGAGTAGAAGAAGCAAAACAAGAAAGAAAAATAAATAAAAAAGACAAAAATCCTTTCATCCTTTTTCTGGCTATCTCCCGTCCAGAGGCACTTCTATGCCCGGATGTTCGGCAGCTTTGAGGATGCCGGCCTCTTTTCTCAGCAGGTCTGCCTTGTCTGTCCTCTCCCATGCAAAATCAGGGTCTTCCCGGCCGAAATGCCCGTATGAAGCGGTCTTCTCAAAGATGGGCCTTCGAAGGTCGAACTCCTTCAATATATCCGCAGGCTTGACAGGGAAATGCTTCTCGACAAGCACTGCTATCCTCTCCTCAGGGATGCGGTTGGTGCCGAAGCAGTGGGTCAGGATGGATACCGGCCGGGCCACGCCAATCGCGTATGCCAGCTGCACCTCGCACTTGTCTGCAAGTCCTGCAGCGACGATGTTCTTGGCTATGTACCTTGCTGCGTAGGCTGCGGACCTGTCAACTTTTGTAGGATCCTTGCCTGAGAAAGCGCCGCCGCCGTGCGAGCCATGTCCTCCGTAGGTATCGACTATTATCTTCCTGCCTGTGAGTCCGGCGTCGCCGACAGGCCCGCCTATGACGAACGACCCTGTGGGGTTGATGTAGAATTTTGTGCTGCTGTCGATCCATCTGCCGCAAGTAGGCCTGATAAGCTGCTCTATCATGTCTTCCTTTATGCGGGAGTGCGGGATGTTAGGCTTGTGCTGGGTTGAAATCACAACTGTGTCAACCCTCAAAGGCTTTCCATCCTCATATTCCACAGTGACCTGGGACTTAGAGTCAGGACGCAGATAAGGGAGCCTGCCGGAACGTCTCAGCTCTGCGAGCCCGATGAGGAGCTTGTGCGACAGCGATATCGGCAACGGCATGAACTCAGGGGTCTCGTTGGTGGCATAGCCGAACATGATGCCCTGGTCCCCTGCTCCCTGCTCCGTGTGCAGGCCTTCGCCTTCGCTCACACCCTGCGATATATCAGGGGACTGCTCCCTGATGAAGACAGATATGTTGCAGTTATCAGGGTCGAACCCGCAGTCAGGGGTATAGCCTATCCTCCTGACCACCCCTCTGACTATAGCATTGAAGTCAAGCTTTGCCCTGGTGGTTATCTCGCCCAGGATGAATATGTTGTTGTCCTTCACAGCAGTCTCGCAGGCGACGCGGGAATACGGATCCTCGCGGTAGCACGCGTCAAGCACTGCATCAGATATCTGGTCACATACCTTGTCAGGATGCCCCTCAGAAACAGATTCTGATGTAAAAAGATACTTTCCTTTCTTCATTCAGACCACCTCTCTGCCGTTCTAGTATGATACATGGGCGCATGACCTTTATGCGCATACTGTCTGCGAAATCCTTTCTTTAATAAGGTTCGTGAAAAAAATATTCTTATTGGAATAATCTTGGCCGGGCCTGAAACACCCAAAGAGGCAGAAAACAGGGAAAAAGTTATTAAATAGATTGGCCACTATGCCTATTAAATATATAAAGAGGCAAAAAGAGCCAAAAAATCGGTAAAGATGGAATTTTGGGACATCATATTGTACACAGCATCTTTCTTCGGCCTATATACTGCGGTATTCTTCCTTCTGACGCTTGTTGAGAACCGTAGCAGGATAAGGAATCCCAAGGCGCCTAAGGTATTGCCTAAAGTGACAGTCATGGTGCCTGCATGCAATGAGGAGAAGTGCCTGTCCAAGACCTTGCAGTCATTATTGCGGCTCAAGTATCCGAAAGACAAGCTACAGATAATAGTCATAGATGACGGTTCGAAGGACAGGACGCTCGAGATTGCGCGCGGATTCGAAAAGGATGGAGTGCTAGTCCTTACAAAGCAGAATGGCGGAAAAGGCACGGCACTCAACATGGGGCTGGAGCACGCCACAGGCGAGTTTGTCGCGTGCCTTGATGCAGACTCTGTTGTCGAACCTAGGGCCTTGCTGAAGATGCTCGGCTATTTCAGGAAGAAGAGCGTGATGGCAGTGACACCTTCCCTGAAGTGCACTCCGCCGAAGACGATCTGGCAGAGGATACAGGTGATAGAGTTCCTTCTCGGGGTATATCTGAGGAAGGTATTCGCGTACCTCGGAAGCATCCACGTCACTCCCGGGCCATTTACAGTGTTCAGGAAGGAATTATTCGACAAGACCGGCGGGTATGATACCACGACATGCACTGAGGATATCGAGATATCCCTACGCATACAATCATTAGGCTATGAGATAGAGAACGCAGTGGACGCGAACGTGTATGCGGTGCCGATGCCGACGTTCATGACCACGAAGAGGCAGAGGGTAAGGTGGTACAAGGGATTCATCGAGAACACGCAGAAGTACAAGCACATACTGTTCTCAAGGAAGTACGGCAACCTGGGGCTTTTCATTATGCCGAGCGCATTCCTGTCAGTAGGGATAGCGATGATTATGGTCATATACTCTCTATATGTCATGATAGACAAGAACTGGACACGGCTCGTCAACCTCTACAATGTAAACTTCGATGTCTGGAGGCTGCTCGAGTTCAAGTGGGACATGTTCTACCTTGACCAGAGCCCGCTCATGCTCATAGGCCTTGTGGCATTGGTGATAGGAGTAATCATGGTCTATCTCGCGAAGAGGCTTTCCAAGGAGAAGCAGAGCCTCGCATGGTCATACTTGCTGTTCATGTTCCTGTATCTCCCACTCTACGCGTACTGGTGGGCCTCAGCGATACACGCCAGGATGAAAGGCAATGACGTGGGATGGAGAGGAAGGGAGCGCAAGCACACAGAGACAAAGTATTACTGATTTTTGCGATGAGGGTTCAGATGCACAGGAGACAGAGGCTGGACAAAGGGAAATACCTGGCAGTATTCGCCATAACGACGCTGATATTCATAGTCGGCATACTCATAGGGAACTATTACTCCTCGCAGAAGCTCGAGCAGATCGACGACATAGGCCAGGAGCTCAAGACAGACACGACCTCAATGGAGCTACAGTACGAGCTCATTGCAGAGGACCCCTGCTCGCATATCAACAATACACCTCTCGCTGACGAGCTGTATGATATGTCATCCAAACTCGATTACATGGAGAACCGGCTCGGAGAGGACGACAGGAATGTCATCGACCTCAAGGAATATTATTCATTGCTTGAGCTTAGGCATTGGCTGTTCATGCAGAAGACAAGGAAGGAATGCAACCAGACAAGCGCGCTCATACTGTATTTCTACACGAATAAAGAGGACTGCAAGGACTGTGAGGAGCAGGGCTTCATCTTAACGTGGCTGAGGAGGAACTACGCGAACGTGTACATCTATTCATTCGATTATGCGATTGAGAACGCTGCGCTCGATACAGTCAAGAGGCTGTATGATGTCCAGGGCACTCCCGCAGTAGTCATAGACAAGGTGACCTACAACAGGTTCCTAACCAAGACAGAGCTAGAGAAGATAATACAGGATAAAGGGATCAAGAGGGTAACTGAGTGATTCCCGCATCCTAGTAACATAGGAATATTTATAAACAACAAATATTCTTTCTTGCTTATGGCATACGAGATAGACAACCTCAGGAAGATACGCAAGCAGCTGGGATTAACCCAGACAGAGTTCTCGAAAGAGGCAGGAGTTTCGCAGTCGCTTGTCGCGAAGATAGAGGCAGGGAAGATAGATCCCACTTATTCCAAGGTGCAGAAGATATTCGAGGCACTTGACAGGCTCAGCAAGAGCAAGGAGCTGAGCGCGAAGGAAGTGATGCAGAAGAGCGTGGTGAATGCAAAGCCAGGCGACAGGATTGTTGAGATAGTCAAGATCATGCACAGGAAAGGGATATCACAGGTCCCTGTCGTGGACGGGAAAAAGATTGTAGGTTTGCTGACCGAGAGCGACATGCTCGACGTGATAGGGCAGGAGGATGTCCAGCAGCTCAAGGCAAAGGACATAATGGTCGACCCGCCTCCGATAGTCAGCGAGGACACCAAGCTATCGGTGCTCAAATCATTGATACGGCATTATCCCCTGCTCATCGTGGCAAGGAAAGGGGAGATAGTCGGTGTGGTCACGAAGAGCGATATGATAAGCAGGCTGGTGTAGTGAATATTCTTTAAAAGCCCTGCAAAAGATATAAAAATACCTTGTTCTTGAGATGGTCCCGGGGGGTTAAAGTGGATTCTTATGCAGTCAGGATAAGGGACGCGATAAGGCGCAACGAGACAATCGTGATAGGCTGTGAGTGCGAGGTAGAGTACAGCGGAAGGGCAGAGGCTCACCTGCCTGCCGGAGAGAGGCTGATAGTGATAAAGGCAGACAACACTTTACTTGTGCACCAGCCGGAAGGCAACAACCCCATCAACTACATGAAGCCAGAGGCAAAGCACAGCGTCAAGGTGGCGGACGGAAAGCTTCTTCTCTGCTCGCAGAACACAAAGCTAAAGGAATACCTTGACATCAGGATGAGCAAAGTGCATTTCATAAACTCGCACCCGCTCAAGGACGGGCAGAAAATACAGATCATAGGCACAGAGAAGGACATGTCAGAGATGATATACAGCAATCCCTCACTGATATCCGCTGATTTCAAGCCGTTGTCCATGGAAGAGCAGACGAAATACGGATTCATAGACGTGTTCGGGTATGACAAAGACAACAACCTCGTGATAGTGGAATGCAAACGCTACTGCGCAGACCTTGCGGCTGTGACACAGCTGCGCAGGTATGTCGAGAAGATGAAGAAGATCAAAGGAACAGATAATATCAAAGGGGTGATAGCCGCCCCGAAGATAACAGGCAATGCCCAGCAGATGGCAGAGGACTGGGGCTTCTCTTTCGTGGCGGTGGAGCCGCCGAAATACAAGGAGAGGTTCAACAAGGACCAGCAGACGCTGGGGGATTTTTGAGAAGATGAAAATAATAATAATCCACGGAGCGTATGGAAATCCAGAGGAGAACTGGTTCCCATGGCTGAAGAAAGAACTGGAAAAAAGAGGGCACAAGGTGTTTGTGCCAGAGTTCCCGACACCAGAAGGACAGTATCTTGGGAACTGGCTTGAGATATTACATGAGTACCTGCAGCACATAGGGCCTGACACAATATTCGTCGGCCACAGCCTTGGGCCTGCGTTCATAGTCACTGTGCTGGAAAGGCTCAAGAGACCTGTCAAAGCCGCTTTTTTTGTTGCTGGATTCATTGATGTGCTTGACAATAAAGAATTCGATAAAATAAATAAGACATTCGTCAAGAAACAATTCAACTGGGACAAAATCAGAGCAAACAGCAAGGAGTTCTTTGTCTATGCGTCAGAAAACGACCCATACGTCCCTGTGAGAAAGACAAAAGAGCTTGCGACAAAGCTCGGGACAAAGCTTATAAGGGTCAAGAAAGCAGGACATTTCAATGCAGCTGCAGGATATACTAAGTTTGAGAGGCTGCTTGACGACATAATGAATGTTACCAAGTAAAATGCCACTTAAAAAAGAGGATCCGGACGTGAGCGAGAGGGTTAAGCTCGCGCATGAGATACAGCATTTCTTCATGTACGGACATAAAGGCCAGTGGGTGAGCGAGAAGGATCTCAAGCAGCACAGCAGGATGCACGAGCAGGTGTTCAACGAGCTGATGCGGCGAGGGTTCATCGAGAGGAAGAAGGAGCATTTCGGCTATAAATACAGGTGGAATGCGAGAATGCCACAGTGAGCCAGTGTTGCGGTTGATTTTTCTGTTTTTCTAGACATCGAATCAATAAATGATAAGCCTTCGGCAGAAACAATACGTTAGAGCTTTCTTAGAACTTGACTTCATGGTGGCACCTGCTGACTTCGTGTTGTGCAAAGCCGGCTAACAGGGATCAATTCCTTGCAAGCTTGATTATGGCCTTCAGTGCCACGACTATCGCCGCCGGAGCCACGAATATCTTGATGTTGGCGAAGAGGGATGTCATGACAGTGCCCAATGGGTTGAATATTACATTCAGTATCTGGAAATCCGCCGAGCCTGCGACGAGCAAGGCTATGGTAGCGACAAGGAAATGCGTGTCCTCTTTGGTTGATATGTTCAGGAAACCCACGACAATTCCCAGCAGAAGCAGGCTGAACGCGAAGAACGTGCTGGTGGCCTGGAGCAGGCCTGCAACAACGGCTATCAGTACGCCGCCGACAAAAGCGAAATGCCCTACCTTATGATGCATCCTCAATCACCCCTTCAATGAAGCTTGGTATCAATCTGTTCATCTATCTTCTTGATCTCATCATTTATCTTGGCCAGAGGCGCTGTCCTGATCAGATGCGAGCTGTGCACCTTGACCACTATCAGCGCAAGGACGGTTATGACGAGCATGCTGCCGACCACAATGCTTGCCAGCATGTTCTCATAAGCATATGCTGCGCTGCCATCTGCAAGATAGGCTCCTGTGACATCATTCGCCTTCTTGAGCTGGTAGTCCATCGTCAGCAGCCCTATGATAGGCAGCAGAAATATGCCGATGACCAGCAATGTCGAGAGCTTGCCTTTCTTATCCATCTTTTCGCACCCCTTTCATGGTTTTATAATCATTCCATATTTAAAACTTACTTTCTTTTGCCTGCTTTACTCTTTCTTTTCCCGGCTTTCACCTTTCTCCTGACATGCCTCTTCCTGACCGCCTTTGCGGTCTTCTTCTTCAAAGTCTTCCTCTTTCTGCCTTTTGTTCTTTTCTTTCTTGAGTTTTTCACGGGTCTCCTCCTAGTAATGACCTTCACCCGGAGATGACGCTCGAATTTCCTTATGTCCTGCTCTATCTCCTCTTTTCTTTTCGCAAGGAGCCGCGCCTCTTCCTCGATGCGCCTCTTCTCCTCCTCTGCTACCTTCTTCTTGGCAAGCAGGAGTTTCTGCAGGTCTATCTCCATCAGCCTCTTCTTCACCCTCTCCATCTCGATATTGAGGTAGCGGACATGATCGGCGGGTATCCTTTTAACCTCAGCTATATTGAAGTCAGGAGGGAGTTCAGGCACCTGTCTCTTCTTTTTACGGTTCTCGTATACCACAAACACAAAACCACCTAACATGAACAGGACTATGAGGAGGGCAAGTATCTCAAGTGAATGCTCTATGATCCTCTGCATCATGGGCTTCTCCACGACAAGGCAGTCAGCAGGGCAGGTCTCCCCATCCTCTATGCCGTCGCAGATGCCGTTTCCGCAGGCGCAATACGCAGGCCTCTCTATCTCTGAAGGCTCCTTCTCCTTGCCTATGACTATGTAAAGGTCATCAGGCGAGCAGTCATCTATCTGGAGCTCGACGTAGTTGGAGAACCCGAAAAGGTTCGTCTCGACCTGTGCGTCGGCAAGCTCCTTGAATATGTCGCTAGCTATGACCTGCCCCATGATCTTCTGCACAAGGCTGTCGTCTATGAGCATAGTGTGCTGGACAGGACGCGACCAGAAATCAACACAGTCCTGGTCCAAATGCTTGCTGCCGACGTGCTGTACAGAACTGACACCCACCAGCCCGTCATTGGGCTCGTTCTTGAAGAGAAGCCGGGTCAGGCCTAAGGTATCCATAAACCCATAGGGCTTCGTTCCCGCAATCGCATAGTAGCTTACGTTAGGCAGCTGCTCGACGTGTATACCCTGTGCGAGGAGGTCCTTTATCGCATCGTTTATAGGCACCACTTCAGTCGCTTCTGAGTTTATGTATTCTGATATGAACGTGCCTATGTAATTAACTACCGGCGTACCGTCGTTAGGGGTTCCCACGATCAGGACCTTCCGTACCTTGTCGATGAAAGTATACGCCCCTGGCCTGGCCAGGTTCTCCTTGTAAGCATAATCCAATGCGGTCTGGGTGACAAATCCTCCCAGCGAGTAGCCTATCACGTAAATCTTGTCGTACCTGTAGCTGTTCGCCTCAAGATAGTTCGCCAGGTCCCTGGCAGACTCATCAAGAGGCTTGGTCGCGAGATAAGAGAACGTCCAGAGCTGGTAGGGCTGGTTGGTCATCCTGAACTCTGTGATAAGGCTCTCCCATACCTTGCCGACACCCCACAGCCCGTGGAGAAGAATTATGGCCTGGCGAGAGTCAGGTGATGGAGTGAATTCATTCCGGAACTCCCCTGCCCCGCACTCGTGACAGATCACGGTCATGGGCGCAAGCGTGATCTCACCCTTATCGGCATACGCTGATATGTTCACATTTGCCTTGACTATCTTGTTTATGAAATCAACCTTTCCTCCGACATACAGCCAATGGGTCTCATTCCCCTCGATGCTCTTCGCGTATACCGCCACGCTGGTCTCATCATCTTCCTCTCCGACAACGTATGGGACGGTCACGTTTATCATATCAGACGCAGCAGCAGCATTCCTGAACTTCACGACCATGGGCGTGCCGACTATCTTCATGTTCCTGTTCGCAGGCTGAGGCTGATTCTCGGTTGCCATGGACATGCTCGCTTCGGTATCGCCGCTGAAATCCACAGAGAATTCCCCGCTCTGCAGGGTGTTATGCTCTCCTGTGAGGTTCGCGCTGACAGTGGTTATATTGACGGGCGCTGTGCTTATGTTCATCAGACTCTCTTCCCTGAGCCTGACGACCTCTTTGCCGGGGCATATCTGTGAAGTATACGTAGCTGTCCTTGAGCTGCAGGCGTCCCCTATGCACCTCAATGCCTGCACATCACCTATGCTGTCAGGCACCATCTTGCTCATGGTGAATGTCTCTCCTCCCACACACTTCGCCTTGAAAGGCTTGCCAAGCACCTTGTATCCTTCCGGTATGTCTATCAGCTTGAGAAGCTCATCAAGAGGTATCTCTTCCTCGACGACCTTTACCTCCTCTACGCAGCTCACTGTATCCTCTGTCCTGACAACCCTATCCACAGAGACCTTCTCACCTAAAGCCAAAGCCTGCGTGACCTGCTCTGCCTCCGACGGCTCTTCCCCACCTTCAGTCTCAGGAGCAGGAGGCGCCGGCGCCGGCGGCTGAGGTTCTGACTCTGGTTCGGGCTCAGGCGGAGGAGCAGGAGGCTCAGGCTCAGGAGCGGCAGGCTCAGGTTCGCTAACAGCACCTCCGCCTCCACCTCCTCCGCCACCAGGAGGCGCCGGCGCAACATAGACGGTCAATGTCCTGTTCTGCGCGGCGAACGCTGATGTGTTGTATGCTGTTGAGACCTTGCAGTTCCAGCCTATACGCGAATTAGGGATGGTCAAGGTGAATGGTGTCTGGTTTGCTATGCCTGTCAGATTCTTGGTCTGCACTGCTGTCCAGTTGCCGGTCCTGTTATGATAAAGGGTGATGTTCCTTAGCCCGCCCTCGTGCGAGGCATTGCAGGTGAATGTGACAGAATTCGAGGCGATTGTGGAGTTTTGTGGAGGAGAGACAAGGAATACCCTTGGCGGAAGGGCATGGCTCAAGGTGACTGTCAGGGCGCTACCTGCTGAATATATCAGGTTGGCTGTGACATTCGTGATGTTGTAGCCGAAGAAATCCCCTTTCGTGCCTGTGACATTATATGTCTTGTTCTCCCTCTGGCCTGAATTGTTGACGATGTACTCCGTAGCTGTGATGTATGATGATATCGAGTTAGCAGCTGTACTCGAAGACTGCTGAGACGTGGAGTCTCCGACAAAAGTGAGGTTCAACGCGACACTGGGTGCATTCGCGCCTGTCCTGTCAAGCGAGAGCACCTGGACGTACCAGTTGAAGCTCAGCATCCCAAGAGTATTGGCTGTGCCGACCGTGTTGCTGCCAATGATGTCAGGGTAAGGCGGAAGAAGTGTGCTGTTCACGAAAAAGAGCCCGTAAAGGCTGTTGGAATCGATGCTGTTGTTCCTTATTTCCGCGCTTGATGAACCGCTGACCCTTATCCCATCGATGGAGTTTCCTGTTATCGTGTTGTTGAATATGCTTATGCTCCTGTTGCCGGACACGTTTATGCCGACACCTGTGTTTCCGCTGATTGTGTTGTTCTCCAGCACAGCTCCTGGTGAAAGGTCTACCAGGACTCCGCTACCTGTGCTTCCTGAGATGGTGTTCAGGCTTATGTCAGGATAATCAGAAGAAACTATGCGTACCCCTCTCTGGTTGTCGGATATGTTGTTGCCCCTGACTGAACTGTTGTCTGCGTTATCTATGTATATACCTTCGCCTGTGCAGTTGAATATCGTGCTGTTGTATACTCTCGCGTCGATGGATTCCTTTATGTGTATGCAATAGAGTGAGTTGGACGCCGCAGTGGAGTTGAAGATACGGTTGTACCTTCCCTGCTCGATCTCAAAGCCAGAGCCGGTATTGTGATGCGACGATACATTGGATATCTTGTTGCTCTCAGAGAACCAGAGGATGATCCCGGTGCCTGAATTGTCATATGAAGATATGTTGGTCAGGTTGTTGTTGTGCGAGTGGGAGAGATACATCCCTTTCAGGTTGTCGTGATGCAGGACGTCCTTCATGGTGCAGAACTCGGAACGCTCTAGGGAGAGTCCGTACCAGTCATTGCTGAAAGACTCAAGATCCTGTATCGTTGTGTTGTCAGAGTAGTAGATGTACACGCCTATGTAGTTGTCATACGCCTTGATGCCTGTGATGTTGTTCGCCTTCGAATACGTGGTGAGGAAGAGCCCTGCATCGCTGTTATCTAGGACTGCAATCCCTGAGACCGTCGAGTTGCTGGTGTTGGACAAGGTTATGCCCGCATATCCGTTGCCCTTGGCAGTTATGTCCTCGAGGGTGAGGTTGTCAGCGCGGTCCGCGTAGACACCATAGTAGTAATCACTCACATTGCAGTCCTTAAGGGCTGCCTTCTTCCCGCTTACGTATATGCCTGTTCCTGTGTCGTATCCGACGAGGAAAGTGTTGCTGCACGTGAGGTTCACGTGGCTCGTGTTCATCCGTATGACTCCCTGGAACCCGGTGTCATTTATGGTGTAGGTTCCGGGGCACAATGTCGAGTTCCTGGTTATCGCAATGTCATTGACAGGCGCGAGCACTGTCGGGTCAGCAGGTGCGCAGTCCACGCTGTCCGGGGAGCCGTCATCGTCTGAATCAGTGGCTGAAGCGACAGGCCCCCAGTCGATCACGTAGCCAGACACTTTCGCGCCATTGGCCTTGCTGTAAGGGTAGAGCTGGCCGAAATCACCGTAACCATCTGAGTCAGAGTCGAAAATGAGCAGATTGATGGTATCAGCCCATGTGTTGCCTATGGCCTTGCCTGCGGATGTGGTGTTGAAGCTGCTGCCAGCAGTGTCGGAGTAAGCATGCTGTGTGTTCGAAGTGAAGTTGTTGTGGTAGACGAGATTGCTAGTCGACGAAGTGAATGATACTCCCCTGCTGAAGCCGCTGATATGGCAGTTGATTATGGTCGCGTTGTCGAATCCGCTGCTTGAGATGCCGTAGCCTGCTGCATTGCCCTGTATTGTCTTGTTGTCGCAGTCTATTGTCAGGTCGCTCGCGTTGATGACTATTCCGTTCTGCTGGCATATGGACCCGTTCTGCATCAGGAGCGGCGACTCAAGGGTTATGCTGCCTTCTATCGACTTCCCGCAGTACGTGCTGTCGACAATGACTGTGTCTGCCGCTGTCAGGGTCTCATATAGGTCAGAGAAGCATGTCGCGTTCCAGACTGTGATGCCTGTCGACGGGAAAGTCCTGCTGTATTCGTAAACTCCTGTACCCGAAAGGTTGAATACCATGCTGAAGGCCTGAGGGGCGCTGCCGAACTGTATCAGGCATTCGCCGTTGTCTGTCGTGTTTCCGATAGGCACACCTGTGAGGTTCGAGTAGTTTGCGTAGAAGGTGATGAGCTCTCCCTGCGACCTGTCTATGTTGTCTGTATCATCGTAGAGAGTGAGGCTGGTGTTCGCTCCTGTGACTGTTACGCTCATGCCTGTTAGAGTGCCGAGCTGGGATGCGACTATCAGCGCCATGACTACCATGAACGCGAGCGCAACGTATTCCTTTGGCCTATGTCTCTGGCTATGATCCATCTTCTGGTGATTCACCTTCTTTCAGCTTTGCTTTCGAGACCGCCCTGTTCGCGACAGTCGCTATAGAGCTGGGGTTCTTTTTCGTGAGCCTGGCGATCTTAGAGTTAGAGTAGCGGTAATTCTCCCTAAGATAGCTGACGACATGCTCAAGTATCGAGAAGCTGCGATCCTGGAATATCAGCACAGGGATGTGGATATCATCTTCCGCTATCGTGAACTGCGCACGGGTCTTGCCTGCAGCGCGGGAGTAGGATGTCCAGACACTGCGGTCATCGCGGTTGAGAAGCACTGCAATCTCATGGAACGAGAGTGACCTGTTCTCCTTGAGGTATTTGCACAATGCCTCTGAAGGGCTGAGTGCTGTTGAGAATATCGAGACAGGGACTGATTCCTCAGGGCTGACCTCTGTGTAGAGCGAGACAAGCTCCTTCAGCGAGAGCTGCTGGTTCATCTTCATGAAACGTATGATTGACTTGAGAAGCTCCCTGGACTCGCCAGTATCTGAAGGTAGTTCGTGCCTCTTTTCCTGCATATGTGGATTTGAGGGATTTTTATTTATAAATGTTTTGATTTTTTTACTCTTTTTGTGGATTTATATACTGTTTTTAGTTATTTCCTACCTTGTATGTATAAGAATTACGAGTGGAGGTTTATACTGTGTATGTATAATAAATACTTATTATGTATAAGAAGCAGAGCCGCGCAGCTATTATTTCATGATATATGTATACAAATCAAACCAATAAGATGTTAGGCTTCGCCAAAACAATAGCAAGGATTGTTCCACAGAAGCTGACTTCGTGGTCAGAGCATGAAGAGCAGGGTGGGTGGCTGAGGGCTGGAAGGCGGGAATATGCCGAGCTGAATATGTCAGAATATGTCTATTATTATATACTGTCGAGAACCGAGTGGGCGTCAATTGCTTTTGATGCAGAGTCAAGGTGCTTCCAGTCCCTGCCCGCCTTTGCCATGAACATTGTCCTCAGGCATTCGCACTCACGGTTCGAGACCCTTGCGAACCTGTCGGCTTCGACAAGGCCGTAAGGATAGCCGAGGAAAACAGGGTCGCGGCTGTTGGCTGCAAGAAGAGAGAAGACAAGCTCTGACTCAGGCCTCGAGTCGAATGTCTCGAACTTGAAGACATAACCAGAACCAGGATGGAACCTCGCGAAATAGACCTCACGCTTTACAGGCGAGTTCGAGGTGTCGATCACAGGATGATAATACCACATCCCGCCGGGACTTCTCTGCTCCAGGAGCACTGAGACAGGGACACCTACTGAGCTCAGCATGCCGGATGTCTTAGAGAGGGCGCAGACAAAAACCTTCCTGTCGAATGCAACACGCCGCAATGCAGAGAGGAGCTTATGCTCTTCAGGCAGTTTTGCGCCAAAGTCGCCGTCAAGAACTATAATATCACCTGCACCTGAATCCTTTACCATGAGGAGAGCGGTCGACAGCTCTGCGAGCCTGCGGATGTTCGACGGCACCTTGGATATGCTGAAACGATGCCTGCCGTCGCGCAGGTCCTTGTCAAGAGCGTCAAAGCTGAACTCCGTCGAGAAGAACGTGTCGGTGAGGGTCCTTACCCTCGAGCTGAACAGCTTCGCGTCATAGAACACCCTGCTGTCCTTCGCTACGGCCTTTGCGAGCGCATAGAACTCGTCAGAGCCGCATGACACGCGATTGCCTCCCTTGTAGGCGGTATGGAATATGCGCACGAAATGCAATGAAGCGCCTGGAGAAGCGAGCAGCTCTGCGTTCCCCCCATCTATGAAAGTGATCCTTGATCCTGCCGCAGGCTCAGGGCTGATCTCATGGCTGATCTCATGGAAATTATCACTGCTGAAAGGCATGGGAGAGGTGTCTGGCTCGCCGAAACCGAGCGAATAGTCCTGCGGAGCATCCTCTACCTCCTTCAGCTCATCAAGGATCCTGCCCATAATATCTTCGTCCATGCGAGAAAAATAAGCAAGACAGGTTTTTAATGTTTATGATATTGTGTGTTTCTATATCCGTCTCTTAAGAAGGGCAAATACGCGCATCTCAAGCACGAGAACGATAATGAATGCTATTGCAGCAGCCTCAAGAATTGCTCCGTAGCCGATTATCAGGCCCAATCCTGCAGCGCCCCAGACACTTGCAGCAGTAGTCAGTCCTTTTACCTTCTCACCAGGCTTTAGTATGGTCCCTGCACCTATGAAACCGATGCCGGTCATCAATGCAGCGGCTATCCTCGCCACAGAATCAGAGCTGAAAGTGAGGGAGAACACGCTTATCAGGAAAGCGCTTGTCATGCAGACCAGGATGTGGGTCCTTATACCTGCATAATGGCCTGAACGCTCCCGCTCATAGCCTATTACACCGCCTAGCACGATAGCGAACAAGACCTTGACAAGAGTCAAAAGATGAGGATCCATACACTGCCCTAACAAAACTATATATAAATACTTTATTATTAATTCAGCAGTAGAGTAAGATAAAGGCAAAGCAGAAGCAAACAAGAGGAAAAGCAGAGCGAGAGCGACACAAACGTCAAATCCGCTTCAAAAGGCAGTATATCACCTGAATTCTGATGAAATACTGATAGATGATACGAAAAATATTCAAAAAATCTTCCATAAGCTTTTTAAAGAGGCTCCGGTTCTCAGAAAAATATGGGTTATGAACTTATAATCACCGAGAAACCAAACGCCGCAAAGAAGATAGCGCAGGCACTTGCTTCTGGAAAGCCCCTGAAGAAGAACATCAAAGGGGTGCCGTATTACGAGATCACCCACGGGAACAAGGACATAGTGGTAGGCTGCGCTGTTGGCCACCTGTACACAGTCGCGGAAAAGGAGAAGAAGAAAGGATGGAGCTATCCTGTATTCGACATCCAGTGGGAAGAGACAGGAAAGACCAAGAAAGACTCAGGATATACAAAGAAATACCTCGCTGTTCTGAAGAAGCTGGCAAAAGAAGCTAAAGAATTCACGATAGCGACAGATTATGATGTAGAAGGAGAGGTCATAGGCCTCAATGTTATGCGTTTCGCGTGCAAGCAGAAGGACGCGAACCGAATGAAGTTCTCTACACTCACAAAGCCTGACCTGATGAAGGCGTATGACGGAAAGAGTAAGCATATAGACTGGGGACAGGCACTGGCAGGAGAGACAAGGCACTTCCTTGACTGGATGTACGGCATAAACCTGAGCAGGGCATTGACGCTCAGCATAAAGCACGCGACAGGGATGCACAAGATACTCAGCTCAGGAAGGGTGCAGGGACCTGCATTGAAGATCATCGTCGACAGGGAGAGGTCGATACAGGAGTTCAGGCCAGAGCCTTTCTGGGACCTTGAGCTCAAAGGAAAGGTCAAGGACGGCGAGCTCTCAGCGCTGCACATGGAGAACCCGTTCTGGAACAAGGAGAAGGCAGCAGGCGTGTTCGAGAAGGTCAAGCCTGAGAAGAAAGGGACAGTGAAGAACGTCAAGAAGAGCGAGTTCCGACAGGCGCCGCCGACACCGTTCGACCTTACGACACTCCAGACAGAATCTTACAGGACGCACGGAATAAGCCCGAGCGTGACCCTGCAGCTCGCGCAGAACCTGTACCTCGACGGAGCGATATCCTACCCCCGTACAAGTTCCCAGCAGCTGCCTCCGATAATCGGATACCAGGGCATAATCAAGGAGATATCAAAGCAGGAGAAATACTCTGACGCGTGCGCGATGCTGCTCAGCAAGACAGGCCTGCACCCGAACAACGGCAAGAAGACAGACCCTGCGCACCCTGCAATATACCCTACAGGGACCAGGCCCACCATGGCCGGCAGAGAGATGAAGGTATACGACCTGATAGTGCGGAGATTCCTCGCCACTTTCGGCGAGGCAGCTGTCCGCGAGACAATGAACATAGAGGTCGACGTGAAGGCAGAGGTGTTTGTCGCAAAAGGCACAAGGACAAAGTTCAAGGGATGGCATGAGCTGTACGGGAAGTACGCGACGCAGAAAGAGGAAGAGCTTCCCAAGACCGCGGTCGGCGAGGATGTCGATATCATCGATGTGCTGATGCATGACAAGGAGACGCAGCCGCCCAAGAGATACACGCAGGCATCCATAATCAAGGAGCTCGAGAAGAAAGGCCTCGGGACGAAAGCGACCCGCTCGACCATCGTAGATAACCTTTTCCAGAGAGGATACGTCGACGGGAAAGCCGTGCAGGCCACGAACCTCGGCATCAAGACCGTGGAGACGCTCGAGAAGTTCAGCCCGGACATACTCGACGAAGAGCTCACAAGGAACATCGAGCTCGAGATGGAAGAGATACGGGAAGACAAGAAGAAAGAGGAAGAGGTATTGGCCGATGCGAAAGTCGTGCTGACAAAGACACTCGACCAGTTCAAGAAGAACGAGACAAAGATAGGCGAGAAGCTGGCAGAGGCCTCAAAAGAGACTGACAGGGAGATGTCGCACATCGGCACCTGCCCGATATGCAAAGGCAACCTGGTGATAAAACGCGGCAAGTTCGGGAAATTCATCGCATGCGACAACTATCCTGACTGCAGCATCACGTTCAAGCTCCCAGGCGGGGCGCTGACGAAGCCGATGAAGAAGGTCTGCGAGAAATGCGGCTATCCGATGATACAGGTCATACGCAGGGGCAAGCGGCCGCAGGAAGTATGCATCAATCCTGAATGCGAGACCAAGAAGATCGGCGATTCTGCTGCGCGGCGCGAGGCAGAGAAGGTCGAGTCAGGCAAGATAGAGAAGAAATGCCCGAAGTGCGGCGAGAACCTCGTCCTGCGAAGGTCTGTGTACGGCAGTTTCTATGGCTGCAGCGCTTATCCCAAGTGCAAGTATACCGAGAATATAGAAGGGAACGGGAACAGCAAGAGCTGATTCTAAATACTTAATCAATACTTAAAAATAAAAGCTGTTCGTCCCAAACCTGAGACAAAGAAAACTATTTATAACAACAGGGTTGTTGCTGTTGCATGGTAAAGGGGGCAAAGAGTCTGGTTTTATTGCTAATGGTCCTATTGGTAGCCCTGCCCGTCTCTCTTGCCGTGACCAGTGTCGGGCATATCAAGCTCCTGGCAGTTTATCAGGAGGGTGACGGGTTCAAGGGAAGCCCTGCAGACGTGCAGCTGGAGATAAAAGACGGCGGCGGAAGGGTCTTCATGGAGACGATCCCCCTGTCCAAGGTGGATACTCAGATCTCGACGCGATTCGCAAAGGAGATGGCGTGCAAGTTCGCTGAGGTGGACTGCAGCAGGTATGATTTCTTCTACACGATAAAGAGCCCCGCAGGAATAGTCGGAGGGCCGAGCGCAGGAGGCGCGATATCAGCGCTGACTGTCGCGATGCTGCTCGATCTTGATATCGACCAGGACGCTGCGATGACAGGCACGATAAACTCAGGAGGGCTGATTGGCCCTGTAGGGAGCCTCAAGGAGAAGATAGAGGCCGCGAACAGCTCAGGGATAAAGAAGGTCCTAATACCTGCGGTGCAGGAGTTCCTGGAGGATGACAATACAACCACAATCGCTGATTACGGGGCAGAGCTCGACGTCGAGGTAGTCCCGGTGTATACGCTTCGGGAAGCCCTGCAAGAGCTCACAGGCAAGGAGTTTCCTGAAGATGAAGTCGAGATATCCGTGCCGGACACTTACTACGACGTCATGAAAGACGTATCACAAAAGCTATGCACGAGATCCGACGAGCTGCTCGGCAACCTGAACGTCTTTGACCTGAATGGCAAGAAGGAGATAGACTTCGGGCAGGTCGAGAAGCAGAAGGATCTGCAGGAGCTGGCTGAGAAAGGCAAAAAGGCATTCGATGAAGGCAGCTATTACAGCGCGGCATCATACTGCTTTGGCGCTGGCGTCAAGGCGAGCACCCTGCTCTATGAGATGGAGAACATGACTGCAGAAGAGGCATCCCAGGAGGCAGAACGCCTTGCAGAGGACATAACTGACTTCGACAAGAAAATAGAATCGATGGACAAGAATACACTCACAGACCTGCAGACATACATGATAGTGAAGGAAAGGGTGCTCGAGGCCAAGCATGACCTCGTGACCGGCGGTAACGACTCTGAGACATTCGGCTATGTCAAAGAGCGGCTCAACAGCGCAGTGGCATGGAGCGGGTTCTTCGGGACCGGCGGCACAGAGTACAATCTCGACGAGAAAAGCCTTGAAGGCAGCTGCTCGGAGATCCTGGCTGATGTGGACGAGAGGTTCCAGTACCTCAACCTGTTCTTCCCTGACCTGCTCAATGACCTGAGGGACAACCTGCTCACAGCGCACAAGCATCAAGAATCGGGTGATTACGCGCTCTGCATCTATCTGGCGGGCAGGACAAAGGCAGAAGCGAACATAATAGTCACGATGCTCGGCGTGAGAGAGGAATACATCTCAGACCTCGCCGACCAGAAGATGGACGCGGCCAAGAAGGCCGTGACAAAGCAGATCAGCAAAGGAATATTCCCGATAATCGCATACAGCTATTATGAATACGCGACATCATTGCGGGAGGATGACCCAGGTTCTGCACTCCTCTACTCAGAATACGCGCTTGAGCTGAGCGACATCGACATATACTTCGAGAAGAAGGCAGAAGGAATCGACTGGCTCCTTGTCCAGCGCAAGCTGAAGGAATACGCCCCCACAGCGACGTTCATATGGGGCGTAGTGCTGGGATGGCTGCTCTGCTGGGTGCTCTTCAGGGAGAGGATAAGGAACAAGTCATACGCAACATACACGAGCCCTGCGGCAAGCGCCCCGAAAAAGACCAAGAAGAAGAGCAAGGCAAGGAAGACAAGGACCAACATCAGATTAAGGTAAAGATTTAATAATACTCCATCTTACATCATGACCATGGAACAGGAACTCATGACAGTCGTCGACGCGAATGACGTCGTTCTCGGGTATTCGTCCAAAGAGGACATACGCAGGAGAGGGCTCAACTTCAGGGTTGTGCAGGTGTTCATGTTCAATGACATGGGAGAACTGCTTCTCTGTAAACGTCCTGATACAAAGAAAGTGTATGCGCGGCAGTACGCTGCTGTGATGGGCAGGGTGCGCAGGGGAGAGAGCTATGCTGATGCAGCAGACAGGCTCGTGAAGCAGGAGCTCGGCGTCAAGACAAAGCTCAGCAAGGTCGCCAAGTTCAGCATAATGAGCGGGGCAAGCAGGGTGTTCCAGGAAGTCTATAGCGGAGCTGTCGCTGGAGAGGTGAAGCCGGACAAGACAGAGATAAGCGAGACAAAGTTCATGAGCCTGCGCGAGCTCAAGGCAGAGATCGTCACGAACCAGCAGAGGTTCGCAATCCCTTTCATGGAGGCAGTAAGGGCCTACATGAAGGCGAAGAACGTGTATTAGTCTATTATGAGTTCTTATCAGAAATTATGATTGATTAGAAGTATTAAAACCCTAGCAGACCTGCCGAAACAGGCCTGCCGGGGAAAAAGAGGTGAAAATGATTAAAACCCTGGCAGAACCCCGCAAGCGAGGCTCTGCTGGGGAAAAAGAGGTGATAATTAGTTGTAGGAGAACTTCTCCAAACCAACCCCCGATGGAATATTGTAGTAATAACTCATATATAAAGTTTTCGTTTTTTGAGCATTCTCGAGTAGTAACAAATCAGAGTGCCAAAGAATAAATAGGAGTTAGGGCTCCTAAAACGCATGAAAAAGGCTGATACGGCCAGGAGGCCCGGGCGGTGCCACAAGTGCGTCAGGAAAGCAGAGCACAAGCTGGTAGACAAATGGTACTGCAGGAAGTGCTTCTGCAGGCTGGTCGAACAGAAGATCAGGCACAACCTGCGCAGATACAGGCTGCAGAGAGACAGCAGGCTGTGCGTGCCTGACAAGGCCAGCGAATACGTGATAAATAAGGTCGTCAATGTTCCTGTGCAGATATCCAGGAAGAGACAGAAGACAGGATACCTTGTCATGCCATGGACCATGGATGATGAGAACGAGGAGTTCCTCAGGATGTTCTTCGAGAACAGGAAGTTCCTGGCAAAGGAGAACAAGAGGATCATCAAGCTATTCTATCCAGTGTCAAAGAAAGACATGAAGACATACTTCAATATCAACAAAGTCAGATATGCGCCTGAGAAGACACCTATCAACTCCATGCTGGACTCGCTGGAAGATAAATACCCCGGAACAAAGACAGGGCTGCTCAAGAGCGAGGAGCGGCTCCGGACGATAATATGAAGACAAAGGACAAGATCAAGATAATAGCCGCACTGCTTTTCGTGATAGTCGTGCTGAACTGGAGCACAGTATCAGAGCTCGCCAAGAATGAGAAGGATTTGACCGGCAGGTCAGCCGATGATCTACCAACAATCTATGAGGAGAATACGACTGACCCTGACGTGTATTTCTGCCCTGAAGACGACTGTCTCGGAGAGATGCTGGCGTGGCTGGACGCAGCCAATGAATCGATACACTGCGCCCTGTTCGAGGTCGGCCTCCTTGAGCTGCAGGAGAAGCTCTTCCAGCGGAGCGAGGAGATAGATGTCAAGCTGATAACAGACAATGACTATTTCGACGAGGTGGAGCAGCTCGACTTCGCCATACATGACAACAGGAGCGCGCTGATGCACAACAAGTTCTGCGTTCTCGACGGGAAAGCTGTGTGGACAGGCAGCTTCAACCCCACAGAAAGGGGAGCGTTCTTCAACAACAATAACGTAGTGTTCTACCAGTCGAGGCTCCTGGCGCAGAACTACGAGGCAGAGTTCCAGGAGATGTGGAATGGGACGTTCGGAAAAGGCGCACGGAACGACAAGACAGATTTCCTGATCAACGGCAAGGAGGTGGAGCAGTACTTCTGCCCTGAGGACTGGTGCGCCAACAAGGTCATATACGCGCTGCAGGACGCCACCGAGTCCATCTATTTCATGACGTTCTCATTCACGCACCCGGACATAGGGGATGCCGTGCTCGAGAGGGCTGCGGCAGGCGTGGATGTGCGAGGCGTGTTCGAGAAATCGCAGAACAACGCCTACACGCAGTACAAACCTTTCCTTGACGCTGGCCTTGACGTCAGGTGGGACGGCAACAAGGCAAACATGCACCACAAGGTCTTCATAATCGACAACAGGACTGTCATCACAGGCAGCTTCAACCCCACGAAGAACGGAGACACGAAGAACGACGAGAACCTATTGATAATCCACGACCCCGTGGTCGCCATGAAGTTCGTCGATGAGTTCGAGAAGGTGTGGGAGGAGGCAGGGGAATAGCAATATCAACGATAATCTTTTATATCAAATACTTCAATGACTGTTTCTATGAGCATACGCAAACCAGTCGTGGCAGGGCAGTTCTATCCAAAGGATGCTGAAGAGCTTGAGGCAGCGATAAAGGAGAGCTTCGTGTCCAGGTTCGGGCCGGGAGCGCTTCCGGGAAAGAGGGGCAGCAAGAAGCTGTATGGTGCGATAGCGCCGCATGCAGGATACTTCTTTTCTGGGGCAGGGGCTGCCTGGGTGTACAAGGAGATTGGAGAAGCTGAGTTCCCTGACACTTATGTAATACTTGGCGTGAACCATTCAGGGGCATGGACGTGCACGAGCGACCAGGACTGGGAGACGCCTCTCGGAGTGGTGAAGTGCGACAAGGAATTCATCAAGAAGCTCTATGATGAGGACCTAATGATAAAGAACGAGCAGCACAGCATGGAACATTCAATAGAGGTGCAACTGCCCTTCCTGCAGTCCGTCTCAAAGGACAAAGCCAACAAGCTAAAGATAGTCCCTATAATGATAGCTGACGAGCAGCATGAGAAATGGGCAGGAAAGATAAGCAAGACGGCTGATGAGCTCGGCAGGAAGATAGTGGTGATATGCTCTTCTGACTTCACGCATTACGGCCCCAATTACGGTTATGTGCCTTTCGAGGGCGATGTCAAGCAGGAAATGAAAAAGCTCGACGGTGACGCGATAAAGCTTATTGAGAAACGTGATTCTGCAGGATTCCTGGAATATACAGAGAAGACTGGCGCTACAATCTGCGGCAGGTACGGCATAAGCGTGCTCATGGCCCTGATGGAAGGGAAGAAAGGCAAAATCCTGAAATACTACACGTCAGGGGATGTGCTTGGAGACTATTCGAACGCAGTAGGATATGCAGCTATCGTCTTCCGCTAGAATGCTTTAAATCCTTCTTTTCACTCTTTGACTGCTGATTCTTCTCACCTGGCAGCCGCGGCTTCAATCCCCTGACATAGACTACTCCGAAAAGTATCACCGCAAGGACGATGAAGCCTGCAATGAATGAGATGAACATGCGATTCTCCACGAAGAAAGACACTTCAGGCGCGGACTCTGGCCCATCAGCTATAGAGACGCGCTGGTCTGAACCGCCCAGAGGCGCAGCCTCCTGAACGCCTGTCTGTGCCTGCTCAGCCGGCGCTTCCACAGGCGCGGGCTCCTGCCTTGGCTTGCGTGGAGCAGGCGGCAGCAATGGGATCGGAGCGGGCTTGTCTATGAGGTAGAAGATCATCAAAGCCGCCCCTGAATACTGGCCCTTGTAGATCATCTCGATGTCAACCTTTCCGTCATCGTCAAGGTCAAGCTTCTTTGACAGGCCATTGACTATCATGAAGGTATCGGTCTCAGGAAGGGACATGACTGTCAGGAGAGAGGCCCTGACATCCGTGACCTTGAACTGATATGTATTTCCTTCGTATATCACATCAATCTTCTGGTTCCGCGGAGCATCGACAACAGTCGCTGCAAGCGAGGGAGTGACGACTATCGGCTGGCTGGAAGCTACAGCTCCACCACCTCCTCCACCGCCACCTCCGCTTGGCGTCACAGGTGTGCTCTCCGCAGAACCACCTGCGGAGAATATGGAGAAATGGGTGATGTTAGCCCAGACATAGTTTGCCGACTCGTTCACGCCAGAGTCTGGCTCTATCTGCCATCGCTGGGAGGTCTCGTTGAAATAGTATATCCGGAGAGTGGACTCGTCTATGTTTGATGGAAGGTCGGAGTCAGAGTAATAGATTCTAAGCAAATACCAGGACAGGTTACCTTCCACCTCTGCGGAGACATTTAGGGATATAAAACGGCTTACACCCAACGCAGCGAAGCCATTGGCAGAGGTCGCGGAGACATTCGCAGGATTAACAGAGTACTCTGCGACACTTACAGTGCCTGTCGTATTAACCCTTGTCGTCAGGTTTATGTCGACATTCGCTGTGGTGTTTATGCCATATGAAATGTTCGCAGTCGTGTTGATTGACGTCGTGATGTTCTCACCAGGCACCTTGAGGGACCTTGAAGACGAATTGACGGTGTTACCCGCAGGATCTGTACAGTTGACATGCCAGGAAAGGCTGCCCGAGCCTGGTGATATGGATGAGAAGGTTGTGTTGGTGCTGTTGGCGACAGATGAATTGGTTGCTTTCTTTGTGCTGTTCACGTAAAGGTCACAGACAAGCGATGGGAATAAGTTATCCGCTGCAGTGAAGATGAAATCAGAGATGTTTGCCGAAAGGACTGCCGCGGCCGGAGGAGAAATGGTCGTCACGTTTGGCGCTGTGGCGTCATAGGTAAGGGACCTTGTGCCGGACGTGTTGGAATTGGCACCGTCAGAGCAGGATATGTTCCAGAGATGCAGTCCTTCAGAAGGCACAGTATAGCTCAAGGTGGACGATTGTCCCGATGTGACAGAGCTTGAATTCACTGTCGTGTTGTCGAATATGAGCGAGCAGTTCAGGGATGATGTCGCATCAGAAGCATTGAAGACAAAAGAGACAGGACTGGATGACAGGTTTGCAGTGTCTAAAGGGGAAGTGATGTATATAGCAGGCGCATCGATGTCCAGTATGGTTATGTTAAGCCGGTCAGTGGTGTTGTCCATGTAATCGGTCTCGAATATCGCGAAAAATGTGTAGTTCTGCAGGTCTCCTGTCGCATTGACTGTCCAGCTCACGTTGCATGACTCGCCTGCAGACATGTCAGATAGGCAGGATGCAGTGCTCGGATTGGAATCCATGGTGAAGAATGGAAGGGCTCCGACAGTGGTCGGGACCGCGCCCTTTGCATTGGCTGCCTGGTAAGCATCTATCCTCGTGTAGGCCATGTCGGTCACAGGGTCGGGCAGATAAACACCATTGAACTTCAATAACCACTCGATCTCCCTCGGGGTGAGAGTGCGGTTGTACTTGAGGCGGAAGTACTGCTGGAGCAGGGCTGCTGCGCCAGCTACATGAGGGGTTGACATTGACGTGCCTGATTTCACAGTGTGCGTACCCGCATAATCAGTCGCGGTTATGCTGTATCCCGGAGCCATGAGATCCAGTGTGAAGCTGCGCTGGCCCCAGCCTATCAGGTTATCAGAGTTGTCGGTTATGCCAACAGAGGTGGCGTTGCTCAGGCAACCGGGCAAGGCTATGCCTACATCGCCGTCCGTGTAGCGGTTGCCTGCTGCGACAGCGACAAGTATGTTGTTCGTGACAGCAGCATCTACAGCCTGGGCCATGGTCGGGTTGAAATCATCGCAGCCGAAGCCATTGTTGTCAAAAACTGTCCAGACCCCTATGCTCATGCTTATCACAGATATGTTCAGCGCTGAAGCGTTCGCGACGCACCAGTCTATGCCTGCTGCAGCGTCGGAGAGCCAACCTTCCCCTGCTGAATCTAGTACCTTTATAGAGACAAGATCAGCTCCAGGCGCAACACCCCTGTATACTGCATCATCTGATGCGGCAATGCCTGCGCAATGCGAACCGTGGCCGTCGTCATCCCATGGATCCGTGTCTTCCCTTGTGCCGTCATGGCAGCATCCTGCTTCATCCTCCTGGTTCAGGTCATCGCAATAGCAGTATCCTCCGACGACCTTTGCGTTAGGGAAAGTGCTGTAGCCGCCGAAATCAGGATGGGAATAGTTGATGCCGGTGTCTATCACGCAGATGGTCTGGCCGGATCCTGTTATGTTTGCGCCGCTGACCTGCATGTCCCAGACATCATCAGCGTTTATGTGAGGCACAGAACTGCTTAGCAGGGTCTTAACAGGATAATCTATCGAGACATGCTCGACATCAGGGTCTGCAAGCAGCTTCTGCAGACCTTCTTTTGTGACTGAACCTGAAAATGCGTTGACTGTGGAATACTTGTGCTTGAGGCGGAAGTCGAAACCATCTGGTCCGGTTGTAGCTGCTGCTTTTCTTGCTTTCTGCACCCCACTCCTGACTTCAAGCCTATCCAGAACACTGTCCTGGTTTTCTTTTACCTGCTTCTTGAGAGAGTCCATGCGCTCTTTCCTGGTCTCCTGCGCTGATTGAGCGTAGCTCTCGATGAAAGCCTGCCTTGCCTTCTTCGATCTCTTGAAGCTTGCGATGTCATCCATGGTGAGGTCCTCTGCTGGCTTGTCCTTGAGCTTGACTATTACCCTGACCTCATCCTCCTGATCAAGCATGGATAGAAGTTCTGCATCGACTGTCGCAGATGCTGGCGAATCTCCTGTCTCAGGATCAAGGACCGCAAGCACATTGTGGCAGGGACCTCCGACGCAGGTCAATCCTGCTGTGAAGTTGAAAGTGCTGTATTTAGAGACATTGATCCAGGATTGAGGCGTCACAAGATATGGCGCGAGAGTGCCCTGCCGTTCGACAGAGACGTTGTAAGTCCCGCCGGCAGTACCGTTGACCTCCGTCACCCTGACAAAGTACGTGCCCGATGCGATTGCGCGCCAGACTATCCTGGCTGACCAATACTCTCCTACAAGACCCGGGTCGTCAGCAGAAAGCGCTGTCGAGCCATCTGTATCATAAAGATATATTTGGGCGTTCGTGATGCTTGCTGCTGAAAGGTTCCTTGTCTGGATCAGATAGTATCCGCCTTTCACAGCAGTGAAATTGACATAGTCCTTGTCGCTGGCCCTTGTGAAATTATGGGTCTGCCAGGTTCCGTCAGTAGATATCGTGGTCGCGTTGGCTGCGGAGTCGTCCGGCTCATAGCTGCCGCCTTCAGGCGCTGCTGCTATGCATGGCAGAACAAGGAATAAAAATACAAGAAAAGCAATATATCTCATCATGAACACTATTTCTTCTTGAGTTATTTCTTCTTTGATTTCGCCTGCTTCCTGGGCTTGGAAGGCTTCCGGGCTGCAAGCGTATTCTTCTGCCTCTCTGCATAAGCTTTCGCCTCTGCAAGAGACATGCTTCCTGCAGGCTCTTTGTGCTCTGGCATGATCTCCTGCTCAGGCATCTCTTTTGCTGGCTCCTTATGCTTCCCAAGGACCTTGTCCACGCGCTCATGATGCCATCCTACCTCAAGCAGGCGTTTCTTTACCTCTTCCTTGGACTTGCCCCTCTTGAGGCTCTCCTTGATGTAGCTGTTCAACTCCTTGTCGACGCTGTATGTACCGCCCTTGCCCTTGCCTATCAAGTATATGACGCCTGCAAGGATAGCTATCGCGACTATGACCAGCGCTATTATGAGACCGTTGCCTCCATCTTCAGCAGGTACTGCCTCCTGCGGCTGAGGCGTTGGTTGGGGCTGCGGAGAAGGCTGTGTGGAAGGCTTGCTCAGGTCGACAGGAGATATGTCAGATACAAGCTCGACATCGCCTGTCTTGTCCTCAAGCTCTTTCATTTCGCTGTCTGCCTTTACCTGTTCTGCATTCTCTGCAGCAGCCTCTGCCTTCTCGCCTGACTGCGCCTTGCCGATGAACAGGTAATGGGTTCCAGTGCCTTCTGCCTGGTAATACACATAAGAATCATCATCATTGAGTATCTTGGTCGGGATTGTCTCCCATATGTTCAGGACTTGATTATAAGAATGAAGGGCGACGGTGTCCCTCGATACAGTCATGTTCTCGAGCCATCCTTTGGAGACCCTAAACTCATAGACCAGCTTCTTGGTGTCATGAGGCACGAAACCCGAGTATTTGAGCTCATTGAACTCGAACGAGTCATTCTGCGACACTTCAGGAAGGTCATCAGGCACTGACCTGAGATTGTATACAGTTATGCCTGCGTTAGTGGCCTCGCGATCTATGGTGAAAGTTATCTTCCGTATTGAGATATCATCGTTCCTGACATTGAAGACATACGGGGTGTTGGGATCGACCTTGTCGAATATCTTGCCATCCTGCGGATTCCACGCAGGACTGTAGAACGTGACCCCATAAGCAGCTGCGAAAGGCACTGCCAGAAGGACCAATATCAAAAGCACGAGACCTCTTTTCATCAGATAGCACCTCTTGTTATTATATAATAGATAACTGTAATATGCTATTTAAATGTTTTGGGAACTAATTGCTGCTTATCTGCACATCGAATCAATAACATATCAGGCCTTCGGCAATCAATGATACGCATGGATTGTTCCACGGAGGCAGGGTTCGTGGTACAGCAAAAGCATACAGCTCAAGCTAGAACATGAGGAAGATGAAAAAGAAAGGAGGATGAAAAGAAAAAAATTTTAAGACCTAGTAATAGGTCTGTCCGCTGATCTCGTCCTCAGCCTCCTCTTCCTCATCGTCCTTCTTCCTTGTGAAGACCACAATGAGGACAACGATTATGAGGATGACCACAAGGACAATCAGGCCGATCTCCAGCGCCTTCTTCAGGCTCGATCCGGAGTCGTTCGCGCCATCGGCATCGACGACTGTGGCAGACATAGGAATCTGCTTTACGACATTGCCGGAAGCGTCCTTGACATCAACGGTGAACATGTGCTCTGCGAGCTCGGCAGTCTCCTTTGCGGAAACATACACATAGACTGACTTTGACTCACCAGCGCCGACCGTTACGGTCTGGAGAGGTGATATCTTGACAGTCGCCCACTCATCAGCACCAGTGACAGCGACCACGAAGGTCTTTGCATCACTGCCAGAGTTCGTGAATGTGAGCGGGAAAATCGCTCCACCCTCTCCCCTGGTGAGCTCCTGGCTCTGGGCACCGACTGTTATTACAGTCTTGTCCTGAGCAGCAGGCTCTTCTGATGTTGCGGCAGGCTCATCTGCAGCTGCAGGAGCGTTAGCCTCGCACACGAGTGACTTGATGACATTGACCAAGACATTCTGCGTCTCGACCTCGTCACCATCGTCATATGTTACCTTGACCTGGCCTGTGTAGGTGCCTTCCTCTGTGCAGACAGGGATCCTCAGGTAGAGCTCCTCACTCACCTTAGAATCGTCGGACTCGATGTCCATATAGTCTGGCAGGGCAGTCAGGCCGAGCTCCGGAATTCCGAACTCAACCTTGACATTATTTTCATCCTGCTGGCCATAGTTCTTGAGATCCACCAGAACCCTGAGTGACCTTCCAGCCTCGACTTCCAGAGCAGGATCAACATTTACATCCTTTATCTGGACGCTGTGCCTAACAGTGTCGACAAGGATATTGAAGTCCTCAGACAGCTCATCTCCAGCCCTGTCACGGACATAGACCCTGAGCCTGTACTGGTCAACCTCCATCCTAGGCGGAATCTGCAGTTGGAGCGTCTTGGTGTAAGAAACATTAGCTCTCATATCAAAGACGTCTGTGACGTCTGAGACCCTATCGTTGTGGTCGTAGCCTGACATCATGGCCTCGATCTCTACATTATCGAGGTCTTCACCGGCTGTAACCTTGACCTTAACCTCAAAGGAATTATCCTTCTCAAGGTCCTGTACTGTATTCAGTCCAGGGGCCAATTGGTCGCCATCAACCTTAACAAAGTCAACAGCAGCGTTCAGCGCGCTAACTGCGCCACTCATAGCCAGAAGACCGACTATAAGGACCAGAATTGCGCTAAATGTCCTTATTTTGCCTCTATTCATCTTTCCATCCTCCAAATAAACCCATGTGTTGGTTTAAGAGTGTGATAACCCCCAACAATAACATGTCATTATCGTATGGTATAACGACCACTGATATATAAATGTTTCGCTTTTTTGTTATTCGGGAGTGGTTAAATTGATTGACTTTTCTCGAGTCGTAACTAATAAATAATAAACGAAAAAAAATTAGACAATCGTCACTGTCCTGTACTTGACTCTGCGGACATCATCATTGCTGATGACGATCCTCATGTCATACAGGCCGGGATCTGCGTTGTAAGGCACTTCCATCACAAGGCCGACATTCGCTGAATCGCCTTCATCAAGCTCACGGACCATCCCTGTAGACCTTGCCTGAAGCTCATCAATGGAGACCTCAACCCTGATATCCTCAAGATTAATGTCCATGTTGTTCTCCAGTGTCAGGCCGAGCCTGAAAAAGTCTCCGGCCATCGCGACAGCATCAGCAATATCCTGTCCATCGATATCAATCCTGGTGACCAACAGCCTATCCTGGTCATTGAATGGTGTCTGCTCAACAGGTATGTGGATCTCGCCTTCCATGTTGTCATTTATGTCATGGCAGCCCGGATCATCCATGTCAATCAGCCCGTCACCATCATTGTCTATGCCGTCATTGCACTCTGCATTGCCTGATGCTGAAATCGTGACGATCTCTGTATCTGCATCAGACGCCCCATCATCGTCTGTGACTGTCAGGCTCAATGTGTAGAGGCCTTCATTCACGAACTGGAACTGCCAACTACCTGGAACACCAAGTCCGCTGTCAGAGTAGGCAACATTGCCGTTCTGGTCGAGCATGACAAATGTGTATGACTCGACTGTTCCGTCAGGATCATAGCTTGTCGAGCCGTCAGCGTCGATTATGGCTCCTGGAGCAGCGCTGTGCAACGAGAGCACAAGCTCGGCGACAGGCGCCAGGTTAGTGACCGGGTCGTCTGACTCATCATTGTCAGTCGGGTCAGAGCAGCCCGGGTCATCCATGTCTGTCCAGCCGTCGTTATCATTGTCGATGCCGTCGGAGCATTCAGTCTCTGGCTGAGGATTGTCTGACTCATCATCATCGGTCAGGCCTGAACAGCCAGGATCAGCAGGCCAGTCAATCAGGCCGTCATTATCATTATCTATACCGTCATTGCACTGCGGCAGTTGAGGATCATCTGACTCGTCGTCATCATCCGGAGATGAACATCCTGGATCATCCATGTCAACCCAGCCGTCACCGTCATTATCCAACCCATCACTGCACTCAGGAAGCTGCTGGCCCCCTTCTGTATTGATAGTGACGTCAATGGTATCAGTATCTCCGTCGAGATCTGTCAGCCACAGCGTGGCTGTGGTGCTCCCGTCGGTGACAGGAGTGACTGTCATTGTGTCATCTGCACCGATTGATACGAGCGCGACATTCGTGTTGACACCTGTGACGCTCCAAGTGAGGTCTGCCCCGCTGTCCTCAACATCAGACTCGTAAGGAGTCAGGCTCAATGACGTCTCCTGATCGAATGTGCCGTGGAACTCAGTGACCACGAGCGGATCGATGACCGGAGGGTTGTTCCTTATTACGACCTGCGCAACATACTCTGCGCCTGCATCACCCTCGACATTGAACGCGAACGTGAAGACCTGGGAGTCCCCGAGGAACGCGTGCGTCGCCGGTATCGTAAGATGATAATAATACATGCCGTCGTCAGGGTTCGGGTACGGGAACTCAGTAAACTCTGCCTGGCCTCCGGGCGGGCTCGTCAGGTGCACTGACGTGACCATGCCGTCCATAGGATTGCCCTGCATATCGACCACCCTGAAACTGACATACATGTCCTCTCCCCTGAAAAAGTCATAGTCCCACTGCGTGAAGGTAGGTTCGTTATAGACGTCGAAATCCCTGATCTCAAAGCCCTGTGCGACCACCTCAAACTCTGCAGTCGGGTCAGCGTCCCAGTCGGACTGCCAGCCGAAAAGCTCAGCATGAGCATAGACCGTGTGCGTGCCGACCTCAGGAGCAGGGAAGTCAAGAGAGCATGCGCCTGTCATCGCAGTCACGCAGTTGCCTATAGGCGTGCCGTCGATATAGAAAAGCTCGACGTTTATGCCCGCGACATCCTGGCCGCTCGCATCCACATCTATCGTGCACCAGCCGGAACTGCCCTCAACGATCGGGCTCAGGCATTCTATCGAATCTACATTGAGCTGGCCCTCGACAGTGACTGTCTTGGTGACATCATCTGTAAGGCTTCCGTCGCTGACAAGCAGGCTGACATCATGATCACCCGGCGTGTCGAAGACCCACTCTGCTGTGCAGGTGTCTGCATCGTCGAAAAGACCGTCATCATCGAAATCCCAGTCACATGTAAGCGTATCATTATCAGGATCGCTTGAAGTAGAGGTGAAGACCACTGTCTCGCCGACATCAGGCACTTGCGGGAACCACTCGAAATCCGCAACAGGGGCGTGATTGCCGCTTCCCGCAGGATTGACTGTTATGGTAACTTCCAAAGGCACCTCGCAGCCATGCTGGTCGTCCACGATGAACAAAGCATCGTGAGTCCCTGCCTGGCCAAGAGCCGGTGTCCAGCTGAACATCTGAGAATCTGCATCAAAAGCAGCACCTGCAGGCAGCATGTCTGCCCTGAAAACAAGATCATTGTCCGCATCAGCGTCAGAAGCGCCCACATGGAACTCCAAAAGATTGCCTTCTGTGACCTGCTGATCAGGAACTACGCCCCATACAGGGCACCTGTTATTGTCAAGAACAGTTATGTGAACAGCCATATCGACGTCGCACTCGCCGTCGCTGACCGTGAACGTTATGTTATACTCACCAGCCTGGTCGAAATCAGGAGTCCATAAGAATGTCCTGTTCGCCCCGCTGAAGGTCGCACCATCAGGAAGACCCGAAGCTGAGTAGGCAAGCGCATCGCCGTCAGCATCAGTGGCGCCGACTGTGAAAGCCAGGAGTTCACCTTCACTGACCTGCTGGTCTGCAAGCTCATTCCAGAGCGGGCAGACATTGCCGGGCACATCAACAACAGTGATGTGCACTGTCATGGTGTCCTGGCACTCGCCATCAGAAACTATAAACGTGACATCATACTCACCAGCCTGGTCGAAATCAGGAGTCCAAGTGAAAGCTCCTGTTGATCTGCTAAAAGTGGCTCCTGCAGGCAGACCTGAAGCCGAGTATGCAAGGGAATCACCATCAGCATCTGTAGCGCTGACCGTGAAAGTCAGTAGCTCACCCTCATTGACCTGCTTGTCAGGCGTCTCGCTGAAAACCGGACAGGTATTCTGCTGTGCAGGCAGTACTGTAAGATCAAGATGGTCTATCAATGTATTGTGGGAATCTGAAAGCCTAAAGTGCACGAAGTAATCTCCTGCTTCGCTGTAGTCAGAAGGAGCTATGTCGACCGTCTCAAACCCAGTGTATGTAGATACGTCGACGACCTTCTGCTCCAGGACCTTGACTGTGTTGCCCTGCGCATCCCTCAGCTCTGCGCGGAAGTTGACACTCCCGTCCATAGAGCCGAAATTGCCTGAGTAGGCAGTCGCGGACTCCCCCATATCGATGGTCTCGTGCTCATAGGTCTGGCCGGTCTGCGCATCGTACCAGAACGGACCGCCGTACTCCCACACGAGAGCCTGTGCTGCAGTGCTCATCAGCATGAGCAGCATCGTAAAGATGATTGTTTTCATGTGCTTCATTTGTTTTCACCTGTCCTTATGAGTATAAATCATATGAAAAAACAAAAAGATTACCATTCCCACTCGAATGTGATGCCCAGACCTGCTCCGACAGCGTAGTTATCGCCGTCTGTCGCTCCATTGACCTCGAAGCTGAGCGAGGTGTTGTCATACACCTGCCAGTCCAGTGTCAGGCTCGCGCCAGGCATCGCAGTCACATCTGTGTTAGAGTGCGACTCATGGTTCGGCGTGCCTGCAAGCTCACCGTTGAGGTACTCGAGCCTCTCATCGATCGTGGTGTTTGTGTTCTTCAGCACGATATCAGCGCCCACCCTGAATCCAAGCCTCAGGTTGTCTGCCACATCATAAGCAAAACCGACCCGGGGAACCAGGATACGGTAGTCAGATGAAACGCTTTCTGTGCCTGTGAAGATTATGTCCCTGTCTCGCGGGTCATTCGGGTTAGGTGCTGTGGTCAGGTCCCTATCATTTGAGTCTGAACCGCCTGAAAGATAGCCGAATGAAAACTCCAGTGACCAGTTCGTATCAGACATCCTGTTGCCGAAGTAGAACTCAGCACCGCCTGCGACATTGTCCGGCATGAGGTTGCTTGCAGAGACAAGACCTCTTATGCCCATGTAGGTATTGTTGTCATGCTCTCCAGCAACTTCCTTATTGCCTTCGCCCATCTTTGTTATGACAACCTTTCTTTTGTCGCCTTCCTTCTTGCCCTTATCTTCTTCAGGCAGTTTCATATTGCCATTTGAAGGTATAGGCTCGTTATCTTTGTCCTCTCCAGATACGCGCTTCTCAAGACCTGAAGCTCCTGAATCGACGCCGAGAAGGGCCCAGAACGGGACCTCTGCTATGTGTCCGCCGTCCTTCTGCCTGTTGAGCACGATGTATCTTCTTGTGTCGCCCTTGCTCCTGCTGACCTTATGCGTCTTGGTCAGGTTGCCAGGCCATCTGCCGTTTGTGCCCTCGCACTTTCCGCCTTCACAGAGATAATACGCGTAGCCCGGAGTGTCGCTGAGCTCAAACTCAGACTCATATGTCTTTCCATCCTTGTCTGTGTGGATGTAGGTGAACCTTATGTTCTCAGGCTTCAGGTCGTCACCGCCATTGTCAGGCGCTCGAGCGACTACCCTGGCCTTATCAGCATTGTTCATGGTATGACTTGTGGTGTCCTGGAGATCCATGAAGAAATCTCCCCAGGTGAAATGCCTCCAGTCCTTGCCCCTGTCAATACGGGGGATATTAGTTGCATTGCAGTACAGCACGCGGCCGTCCTTGCCCTGACCGCAGCTGACCTCCAGATTCTCCAGACCCTTCTGTATCCTGTCTGTGTCCGCGCCTTTCTTGTAGAACATGAATGCACTTGAATTCTTAAGGTCTATCTTGCCGTCCTTGAAAGCGACATCTGTCTTTAGTCCCATCCTTACGCCGTCCCTGTGCCACTGCCTGTTCAACGAGTCGATTGCGCCATAGACTTTGTCCATGATCTGCTTTGCTTCAGGGTTCGTGGCAATAAGCCGATTGAATGCTGACTGGCTCAGGTACTTGGTGCCTGAAGCAGGCTCGATTTTTGTCGATTGCCTCTTGGCTGTCCTCTTGCTCGGCTTCTTAGGATTCGGTATGCCGTCGCCGTTGAGGTCAGGCATAGATATCGAACCTGCGACATTTATCGTATCGATCACATGCGCAAGGTTTGTGTTGCCTACAGGTGTGTTCTTATACACTTCCTTGGCTTTTTTAGCGGCCTCACGTCCTGTGATTATGCCGTCATCATTCACATCGGTCTTGCTGAGCATATCATCCAGAGCTGTAGTGCTGACTGAATCAGGACTTCCCATCCAGAACAACTGCTTCTTGCCCTTTCTAACTTCTACCCGAGGCTTCATAGTGCCTGCCTCTAGCCCTGCAATGAGCTTCATCTTCCTGTCTGTGCCTTCGCACATCTTGTAGCCGCGAAGGTCCTGGATCTGACAGGTCTTTGATCCCAGCACTTTCCTTATCTCTGAAGGCTGCATAGGTTCTGCAGCGGTTGCAGTATTGGCTGTTAGGCCTCCTGCACCTGTAAGAGAGAAATATAAAGCGGCTATTGCTCCTAAAACGGTTTTACCGAACGTCATTTTATTCTTACCTCCGAAATCATACGTATGACTATGTTTTATCTGCTAACCACCCTTTTTTCTCCTTAAAAATACAGGAGACAGCTCAAAACAGGGTCTAAGTGGTTTAAAGCCCGGAAATAAGTCTTTAAATCGCCCCTAATAACCTGTAACTCATTTGCATATTATATAGTGCGGTTATTTAAACCTTTCTATTTTGTTGCCATTCCCCAGTCCTAACAACTACCGACTGGCTTGCATATAAGGAGAGAAAAAGGCTTATAAAACCTTTGATGCGTGTTTTTACAGAACATGATAACCATCATAGGCGCAGGACCTGTGGGCTGCCATGCTGCAGCATTGCTGGCAAAGAAAGGCAGGCAGGTCAGGGTGTTTGAAGAGCACGGAAGCATAGGCAGGCCAGTGCAGTGCACAGGCATAGTGACAAAGAGCATCTCTGAAGTTCTGCGACTGCGGAATGAATTCATAGTCAACAGATTGAGGTATGCGAGACTGCACGCGCCTGATGGCGGAAGCGTAGACATAAAGACAAGGGATGTCGTGATTGACAGGGCCAGGTTCGATAATCACATCGCAGAGCAGGCGAAGAAGAACGGTGCCGAGATCCTGCTGAACAGCAGGGTCACAGGGATAAGGAGAAGCAGCGACGGAAAGTCAAAGGGCAGGAAGATAAAGATCAGGATCGCTGACAAAAACAGAAGAAAGATACGCGTCGATGAGACAGACATCCTCGTCGGTGCTGACGGACCTAAGTCTCTTGTCTCACGCTTCATAGGCAATAAGATGCCAGAATTCTGGGTCGGGGTCCAGGCAGTGGTGAAGATGCCTGTGGATGCAAGGACATACTCTGTGTATTTCGGCGATGACATCCCTGGCTTCTTCGGATGGGTGGTTCCTGAGAACGAAAGCAGGGCAAGAGTAGGGATTGCCACGACGAGAAACCCCAATACTGTATTCAAGAGGTTCATTAAGCGTTTTGGAAAGTGCAAGATCATGGAGATGCAGGGCGGGCTCATACCGAGATACGATCCGCGCACGAGATTGTACGATGATGATATATATGTCGTCGGTGACGCTGCCACGCAGGTCAAGGCGACGACAGGCGGAGGTCTTGTCCCCGGAATGAAAGCAGCAGAGTGCATGACGCGGACCATATTCGGAAACAAAAGCTATGCGCGCGAGCTTGCAGGAGTAAGCAGGGAACTCGCGACAAGCCTGCTGCTAAGGAAGATGCTCGACCGTTTCGATGAGCACGACTACAACAGACTGATAGAGATATGCGGCAGCGAAAAGATGAAGAACGTACTCGACAAGGATGACCGTGACAGGCCTTCAAAAATAGTATTTAAATCGTTGATCAAAGAGCCGAAACTGCTCCTTTTTATGAAGACATTGTTCCGAGCAAAACGTGTCGAGAACGCGTAAACGCGTTCTCTTCCCCTTTATATTCCTTCAGAAGTAAAGTTTATAAACACAGGGAATTCCGCAAGCACAAGAGGGGGTACTATGGCTGCTGAAGATGCAAAAGAGAAAAAAAAGGATGATGATGAGATAGAGATAGACCTCTCAAAGGTCAAATCATGGTTCAAGAGGGAGAAGAAAGAGAAATCCTCTTCACATCACCAAAAGGATGAGAGCGATGAAGAGCCTGAAGCAGAAGCTGAACCGAAGAAAGAAGGTAATGCTGACAGCGAAGAGGTAAGCATCGACTACAGGTCTGCCGCGAATTTCTTCAAGAAATATGCCACGATATTCCTCATACTCATCCCTGTTATCCTTACGATCTACATAAGGCTCCTGCCAATGCAGCTCCCCATGACAGACGAGTGGGCGCAGAATACAGTGCAAAACTATTACAAGAACCAGGTCGCTATGCAGATAGAGCAGCAGTACCCTAACCTACCGAGCGCGAACAAGGATGCGCTGATAGAGACAGAATTCGAGAAGTTCCTGCAGCAGAACAACGACCTTATCAAGCAGCAGATTGATAGCACATCACAGGCCTTCAAGGACCGCATGATGTACGAGTCAGGAGACAGCAAGTACGTCTATCTCGGTGATATCGACTCTTATTTCTGGCTGAGGGAAGCGAGGAAGCTGTTGAACAACGGGACTGTCTGTGACGAAGTAGACTATGAGAAGCAATTATGCTATCAGGACACATACACCCGCGCACCTGAGAAGATGCCAGTCAAACTCGGGACAGAGAAAGCAAGCCCATATTCATACTCTATTCTTTACATCTACAAGTTCCTTAAGATATTCAACCCTGACATGACCCTGATGCAGGCGTCTTTCTATACTCCGATGATCTATGCTATCCTATCAGCCATACTTGCTTTCCTCATAGGAAAGCTCATAGCAGGCAACCTGGCAGGGCTTTTCACGTCAATAATAATATCTGTCAACCCGACATTCCTGTCAAGGACGCTAGGTTCTGACAACGACCCGCTGACACTTTTCTTCCCGCTTCTGATAGTGCTTTTCTTCACCTACGCAATACAGGTCAAAACAATGCGAAGAACAGTTGTCTTCGGCCTATTGACAGGAGCGTCCATCAGCCTATACGCATATTCATGGCAGGGCTGGTGGTTCATGTTTGATTTCATCATGGGTACGTTGTTATTATATGCTGGGTTCCAGGCAGTCAGAAAGCTCATAAAAGGCCAGGATATAAAGACCATAGTACGCTCTAAGGACCTAAAAGATACCGCAATAGTCCTTGGATTGATACTGGCAGTATCTGCCATATTGATAACAATCATCGTAAATTTCCAGACATTCCTGCATGCTTTCAACAAGCCTTTCTGGTTCATGGGAGCGAAAGTTGCCGCGATGGCAAACTATTGGCCGAACGTACTGGTCACTGTTGCGGAATTCAATCCCGGATCCATCCCGTCGATAATAAGCCAGATGGGCGGAAAACTGATGTTCTTCATAGGACTTATGGGAA
>CAZNGE010000005.1:0-1625 GCA_964572875.1 uncultured Methanosarcinales archaeon | reverse complement strand
TCGATAATAAGCCAGATGGGCGGAAAACTGATGTTCTTCATAGGACTTATGGGAATCCTTTTCGTGATGACCGGAAAAGAGCAGATCAGCAGGGAACAGAAGTACCTGTTAGGTTTCGGCGCACTGACATACCTGATTCTGGTATCTGATTATGGGACGAGCCTCGGTCCGAAGACATATATGATCCTCACTGCGCTTCCAGTCATCATCGGAATGCTAATACTTCTAAAGTCAGAACAAGATGTGGATGTAAGAATCGCCATCCTGCTGGTGATCTGGTTCGTCGCGACAACATACGCGGCGCTGACCGGCGTAAGATTCACCCTGCTCATGGTATCTGCATTCGGAGTGGCATTCGGGATAACCCTGGCAAAGATATACAAAATAGTCTCAGGATGGATATCATCAGAGCTCAAGATAAACGAGACAATAACCAAAGCAATAGTCGTGATTATGTTGCTTTTAGTACTGATATCTCCTGTAAAAGCAGGGTATTATGCTGCATCACATTTCATGCCCAGCGTAAATGATGCCTGGTACGACTCGCTGACAAAGATCAGGGACAACTCCAAAGGGGATGCGATAATAAACTCCTGGTGGGACTTCGGTCACTGGTTCAAGTATCTCGCAGACAGGAGAGTCACGCTCGACGGATCAAGCCAGAGCGGGCCTCCATTGCACTGGCTTGGAAAACTAATGATTACTGATGACGAGCAGGAGTCTGTAGGGATACTGCGCATGCTCGACTGCGGCAGCAACAAGGCTTTCGATGAACTGAATGCCGTCCTTAACGACACGCCAAGATCAATAGACATACTTGACGAGATAGTCAAGATGGACAAGAAAGACGCAGGCAACACACTCGTAAATGATGGGCTGACCAGAGAAGAAGCAGGCGAGGTCCTGAAATACACACACTGCGACCCTCCAGAGGACTTCTTCATAACAAGCGAAGACATGGTAGGGAAGTCAGGCGTATGGGCACACTTCGGCAGCTGGGACTTCACAAGGGCAGAGATGTACAACAAGGTGAAGGGCACCACACCTGAAAAAGGCAAGGCGATACTCGAGGACCCAAGATACAACCTTACACCAGAGCAGGTCGACCAGTATTACTATGAGATACAGACACAGGATGACAGCCAGTGGATAACACCCTGGCCAGGTTACCTGTCAAGCGTCAGGCCCTGTGAGAATCCTGAACCGAATGGCCTTATGATATGCAACCAGGTATTGGTCAATGGTCAGCAAATACCTCTGATAGTCAACCTGACAAATATGGACGTGATGATCCCATCAAACGAAGGACACAGGCCCACATCAATAGTATATGTCACAGAAGACGGGACAGAAGAGAAGTTCTTTGAAAAAGGAAATATCCTTGAATTCTCTCTAGTACTCATCCCGAGCGGGCAGGGATATTCTTCGCTAATAACGCACCCATACCTCGCGAACAGCATATTCACGAGGCTGTTCTACCTGGAAGGACACGGACTTAAATATTTTGACAGGTTCAATGACCAGACAGGAATCAATGGAGGAAGGATAATCACCTGGAAGGTGGATTGGGAAGGAACAGACGCCAATATATTCTACAAGAAGGTGGAAGCCAATTCGACAACAGA
>CAZNGE010000004.1:60935-63240 GCA_964572875.1 uncultured Methanosarcinales archaeon | reverse complement strand
TGGGAGATGATCACAGAGGCTGAAAAGCCCATACCAGTAGATGAGCTGGAGATGAGGATCGAGGAAGGCAATAGGCTGCAGTTCCCTATCCACAGGGCGTATGAGATGAACCTTCTCAATGATAACTGGAATTCTTTTGTGCAGGACATGGCGTTGAAGATGCAGGGACGTATCGCTGATGCGATGGCGCGCGGCGATGATGCTGCGTTCAAACTCGCGATGAAACACATCGCAGGGATAAGCTCGATGTACAGGCTGAATGACGCAAGCCTTAAAGGCAATGCGCTGTACCTTGACCTTGCGATAACCGACTTCAAGGACTACATAGGCACGACCGCGCATGCATTGCTCGACCCTGATTTCAGGAACCAGCTTGTCGAAGCAGGAATGGCTGATGCAGGCGACCCAAACAGGTACTTCTCGAACCCACTGGCGACCAACACCAACATAGTGACGTCAGACGGCAGGATGCCCGTAGGGATCAGGAGCAACAAGGTCGCGATATACCCTGAAGTCCCTCATGTCATCGGCGGATACGTCAAGGTCAATGGAGACAGCAGGCCTGACTTCAACGTCAGGGATGTTGACCTGTTCAGCTTCATGCTCAAGGAGCTCAAGCAGGAGATAGGCATAGATGACGAGGACATAACCAGTAAAGAGTTCTTTGGAATATGTCGGAATACAGTCACGCGCGGACCTGAAGCGCTCTACAATGTCGAGGTCTCTGTAGACGCGGATGAGCTCAGGTACAGATGGGAGAACAAGTCACGGGACAAGTTCGAGCACCGCAACATAACGTTCTATGATAAAGAAGGTTTAAGGGAGCTTCTCGAAGAGTACAGGGGCAGGATGGTACCTTCAGGAGAGGCAAGCCTGACCATGTTCCTGAAGCACTATGGCTGATAGAGATCATAAGATAAAGGCGGCAGTATTCGACTGGGGCGGAGTCATCATAGATGAACCTGCAGAAGGCCTTTTCAGGTATTGCGCAGATGCTCTCGGGGTGAAGCCTGAAGAGTTCAGGACGATGTTCTCTGATTATCATACAGGATTCCAGAAAGGCATGCTGCCTGAGGATGAGATATGGACTGGCATATGCGCGAGGCTTGGGGTGGCTGAGCCTGAGCAGGAATCGCTCTGGGGCGAGGCTGTCCGAGCAGTGTTCACCGAGAAGAAAGAGACGTTCAAGCTCATCAGGAAGCTGAAGCGCAAAGGCCTGAGGATGGGGTTCCTCTCGAACACAGAGAAGCCCTCAATGTCTTATTTCGAAGAGAGGGACTATGGCAGGAGATGCGGGTTCAATGCCATCGTGGCATCTTGTGATGTGGGCAGCGTCAAGCCCGAAGAGAAGATATACAGAGTAGCGCTCGACAGGCTGGTCGTGCTGCCGCATGAGGCTGTGTTCATAGATGACAATCCAGAGTTCGTGCGTGGCGCTGAACGTGTAGGCATCAACGGGATACTCTACGAGAACCATGCACAGCTCAAGAAAGATCTCTGCGCAATGCTGAAAAGATAGCTCAGCTACTCTTCTTCTGTATTATCGTCCGGGTCGTCAAAGTCCCCGTATCCATCATCATCCCAAGAGTCGCCTTCAGGCATATTCTCACCCCCTGTAATGGATAAGAAAAATTAATATTTTGCAGCGAGCTTCACATCGCTTGCCTTCACAGTCACTCTTCCTGAATGCACTGCAAGCTTTACTGCGCGCTCAGCTATCTCAGCAGCGATGTCTTCGATGACATCCTTCAATGCCGCCTTGGCCTTGTCTGAGGCCCTTTCTGCGCCGCAGCCCTTCAATATCTTTTCCATAGCAGCCAATGGAAGCAGTTTTTGTGTTGCCATTTCATTCCCTCCAAAAATACGGTATCTATACATATAATCACGGCTTATTTTTAATATTTTCGGTTTTAAAGGGGGATTTTGGGCTGCAGGGTCTGCAGGGGGCGAATTAGGGGACTTAGACCGCTTGGGGGTTTCTGCAGGCCTATGGTAGGTATTACAAGCAAAACCTTTAAAAACAACAGTCCTATTGGGGTATGCATGGGAAAAGAGGTGGAATCAGTTCTGAGTATTGGTAGATATAGTTATGTTTATAGTGACGGCAGAGCAAAGACCTGTCCTGCTCCGCTTTGTTCACTCACTTTGTTCGCTCACAAAGCTCTCGCGTTGCCACGCGCATCAGATCAATCAACTGCACATTCTTGCTACACATGCGTTACATTCATTTGGTGCAGAGACTGCTATGCGCTCACAGGCAACTACGGCCAGGACTTTGCTCTTGTTGATGCTGTTGCTCTTGTTG
>CAZNGE010000004.1:0-60835 GCA_964572875.1 uncultured Methanosarcinales archaeon | reverse complement strand
TTGCTCTTGTTGATGCTGTTGCTCTTGTTGGTGATTTTGCTCTTGTTGGTGATGTTGTGATGGTGTAATGTAATGGAAGAAGGGATACGCAAGCTGCTGGGAATAAGGAAGAAGACATCGTGGATGTATGAGCTATGGTATCATATACGCAAGAGCCTTTCTTTCAGGGCATTGGTAGTGGTATCGCTGCTGGCCGCTTTCATTGCGGCCATCGTGCTGTTCGCGCATGTCGAGCTGCTCAAGCGGCCTGAGATACTGAAGGAGATAGCAGAGCAGGGCGTGCACCCTTACTTCATCTCGTTCTACTGGCTTGTGACCACTATAACGACTGTCGGCTACGGCGACATAGTCCCGCTGACTGTGGAAGGCAAGCTCATCGCACTCTTCATAATGGCACTCGGAGTCGTGTCCCTGTCATTGATCATCTCTCAGATAACGAGCAGGATAGTATCGGTGAACCTGGGCAGCATGTTCGGCGTGACCAGGACAAGGAAGAAGATAGACTGCGTGCTCTGCGGCTGGAACCCGATAACCGAATCGGCGTACAACGAGCTTAAGGCGCCCGGCGTCGAGATAGTCGTGATAGACAAGCAGAACAGGCCCGAGCTCGCCAAGGCGCGCGACGTGCATTTCATATCAGGCGACCCGACCAACCCTGACATACTCAGGCGCGCTAACGTCCAGAACGCGAAGAACATCGTGCTCGGAATGGACGAAGACTCGGAAGTCCTTCTCGCCATCCACGTCATAAGGGACATCAACCCCTGGATAAACATCGTGGCGAAGATAAACAACCACGAGCACATCAAGATAGCAGAGTCCGCAGGCGCTGACCACGTGGTCTCGCCACCGTCGATAGGAGGGAGGCTCCTGTCCATGGTCGCAGATGAGCCTTCAGTCGTTGAATGGGTCATACGCGCGACCGCAGGTGCAAAAGGCAAGCAGCTCATAGAGTACGACATCACCAAGGATTCGCAGTTCGTCGACAAGACCGTCGGCGTGGTGAGGAAGGAGCTCGGCGACACAGCCAAGATCATAGGCGTCGACACCGCAGAGGGCCTGGAGAAGATCCCTGGCGACGACCTCAGGATAGAGGCAGGAAACAAGCTCATCATGCTCATAGACACGAGGAAATTCAAGCTAAGATGAAGAAAGCACCATACATAGCAGGGATTGCAGGATTCTTCATACTCCTAGAAGTGCTCACATCAGGCTATCATGGAAGCGTGCCCTGGACAAACTCGATAATAGGCGCATCGCTGATAGCCTTCATCGTCAAGTTCGGCCTCGCGATGTGGATATATCTCAGGAACCCTTCCGCAAAGGTCAACCGATCATTCGCGATAGTGTTCATGGGCCAGGCGGTATGGGACCTGGGGAAGTTCTTCATGTGGATGATGCCTGGCGAGAGCGCGGCTTTCCTCTGGGCGAGGATATCCTACACAGGATACATCATCTCGGTGTTCTTCCTGCTCAACTTCGTATGGGCGTACCTCAAGAAGAAGCATTATTTCACGACAGCGCCAGGCCAGGTGGTGCTATATACACCTATGGTGTTCATGCTCCTTTCGCTGTGGTTCATGCGAGGGGTGATCGCTGACCTGATACCTCCTGACGCATTGTCATACGGGTTCGGCATAGAGCTCTGGAACTACTCATACGGTCCTGTGTACAACAACTTCTTCATCTGGTTCCAGATACTCCCGTTCATATACGCTTTCATCATGTTCGTCTACAAGTACTTCCAGCTCAAGAACCCCCAGAAGAAGAAACAGATGCTCTACCTCATGATAGGCTCGGCATTCCCGATCGCAGTAGGGATACCGACAGGCGTCGTGCTGCCTGCGATGGGCATATCACTGCCGCCGCACAACAACCTGCTCTCCCTTGTGATGTCCGTGTTCATCGCGATAGGCATCATCAAGTACAAGTTCCTCTCCATCCAGCCCATAGGCGAGAAGATAGTCGTGGGAAGGAAGCTCGACCACGCGCTCGCCAAGAAGTACAGCATGGAGTACGGTCACAGCTATTTCATCAAGCACGAGAAGTCAAGCGAGATAGCGCACAAGGTCCTCCTCACCCATCTCTACCAGAAACGATATGGTCTGATAATAACAGCGCACAACCCGTCGAGGATAAGGCATGAGTACGGGATCGAGACCACACCCATACTCTGGATAACCGACACGGAGACAGAGCACCTGGCTGTGGACCCGATAGACATAGAGCAGCTGCACGAGACCATAAAGAGGTTCATAGACAGCGCGCCGCATTCCACCGTGCTGATAGACGGCCTCGACTACCTGCTTGTGCACAACAACTTCTCGAAGATACTCCACTTCGTGAAGAAGGTCAAGGGCATGATATCCAGGAGCGACGACGTGCTCATGGTGACCAAGGGGGCGCTGTCGCTGGAGCCGAAGCAGGAGAAGATGCTCGAGGCAGAGTTCCTCATCCTGCCGAAGGAGGCAGGCAAGGCCCACTGGGCTGCGAAGAGGGAGTTCACCGCCAAGAAGAAGAACTACATCATAATCGGCCACAACCCCCTCGCCCAGTCTGTGATAAGCGAGTTCGAGAACAGGCGCATAACCCCGACGGTAGTGGAAAAGAAGGACATACTCGTGCACTATCCCAAGAAATCCGCCAAAATAATACGGGGCGATCCCCTGAGCACGAAGGTGCTTGAGCACGCAGGCCTGTACAAGCCGAACACTGTCGTGCTCATAACGCTCGAGCAGGACTCTGAGGTCATACTCTGCATCAACAAGATACGCCAGCTGTCAGAGGACGCGATGATAATAACCAACATAAACAACAACAATTTCGTTTCCATCGCCAAGAAGGCAGGCGCGGACAAGGTCATACCATCATCCTCTATCGGAGGAAGGCTGATATCATTGGCGCTGAGCTCGCCTGACATCGTCAAATGGGTGATGGACTCCACCACCTACGCGGCAAAGGAGCTGGAACTCATCGAGGTCAAGGTCGAGAAGAGGTCAGTGTTCCAGGGCAGGAAGACAGGGGATATCGACCGTAGGCTCGGCAAGATGGGCAACATCATAGCCGTCAGGACTGTCGACGGGCTCAACCAGATACCTGATGATGAATATGTCCTAAGGGAAGGGGATAGTATAGTCCTCGAGGTCAGCCTCGAGTCCCTCCCGAAAGCAAAGGGCATGGCCGAACGCGTGAGGAAGGCCGTGAGATGCAGGGGGAGGAGATAGTATCCTCTCAGAATCTAATTCAATAATCTAATTCACTTCAACGTCGGCTTCTTCCTTATGATCAGCACCGCGGATATGTAGAATACGAGTATCATGCATGCCATCATGAGCAGCTTGTGCAGGTCAATGCCTGTGTGATATATCGTAATGTTCTCGATGAGATTTATGTTCAGTGTCAGGGGCAGGTAGTCCGATGCTATGCGCGTCACCTGGCTCATCAGCTCCGGAGGCGAGAATACCCCGCTCATGAACATCAGCGGGAAGCCTATGACCAGGCAGGTGAGCAAGGAGGTGTTCTCTGACTTCGAGAATGACCCTACCAGTATCCCTATCGATATGTAGACCAATGACGCTATCAGGAATACTGTGAACAGGTCAAGGCTGATTGAGACTCCCACGCCGAAGATGTACGTGGCAGCGACCATGGACAGGACTGCGAGGAGGCTTAGCAGCAGGAGATAGATGGTCTTCTCGAAAACATAGAAGAACATCGATATCGGGCTCAGGAAGATGCGGGCCATCGTGCCCCCTCTCCTCTCATTGACTATCAATGACGATGATATGAAGAGCATGATGAACAGCAGTATTATGGATATCAGGGCAGGGAGCTTGTAGAATATCTCCAGCTTGTTGCCGAACACAGGCCTTGTGTCCACAGTGACCGGCTTCAGTATCGATGCAGGATCCTTCTGTGTGTACTCATCAAGCACCCCTGTGGTGCGGTCAAGCTCATCAGTGACCCGCACCATGTCTGCCAGGAAGCCGCTCAGCGAGGCCTCAAGCTCTGTTATGGACCTGGATATATTCTCTGTCCTGTCCTCGAGGAATATCAGGTTGGACCTCACTCCTGCTATGTCCTCGCGCACCTGCCGGTTCTGCGCAGAGCTGGAGCTTATCATCTCTGCGAGCTGCGTGAGACTCTGGTTGAGCGCTGCGGACCTGTTGTTCAGCTCCGCTATCCTCTGGTTGATGGTATCGCTGTATGCTGACAGCGAAGCTACGTCAGACTCCAATGCGTCGACGAACCCATCTGTGTTGTCGAGCAGCACGCAGAACGGGTTCTTTGTGATGACAGGCAGCAGGCCTGATGTGTTGCAGAACTCATCCCTCCAGAAACCCGACTCTGTGCGGTATTCCTTCATCGCCAATGACGCGTTCGGCGTGTAAGTGAACACGGGGACCTGTGGGATGGCCGGCGCAGCGACCGCGAACGTATCATTGATGGCTGCCATCTCGGCGTCAAGCTGGTCGAGGAATGCTATCATGTCAGAGACTGCCTGCTTGTCTGCCCCGAAATCGACAGAATCTATCTCCGCCTTCATGCTGTCAAGCCGGTCCTTCAGGTTTTCTGCAACCGGGACAGCCTTCTCAAGGTGGCCTACAAGGAACTTCAGGTTCTTATTCAGCTCGCGCAGTTGCTCCCAGGCATCAAGTATGAACTCTGTGCCTATCTTCTCATTCAGGTCGGAGACATACGCTTTCACAGCGTTCGAGGTGACGACAGCTGTAGTCGATTTGGAGTTGTCGACGAACAATGTTATCTCAGTGCCTATCCCGTCCTTTATGTCCTGTTCAAACCCTTTCGGGATCACTATCGCTCCCCTGAGCTCGCCTCTCGACACCTTGTCTGCGACGAGGGATTCGCAGTCTTCTGTGAAGCGCGTTACCTTGAATATCTCAGACTCCATGCTGAAGCCTGAACCGTCCATGTCGCACACTCCGAGCTCCACGCCACGGATGTTCTCCGCGACATTGGAGAAATAGAATATGTTGATGAGGATGGACAGGATTATGAACGGGGTGAGGACTACAAGGACCAGGCTCTTCCTGTCCCTCAGGAACAGCCTGATGTCATTCAGCATCATGGTGTCCAGCTTCTGGAACGGGAGCCTAATGCTTCTCAACAAGTCTCTTGAACGCATTCTCGATGTTCCTCTGTTTGTATCTTGATTTCAGCTTCTTCGGCGTGTCCTGGAATACGACCTTGCCTGCGTCGAGCACGACGAGGCGGTCTGCGAGGTTCTCTGTCTCGAGCAGGTTGTGCGTGACCAGCAATATTGTCGTGCCTTTCTTCTTGACTTCCCTGACAACCTCCCACAACGTCACGCGGGACATAGGGTCGACGCCAGCCTCTGGCTCGTCAAGGATGAGTATCTTAGGATTGTGCATCATGGCGATGGCCATGTTCAGGCGGCGCTTCATGCCTCCGGAAAGGTCCTTGGCCAGCGCGTCTTTCTTGTGGGAAAGCTTGAGGAGCTTCAGCAGCTCTGTCGCGCGCTGCTTGGCCTCGCTCACGATGACATTGTTCAGGTTCCCGAAATAGATCAGGTTCTCGTACAGCGTGAGATTACCATAGAAGCTGTCATCCTGGGGGGCCCACCCGATGACGCGGGAGCGGAACTTCTGGCTGATGGGCCTTCCATTGTATTTTATCATCCCAGAGGTCTCTTTCAGGAACCCTACTATTATCTTTATGCTCACACTCTTTCCGCTGCCATTGGTGCCGAGGAGCGAGACAAGCTCACCCTCCTTAAGGCTGAAAGAGATATTGTTGAGAGCGGTAAAGTCCCTGAACCTCTTGACGATGTTCTTTATCTCGAGCATGATAGGCCCTATAGCTTCGGAGTTTTTATACTTTGCTTTTCACAAAGGGGGAAAAATCCCTGGAAGTGATATTACGGGTCGTGGCGTCCTGGACAACAGCAATATTTATATACATCAAACAATTTATGCTCGTAGTGATACCATGAGGCTATTATTGATTGTCTTGGTTGTTTTCGCTGTTCTCTTGACAGGCTGCTCATGCGAAGAGATGCCAGCAGGCGAGCCTATTGCGCCAGCGGTCCAGGAACAGACAGGGGCGCAGGAGCAGGTCGCGGCACAAAAACAGGGAGAGAGCGTGAAACAAACAAATGAAACTGGTGAAGCGACTGTGCAGGGAGATGAACAGCTTGCACTTGTGACCGACTCTGAGGAAAATGTGACTATCCTTTCTGATATCTCATGCGAATTCGAGAATGGACAGCCTAAGAGATTCTCTTTCAAAGTGATGAACGATGAGCAAAAGGAATGGCTGTTCAGCACTCTATCTTATGACGACATGGAAATGTATGACCATCCTATTGTGGTGCTCAATGCGCTGCAGGTCACTGACGCGCAGATGATCAGCGCGTGCGGCAGGAAGAGCATCCAGCCAGGCCAGACAGCAGTGTGCAACTTCGACCTTGCAGCAGACATGAAAGTCAGCAGGTCATTGCGCACAGGCCTAACGCCCCTGGGAAACGAGAACAAAAATACGTTGACCATAAATACAGTGGACCATGCGGCAGAGCTGGAGTTCATCTGCGAATAGAAAAGAAAGGAAGAAAAGAAAGGATCAATAATATCTCAATAATATCCAAGGGACTTGAGCAGGAGAGCGATGCCTGCCAGGAAGAATATTATCCCGAAGATGACTCCGACCTTCGCGATATTCCCTGCTTCCTTGACCGTGCCCTCAGGGCTCTTGTTGGAGATTATGATCTTCTTCGGCCTGGATATCGCCATCTTTCCTGAAGGATCCTTCCTTGCATTCCCGAGGACAAACACATCCTCTCCCGGCTCGATGAAGTACTCGTACAGCATCATGTCGCCGTTCTTCAGGCCGCCGAGAATCCTCCTGTCATCACTCTTCACAGGCTCCATCGCAAGCTCCTTCAGGTCGATCTTCCCCATGTCTGCGGTGGATTGCACGCTGGAAGACAGCTGCTTGAGCATCTGCATCAATTTCGCCATGCCTTCAAAGAAACCTCCTCTCCTGTAGAAAGAGTTCTTGAACCTGAGATACAGCTCGGCATTATCAGGTTTCACAGCGACCTGACCTGTACCATCATCAAGCGTGAAAGGAACTCCACGCTGGCCGTCACTTGTCCTGCTCCATCTTGGACCTTTCCTGGACCCGCTGGACGAGCTTTCCCATGTCTTTATCTCCCACCTGAAAGCGACGCAATCCTTCCTGGCGAAAGGGGACTTAAGATACTTCTCTGCAGACGCTTTTCCCTTGACCTTGACGACACCAGGTCTTAAGTCTCTTATGCTCGAAAGGGGAGTGTTCTTTATCATCCTCACTGTCTTGATCTTCAGATAGCCGAAGAAAGCGGCAAGCAGACCCATTCCGCTGAAAACCGCAGACATGATATAATCCTGTGCTGTCACCATGTTATCACCTGTTTTGTCTTAGTCACATCCCCTTGAGCCTTCTGATGCGCTCGTTTATGTCAGGATGGGTCGAGAATGCCCTTGCCATCAATCCTTTTGTCTTGCGGAACGGCGTTGAGATGAAAAGATGCGCTGTGGCCTTGTTCGCCTTGTCCACCAATGGGTCAGGGTCTTTCTTAATCTTTTCTAGCGCTGAGGCAAGACCTGGAGGGTATCTTGTCAAGAGGGCTCCGTTCGCGTCTGCGAGGAACTCCCTTTTCCTCGAGATGGCGAGCTTTATGAGCTGCGCGACTATTGGTGCGAGTATTGCCAGGACGAGAGCGACGACAATCAGTATTAAGCCGAGCTGTCCGCTGTCCTTCCTGTTGCTTGACTTGCCATGCCCTCCCCAGAGGAAAGAACGCAGCATGAAGTCGGAGATCAGCGTCACGACACCGACCATCACAGCTGCGAGCATCATCATGCGTATGTCAAGATTCTTGATGTGGGACATCTCGTGCGCGATGACGCCTTCCAATTCTTGTCTGTTCATCACCTTGAGGAGCCCTGTCGTGACTGTGACTGCCGCGTGCTTCGGGTCGCGGCCTGTCGCGAACGCGTTCAAGGCGCTGTCATCGATGACATAGCATTGCGGCGTTGGGATGCCGGCAGCGATGGCAAGACCCTCCACTGTGTTGTACAGATACGGGAATTCCCTCTTCGTGACAGGCTTCGCGCCGGTCATCTTCAGTATCATGCTCGCGCCGGAATAGTAAGCTATAAGTCCGTATATTATCGCGATCATGGCCGCGATTATCGTCCCGCCTATCGGGCTGCCGAGATAGAACCCGAAGGCTACGCCTAACGCGCTGATCAGGATTATGAAAATAAAGAACAAAAGCCAGGACTTGATCTTGTTGTTCCTGACCTGGTCATAAATATTTGCCTTGGCCATCTTAAGATCTGGCTACGCTTCTAGTCGAACTTGACCTTGACGTTCTTCCTGTCTGCTGCAGGCGCCTCGAAAGACTCCTTGGACTTGAAGTTCAGCATGTTCGCGATCATGTTGTTCGGGAACACCTGTATCTTGGTGTTGAACTCCATCACCATGTCGTTGTAGTGCTGGCGCGAGTACGCGATCTTATTCTCTGTGCCTGACAGCTCTTCCTGCAATTGCATGAAATTCTCATTCGCCTTGAGCTGAGGATAGTTCTCAGAGACAGCGAACAGCGACTTCAATGTGCCGCTCAGCATGTTGGAAGCCTTTGCTTTCGCATTCACGCCTTTGGCGTTGAGGAACGCGGTGCGGGCCTTTGTCACTTCTGTAAGCACGCCCTTCTCGTGCTTGACATAGCCCTTGACAGTCTCGATCAGGTTAGGGATCAGGTCTGCCCTCCTCTTGAGCTGCACATCGATCTGCGCCCATGAGTTCTTCACCTGGTTGTTCAGCCTGATGACGCTGTTGTACAGCAATATCACGAACAGCACCAGGACGACCAGGACGATTATAAGAATAGTTAGCCACAATGCCATCTGTTACACCCCCACATTTGGTTATATGTAGAGTATAGAGGTTGGTTTATAAATGTTTTGTCGGGTGAAAAGAAAATATCCAGGCCAGCACCACCACGCTGCTAGACTGATGTAGACATGCGGTCTGATCAATATCCTGATGGTGCTTACGCAATATGCGTAGATTGGACTCATGTGCAGTCAATTGCGCAGTCAGGATGTGCGGACACGCTTGGAGCGGTGGTGGTGCTGGCTCAGAGAAAAAAGCTCACGCTAGCTTAACACAAAATCCTTCCGCTACCCCTTAGTTGCAGTCTCCGCGCCTGTACTTCCTGGTCCAGATCCTGCTGTCCCGTTCAGGCGTTATGGCGTCAACCATGCGTCTCAGAAGTGGTCTCCGGTATGCCTGTTCAACGTCGTTGAGGTTCGCGGCTATACGCAGCTCATACATAGCCACCACCTCCTATAGAATAATATGTTTTCCAGGTTTTTAAGGCTTCCCAAAATGGGTGACGACTGGATGGTGGTTAAAAAGAGAAAGTATATAAAGCTCCTGAGACTAAAAATACTCATCATGGCAGATAAAGACAGGGAGTTCGACCCTCTTGACACTCGTACAGACATCGGCCCTCTTGAGAAGGCAGATGCATGCTTCCACCATGCCCTGAAGCACCTTGACTTAAGCACTAGAAAAGGTCGCATAGAGGCCCAGGATACTGTAAATAGGGCGATGATACTTTATGATATGGCCAACAGGCCGGACATGGTGATGGAGGTCATGAGGTACGCAGGGATCATCGACCCTATGAAAGATAAGCGGCTGTATATCAAGACGATAGTCTATCACAAGCAGCAGTATAAGACAAAGGAAAAAGAAGGTATCCGCGGTGTGTTCGGTGATTACAGGTCTCCTGAAGAGCACATGAAAGCTGCCAGGAAGCTTGCTGAAGAGATAAATCTCGAGTCAGTATTGCTTGATATCTAGATATTTAATTATGCAACCGCATTCTGCCTGAATTCAACTATTAGCCTAATTCACGCAGTTTAGGAGCTTAAAACCCTCAAATTCTGCAGAAAAAGCCTTAAAACAGCTTAGAATCCCGAAAAAATCGCAAATATTAAATACTACATAGGGTATACTATTTAAATCATGATTATGGAGGGGATAATATGCCAAAGACAAGAGAACATGTGATTCCGCTCGCGATCGCCGAAAGGATACTCAAGAACGCAGGCGCGCAGAGGGTCAGCGAGGAGGCAAAAGTCGCTTTCTCAGACATACTGCGCGAGATTGCAGAGGACATCGGCACGCAGGCATCACGCATATCAAAGCACGCCGGCAGGAAGACAGTCCAGGAAGAGGACATCAAGCTTGCTGCGAGGTGAGAATTTAATTTTTTCTTTTGACTTCTTCTTATATTTTCACAACCCACTAGACATCCCCGCGTGAGCTATTTAAACATAACCCGCTATAATTCCCTGCATGGACATACAGAAGATACGCAATCTCAGCGATGCAGGCAGGTTCGACCTGGCTTGCGAGTGCACTACCCAGCAGGCAAGGCAGAAGTACACAGAGGATGCTATCCAGCAGGCGACACTTGGGGGAATCTACACTTCTCATATTACAGATGGAAAGACTGTCAAGCTGTTCAAGACATTGATGTCGAACAGCTGCACGCATGACTGCAACTACTGCATGAACTCGACCACCTGCACCAAGAGGCAGAGCAAGTCGATGTACGAGCCTGAAGAGCTTGCAAAGGTGTTCATGCATCTTGTCAAGAATCACAACATCGAAGGATTGTTCATCAGCTCAGGCATCGTCAAGGACGCGGACTACACGACTGAGAAGATGATTGAGGCGGTCAGGATAGTCCGCCGGAAGCATAAGTTCAGGGGGTACATACACTTCAAGGTGCTGCCGGGAGTCAGCTATCAGCTGATGAAGGAGGCGAGGCAGTACGCCACCCGCATGTCGATAAACATCGAGGCTCCGAGCAAGGAGAGGATCAATGAGTTCACGAGCATAAAGGAGTTCAAGTCAGACATATTGCGGAGGCAGGCGTGGATCAAGCGCCTATCCCCCACGTCAGGCCAGTCCACCCAGCTTGTCGTGGGCGCTGCAGGCGAGTCAGACTGGGAGGTCCTGAAGATGATGCGGTGGGAGTATGAAAATATGGACCTCTACAGGATGTATTACTCGCCTTTCAATCCTCTGCACCACACGCCTTTCGAGAAAAAAGACCCTGCTCCGAAATGGAGGGCGCACCGCCTATACAATGTGGACTGGCTCTTCCGCAAATACAGGTATGACTTCAAAGAGCTCAAGGAGCTTCTCAATGATGATGAGATGCTCCCAAATCAAGACCCTAAGATGACGCACGCGAAGATGTTCCTTGACAATCCTGTCGATGTGAAGGACGCAAGCTATGCAGAGCTGATAAGGGTGCCGGGCATAGGACTCAAGACAGCGAAGCGCATAGTCGCAGCAAGGAAGGATTTTCCGCGCCTGAAGCGGCAGCACCTGCATGAGATGGGCGCGATACTCCACAGGGCAGACCCTTTCATCAAGGTGGATGGGTGGACGCAGAGGACGATTACAGCTTTCTGAACACCGCCAGCACCACGCTGCTAGTCTGAGTTGCACTGCGTTTCAATGCGTGCAGATATATGCGTAGGGCGGCTGCCGAGAAACTGTGTTGAGGGCAGTGCGACTTATGTTATTACTGAGGACACGCTAGGAGCGGTGGTTTGGGCTCCGCACAAACCCCACAACCCGCAGGGTTGTCGTGGTGCTGGCAGTATTGATTGTTTCTTTCTGACCATAACATTTATAAATGAAGCATCTTTGGTAAGACATACCCGATTGGGGGGAAAAGAGGTAGAATGGGTCTTAAAGAGTATTTTATCAATCTTGCAGCGAGTCCTCAGCTTCTCGTGTGGAGAAGACTATTCGTAGTAGTGTTCGTGCTTTTTGTCACTTTCTTTGTCGCATCGCTTGTCAACAAGCTCATGAAACGCGCTTTCAAAAGGATCATACAGAGGAGAAAGGACCATCCTGAGCTCCGCACAGACACCACGAAGTTCGTTGTCATGCGCAGGGTGGTGCAGGTGCTAGTATACCTGCTCGGCTTCGCCGCGATAGTATATTCAGTGCCTGAGTTCAGGGCATTCTCATACTCCCTCCTCGCAGGAGCAGGAGTCGCAGCGGTGATAGTCGGCTTTGCAGCACAGAAGGCGTTCGCGAACATCATGTCAGGCATCTTCCTGGCCGTGTCAGAGCCCATCCGTGTAGGCGACAGGGTGACGATAAACCAGAACTACGGCACGATAGAGGACATCACGCTCAGGCACACAGTGATAAAGACCTGGGACAACAACCGCGTAATCATACCTAATTCTGTCATCAATGAGGTTGAGATAATAAACCACAGCATAGTCGATGAGAAGATCATACAGACCCTGGACATAGGGATAAGCTATGATGCTGACCTGGACCTGGCGAAGAAGATCATCATCGAGGAGATACGCAAGCACTCGGACTTCGTGGAGCAGTATGATGAGACAGGTTATGTGCGGCCCGAGACAGCTGTCTCTGTCAGGGTGATGGAGCACAGCGACTTCGCGGTCAAGCTCAGGGCATACTTCTGGGTGCGCGACAAGCTCTCCGGCTTCATCATGGAGAAGCAGCTGCTCGAGAACATCAAGAAAGTCTTTGACAAGCAGGGCGTAGAGATACCTTACCCATACAGGACGATAGTCTACAAGACCGATCTGGAGAAGAAGAGACAAGGGGGAGCGAAGAAGAGGAAATAGATCCCTGGTCATCGCTTGGCTATTATCTGGCGCGTTTTCATCTTCTGCTATTGTTCCAACATCGGATCAATATAAATCAGGCCTTCGGCAAAAGTTTACGTAAGAAGTGTTCCACAGAAACGGACTTCGTGGAAAGAGCGATGGTGCTGCCAAACAGGCAATTCCTGTCATGTTTCTGCGTAATTCCCCGGGATACCTATACCCTAATACTACCTGAATATCTTATTCAGGTCTTTCGCGTTAGTGGTCTTTGAGAAGTCATGCTTCTTCTTCGATATGAAGAAAGGCCACATCATGTCTCCGCCAAGGCCTCCGTGCGCTCCGACATGGTCTGCGAAAGAGACCGCCACGCCGTCCTCGTAGTTGCCGAACAGGACCAGGTCGCCGACGAACTTCAGCCTGTCGAACTCGCGCAGCTGCTTGACCGTGGTCTCGAAATCGCCGTATCTCTTCAGGAAATCCTTCCCCTTGACCTTTACACTGTCCTTCCCTATGATGATTCGGTCCTTCCTGCGAGCAAGGATGATGTCCCCGCCCTGCCTTGCCATCACAATGCCTATGTTCCTGTTGCGCGCCAGCTTCTCGACGAGCTTGGGGTACTTGCGGTTTATCTGCCTGAGGCTCATCCTCTCGCTTGATATGTTGAAATAGACATGGGCGAGGCAGCAGGAGTCGGTCACAAGGATGCGCTCATTCTCATCCCAGATGAACCTGTACCTCTTTGGCTTGAGCATCCTGAGCATGCCCTTTGCGAATGATGATACCATCCATCTCAACGGGGTCGAGACGTACTTGACGAACTCAAGAGTCTTCTTCATGACTACTCCTATCATCGACAGGCGGCCCTCGTGGGCGCTGGTCAGGCCGAAGCTCTTGACCTGGGTGCACTTCCCTATGTATTCGGCTATCGTCATGCCCTCCAGGAACCGGAACGGCACAGCGTCTGTCTGGCCATGGTCAGACATTATGTAGAGGTCATATTCCTCCTCTTTCATCTTCCTGTAAATCCTCTTGATCCTGCGGTCAAGCGCGCGCACCATGAAGTATGCGCCTGTGGAGTTCGGTCCCCTCAGGTGGGCTATCTCATCGAAGCTTACGTAGTTGGTGTATATCTTAGGCACTCCGCGCTTGATGTCGAGGATTGTGCCGATGGTTATCATCTCCGCGAGCAGGACATTCATCAGGAACCGTCTCAGTGGGATCCTGAACCCGAATATTGCTGCGCGCTTCCCGAAGAGGCGCATGAACGGGTGGAATACCATCGAGAAGAACTCTATCATCAGCTCTGCTGACGTGTAATACAATATGCGGAACACAGACGCGGGATGCATGAGCAGGAAAAGCCATAACGAGCTCTCTTTTATCCTCCTGAACCTCTTGTTCTTTGTCATTGTGCTCATGGTCAGGATAGACCGCTCGGCGCCTCCTGAGAACATGTTTGAGTATGATGAACCTCCTTCAAGTATCCCTTTCTTCCTTGAAAAATATCTCGACTCTATGTATTTTGCATGGTTCGGGTTGCCGAAGCTGAACTGGCGCTTCCCCTTCTTGTCGACGAAGCGGAAGCCAGGAATCATCGAGCTGTCACCGTACATGATGCCTGCCTGCACTGCAGGGGTCCCGCTCGGAAGGCCGCAGTTGAACCTCTGAAGGTGATATCCTTTTTTTCTGACCAGCTTCCTGATAAATCGGCAGGACCCCCTGTCAAGGAAACGCTTGAGAATTGAATAAGGCAGTGAGTCGATCTGGATGACGAGGAACTTCCTCTTTTTTGACCTTACTTTCCTGAGATTGAGCTTCTTTATGGTCGCTTCATATCTCTTGTCAGATATCCTCTTTATAGGCCTTTTAAGATTCTTCACTTACATCACTTCTTGATCCTGCCCTGCTGCCAGTCCCGCAGGATGATGCGCGCTGCGGCGTTGATGTCAGGCAGCCCGCCTTTCCTGAGCTTCTTCAGCTTTAGGGCTATGCTTTCGAGGACGGCTTCAGGATCCTTGTCGTGCTTCACGCCATAGAACTTCTCGACCTGTGTGGGAAACCTGTCAATCATCTGCATGCACGCCTCCTCCGGGTCCTTCAGGTTGGAGAATGTCTTAGCTGTTATCATCGCATGCTTTCCCTCATCCTTCTCCTTGTATGGAAAGACCCCTGGGGTGTCCAACAGGTACATCCGTGGGCTCGCCCTTATCCACTGCATCCCTTTCGTGTGGCCTGATACAGAAGAGACCGGAGCTGAAGCATGTCCTTTCAATGCGTTGATTATGGATGACTTGCCAGTGTTAGGATAGCCCAAGACACCGACCTTGAACTTATCCTTTGGTGCATGCCTTAGTATCATCTGCTTGAGAAGGGTGGTGCCGAGGTGGGATGTCGCTGAGACAAAGACACAAGGGTGGAGCTGCTGCTTGTACTTCTCCAACGTTGATTTCTCGACCATGTCGCACTTGTTTATGACATATATGAGTATCTTGCCTGACTTCTTTACCTTATCCTCTATCTCCCTGTTGCGCGACTCCTTGACCATGCGCGCGTCGAGGACCTCCAAGAGCATGTCGGACTCCTTGATCACCCGGTTCACTATCTCCCAAAAGCTTGCCATGCAGATGGATTAAGAAGCAGGTTTTATAAAGGTTTTCATAGGCGGAATTCCTTTTTAATCACAGATATAAGCTCTTTCTCGTCGTCTGTGTTCATGATTTCCCTTCTCTTCGCTGCTGCTGCTTTCGCGCCTGTGCAGAACCACATCGCGTGCTGCTTGAGCTCTGAGAATCGCGTGATCTTCTGGACCTTTTTGTAGAGCGCTATGAATTCCAGAAGCTGCCTACCTTTATGCTCTGTTGTCTGGTCAGGAAGTTTCTTGTTTTTTGCAATGAGGGATTCGCATCTCCTGAACAGGTATGGGTTGCCCATCGCGCCCCTGCCTATCATCACCATGTCGCAGCCTGTGCGCTCCATCATCCTCTTCGCGTCATCAGCAGCCCATACGTCGCCGTTGCCTATCACAGGGATGTTGACCTTATCTTTCACCTGCTTTATTGATTCCCAGTTCGCATTCCCGCTGTAGCCCTGCTTTGTGGTACGGCCATGCACTGCAATCGCTGCAACGCCTGCGTCCTCAAGCATCTTCGCTGCAGTGTTCTGGTTGAGGTGTTGGGAATCCCAGCCGATGCGGATCTTCGCAGTCACTGGCTTGCTTGTTGCAGATACCACCTTTTCCACTATCTTCGTCATCTGCTCAGGATGCTTTGAGAAATAAGCGCCCATCTTCTGGCCGAGCACGTCCTTGTCAGGGCATCCGAAGTTTATGTCTATTATGTCAGCGTAAGGCTCTATGTACTGGAGGGACTCGGCCATGATGTCAGGATCCCTTCCTATTATCTGCACTGCTAACGGGCGCTCTTCCTTGATGAAATCTATCCAGATATCCCTGTTCTTCTCTGCCTTCACAAGGCCTAAAGAGTGTATCATGGGCGAGTATACCAATGCGGCTCCGTTGTTGCGGCACATAAGACGGAACGCTGTGCAGTTCACTCCAAGCATCGGAGCGAGGCAGAGAGGATTGTCGAGCCTTACGTTGCCTATCCTGATGTCTTTGTCCATGGACGTTGTTCAGATGTGTTGATTAAAAAATCTATCCATAATTTTATAAGGGGTTGCTATTTTTCAGGTCTCATGAAGAAGAGCAAGGTGAAGCATTTCATACGGAATCCTAAGAAGGCATTGTTCAAGCTGGCATATCCTATAGTCATAGCTATGTTTGTGCAGACGTTGTACAACATAGTCGATACGGCGTTTGTCGGCCGGTTGGGAGCTGAGTCGATAGCTGCGCTGACATTCGCATTCCCCCTGTTCTTCGTCCTTGTCGCGTTCAATTCAGGCATAGGTGCGGGCATGGGCTCGAGAATATCACGTTGCCTGGGAGCGAAGCAGAAGAACGCAGCAGAGAACACAGCCATGCACGGAATACTCTTCTCTGTGCTGTTCGCGGTATCCATGATGGTGTTAGGCCTGATATATCTTGATGACATATTCAGGCTGTTCGGCGCAAAGCCAGAGGTCATGGAGCTCGCCACAGGATACATGTCGATCATAATCTATGGTTCGGTATTCCTTGTCATGTCATTCGTGCTCAACACCATATTCTCTGCGCAGGGAGACACAAAGACGCCGATGATCGTGCAGGTGTCAGCGCTCATCATGAACATCATACTCGACCCTATCTTCATCTACGTGCTAGGCTATGGCGTGCAGGGAGCCGCGATAGCCACAGTTATATCATTCACGTTCTCGTTCTTCCTGTTCATGATGCTGCTCGGCAGGAGGTCATACCTGCATATCCACATAAGAAACTTAAGCTTCAGGTGGAGGATAATATGGGACATAATCAGGGTGGGGGCACCAGCCAGCTTCACCCTTCTGGTGATGTCTATCTACATGATAGTCGCGAACAGGTTCATGGCACACTTCAGCACCAACTACGTAGCATCGTTCGGGATCGTTGCGCGCTTGAGGAGCGTTGCAGTCCTGCCTGTCGTGGCGCTCTCTACCGCAGTCATGACACTGGTAGGGATGTTCTACGGAGCGCACAGGAAGGACCTTCTCAAGGGCATAGTTTGGTACAGCGTGAAGATAGGCTCGCTTTTCATGCTGGGTTTCACTCTCTTGTTCTTCTCATGGCCATGGATATTCCTGAGGATATTCACACCTGACCCTGTGCTGCTAGGCCTCGCGTCCGCATACATGCGCGTAGAGGTCTTCATGCTCCCAATAATGGGCATCAGCATGATACTCTCCAGGGCGATGCAGGGCATGGGCATGGGTATGCCAAGCCTGGTGGTGAACCTCGTGCGGGTGGTCGTCGTGGCAGTGCCTCTCGCTTATGCGCTGATATTCAGGTATGGCTACGGCTATCTCGCGCTTCCTTTCTCAATGATAATGGGTGCTGTCGTAGGAACGACCATATCTGTGGTGTGGTTCCAGAAGAAGCTGGCGTCTATGCGCGGGTCAACAACTACCCGGTCCTAAGGCGCCTGGCCATACGCTCCAGCTCTTCGGCAGATGCAACTCTCCTCTCTGGCACATGTTCTGCAGCAGAGACAAAGGTCCTTATGCCTGCTTTTACAGGCACGAGCTGGTAATGGATGTGCGGCTGGGTGGCGAATCTCGGGCTGTTGGCCATTATCGTGCAAGGCTTATCCAGGGTGGATTCGATCCTTCCCTGCAGCAGGGACACCATCCTGTGCAGGGACAGTGATTCCAGTTCTGTAAGGTCAGAGAATGAGGTGACATGGCGCTTGGGCAGCACCAGGGAATGCAGGTCGACCTGCGGCTCCCTGATTATGATCGCGAAAGAGAGCTCATCCTCAAGGATGAACCTAAACCTGTCGCTTATTGCTTCGCAAAGTTCACATGGCATCTTCAGTCCTTCATCGCTATCAGGTATGCTACAGCTATGAGCATGCCCAGGATGAACAGCAGGGTCATCGTGTTTATCATCAGGAAAAGGTTGTCCTGATTGCCCTGGATATAGAGCGAGATGATACCTATCGCGTAAGCGAGAAGCATGACCCACACAGCCTTGTCGATCCACCATACCTTCTTGTTGTTTTTCATGATTGTGACCTTATTTGCTCCTTAATGGGTGCTGGTATTTATTTATTACCTTGTTTTATGTGTGTATTGACATGATCCAAGAAATCTTTTACATCCCTGACCAGCTCTTCTGTGATCGCCTTGAACACTATCTCATCATCCACTACACCATACTGGTGGGCTATGATATTCCTCATGCCTTTCGCGTCCTTGAGCCTTTCAGCCAGTTCTGCTGTCATGATTTCCTCTTTGGCCAGGATGTCGAACGCCTCCTTGTCATCCTCTGGTGTCTTGAAACGGTCGTCTTTTATTATAAGAAACGCAAGGTCAACAGCCGCTTCTATAATCCTCTCAAAATATCTCTCGCAGGCCGCTTTTGTCTTGGCGTCACGCTGGTATTCCCGGAAATCATCTGGCATGAATGCGCCAAGCTCGGATAGGTATTTCTCTATCTCCTCAATCTTGTCTTTGATCCTCATCTTGGATGTATTGTCCTGCCTTTCTTATCTATATCCTTCTTTATCTTGTCAGGGAGGAAATCATAAACCTGTATATCTATCCTTCGGTCGACCTTGCCGGAAATTCTTTTCCTGAACAATGTGGCTTCCTTTAGGCTGATTCCTTTAATCTTCACTGCCAGGTCTATGTCTGATTTCAGTGTGAGGAGATTCTCTGCTGCAGAGCCGTACAGGATGATGCTTCTTATGTTTCTTGAGAGCTGGTCTTCAAGGATTATTTCCTTTGCCTCTTCTATCATCCTCTTTATCTCCGCGCCTTTCTTGAGTTGGAAATCATCTTCGAACTTCGCTATGCGTCTTATGAACTCAAGCTTCTTCCTTATGTCCCTTGAAAGCCTGTTCTTCTCTGATTGCGTAAGATTGACGCCTAACAGCTGCTTCTCTATTATCTTCAGCTCCCTTTTGCCGAACACCTTCCGGGCATCCTTATCTTCTTTTATGATCTTCAATAGGCCCATTTTTATAACCTTTATTGTGGTTATTATAACCATTATTTAGGTTATATTTAAATGTTTTGTTTCGGGCTTTCTATGAGGTGTTTTGGACAGGTATTAAAAAGAAATAGCTAGTTCAGGTCAATACAGGCAGCACTGCGCTGCTAGTCTGATGAAGGCATGCAATCTGCTTGATGTCCTGACCGTACTTGCGCAATATGCTCAGTTCAAGGATGAAGTGCAGCCTGTGGCTGTTGAATAGATAAAAAAGAAAGAGAAAAATGAAAAGATTTTATGATTTTATCTCATACACTATGCCTATTGTCGCGGATACGCTCACGGACTCTGGCGAGATCTCTGTGTTAAAGGACTTGGCGCCTCCGACAGCAGCCTCTGCCATATCATAAGCTGCTCTTGGGACATAGTTGTAGCCCACGTTCGACTCTGAGACCGCGACGATATCACCTAACCTGACGCCTAATCCCTGGGCGATCGCTTCAGCCTTGTCCTTCGCGTTGCCTGACGCCTGCGCAAGGGCTTCGCTGTTCACGTCCTTCTTCTTCTCGTCAGACAGCCTGAAGTTTATGCTGTCCAATCCGTTGGCGCCTGCTGTGACAGCAACGTCCAACAGGTCTCCCACTGTAGTGACCTCTTCAGTCGTGACTTTCAGCAGATGCTGGACAACATAGCCGGTGTTCTCGTATTCCTGGGTGTCAGGATTCCACTTCTGCTGGGGCCAGAGGTTGTAGCTCGTGGTCTCCATCTCATCGTCCTTGACTCCTGCTTTCTTGAGGGCTGCCTTGACCGTGTCCATCAGCCTTGCATTCTCCTCCTGGGCGCGGTTGGCAGTAGGCTCCTCTGTCTTGACCCTGATGTACACGTCAGCAAGGTCAGGATCGACATCGAACTGTGCCTGGCCAGAGACCGAGATGGTGTTGCGGTCAGCAGAGACACCTCCACTGCCTCCTGAGACATTCACTTCAGGCTTCGGGGCGAAAAGGATTGCGAGCGCTATGAGCGCGAACCCCAGAGCCAGTACAACTGTAAGCAATAAACTCTTATCTTGTGCCATAGTATCATCCTCCAGCGTCGCCTGCCCCGCCTAGCGAGCTGACAGAATAATCAGCGGGAATCGTCGCAGTTGGGCGAATCTCTGCGCCTCAATATTCGACAGCGAGCGCGGGCTGGCGGCGCGCCTGTAGATAAGAAGGTATAGTATATATAAATATGTTGGGTAGGGTGCAGTTTGGGTTGAAGCTATTCCTTGTCCTCTTCCAGCACCTTGAATGCCTTTGCGTGCTGCCTGAGGAGGGTGTTGTTCCTGATGTCGTCTTGTGTCAGGTCTCTTTTCACGACCCAGTATTCCCCTTTGTAGGGATCCCTCTGCATATAGCCGAAGTTGATGAGCTCCCTCCTTATCGAGGCGAAGTCCTCAAAGTGCTTTTTTATCCTCTCATTGACTTCAGGCTCAGAGTATCTCCTGTTGTCCTCGAAATCCTCAACTATCTTGATGAGCACTGCCTGCTTCTCAAAATCATTCTTAGGCAGGTTCTTATGCCTGACACACTTCCTGAAGAATTCATCGATGTCAAAAGGGAAGGTTATGGTTTTCATAGCGATATCTTTTGTACTGGATTTTTTAAATGTTTTGGGAAAAAGATTTGGGGTTGGAGCTATCTGACCTTTTTTCTCTCTAAAGCGCCCTGCAATACATTGTACTCTAGCATTGTGCTGCCCATGATATGGCTCCATCCCGCACAAGCACACATGCGCGCTTTATCTTTGCGGTGCAATTCGTAATATCTGCCAGGCAGTTCACGAATGAATTTCTTTTTTGCGTCCTTCAGGACCTTGACCGCTTCTTCAGCTCCTGGTTCCTGTACTATCTTTTCTGAATATGCCCTGCGTTCTTCAAAATCAGCATCAGTTCTGGCCATAAAATCCGAAAATTCCAGGTATTTGCCTATGGTCTGCTCACTAACCCCTGCTTTTCTCATCTGGTGAGAGCAGTATGCTGCGAATATCTTATGGGATTTCACATATACCTCTTCGTTATCGCCATACGCATCCTTGATGCTCCTTTTCAGTATTTCCAGTACGTGAGTGATGTCTCTTTCGTCTATACTGAACTCTCTCTCGAGCAGGACGTCCAGATCCTTCACTTCTGCTTCTTGATTGATTATCTCTCTTAGTCTCATTTTTTCTCGGTTTCCTGGTTTTTTTGATTGTTTAAGAAAAGAAAAAAAAGATTTAATCAAGACTCTCTTGGTTGTCGCGCATCTGGGTGAACAACGAGACTATGTAATCTATAGTCCTGTCCTCGCCGAACACATCAGGGTTGATGACAGTCACGCCTTCTATCTTTGAAAGCTCTGCTAGTCTCTTTCTGTCATAGTCGACAAAGATCACTCCATCGAACTTCTCTGTCTCTTCACTGACATATGCTTCCAGATCCTTATCCATAGACCTGTTGCCGTACTTTATCGTGTCATTCCTCAGGAAGTCTTCCCTCCTGCTCATTGTATAGTCGGGCTTTTCCCTGCTGAGCTTGGTTGTCAGAGAGTATTCCGGCCTCAATGCATGATGCGCGCTCTTGTCGATCATCACCTCAACCTCATAGCCGTCACATCCAAGCACGAAGCTGTTGTCGAACAGATACTCCAGCATGTCCGCTTCGCTCTCATGCTCTGTGTTTACGAGCATGCATGGGCTGTGCTGGAATTTCTCAAGCTGTTCTGCAGCCCTCTTGATCTCACCTGTATAGCACCTAGGCAGATCCGCAGGGTTGACCTCCTTGAGAGGAAGATTCTTGTAGGACGTGTCCCTGAACTCCTCTATGTCTTCCCAGGTATTTCCAGCCACGATGCTTGGCTTGTCTTCTCCCAGCTTTGCAAATACTATCTCATTGTCTTTTTTCTTCATCTTCAATTGCCTCCTCAAGACTGGTATCTCTCCAGTATCCTGTATATGCCATCGGTGTGGTCCTTTGTGGATGCCTTTTTCGAGATATGGATCTCACCGGGGAACATGCTGCCGTTCTCTTTGGCTTTGAAATACGAAAGCACTGCCATGCCGTGCAGCCTGTCCAGCTCTCTCTTGCTGAAACCTTTCACATTCAATGAGTATACCTCATTGTGGTTTGTCAGATTGTACTTCTTGCCCTCTTTGAGTTCTGCTCTGGTGATGCCTCCTATCAGTCCATCTATGCTTGAGACTGCTTCGTGCGGCTCGATCTTTCCTCTCAGGCATTCCTTCTGTATTGACTTTATCTTCTCCTTCATGGTCAGCCACCTCCCAAAATGTTATTACTGTTAAGTGACTAACCTTTACTTTAATCTTTCTGGTCTTTTTTGCCTCAAAATCAATATATTTATATATAAGAAGGTTGATTATAATCAATAATATGCGCAGAAAAGCAATAAAGCCAGAGCACAAGATTGATCTTGTGCTTGATGAGCTGGACAGGAGCATCCTGTACCACTGGGACCTGAATTCGCGTCAGAGCGCAGCAGAGATAGCCCGTAAGGTAGGGTCGAACAAGGATACGGTCAACTTCAGGATGAAGCGGCTGGTGGATGAAGGGATTGTCACATCCTTCATGACAGAGCTGGACACCTCCAAGTTCGGCTACAACAACATCAAGATATACCTGCAGTTCCGCAACATAACAAAAGAGCTGGAGAAAGAGATGTTCGACTATCTCGCCTCGATAAAAGAGGTGGGGTGGATAGTGTCATGCAGCGGGAGATGGGACGCGCTGTTCTGCTACTGGGCGAAATCCACGTATGAGTTCCACAAGGTGTTCATCAAGATAATGGAGAAGTACGGGAAGCACATACTGAACAAGCAGGTCATATACAACATCAACTGGTTCTACTACAACAGGAAGTGGCTGTTAAGCGGGCAAGCAGAGCCGTTGGCGATAAGGTACGGTGGGGAGCCTGGCAAGTACAAGGTTGATGAGCTGGACACTAAGATCATCGCGAAGATAGTGCGCGACGGCCGCAAGCCTGTGGTGGAGATAGCGAAAGAGACAGGACAGGCAAGCCAGAACATAATAAACAGGATGAAGAAGCTGGAGAAGGACAAAGTGATAACGAAGTATTCGCTCAATATCGATTATTCTAAGATAGGATACATATTCTGCAAGACATTCATCTATCTCGAGAACATAACACAGGAGAGGTTGGATTCGTTGTACAAGTACTGCGCCTCACAGCCTAACATATTCGCGCTCACGACGACTTTAGGCACATGGGACATTGAGCTGGAGTTTGAGGTAGAGAACTTCGAGCAGATGCGGGGCATAATGGACAAGATAAGGATGAAGTTCAGCGACATAATAACGAATTACGAATCAGTCATCATAACAGAACAGGTAACACCGATGTATATAGAGGAGTGAGAAGATGAGATTTATGGAAAAAATCGCTGAATTTGAATTCAAGGCTAAATCCATTTTCTATGGAATGGAGTTAACTAATGGCATCCGCAGGGAACTGGTCTCTGTGCTATTGATAATATATTTCCTGACTTTAGGCCATAAGCTTGTAGCGGTAACGACCATGTTCGCGGCTTCAAAGATCATCATGACCTTCTTTGAATTCCCGACAGGTGCATTCGCAGACCATTATTCAAGGAAGATGTCCATCATGATATCCTTCTTCCTCATGTCAGCGGCATTCTTCGGGATATTCATCTTTGAAAATTTCTGGCTTCTTGCGCTGTGCTTTATCCTGCAGGACATAGCCTGGACATTCCAGTCAGGCACTACTACTGCCTGGATAATAGACGCCCTGGATATCGGCGACAAGCACAATAAGCTTGCGACACTGTTCTCAAGATTCTTCTTCTTCGAGAAGACCGGCGCGATAATCGGAGGAGCTATAGGATTCCTGATAATATCTATCAGGTTCAGGCTTGTATGGCTCGCGATAGCATTAACCAATTTCATAATGCTGATTATCATCCTGCGGTACATGGAGGAGCGGAACTTCAGGCCTTCAAGACTGGACAGGCATTTCATCTCAAAGACGTACATACAGGCCAAGGACTCTCTGCTGCACCTTTTTAACAGAAATAACAAGCAGATAAGAGGACTTGCTTTGGCAGTCTTCTTCCTGACATTGGCTGTTGATTCCTTTTTCATAGAATCGCCCCTTATACTGTTCCAGAAACTGAACCTGTCTCCAGCAGTCATCGCAGGGATATCGTCGGTGATAGCAGTAGTGGTTTTGGTGGCTCCCTTTATCGGAGAGAAGCTGTCTCACAGGTTCGGAGCAAGAAAACCCCTGTTCTTCATAGTATTCGGCATATCAATCTTCATATCAGTATTTGCCCTGACAAATAATGTCTATCTTGCGGTCTTTTTCCTGATGCTGTTCAGCCTGCTTGAGACCGCGCTCATCACAATACATGATTCGGCTGTCCAGCACTCCATACCTTCAAGGCTGAGGGCCACACTCGGATCCGCGATGAACATAATATGGGCAATGGCCAATGCCCTGGCAGCGTTCCTGGTCGGGATAAGCATCGCAGGGCTGGGATTGGTGACAACAACAATAATAAGCGGAGCTGTCGCATTCCTGACTGCAATAATCTATCTGGTCAGTCTTGAATACTAATGATAAGGTGAAAACATGCTAAAACTAAAACCATACAAACAATCCCGCGGATACTGCGGGCCTGCATGCCTTAAGATAGTGCTTGGGTATTATGGGATCATCAAGTCAGAGAAAGAGCTTGCGAAGATGACCAAGACGAGCTGCGCGAAAGGCTGTGAAGAGAAGAACATTGTCTCTGCTGCAAAGAAGCTCGGGTTCAAGGCGTATGTCAAGCAGAAGAGCAGCATCGCAGAGCTGCGGAGACTGGTGAAGAAAGGCATACCAGTCATTGTCGACTGGTTCTCGCCTGAAGAAGCAGGGCATTATTCAGTTGTCGTCGGGTTTGAGAAAGACAAGATCATATTGGCAGACCCGCACTTCGGCAGGATAAAGAAGCACAAGACAGACTGGTTTGCCGAAAGATGGTTTGACATGCCATTCAAGAAGCCAGTGATAAGGGAGATTATTGTTATACAAAGGTGATTGCATGCTTACAAAGAAGATATACAAACTCCTTGATGTTCCAAATCTGCTGGGAGTCAAGCTTCATTCGCATTATGTCTATCAATGCGACAGGGATGAGCAGAAGAAGGCAAAGAAGTTGATCGAATCCCTGCTGAAAGACTATTCTGATGAGAAGTTCATCTCGCTGGGTTTTGATGGGGAGAGGAAGAAACTCATTATGGAGCTCATAAAGCTGAAGAATGAGCCTGACTGGGACAGGATGGTGATGAAGTTCCTGAAAGGGCTGAAGGAACTTATCGAGAGGGAGCTCAAGAAGGCAGAAGAGGTACAGAAGCCCCGTAACCTCGCAAAATACGTCAAGAAAGAGCTCAAGAAGCTGCATATCTATCACAGGACTGATGTTGTAAAGGTCAAGGAGATAAAGAACGGTGTATTTGAAGTGGTCTATCTGAGCAAGAGATATTCTCCTGAATATAAAAGGGGCTGGAAGGTCTGGAAAAAAGTGCCGTTCAGGATATGGAAAGATACCCAGTTCATATTTCTTCTCAACTTTAACAAAGGCCTTTTCGTCTGGTGGTACATAAACGTCCATGATGATTACAAGAGCCAGGGATGGGGCACAAAGATGGTGAAGTTCTGCGAACAGCTCGCAAAAGACCTCGGCTTCAGGCGATTCTCAGTGGAGTGGCCGAACAGGAGGTTCTGGTGCAAGAAGCAGGGCTATAAAGTAAAAGCAGGACACACCCTTGAGAGCAAGGACAAGAAATACTATTATTCGCATGAAGGGTATAAAGAATTGATTTCTTGAAATATGGAAAACTTTATAAATATGTAACACTTATTAGTAATATATACACTAATTGGTGTTAAAGATGAAAGGTCTCTCTAAAAAGGAAATCGAGCTTGTAGCGAATCTTGAATTCGATAAGAGATACTTCTTCACATCCGATGATGTGGACAGGTTCGCCAAAGACAAGACGCAGAGGTACAACATGATAAAGAACCTCCTCAGGAAAGGGAGGATAGTGAAGCTCAACAGGTCAAAGTATTATCTCATCCCCATCAAGGCAAAGAGCGGCAGTTGGGGAGAATTCCCCGAACTCCTTACCGATGAGATCATGGACGGCAAGGACTACTTCATCGGAGGATGGTTCGCTGCCAACTATTGGAGGCTCACAGACCAGATCCCTATGCAGGTCGATGTCTATACTACAAGGCGGCAGGGAAAGGCAAGGATACTCAACACAAGATTCGTCTTCCATCGCACGACCAAGCAGAAGATAAAGGAAGCGGTGGTGGAGAGTATCAAAGACCGTGAATTCAAGATACTCAGCAAAGAGAGATCAAAAGAATGGCTGAAATCAAGAGAGTGAATGAAGCGAAGATAAGGAACCTTGTCGGAAGTACAGGTTTTGATACAGCACTGCTCACAAAAGACTACTATGTCACAGCGATACTCTACCTGCTGAAGGATGTCAAAGGGATGTACTTCAAGGGAGGCACTGCCCTGCAGAAGATATTCCTCGAGTATTCAAGGCTCAGCGAGGATGTTGATTATACCTGTACAAGGAAGATATCTGTTCTCAGACGGGAGATAAAGGATATCATCCTCCAGTCAGGCCTGTTCGACAAGGTCATGAAAGACAAGGATGTCGACGGGTTCCTTCGTCTGGTCGTGCATTACAAAGACCTTGCGGGGAAGGATGACGCTGTATTCATAGACCTAAATGAGAGAGGGAAGCTCTGCGAAAAGCCTGAGACGCACAAGATACACCACTTCTATCTGGGGGATATGCCTGAATTCTCAGTCACTACCCTGTCACAGGATGAGATGGTGGCAGAGAAGATGGCAGCGACGATGGGCAGGAACAAGCCACGCGACCATTTCGACCTTTATAGGATGCTCGAGATGGGCATGAAAGTCAATCTCGACCTCGTGAAGAAGAAATGCAGGCAGTCAGGATACGAGTTCAGCATCCTCAGGATGTTCAACAACGCAAAGAAGCTGAAGAACAGGTGGGACACGGACATGATGCCCCTTCTGAGCGAGGAAGTGCCTTTCGAGCAGGTCATCAGACTGTTGGCGAAGGCATTCAACCTGAAGGAAGCGAAGGAGAAGAAATAAGCGAGAAGCCCTCAGTCGAGCAAGAAACTCATCGGCAAAAGCCTCGTCTCCCTGCAATTGTCTTCACAGGACTCCTCTGCACACAAAACCGAGAATTAAGAGGTTGTTTTTAAGGGTTTTGGTCACTTGTATGTAATAAGTCTACTATGGCCACTCAGCAACACCCTATAGGCGGCTTATGCCGCGCTCACTGTCTATTTTTTTTGCACTGCTTCTTGCTGAACTGCGATGATTTCCGTAGCATAAACTGTCAGCTCGCTAGGCGGCATAAGCAGCCTAAATGAGGATGTTGACTATCCGATACAAACTTATTACATACGGTCACTCATCACTCACTTTCATGAACCCAGAAGTAGTAGCCTCTATGCCGCAGAGGCAGGTCCCGCCGTATACCTTGTTGCAGTAGTCTATGGTGCCTTCGCAGTTCACCATGACGCCGTTGCCCTTGTCGCAGGTGTTCTTCTTGAGGTTGCAGTTCTCAGGCAGCCTGCTGCACGGCACCTGCCTTCCGAGGTGCTCGCACCAGTAGTCACTGCCCTCTTCAGTGACGTTGCCTTCCGCGCCTATGCGCTCTGTAGGGAAGTCGGTCAGCTCAGACGTCCCGCACTTACAGTTGCCATACAGCATAGAGCATTCTGGGAAAGAGCCTTTGCACGTGACCTTTGACTCTGCAATACTGCCATCCATCGTGACAGCCTGACGCTCGCAGACAAACACTCCTGTGTCGCACTCAACCTGCTGGGAAGAGTCGATGTCAGGCTCTGCTGTCTCGTAGTCAGTGCTATTATCAGTCCCGCATGCGCAATCGTCAAAAGCCTCAGCGCATCTCCCGAACTCGCCTTTGCAGATTATCGCCTCGCCGTTGTCGTAGCAGGCATTATACTCTTCTGTGCATCCCTGGACTGTGCTGCCTGTCCCTTCATCGTCGGCGCTTGTGATTCCGTTATCTTCAGACGCCTCTTCTGTGTCGCACTCCACTATCCTGCAGTCTGAGTATCTTCCGCGGCAACTGTCGTAGTCAAGAGGGCAGTGTATCTCTTTGAGATTGTCATTGTAGCATATCGTGACAGGATTGCATTCAGGCTCGCTGGCTTTACTATTGGATATCTTCTGCTTCAGCCTTGAAGCGATGCTTGTTATCGAGTTTCCGGTCACTGAACTGCCTGCGCTGTCTTCTCCTCTCAGCCATGCCTTGAAACGCTGCCACCATGAAAGCTTGACTTCCTGCTTCTCTATCCCTGCATCCATCTCCTTCCCACAGTCCTTGAACACGTCCTTGTCACCATCATCGCAGTCATACTGGTAATCATTCCCGCAGTCTGCACCGCTGTTCATTATATAATCACCATCAAGGTCAAAATGCGCGTCATATGTGCAGGTCTCTGCATAGGATATGCCTGCGGCAAGCAGGATAGCGATAAGAATGAACAAGATCAGCCCTTTTTTCATGCCTAAACCTCTGTTTTTGCGTAGGGAGTTGGGAAAACGGGTGGTTTAAAAAAGTTTGGATTGGTTTTTATACGTTTTAAAGAGGGGTCTGTTGCAGTGCCGCCAAAGCAGCGCTCCCAGCGCTTCATTATCTGTTTTATTTGCCAGAGGTTGTTTTACTGCACATTTATCCACAGGGTCGCAGGCTGGTGCAGTCACTCCGCTTTGCTCCGTTCGGCAGTTATCAACCCTGCGGGTTGCTAACCGTTGGCGGCACTGCCTGAGCAAATGTTTTTAAAGGGGCGTGGTTTCTTTTTCTGTATGCTGCAGCGCGTGCAGAAGATCATCGCCAACGCGGGGATCTGTTCCAGAAGAAAAGCTGAGAAGCTTATCGAAGAGGGCAAGGTCAAGGTAAACGGCAAACTGATTTCTATAGGAGACAAGGCAGACCTGACAAAGGACGAGATAATAGTGGAAGGCAAAAGGCTCTCGCAGCCAAGGAAGATATATCTTGCGTTCAACAAGCCTCCGGACTGCCTGACCACGATGGAGGACCCGAAAGGAAGGAAGACCATATATCATTACATAGGGAACCGGGAAAGGATCATACCTGTAGGAAGGCTGGACTTCAAGACGCAGGGCCTCCTTCTACTGACGAACGACGGAGACTTCGCCAACAAGGTCATGCACCCGCGTTATGAGGTCGAGAAGACATACCTGGTATTCCTTGACAGGAAGTTCGAGGTCGCTGACCTGCAGAAGGTGAAGCAGGGCATGGACATGGGAGACATGAAGACCGGCCCTGCGAAGCTCAGGTACGCGAGCCCTGCCAATGACGTGATAGAGCTCACCATCCATGAGGGCCAGAACCGGGTAGTCAGGAGGATGATGAAAGAGCTCGGCTACAAGATCAAGAAACTCATAAGGACAAAGATAGGCAATGTGTCGCTGGGCAGCCTTGCCCAGGGGACGACAAGGAAGCTGAGCCATGATGAGGTGAGGGGCTTCTTGAAATAGACTATTAAACCATATTATACAATATTTATAGAATTCTCGACGCTGTCGGGCAGAATATTGTTCCAGCGGAAAACTTCAGCAGAATGTTGATTGCCGGTCGGAGGGTTGAACGCAGTGAAACCCTCCTTAGCCTTGCGCGCCAGCCGAGCGTAACCGGCTGAGGGAATGAATTCACCTCTTTTTGGTATCTGTATGGGAAGCTGTGATGTAAATAAACATTTGTTGCTTCTGTAATATGCTTTGAGAAGTGTATTATCGACGATAGAAAAGGGTTTTTTAACCTATTTAAACAATGCCTGTTTTCTACTTCTTTGTGACTAAATGGCAAAGGAAATCTTTAAAAATAACTTCCCGGACACTCGATATCATAGCAACATTGTCAACAACATCAACAAGAGGTGTCAAACACATGGTGCATGTGCACAAGGTAAGCTATAACTTAGGCGACCGTGAGCTGAAGCCAGAAGAGCGCGTAGTCATAGGGACCAGGCCCGGACCCAAAGAACCAAGACGGGTCGCAGAGCATTTCGGTCTCTCACCATACCATCCAAAACAGATAATAAGGCACAATGTCTGGAGGGACGGGGAATACCTTCCCACTATCATGACAAAGTTGGCCCTTAAGGACGAGCGGTTCTCAAGATACAAAGCCAATTACTTCGATGAGAACGGCAACCTCAGATGGGGCTATGGCCTGAAGGGCAAGACAGTCTACCTCGTCCACACCCTGAGCAATGAGTATAAGGCGCAGGAGCTTGACATGAGGCTATTCGAAGACGCTTACACAGCCAAATACCTCGGCGCAGAGGCAGTGGTTCTTCTCGCTTATACCCTGGACCACAGCGCGCAGGAGCGGGGCGTGCATGATGAGGACCACGAGCGCATGCAGAAAGAGGAGGAGAAGGAGAATTTCGACGGTCAGGCACCCATATTGAAGCTGATGCTCGACCTATGCCTGACGTCAGGCATAGACGCAATCATAACACCAGACAACCACTCCCCTGAAGACACGCAGAGGCTCTGCGATGAGGTCAATGATGATAACGAGTCCAAGCACAAGATATCTCTCGCTGAAAATTCTACGATGCGCTATCATCTTGATTTCGTGCACATAGACCTCGCGCCTATGTACGGATACTTCCTCGCAGAGATGGGGCACTCGCATCTCGGCTTCGACATGTCAGACAAGGGCGGGAAGATAATATTCATGAGCCCTGACCTCGGCGCTGAACAGAGAGTGATGTCGATAAGGGAACAGTCAGGACTGACCAACTCCGCTTTCGCGCTGATGAACAAGAACAAGGACTCTTCTGGTGTGATACAGACTCTCCAGCTGGCCAAGACCATCAACATGCCTGAGACCGGCCTCGATGGGATGTACGCTGTGGTCTTCGACGACAGCATACGCAGCGGAAGGACGATGAGCAAGAACATAGAGGCGCTTGTTGGCATGGCCTCGGACGATCTTGTCAGGGACTCAAGGATAAAGGGCACTCCCTCAGGCATAGCTGTGGTGGCCACGAGGACGAACTTCGCAGGCAACAGCATAGACATCCTGTCATCTGACGCGATCGATTACGTCGTGATAACCAACTCAGACCCCCGCGGTTTCAGGAACCTCGGAGACCTAGACCAGAAGACCATCCAGATATGGATAAACTTCATGATGGCAGACGCGGCCAGGTGCGTGGAGCGCGGTCAGGACCCGAACAGCCTGCTGACATACGACTACATCAAGCAGAACGACCTGGTCAAGATAGCAGTGCCTCACGGCCATGCATTGTTCACGTCGAAGAAGAGGAAGAACGGGCTATACTGAGATATTTTTATGTTTCTTCTTTTAGGTATTTATGCACGCAATGATCTATGTTGCGGACAAGATCGCCTTTCCAGCGCCTGCCTTTCTCATCAGGTGTCACGATGCGCATAGCAGTGAGGTACAGCTTCTTTTCTGCAGGGGGCGGCAGGCCGTATGTCGCGACAAATTCCTTCACGAACTTTTTAGCGCCCTCCCCGCTCAGGCAGTCAGGCACATTGTTCGCGAGCAGCTCCCTCCTCTCCTCTGGCAGCGCTGCCTGGTACAGCAGCAGGTTCTCCTCATCAGTCTGGTCAAGCGCACGCTGTCGGTTCGCTTCGGCAAGGTCTCCCAGGGTGGTCCGTATATCCTCTTCCCCAGGATCGTATGACTGACCGGGATCCTCCGCTTCCTGGCCATTGATCGCATCATCCAGCTCTTTCTCATCTATCTCATCAGTGATGTCATGGCTGCCGTCAGGGAACATAACACATTCCTCCAGCTCCTCTGTGCTGCAGCCATCAAGACCTAGTTTCCGGAAAAGCTTCTCCCATTCGCCCATGATTAAAAAACGGAAAAATCACGAATTTATATATTTTATGTAATCCGCTTCGTCACTGAGCCAGCACTACTCGGCTATATATTTTATTGCTTGTCTCCATATTGAATCAATAATCAGTTGAGCCTTCGGCCCAAGGTTACGTCAGGATTGTTCCACAGAAGCCAGGTTCGTGTATTGGCGGAGCTGAGTTCTTGGTTGCTGCGCTATTGGGCGTATTTCCCTAAGCTCAGCTGGCCCTTTCTCTTGCCTTCAGGGACTTTCATCTTTGCAATGTCCTCGCCCACCTGCTTCTTGATGTCCAGCGCAATGGCCTTGCCTATGAGCTGTGAGAGTGAGGTGGGGTCGGCCTTCTTTATGGCTCCGATGTCGCGGATTCCTGCGTTGAACAGCTTCCTTGCGCGGATGCGGCCTATTCCCTTCAGCTTCAGCAGGGTGAGAAGCTCCTCCCTCACCCCGTACTTGACGCGGAAGCGCAGCTTCAGGATGTACTTTATGACCTCATGGAAGCTCATGAGCTTTGCAAGCTCCTCAGCAGAATAAAGGAGCCAGTTGACCCTGTCTATCTTCACCCTTGTCTCCCCAGGGCGGATGTCGAACTCCTCATACAGGAACTCCTCGTCCCTCTCGTTTATCCAGTCAAGGAAGAAAAAGGCGGTCTTGACAGACGCCAGGAACTCATCATACTCAGGCTCATAGATGCTCGGCTCCTTCTGCAGCAGGTCAGACTCGAACTTCGCGAATGATTCATTCAGCTTGTCGAACTCAGCAGTCTTGACGCGGAGGAGAGGGCGCATCTCCAATGTGTTGCAGCACATCTGCAGCAGTCCGAACGGCGTGATCGGCCTTTCTGTGGAATGGCGGATGCACTTGATCATGTGATGCGCTGTGATCGGGTCGAGGTAAAGCTGCGCGACTCTTTTTCCCAGGAGTGTCGCGCGGATCCTGCCGTCTTTCTTGTCTTTTATTTCTGAAGCGTCGATGAACCCTTCCTCTTCCTGCTTCGAGATTATGAACTCGTATCGTCCCAGGAGGTTCAGCATCTTGTCGATGATGAGCTCGAGCTTGGGCATGTCCCTGAACTGGAAAGCCCAGAACGTCCTCGAGAAGAAATCAAGCAGCTCCTTCTTTGACCTTACGAAATCAGATGCTATGAGCGAGAGTATGTATGTGCGGAGCACAGGCTCGACAGCGAGCTTTGAATAGACCTCCTCCGGCTCGCCGAACACGTACTTCTCCCTGATCTCCACCTTGTTGTGCTCGCTTGAAGCAAGGCATATAGCCTCACCGAACGTGTCGAAGCTCGGCCTGCCAGCACGGCCGGCCATCTGCAGGTATTCCAGGACCGGGATGTACTGCATGCCGCCCCAGCCGGTGCTCGAGTAACGCTTGAGGTCGCGGATTATCGCGCGGAACGCAGGAAGGTCCACGCCTGCAGCAAGCGTAGGAGTGCAGCAGATGATCTTGACATCGCCTTTCCTGAAATTATTCTCTATCAGCTCCCGCTGCTTCTGGGTCAGGCCTGCATGATGGAACGCAGTGCCTCTCTTCATGCACCTGGCCAGGCGTTCGCACTGCTTTGTCGGCTTCGGGATCGACTTGAGTACTGATTCGCCCAATGCATGCAATGCCTCGCTGGTCCCGAGCTTCATCGAGATATCCTCAGCGCACTTCTCAGCAGACTTCTTGGTGTTGACAAAGACCAATGCCTGCTTGTTGAGCCTCAATGTATCAAGAGCCAGATTGACTATCTCATTGTTGTATTTCCGCTCTATATCAATAGAATCCTGGGTTGCCATAGCACATAGAAAAGTCAAGGAGGTTTAAATAGGTTTGTGGGGCTCCTGAGACGATATACTGCGAAACTTTTATAAATACCCTCAAAACCCGTTCTACGTGCTATGCCCCTGTAGCTTAGTGGTTGGAGCGTGCGGCTGTTAAAGCATAATGCTGAAACCGCAAGGTCACCAGTTCGAAGCGCAAATCAGAGATTTGCTGTCTCATGAAATCTCTGATTTCACGAGAATCTGGTCAGGGGCGTACATTTCGGTCCCATTGAACTTGTTCAATGGGGCTTCATATTCACATGAGCCCGTGGCTTAGCCTGGTTAGAGCGCTCGACTGATATGTTGCTGAAGCGATGCTAGAAATCGAGTGGTCCCGAGTTCAAAATGTCAAGGCGTTGCCTGGCAATGAAAGTCTCGGCGGGCTCATATCCTATTCTACCAGTTAGTCCTGTACAGGACTACCAGGTTGGTCATCAGGGCCACTATCACGAAGAAACCGAAGTTGAGAAGGACGTCTGTGAGGATGGTCTTCTTGCTGCGCTTGAGCCTTCTGGCGACGTACATGCTGCCGAGCGGGAGGCCGTAGAGGAAAATCATCGTAGATATGATGATGAACAGGTCCACTGACTTTGCGGCAAAGTAGAATGCTATGCCGAGCAGGAAGTACGCAATCTGGTTCACAGGCGTGTTCTCGCAGGTGTAGTACAGGAATATACTCAGCACGACACCCAGGAATATGAGCACGAAAATGTTCGCATCATACGCGTAAAGGAGTATAAGTATTATGAAGACAAGCAATGTGTTCTCGAACGCCTTGAAGTAGTTCTTTCCTGGCTTGAGCTCTTCAGGAGATATGAATGCGAGAAGCGCTCCGACATAGACTCCTGAGAAGACGAAAACAGTAGTTAGGATGTAAGTCAGCATATAGGTCAATCCTGATTCAAACACTGTTTCAACCTCTTTTTCAGGATGTATGAGAATGTTGTTCTTTATAAAGGTTTTTGTTATTCTTTCTACAGCAGCACCACGCTGCTATTATCTTTTGGGGCTGATTTTCACATTGAATCAATAAATATTCGGGCCTTCGGCACAAGGTTACGTCAGCATTGTTCCACAGAAGCAGAGTTCGTGCTCAAACCATAAGTGGCGCTGGCACTGCTGGCTCATTTCGATTTCCAAGAACTATGTCCCCATTGGATCACCATGTCGAAGTCCTTCGGGAGATTAGGGGTATCGCAGGCGCCAAAGCATGAGCCTGCCCAGATGAATATCTTCGCTTTCGTGTTCTGCTGGAGATGATCTGCTATCCTCTTAGCCTTAGGCTTGAGGCCGTCAGGCAGTTGAATGCAGACGCGCTTCGCGTTCTCCTTGTTAATCAGGTCTGCTGCGCGCTCCAGCTCAATGTCATACTCCATGAGAAGAAATAACGATGTGATGTTTAAATAGTTTTCTCAGGTTCACTTGTAAGGAATCCAGATGTGGTGGTGTGGCGTGCCATGATCCCTCTCGGCAAGCACTATCAGGTTATCCAGACTCTCGGGAAGGTCGCCGAAAGTGTCAGACAGGCTCATCGGCTTGACCAAGGGATATTCCTCTTCTTCGCCTATGTTCGAGATGTGGACTGCAAGGTTCCGTATCCCGTACGCCTCAACAATCATCTTTGCAGTGCCCCTGAAACCATCGTAAAGGTCTGAATAGAACCCTTTGATCTTGTTGCTCCAGGCGTACTGCCACATCTTCGTGAAATTTCCCCTCCTTGTCCATGCCAGATCCTTGCCGAACCTCTTCTCTGCCTTTTCCATGCTCTGGAAGCATTCGACTGCGAAATGCCGCCTCTGGCTGAACTTGGTGTCTTCAGCGCTTCCCCTGAACAGTTCCTGTATGTATCTGCTCGGGTGCTCGTATCCGAGATCTTCCAGGAATCCACTGCCCTGCCTTACGACCTCATCAGGATTCACATCCAGAAGATTGTTTATGAATGCAAGCATCTCGTCCCTGTCCATATTCAGCAGAAGCTTCTTGGCTTCAGGATCCGCGCATATCATGTTAAGATAATTATCGCTGACTTTCTTGGAATGTTTGAGTACTGATAGTCTCAGGCCGAGATGCGGGATGCGCTGAGGCTTCTCATCGAAAAGAAAAGCCCTCTTAGGGTTCAGGTTCGCGACATAGCTGAACACCTTATCCACGCTGCCAATGACGCCCATGAAGTAGAGGTCAGGGAGTCTTGCATCTTCTATCCTTGAGACAACATCCTGGAACGTGTACACTCCGGGAACCTTGCCGAACCTGAATGTATTTGTATCCTGCTCTGGTAACTTTATAGAGAACTCTTCTGCAAACTTAGCGAACGTGAATTTATCTACGGTGTCTTGTTCCATTTCGCCCCCCTACAAAAAAAAGATTTGAAAAGATTTCAGAAACGATTTCAATAAAAACCATTCATCATGCTGTCGAGCTCGTTCGAATCCATGTTCTTGCGGTTCAGAACGCTCTCGAATGAAGTCCTTGACTTCTTCCGGGTCTCATTGATCTCGAACAAAAGATCATCGTCCTCCATTATGTATCACCACGTAACGCATCTTTGTTAGGATTATTCACGACTTTTAAGTAGTGGAAGAGGATATATCATATATAAAGTTTTCTATTTGTGGATTGTTTATAAATGGTGGCTGAAATGGTAAAAAAACAGAAGAAGAAGGCTTTAAAAGCAATTCAATCCTGATTGCCGTTCCTGAATGCCCTTATGATCCTGACCAGGATGCCAAGGATGAAACACACCACTGCTGCAATCGCCAACGTGTCTGTCAGGCCGGTCATGCCGTTGAAGAAGAACACTATGGCTGCTATGAGCACTATGAACGCCGCGACTATCAGGAAGTTTCCGAGGAATGATAACACCCTTCCGGGCTTCTTTGGCTTCTCCCGGGCCTTCGGCTTCTTGGATTTCTTTGCGGCTTTCATGTCAGCCTTGGCAGCCTTTGCCTCATACTTTGCAAGCCTCTTCTCGGCGCGCCTGCCTGCCTTCAGTGTCTTTGAGTATGCCTTGAGCTCCTTGTCCTTCTGCCTGAGCATGGCCTGCTGGTCGCTGACTTTGTCCTGCAGCATCTCGACCGCCTCGACAAGCCTCTCGAATTCCTTCGAGCTCACCAGATCATCCCTTGCGGACTTGAAGCCATCTTTCGTGGACCTGGAAAGCTGCTTCAGCCTCTTGTCCATGTCACTCATGTCAGACCTGATAAGCATCTTTCCCTCGACCTTGTCCAGTTTCGCGGAAAGCTTGTCGACAGATTCCTGCATTCCATCAAGCTCCTCGTCGAGGTCGTCCTGCGAAGCGAAGCCCTTGAGCTGCTTCTTCAGGTCCTTCGACACGAGGTTGATGTCCTGAGAGTTGAGCTTGATACTCTTGTTGGAGTTGTCGGACTCCTTCCTTATCCTCGCCAGCATGTCGGCGAACCGTTCCTTGAGCGTGCGGTTGGTCTCTGTCATGCCGTCATAGAGCTCGTCATAGACCGCCTGCGTGTCTTCCTTTGTGGCAGATCCTTTCTTCAGCGCCTTGAGCTCCTTTGACATGCTGTCAAGGTCTTTCCTAAGGTTCGTGATATTGACTGCCAGCTCCTTCTTTGTGGCTGCGCTCTTGCCGAGTTTGGCAATCTCCTTTGAGCTTGCTTCTGTATCTTCCTTTACGGCGTCGAACTCCTTGTTGAGGTCCTGGACCAGGTTCTCGACCTGCTTCTTGGTCACGAATCCCTTCAGGTCGCTCTTCACGTCGGCTATCTGCGACGCAGCAGCCTGCTTGAGCGCGGATACTTTCGTGTCGAGCTTCTTGCAGGACTTATCTATGTCTTTTGATAATGAATCATGCTTCTTGTCGTTGGACCTGGCGAAGTCCTTGAACATGGTCTCGACACCCTTAGAGTATTCCTCGAGAGCGGCCTGCATGCCGTCGGATGTCTCTGTGACCTCCTTGTCGAGCTTGTCCATGGCCTTCCCAATGTCTGCTGACAGGGCGAACCGCTTCTCAGAGTCCTTCATCTTCGTCATGAACTCCTTTATCCTGTCGAACTCTGAGTTGATGTCATCGACGAGCGACTCGACCTGGCTAGTGCCTATCTTGGTCTTGACCTCTGCCTTCAGCTTATCAAACTCGTCCCTGACATGGTCAGCCTGCTTGTTCAGCTTGTCAGTGCGCTTGTCCAGCTCTGCGCGAGTGATCGCGTCCTTTATCGACCTTAGCTCTTCAATGCCCTTCTTGACACTGTCAAACTCCTCGTTAACGTCCTCGACGAGCTGCTTGACCTGCTCGTCTGTCATGGCTGACTCGTTCAGGTCCTCGAGGTCCTGCTTGAGCTTGGCAACCTCATTCTCCACCAATACAGAATGCTTGTCGAACTCTGACGATGAGACTGACTTGCGGTCAAGGTCCTCGAGCTTCTTCTCGATGTCCCAGACCTTCTTGACGTTCTCGTTGAGCTCGCCTAGCTTGATCTTGAGTATGTTGAACTTGTCTATCGTGACGAAGTCTGCCCTGCTGTCCTTCAGGTCCTGCTTTGCCTCTGCGACCTTGACTCCCTGCTGGTGCAGGCTCTCCTTAAGGGCCTTCATGTCATCCTTGATGCCTGTGAAGGATTTCTTCAGCGCTTCATCAAGCTCCCTGAAGTTCCTTGACCGAGAAAATTCGCTGTCTGATTTTTTAGCCATGATAGTAACACCTGCTGTCTATTAGTATATTAATGATGAACCCCCTAAATTACCACTTAAGAAAAGCAAAACTATATTTAAACTTTGCGGTAGTGACTGTATATAAGGGAGATTGGTCTTTTTTAAGGGTTTTTAAAGGGGTTTGGTCTGAGTGTCAGCAACACTGCTTGTACGCACCGCTGCCACTGCGCTCGCTGACGCACATTTCACCTCTCCTGCTTGCTGAACTGCGATCATTCCTACTGCTTTTCCTGAAAGCTCGCTAGGCAGGGGCAGCGGTGCTGGAGCAGCATACATGAGCGGTGCTGGCGCTATCTGCCTTTGGGAGATTGCTTTAAAGGCTTTCTCCAGAACTTCCTGCAATTGAGGCATGAGTATATGAGCTTGCTGCCATGGATGCGGACCCTTGATGTGGTGCCTGGGAGCAGGAACCTATAGCAGTGAGGGCAGAAAAGCCTCTTCTGGGCAGGGGTCATGCGGACCTTGAACTTCATGGCGACCTTGCGGGCAAGGGTGACATAGCGGTTGGCGAGCGAGGGGTTGTCTTTGGCGACTTCCTTTGCCTGGTCCAGGAGCGAGGCTATGTGATCCTTTGCGGTGCTGATATTGGATGAAGGTTTCTTCTGGTATCTTCTTGTCCTTGATTTCTTAGGCATTCCAATCTTTTAAATCCGGCACAATCTTTATAAACATTTGGCATACGTGTGGTCGCATGGGATGGTTAAAGCGCATATTCAGCGGCAGCGGAGATGGAGAAGGGTCAGAGGCAGATGAGCCTGTGGAAGCGACAATCGACGTAATGCATCTGGACAAGTGGGTGGAGAAGCAGGCCAATTCAGGGTTCGAGAAGGTGAAGCCTGAGATAGAGGAGCATTTCATCGCGCTTGCGCGGGAGAAGAAGAGGCTGTTCGCAGAGCTGGACAAGCTCAGGGACGCGGAGCTGCATAACCCTAACATAAGCGAGAGGGAGAAGCAGCTCATGCAGGGCAACCGCGAGTCATACATCAGCCAGCACAGGCAGTTCGCAAACGTGACCGAGTTCTCGGACGAGCTTACATGCAAGGAGACATCATTGTTCTGCAAGAACTTCGAGGAGCTGCTCATTAAGCTCGCGAAGTCGAGTGCGAAAGCGCATATGGTGATGGACGAGTTCTTCGCCCACCACGCGGCAGCGGTCAACCGCAGCATAAAAGCGATGAGCGGCATAGTGACGAAGATACAGGAGACATTGTCCGAGGGCAACCTCAACATCGAAGAGCTCGACACAGTGAGGAAAGCTGTCCATGAGCTCAAGTCGAAGAGGAAGCTGCTCACAGAGCTCGGGCAGGAGCTCGCGGTATTCCGAAAGAAGCTCGACAACTCGAAATACCTCAAGAAGAAGCTGCAGAAGCAGATTGAGCAGCTCAAGCAGACCGACGACTACCTGGAGTTCCAGGAGCAGGACGGCAAGAGGAACGAGCACTGGCATGACCTCCAGCAGACAGAGGATGAGATAGGCGCGCTGTTCTCAGCGCTCGACAGGCCGATGAGGAAGTTCGAGCGGGTGCTCGCGGAAGGGGCGGACCTTTTAGCGAAATACATAGAGGACCCGATGAAGGCGCTCATCTCCGACGAGAGCCTGCAGATACTCTCTATCTTTGACAGGATGAGGAAATCGATAGAGGCAGGCGGGCTCGAGCTCAAGGACAAGGAGAAGGAGAAGGCGCTCCAGAGGATAGGCCAGATCACGAAGGAGAAGCTGTCCGAGGCAAGGATGATGCACGAGGAGTCCAAGAAGACCATAAAGCAGATAGACGACCACATGCGCAAGAGCAGGGTGCTGCAGGACATCGACGAGATAAAGTACAAGATCGACCACACAGACAACCAGATACAGATACTGCAGGACAAGATAGAGAAGGCAGAGAAGACAAAGGAGAAGATAGACCTTGACGCGCTGAGCGTGGAAGTGAAGAAGAAGATAGATGATTCATTAGGGGTCGAGGTGACGATAACATGGCAAGAAGATTCACAGGCAGCCTGATAGTATCCATAGCAGGAGTGGCGCTGTTCGTGCTGGGAGCCTACCTGGTGCAGGAGCTGATACTCAAGTTCCTGAAGTTCGCGGTAGGACTGTTCCTAATATTCATATCCATACCCATGATACTGGGTGGCATCGGGATGTGGGGGTTCTTCCGAAGGGGCAGGGTCACGAGGTTCTACAGTGATAGATGAATTCATATCAAAGTTCACAGAGCAGAAGCTGCTCCACATAGTGAAGATAGGCAGGGCGTACTATCATGTGCTTCCTGAGCTGCGCAAGCGCATGGAGAAGGCAGACTCTTCGCTCGGCAGGGAGGCGCAGTACGCAGGCGTGTTCCTGGGCGAGGAGAAAGGCAAGAGGTTCATGCCGAGCATCGCGTTGCTGGACACCATAGGCAGGGCGACGCACCGCTGGGTCATGATAGACGACAAGGCAGAGTGGCTCTTCCTGTGCGGCAGGGACGTTTTCGCAGGCTCTGTGATGAAGGCCAATGTCAAGTCAGGTATGGTGATCGTGTGCAACAGGAGGAAGGAAGTGCTCGGCTACGGCAGGATAGCAGGGGATATCGAAAAGAAGGACAAGGTGTATGTCAGGAACCTGCTGGACAGAGGGGATTTCCTGAGGAGAGAGATGAGCAGGAAGAAAGGCAGATACTGACCTGCACCTCGCGCTCACTGACTATTAAGGTCATATAAATCATAAAAACTTTTCAAACACCGATTGTGGCTGTGAAGATGCGGCGTCAACGAAAATATTTAAATACTATCAATCCTCATGGATGCATATGGCAGCAAAAAAGAGGAAGTCAAAGGCCAGGGTGAAGAAGGCCAGACCTGTTTCTAAGAAGCGGAAGAAGACTGTGAAATCCAAGACAAAGAAAGCTTCAAAGCCGAAGGCACGCAGGAAGCCTGCTTCAAAGACAGTGAAAGAGCCTTCTGCGACACCCGCAGTAGAGGACCTGCTTGAGAAAGAGCTGAAAGCGCAGGGACAGGAGCTGTTCAGCCCGAGACGTACAGGGCTGATGAGCTGGATAAGGAAATACTCACCAGTGCTGATAACCCTCGGGATCGGGCTCGCGACATACTTCTTCCTCGTTATGTACCTCTTCTATCCTACAGTGCTGCTCTACGGCCACTACATGCAGCTGCTGGTATTGCTGGTGTTGGTGTTCCTGATAGCAGGCATACTGATATACCTCGGATTGAGGGCAGAGCTTATGTTCGTCAGGGTGATCAGCTTCATATTCGTGTTCGTCATATTCACATTCCTGCTGCTGTTCATACTGCTGGCCTATACCCTGAGGATTCCAGCATAGTGGTGAGCGCATGGAAAACACTGTTTCTGAGGAGAAGCTGGACAAGTATTTCTCTATCACAAAGGAAGCCCTGGAGATGATAGAGAGAGAAGGGGTCGATGCTGACAGGTCGGCACAGGCCAATGAAGTGCTGGACATGGCCAGGAGATATTTCTCTGACGCAGGGCATTTCAGGCAGAAAGGAGACTGGGTGCTGGCCTTTGCAGCGCTGAACTACGCGCACGGATGGCTCGACTGCGGGGCGAGACTGGGGCTGTTCAAGGTGAAGGATTCAAGGCTTTTCACTGTGGATGATTGATGCAGCGCCACGCTGCTAGTCTGAGCTGCCCTGTAAGCGACGATCAATCACGCGTTTCTATCAAACTGCATACTGCCGTAGAAGTGCAGGGTTTGTAAATCAACGCTAGCGCTAGCCTGACCGACGCAAGGAGCGGTGGCGCTGCTAATTTAGATAAAACAAGAGAAAACATTAAAAACCCTGCTTGCTACTGATGACTAAAATGGGGTATGTCCAATCCAGCCTGTGCCAGGTAGGCGGGCTGAGCTGCATGGGATGCTGCGGGCACGGGTTCAAGGGAAAGAAGGCTGTAGCAGAAGGCATAGAGAAGAACACTCTCGAGTACGCTGACCATCATGCAAGAGGGGTCGGGCTCAGAGAATGGATGAACCGCAGCAAGGACCTGCGTTCTTCGGGTGTGTGCCGCAATCTCGTCTATGATGTAGAGAAGGACAGGATATTCTGCCCTGTTCATCCTGAACAGAACAACGATGAAGACCTGCGGGTCGACCATCATTACTGCGACATACTGCACGTCTGCAAGACAGCGTTCTTCTTCGGCCTCTGGGAAGATGAGAGGAAGAAGGCATTCTTGCGCTTCTTGCGAGGAAAGAAGAAGCAGGGCATGACCTGGTATGAATACTCGATGGGCATGAACGATGATTCATTATTGGCCGAGTTCGAAGGTCTGAAATGGGATTAGAATGACACGAATACCTGCTGAAGTACAGGATATCCTGAAACGGAAGATGTACCATGAGCAGAAGATATTCCACTTCAAGAAGCTGCTTGAGGACAACCCCCAGCATTCTATAGTGATGGATTTCATAGCAGCGGAAGAGCTTCTCGTCAGGAAGAAAGGATTCAAGGCAGCTAAGGTGTACGAGCAGATAGCGCTCAAGACCGGAGAGCCGCAATGGCTCATGGACAGGCTGGCCAGGACCCTGGCAAAATACGCCTACCAGGACATAGGCTCAGGCCCGATAGAGAAGGCGCACATGATATTCACCCAGAAGCTCGACATGGAGCCTGAAAAGGCATGGAAGAGGATCGCTGACATCCTGAAAAGGATGAAAGGCTGGGGATACGCAGCACAATGCTATGCCAACGCAGACATGCCAGGCACTGCCGCCCGCATGTTCGAGAAGCAGCTCAGGCAGGCAGACAAGGCAGCATGGTACTACGAACAGGCAGAGGAATGGCTTGCTGCGGCAAGGATGTACAAGAAAGCCAAACTGCATGACAAGGCAGGGGAGTGCTATGCAAGGGCGGGCATGCTCAAGCTCGCTGTGAAGCAGTGGAAGAAGGCAGGGACGCTTGAAAAGCACAATATCGGTGAGCAGGTGATGGAGCAGATACTGCGTAAATGAGTTTTACTACTTCTAAGGTGTTATTTTGAGAAATCTTTAAATATACCTCCTGACTAACAATCTGCATGGACCTAAAGCTAGAGCTGCTTATCCAGATATGGAACCTCAGGGAGGACTTCATCAATAAATCGCCCATCGCAGATATGAGCGCCGGTGAGTCCGACCCTGATGAGGTGCCTCCTTTTGAGATAGTGGGACTGTTTCCGGAATGCCTTGTCGATTTCCTCCTTGATTCAGAGTTCGAGCTGGAGTACCGCAACGGCGCGCCAGGCAACGGTTATGATGCCCGGGAGAACAGGGCAGTGGTCAAGAAAGCAAATGACATGCTCCGCGAGATAGGGCATGCGATGTGGTACGAGAAGATACCTCCTGAGAAATACAGCTATGAGAAAATTGCAGTGATAAATTCATCTAGAAGCGATGGAACGCAGAGGAAGAGGCTGGAACCGCACCAGATTCCTCCTCTACATAAGTTATATGGAGATCTTGTAGGAGCATACTCAGCGCAATTCCTCCTCGAATCGCATCCTGATCCCCGGATGAATGACCTTGAAGAGCATTTTGCGAGGAACTTCGATTACCTCCTGAAAGGGAAACCGCTTGAGGTGCTGACCACTAAAAATGCAACACTCCACAGGTTCATGGAATTTTATAAGAATGTGCTGGTTGTCATAGACGATCATTTCGAACAATTCTACAGGCTGTCAATACAGAAAGACCATAGCGGAAGATGGTGCAGGCAGGTCAAGGTGGATGACATCAAGGACGGCGATCCCATAACACCAGACCTGATAAGAAGGGTCAAGGAACTCAAGGAGAGGGTGCGATAGACTTAGAAAATGAATGGGCCCGCCCGGACTTGAACAACGGCGCAAATGGTTACGCGCATTTGATACGCAAGACCCAGTGCTATCTCGCTATGCTCGATAGCACGCTGTAAAAAAATGGGCCCGCCCGGATTCGAACCGGGGACCTCCACAACGCAACCTTTTCCTCTCTGCGCTCGCAAAACGTTGACGAAAACAGTACTGCACCTCGCTTCGCTCGGAGCAGCACGAAAAAGAATGGGCCCGCCCGGATTCGAACCGGGGACCTCCACAACGCAACCTTTTCCTCTCTGCGCTCGCAAAACGTTGACGAAAACAGTACTGCACCTCGCTTCGCTCGGAGCAGCACGAAAAAGAATGGGCCCGCCCGGATTCGAACCGGGGACCTCCGCCGTGTGAAGGCGACGTCATCTATGGTGCAAACCAGAGATGCCAAAATCCCTGATTTTGAGCATAGCCACTAGACTACAGGCCCGTAATCCCAGTTAGAATTTGATGTTTTCTTAAATATTTTGTGTTTCTTAGTGCAGACGGGGTATAAAGCAGCTGATTTCCAGTTCATCTGTATTTCCTGCTGGCAGCATAGAATCCAAGGCAGAGGTAGCATGCGCTCAGGAAGAACAGGACAGGATAGACCGCATGCAGGAACATGGGCGCTGTTGTCCAGCTGGCATATGAGTAGAACATGAACGCGAGGAAATAGGCGAATATCCCGTTGGTTATGTACCACAGAGGAGTGCGTATTATCCCTGATTTCATCCTCGGATGGACCGCGAGAGTCAGTATGAGTATGACTGACACTGATATGTGATAGAAGCCGTTCAGGAACTTCATGAGCGGGGGGTCAAGCAGGCTCGCAGGGATGATCACCATCCTGAACAGGTAATACAGCCAAATGAATATGGCGCACGCGACACCGATGATGAATATCGGCTCCTTGATATGGAGCTTGTGCAGCTCCCCTGCCCTGTAGGCAAAGTATCCGAAGCCCATGGTGAACGAGACATAGCTAAGCACAAAGAATATGTCCGCAAAAGAGTACTCTGTGTAGATGTAGAACAACGCCTGGATGCTGTTTATCAGGAACGCTATCGCAAGGAAGGCAGTGGCTGCGGTGAGCCATGAGAACACTACTTTCTTTATGTGTACGATGCGCTTCCCGCTCCTGATGCTGTAGAGGTTCTTCAAGGCCCTGATCGCGAAGAACAGGGATACAAATAGCATGAGGTCGAACGCGATGAACAATGTCATTGATATGAATCCTGCCATGATAACACCTACAATTTCAGGTCGCTGAAATCGTCCTTTCCTCCTTTCTCCCCGCCCAGTCCGCCGAGGTCAGAGCCGCTTCCCAGGTCTCCACCGAGGTCTCCGCCAAGACCAGATTTCCCGAATCCTGTATCTTCTCCGCCGCCGTGCTCCTTCAGGTCCTCGACAACAGCCTTCGGGTTGGGCGTGTAGCGGTCAAGGAGCTCTATGAAAAAGTAGAAGAGCGGGAAGAACAGCAGCGCCGCTATTATGTGGTTCAATGTAAGAGGGACTGCGTTGTAGAACACAGGAGCGAAGATCGCAAAAGCATACGTCACCTCCCTCACCCTGCCTATGTACTTGATGACCTTGTTTCCCTTGAGGCCGAGGATGACTATTATTATGCCATATCCGAGTATCCCTGCGACTATGGCAAACCTCGCAATCATGCTCCAGATGGATGTCAGGACACCTTCGCTTATCAGCTGCACTGTATGCCTTGTGCAGTCGATGCTGCCCCATATCACGACAACAGAGTTCGTGATCGCGTTTCCCATGCTGGTGCCCTGCTTCTCCTGGAAGAACTCAGCGAAGAACCAGGTGACCCAGATAGGGATCAGCAGCCAGAGCATCTCGCCATGCCTGAAAGGAGTGACGAACAGCGTGGTTATCCATAGCTTGAACAGCCCCCAGAAGTACAGGCCAATACCGACCAGCCATGCAGGCATCTATATTCCACCTCTTTTTACCATGATAATGTGATTATTATTAGTGCAGTGGGGAGATGTTTTTATAAAGGTTTTGCTGGGAATGAAGCAAATCAGCAGCGCCGCTTTCTGGGTTAACTTTAAATAATCCTCATGCAAACGACAGGTCATGCCATTCGTATACAACATGGACCCTGCATTGTTCAGGATAGGATCATTCGAGATACGATATTATGGCCTGGTGTATGTACTGGCGTTCGTGGTCCTTTACTTCTACTTCAGGTGGCTGATAGCCAACAAGAAGATAAGCCTGACCATCGATGATGTATATGACCTTGTATTCTATAACCTGCTTGGCGTATTTATCGGCAGCAGGCTGTTCCACTGCCTTGTCTGGGAGCCATCATATTATCTCGCGAACCCATTGAAGATACTGTACTTCTGGGAAGGGGGCATGGCATACCATGGCGGGCTGATAGGCGTCGCGCTCGCGACATGGCTGTTCTGGAGAAGGGAAGAGATACGCAGCAAGATATCCTTTGCCAGGCTGGCAGACATCCTGTCATTCCCTGCAGTGTTCGCACTGGCACTGGGAAGGATAGCCAACTTCATCAACGGCGAGCTGCCAGGCACTGTCACCAATGTAAGCTGGTGCGTGTACTTCCCCAGGTATGAAGGATGCAGGCATCCCCAGCAGATCTATGCGGCAATCAAGCGATTCATCATCCTGGGCATAATGTTCTTCATCAACCGTAAGAAGAACAAGGAAGGATTCATATTCTGGGTCATGGTGACGCTGTTCGGCATCGGAAGGGTGCTGATAGACTTCTTCCGTGATGATCCCCGATGGCTCGGCCTGACCCTTGGGCAGTACCTTAGCTTCGCCATGTTTGTCACAGGCGTGATAGTCCTCGTGAAACATTACCGCAGGGACATCAAAAGGGTGTTCGCATGAAGAGGCTATTGCTGGCCGCCATCATCTTCATCTTCATCATCGGCTGCACACCAGATACTGCGGAACCCACACAGACACAGGATACCATGATTACACCGCAGCCTGTTGAGCAGGCACCGGCACCTGCTGAAAAGATAGACTACAAGGTTTTCGCGGTGAGGGCGTTCCAGTTCGGATACGAGCCTGATGTGCTGGAGGTTGATGAGGGCGACCATGTGATGATTACCGTCACCAGCGTGGATGTCGGTCACGGGTTCGCACTGCCTGACTTCGGCATCAACTCAAAGGTGCCTGCAGAAGAATCTGTCACGTTCAGGTTCGTCGCTGACAAGCAGGGCGAGTTCGAGTTCTTCAACCCGGTGTATTCAGGCAAGGGATGGAAAGACATGAAAGGAAAGTTCATCGTCCACGGGATTGAAGAGGCGGGATCATGAAAAGTATCGTGATATTCTATTCAAGGACGGGCACGACAAGGAAGGCAGGGCTTGAGATCGCCAAGTCGCTCGGCTGTGATTCAGAAGAGATACTGGATACAGCTGAAAGGAAGGGACTCATAGGATACATGCGCTCAGGAAAGGAATCCACGCAGAGGAAGCTCACCAATCTCAGGCCGATGCAGAACGACGTGTCAAAGTATGACCTCGTGATCATAGGCACACCCATATGGGCATGGAACATGTCCTCGCCAGTCAGGACCTTCATCACAGAGAACAAGGGTATGATCAAGAAAGCTGCATTCTTCTGCACGATGGGCCGCAGCGGAGCAGAGAAGGCATTCAGGGAGATGGCAGGTATACTCGGCAAGAAACCCGCATCGACCCTGGCGCTTACCACAAAAGAGGTCATGGCCGGCGACATATCCGAAAAGACGGTCGGGTTCACCAAAACATTTAAATCCATCAAAGGCCGGTGATGATGTATGGCAAAAAAGAAGGTGGAGAGTTCGGGCGGACGCAAGCAGAAGCGTGATGCCTATTCCTGCGCTGCAAGTTGGTCATTGCTGCTCTCGCTTATCGGCGTGTTTGTCTCGTTCTACACTTTCCTGATCCAGTACAGCGTGTCAGGAAAGAGCGTATGCGCCAACTGCCTCGATGTGATGAAGAGCAGTTACGCAGTCTTTGTCGGCATACCGATCTCTATAATCTGCCTTGTGGGTCTCTTGCTGCTTTTCCTGATAACGCTCGGTATACTGAGCGGGTACTACAGGAAAGAGAACAGGCGCATCATGGATGAGAAGCAGGCAGTATGGGTATGCATCATACTCTCAGTCATGGGCTTCGGACTTGCCGTGTACTACACCCACATACAGGGATGGGTGATCGGCGTGTGGTGCATCATGTGCGTGGTGCTGTCGATAATCGTGACTGCACTGCTGGCGCTGTATCTTGTCATGAAGTTCAGGGAGAAATAAGCCATTGTCCTATGTCCTGATGCTGGCCTATACCCTTATTCTTTGGGAGCACTCCTTCTTCTTTTCCCAATGATACCAGCACTTCTCCTTGAATTCCTTCCAGTTAAGGCAATCCTTGCAGATGTCCTTTGAAGGCTGTAGGAGATGGAAATCATAATCTTGGTTCCTTACCATTGTGATGAACAGTAGGTGAGACGTGATATTTAAAGGTTTTCTTACCCTATGCTCAAGCAGTGCAGCCATTATGCGCTCGCTGACGCTTTATTCACCACTTCTCTCTGCCCAGCTGCGTTCATTCCTTCTTATTTCACTGAAAGCTCGCTAGGCATTAATGGCTGCACTACTGACAATGCTGATATTCGCTTTTTCAACAATAAATTTAAATACACTGGTTCTTTTGGTTTATAAATGGCCTTCTGGCCACTGATGATATATGAGGAAAAAGAGGTTGTAGATGCAATGAAGTTCTGGCTTTCACTTGAGGAGTCTGCAAGGCTGAGGCAGATACTGCATGTCCTGTTCAACCATCATCTCGGGGCTGTGATAAGCCAGCTCCGGCTCAGGAAGAAGCTGCCGCTGAAGAAGAAGATAAAGAACGCCAGGTTCAAGGAAAGGGAGCTCACGCCTGAGCTTGTCCGCATTGTCATCGAGGACCTTGATGGAAGCTTCATCAAGCTCGGACAGCTGCTGGCGCTCAGGCCGGACCTCATACCAATACCTTATTGTGAAGAGCTGTCCAAGCTCCAGGACAAGGTCAAGCCCTTCCCTGGAAACAAGGCTGTCGAGATCATCGAGAAAGAGTTCGGCAAGCCTGTCAAGAGGCTGTTCAAGTCATTCGATGAGACACCAATCGCAGCGGCATCGATGGGACAGGTGCACAGCGCAGTGCTGAAGGACGGCACAAAGGTCGCGGTCAAGGTGCAGAGGCCTGACATATACAGGACAGTCAAGATCGACATCAAGCTCCTGTACAGGTTCGCAAGGCTCGTATCCAAGAGATACGGGACAGGCATCATAAACCCTGCAGAGATAGTGCAGGAATTCGAGAGGTATACTGAGATCGAGCTCAACTATCTCAAGGAAGCGCACAACATAGACCTGTTCTACCATAACTTCGAGAAGTCAAAGGCGCTGCTGGTGCCGAAGGTGTTCTGGAGCCACACCACCTCGAGGGTGCTCACCATGGAGTACATAGCAGGAAAGAGGCTCACAGACATATCCAAGTTCAAGCCTGCGCAGAGGAAGAGGATAGTAGACACGATACTGAACGCGGAGTTCGAGCAGATATTCAGGCACGGCCTGTTCCACGCAGACCCTCACCCCGGCAACTACCTGATCAAGAGGAACGGCAAGATAGCCCTGCTGGACTTCGGCATCATCGGGAGGCTTGACTATGTCATGAAGGAGCACATGACAGACTTCTTCGTCAGCCTCGTCAACGCAGACACTGAAGGGCTGATAGACGCGGCGCTCAAGCTCGGCATAACAACCCAGGAAAGCGACGTCGAGACGATAAGGCGCGACCTTTACGACTATCTCGCGCCTTTCCATGACACTCCCCTGGACAAGATCAGGATAGCAGACCTCCTCCACAACATAATCAAGATACTCCGCGAGAACCATCTCAGGATATCCCCAAATTTCGTCCTGCTGGTCAAGGCGACAGTCACTCTCGAGGGCCTGGCCCAGAGGCTCGACCCGAAGCTGAACTTCATAGCGAGCGCAAAGCCTTTCGTCAAGAAACTGGTCAGGGAGAGGATGCACCCAAGGAGGATTGCGGAGAGGGCCAAGCGGAAGATAGAGACCATGATGGAGTTCGCAGGCTCGATACCGCGCAAGACAGACGCGCTGCTCACAGAGCTGCATGACACGACCCGCGACCTGCACAGGATAGACACGGACATAAGCTCATTGACGCGCGAGCTCGACAAGTCAAGCAACAGGGTGACTCTCGGATTCCTCGCAGGCACGCTCTTTGTCGCGTCGACGATACTCGTGCCGTTCCAGCCTCAGAGCACTCTGGGCATGCCTGTGTTGTCATTTATCGGATACGTCGCGGCGTTCGTGATAACAATCTCAATATTCTTATCGATAATGAGAGAGAAAAAGATATAAATGAATGAGGATTCAGCTTGTGAGGTGATATGATGAAGAATCCAGTGAAAAGGGCGTTCTATCTGGGAGTGTGCGCAGCAGCGCACGCAAAGCACTTCCTTGAGGAAGAAGTTGATAAGCTTCTCAAGGCAGGGCATGTCTCAGAGCAGGAAGGAAAGAAGATTGTCGACGAGTCCATGAATAAGATGCGCGCTGACAGGAAGCACCTGCAGAAGCACGTAAGGAAGACACTGAGCAAAGGACTCAAGGAAGCCAAGCCTCTCGTGCATGAAGGCAGGAAGCTTGCGCAGGAAGTCGCAGCGGAGATAGTCCAGGAGGCCAAGACCACTGTCAGGGAAAAGGCCAGGATCGCAGCGCGAAGGGCCAAGAAGGCGAAGAAGGTCGCTGTGAAGGCGAAGAAGACCGCGGGTACTGCAAAGAAGGTCGCGAAGGCCGTGACGAAGAAGGTCCAGATGAAGGCCAAGACTGCAGTGCGCAAAGGAGCGCGCAGGGCAGTGAGCAAGGCCAAGAGCGTGGTCCGCAAGGCAGTGAAGAAGAAGGTAGTCAGGAAGAAGGCGAAGAAGAGGCCTGCAAAGAAGAAGGCAGTGAAGAAGAGGGTGAAGAGGAAGGCTGCCCGGAAGAAAAAATAATCTTTTAATCTTTTTTATCATCTTTCCAAAATTTCAGGGGGTGTCGCGTATGGTGACGAAGATTACAGGACAGAATTTCGAGAAAGAGGTCATGGAGGCAGACATGCCTGTCATAATAGACTTCTATGCAGACTGGTGCGGGCCGTGCAAGATGCAGGGGCCTGTGTTCGAAGAGGTCAGTGCCGACTATAAAGGCAGGCTGAAGTTCGTGAAGCTCAGCGTCGAGGAGAATCCCCGGGTCGGGGACCAGTTCAGCATACAGGGAATACCCTGCCTTGTCGTGGTCAAGGAAGGCAAGGAAGTTGACAGGATAGTAGGGTTCAATCCCGCCGACATCCTGAAGCAGAAGATAGACTCGATACTATCAAAGATGGGTGCATGAAGATGGCAAAGATAAACCCTTTCGAAGACACGATGGACAGGCTCAGGTCGCTGACCGCGCACTGCGGAAAGGAGGGCGTGGAGTTCAGGCCTTCTGACCTGGAGATATTGTCCAAGCCCCGCAGGGTGCTTGAGGTGAATTTCCCTGTGAAGTTCAGGGACGGGACTGTCCGGCTTATCAATGGGTACCGGGTGCAGTACAATGACGCGCGCGGGCCGACAAAAGGGGGGCTGAGGTTCCATCCCCACGTCGACCTCGACGAGGTCAAGGCGCTCGCGCTGTGGATGACATTGAAGACAGCCGTGGTGGACATACCTTATGGCGGCGCGAAAGGAGGCGTGACGATCAATCCCAAGGAGATGTGCGCTGAGGACATCGAGAAGGTGAGCCGCGAATTCATAAGGCAGATACACCATTTCATAGGGCCGCAGAAGGACATACCCGCTCCAGACGTCTATACCACCGCACAGGTGATGGCATGGATGCTCGACGAGTACGAGAAGATCATAGGTGCGAAGGCGCCGGCCATGATAACCGGCAAACCGATCGAGCTTGGCGGCAGTCTGGGCAGGGATGTCGCGACATCCCTTGGAGGAGCTCATGTCATGCGCGAGGTCGCTGACGAGTACGACCTTGGGGTCTCCCCTATGGTCGCTATACAGGGATTCGGCAACGCAGGCATGAACTTCGCGAAGATAGTCTCGAAGTGGGGATATAAGATCGTGGCTGTGAGCGACTCCAAAGGCGGAGTGCATGATCCTGACGGGCTCGATGTCGACTCGCTCATCGCCGTCAAGAAAGAGACCGGCAGCGTGGCGAACTCCAAGGCAGGCAGGGCAGTGACCAATTCAGAGCTGCTGCTGCTTGATGTCGATATCTTGGTGCCTGCTGCGCTCGAGAACCAGATAACTGCTGATAATGCTGCGCAGGTGAAGGCAAAGGTGGTGCTGGAACTGGCGAACGGCCCTGTGACCCATGAGGCTGACGGTATACTGCACAAGAACGATGTCGTTGTCGTGCCGGACATACTCTCCAACGCAGGAGGGGTCACGGTCTCATACTTTGAATGGGTGCAGAACCTGAAAGGGGAGAAGTGGACAGAGGAAGAGGTCTTCGCAAAGCTCAAGCCCAAGATGGTCAATGCGTTCAGGGAGATACACGCGCTCGTGAAAGCGCTTGACGTGGACCACAGGACCGCTGCGTACATACTCGCCATCAACAGGATAATCGAAGCAGAGAAGAAGCAGGGCAACATAAACCTGAAGGAATGATATGGCAAAACCAAAAAAAGAAGTGAAAAAGGAAAAGGTGGAGAGGAAGAAACCCGAGACAAAGGAGAAAAGATGCAGGTCATGCGAGCTGAGCCCTGGTACGTGCCCGTTCTGCACAAAAGAAGGTCTTGTTCTCATAGGGCTTGCGATAGTGTTCGTGGCGATAAACAATACCTATACAAGATATCTTGCATGGGCATTGCTGCTCGCAGCGTTCTTTGTCCCTCTCATAAAGAATGCTCTTAGAAGAAGATGACATCGGGACGATAGATGACAGGTTCGACGGCTTTGTCACCGAATTGACTAAATGCGGGACCAAGCACGGCTACGCTGTCAGGGACGGCTTCATCTATGAGATAATCGATGGAAAAGCTGTCAGGGTGTACGGCAGGGTGGTCAATGACATCGCTTACAGGTACAACCAGAAAGGCCGTCTTGATGAGATAGGACGGCTGGACAAACGCGGATTCTTTTTAAACAAGCAATAACCTTTATAAATAGGGCATTTCTTTTCCATTTTCAGCAGCAAATCTTTTCATATGGGTCCGTAGCTCAGCCGCGGCAAATGGTTACGCGCATTTGATACGCAAGGCTAAGGACCATTTCGCCAAGGCTCAATGGTCCGAGCGGTGGTGATTCAGTAGCAAATCTTTTCATATGGGTCCGTAGCTCAGCCGCGGCAAATGGTTACGCGCATTTGATACGCAAGGCTAAGGACCATTTCGCCAAGGCTCAATGGTCCGAGCGGTGGTGATTCAGTAGCAAATCTTTTCATATGGGTCCGTAGCTCAGCCCGGTTAGAGCAATCGGCTCTTAGAGCTTATGCTTGGAGAGACCGATAGGCCGGGGGTTCGAACTGCTGGTGCTGAAGGCATCTGCGCGAAAGTCCCCTCGGACTCATACAAGAAAGACATTTCGCCGATGCTTGGCAACTTGTTGCCAAGCAGGATAATCCGTCAGGGTTATCCGTGAAGTCGGCCAGATGTCTCTTTGGATGCTTGATAATCCCGGACGAACAAAGTGAGTCGGGATTATTCTTGCACATCTTTTCTAAAAAAAGGTGTAGGATAGAATAGCCTACGAGGTCGAATGTTGGTTGAAGAAGAAAGCGAACTTGAGATGGAATGCGATGTAGAGCTGCACTCTGTGAAAGTAGAACAGCCTAACGGCAGCTTCCCGGTGAGATACTATGTGAAGATTCAGCTTCCTGTCGATGTGTACCAGCGACTGCTGGACATGTCAGAAGGGGATGATAAGTGCCAGGTCAAAGTAGGTTTCGGCAAAGACACAGCAGTCCTGAAAGCTGAATTGTATATAGAGCAGAAGAAATGATCCAGTGCGTATCACTATTCTTTCTTCCCTTACTCGTCCAAATCAGTCTGGAAATGCTCTATGTTCTCTGCTATGTGCCTTGCGTCATCTATGTTCCGGGCTATGGTGTGCAGGCTCCATGTATCTTTGAACATCTTCTCCCTGTCTTTCACGTGCACCAGCATGTCCCTGATGGCTGCTTCTGAGTAATGCCTTGCGAACTCCCTGTAGCGGTCGAGCTGCTCCTTCGTCCCTATCATGAAGCTCTGGGCATGATGCCTTATCTCATGCCTGAAGGACTCGTCGCAGCGGGGATGCTCATAGCCAGGATAGCCGACCATGCCGCCGATAGCATCGCACAACGCGAAGTTCCACATCTTCTCGAAATACGGGATCAAAGGCGCCCAGTCTTTCGCATCCCCTACCTTCTGGCCCAGTCCGTTGATGATAGGCTCCTCTTCAGGCTGTATGTAATGCTGGTAGAAGCTGTGGATGTTAGCTTCAACATGGAAGCTCATGCCTCCGTCATAATGATAATTCTTGTCATCGCCCCACATCTGGACGAGGAAGCCAGCGAGATGGTATAGGCTGCCTGGGTCCTGGAGATATTCCTGGAGGCCATCACCCTTTATGGTCATGTATTTGCCTGAGTGCTTTGTAAGATGCTTCACAAGGTCCCAGTTGTAATTGCCGAAATCATCTATCTGCGTGTCCAGCTTCCTGCCGCAGCTGTAGAACTGTATCCTGTCCTGCCTTATAAGGTCCTCAAGCGAAGTCATGAATTTCACCTCTCGTGTGATGGTTGGGATGATAGGCGCGAAAGGATTATAAGAAGGTTTTTTCAGGTATTTTTACCATTATGCAAAGCAGTCAAACGGCATATCATTGACACTGCCGCGCTCGTTGTCGATTGATTCAGCAATCATCGTTGCTGAACTGCGATACGTCCTGCTTCATCACCTGTCAGCTCGCTAGGCAGCGCAACGCTTCGCGTTGCTGGTCTTCAAGCAAAGCTTGAAGGCGGCAGTGTCGCTGGTTGTGGTGGGAAAACCCAAATTTTAAAAACAACAGGCTGTTAGGGGGGCTTGAGGTGAACCAATGGCTGTAAAAAGAGCTGAAGAGAGTCATGGAAAGAAGGGTGCGAAGGCTAAGGTGCCCAAGTATCTCATGTATTTCGGGCTTGTGCTTATCGTGCTGACTCTCGGGAACATATTCGCTTCTGATGTCTATCCTTCCCACCAGAAATGCGAGAGGATAATCGAGCCGTTGTACTCGCAGATGACGCAGGGTGAAGGGCTCGTGGCAGAGGCAGGCGGGCAGACGACAACCAGCGCTGGCGGAGATGCCACAGCAGCGCTCATACAGCGGTGCAACAATGTCCAGAACGACCTTTTCATAAGCTACGTACTCGTGTCAGTCGGGATAGCGTTCCTGATAGGCGGGCTGATAACCATAAAAGAGGAGAATAACAGGTTAAAAGAGGTGTGATGATGGCTGTAAAGATAGAACAAGACCATGATAAGTGCATAGGCTGCGGGGCATGCGTCAATACCTGCCCAGACAACTGGGAGATGGGGGATGACGGCAAGGCAAAGCCCAAGAAGACCTCTGTAGATGAGGTCGGCTGCAACAAGGCAGCAGCAGAAGGGTGCCCTGTGCAGTGCATCAAGGTAGTGCAAGGGTAGAGAACATACATGCCTGATGAAAACCCAAAGCAAGGCAAGCGCAACGTAGTCTGGATGGGCATCGCCAGCTTCTTCAACGACATAGGCAGCGAGATGATACTTCCTGTCCTGCCCCTATTCCTGACTGCAGTGCTGGGCGTCGGGACAGCATTCCTTGGCGTCATCGAGGGAGTGGCCGAGTCTGCATCCAACATAATCAAGGTCTTCTCAGGCAGGCTATCAGACAGGCTCAACAGGAGAAAAGGCCTGGTCATCTCAGGATACTCCCTCTCGACCGCGGCGAAACCGCTGATAGCGCTGGCGACAAGAGGATCACACGTGCTCTTCGCCAGGTTCTTCGACAGGCTCGGAAAAGGCATAAGGACATCGCCCAGGGATTCGCTCATAGCGGCGAGCACCACGCCTGAGATACGCGGGAAGTACTTCGGTATACACAGGATGCTCGACACGCTTGGGGCGGTTATCGGAGCGACAGCCGCGATGATACTGCTCTGGCTCACCACGAACTACAGGCTCATATTCTGGCTCTCATTAATACCTGCGGTGATATCATTAGCCGTCGTGTTCCTGTTCGTGAAAGAGGTAAGAAGCAGGGCAAACAAAGGGATGGTCAGGTTCAGCCTAAAGGGACTTGACCCCAGGTTCAGGCTCTTCCTTATCGTGTCTGCCGTGTTCAGCATAGGCCAGTTCAGCTACGCATTCCTCATCGTCAGGGCACAGGACATAGGCATAGCCATAGCGCTGATACCATTGATGTACATCGTCTACAATATAGTGTCAGCAGCTGTGAATGTGCCTGCAGGCATCCTCTCAGACAGGATAGGGAGAAGAAGCGTCCTCGCGTTCAGCTATCTCCTGTTCGCAGCAGGAAGCCTGGCCCTTGGATTAGCGAAAGGCAAAGCCTGGATATGGCTCGCTTTCATCCTTTACGGCGTCTTCATAGCCATACACGAGTCGATACCCACGGCATTCGTCTCAGACCTTGTAAAGCCCGGCAACAGGGGCACGGCGCTTGGGATATACGGCATGACTGTAGGCATCTCAGCCCTGCCAGCAAGCGTGCTGGTCGGCTGGCTCTGGCAGGCAGTGAATGTCCAGACCGCCTTCATGTATAGCGCAGGGACGTCCCTGCTGGCCCTGGTGCTGATACTGGTCCTGCTGCGCAGATAGGCGTTTTAACCACGATTTGGTGGGAAATTATAGAAATCTTTTTAAAGGGCAAAACCCTATTTTTTTGAGGGTGTTAGGGATCATAGGACCAGGGCGGATCACTTACGAGCATAAGAAGGAGATACTTTTCCAGACTTCTGAGCTAGAGAGACGAGTGCGGGAAGTGGATTCTGAGTTCGAAGAGATGTGCTCAAACGCATCAAGGTTCGTGGGAGACATGCGCCAGAAGCTCGAGACATACCTCACGCTCAACAATATAAAGGACAAGATAAGTATCATACCTGTGAAGATGATGATGTCAGAATACTCAGAGTGCTTTGTGAGTGAGTTCAACGTCCCTATGCACAACGAGGTGGACGGTGAGCGCTATCCGCTTGACCTCACTGATTTCCAGAGGGTGTTCATCCATGACCTGAATGAGCAGTATGCCATAGGCAGGATGACCTTTGACAAGGCTGCAGTGGAGCTGCGCGAGAGGCAGAGTTCTGCGTATAATGCGCTTCTCCGCATGACCATGGTCGAGGAGTTCTTCCATCAGGACTCCATGGGGTTCGGCAACATAATACTATATCTCGAGAATCCTGGAAGGGATATGCTCGACAGGCACGCTCTTGACCTGACACACGTGCTGGCCCATCAGCTGGACAGGATGTCAGGAGTGTCGAGGTTCAGGAGGCCGTTCAATCCTTCCAGTCGCAATGTCACGAAGCTCCACAAGGAGGCAGAGCGCAAGGGGGCTGCAGTGTATGTGGTCTCGCACTTCAGCGAGCTGATAAAGCCAGGGCTGCTGCGCAACTACGCAGCGCAGATGCTGCAGGACAGGTATGCCGGGCCGCACAGCAGGATCATGGTGAAGCATAGGGTGCGCGGACCTGTCAAGCCTGCATTGTTCATATGCACATCAGAGCAGGGCTATGTGTTCGGGGTCAAGTTCGGTGATTTTGACCTCACTGCTGATTGCAACGCTGATTGCGTGAATCAGCTGATGGGCACGCATGACCAGGATGACATGTTCTAAGATGAAAGGACCAAAGAAATTCAGTGTCGCGGAACGGCAAGAGATAGCCGGCCAGGTCAGGTCGCTCGAGGAAGAGCTTTCCGCGACGAATGAATCCGCTATGCTGCTCTGCGAGAACAGGAACAGCAGGACAAGAAGCTATGAAGACAAGCTCAACCAGTGCCTGCGGGACCTTGAAGTCGATGACTGCCTCAAGGTCTATCATTCCCTGAAACCGTTCTCACCTTATTCAATACCTGTCAAGTTCAAGGACAACCTGCACGTCGATGTCAGGGAATACCTCGACCAGAAGGTGGATGAAGTGCTATCGCCTGAAGATCTTCGTCATATAAGGCAGGTCGAGGCAGAGTACGCAGTCGAGATGTCGCGCTTCAACAGGGACTCATCGCATATAATCAGGAAGCAGGAGACACTGTACGATGGAATATTGCTGATGACCATGGTGGAGATGCCGTTCAGGCAGCATGAGATGCTTGACACTGTGGTGCTCTATGTCTCAGACCCTTTCAAGAAGAACCTTATCGAGGCCCGCATAGACCTGCGCGAAGGCAGGTATTTTGTCGAGCCGCGTGATTCGCACCTGCAGAATGTCAACATACGCAAGAAGTCGTCTGCTGAAGTGAGGCACATGATGAAGTTCCAGGCAAGGCTGAACAAGGCCAATATCTATTATGTCCATAACTTCTGTGATGAGGTGACTGCCCAGGAGATGCTGTTCGAGGTGAAGACCGAGCTGCAGGCAGAGTATGACAAGGCCAACCCTGATGTCGTGGAAGAGAGGCTTGTTCGCATGCAGGAAGAGATGAGGAAGCGCGCAGACACGAAGGTGATGAGAAGCAACAAGCACGACAGGGCAGCAGGACAGGTGCTCCTCACGCACTCAAAGGGCCGTCGTTTCGCGATCGTGGACAGCAGAGGGAAAGTGTCTCCTCACCTTGACCTTGACAAGCTTCTCGATGAAGAGCGCTGGAGACTGATGCTGATCGACCCTCGCGAAAGGAATTGATTCTTTTTTCTCTAAACGCATTTCTTTCTGTTTATGTTGTTTATAAGGTAAAAATATCTCTCTTATATCTTATATAGCTGACTTCTAGTTCTGATGTCTCGGGGTGTTGCAGATGGATGAATACGAGAAGATACACAAGAAATACAACCGCAGGGCAGCAGGATGGGCTGTCGGCATAGGTATAGGGCTGCTTTCAATGATGTACGGCGGAGTGTCACTGATGTGCAAGGCGTTCAAGCCTGTCGCGAACTACATCGCAGGGCATGAAGAGCCTTCCGATACTGATTATGCAGGTGAGCTTGGAGCATTGCTCGGAGGTCTTGTTGTTGCAGGCGGGTCAGTCCAGATGGTGAAGAGGACAGCAGACAGGCGCGACAGGGAGATAAACTCGCAGGCAGAACGCGAGCTATCTGATCTTTGCGAGTGATGCGTCCCGCGCGCGGCAGGTTAACTTTAAATAACACCTATTTCTCTTTTTTTTCATGAAGCTGGGCAATCTGGGCTATGGAGCATTGATGCTGGCAGGGTACTTGATCACCACTGCTGCTCTCGGGTACAATGCGTATGAAAGATCCCATATAGAGAGGACTGTCACGGTCCTTACTGTCCCTCCTGAATCCCACAACCTGGAGACGATACTTCTTGGGGTCGGCGGGGCAGTGCTCTGCGGTGTCGGGGTGGCTGGTGTGCGCAGGAAGGCAAAAGAGGAATAGGCTTTGTGGTAAGATTTATAAAAGAAGGTTGTATTTATTCTTTCTATGGCTTCGCCTCTGATGACTGAACGTGAGTATGACCGCGAGTATTCTGATCTTAAGTATCTTGCGCGTGTGAAGGAATTGTCTTCTGATTCGGTGTCTGCTGTGAAAGGCTTCCATGTGCGGAAGCTGCAATTGGTGCTGGCCAAGTCCGGGGTCTTTCATTTGAGTTTGAAGAAATCGCTTGTCAGGTATAATAACAGGTTGAGTGAGCTGCGCTCTTTGCTGAAGAAGCCTTCGAAAAAGGATGCCATGGACAAGTTTACGCAGTTGCGGAAAGAGGCTTCTGTGATAGAGAAGCATCTCCTGCTGTCAAGGAAGATCATCCGTGACTATTATTCGACTGTCAATTCTTTATTGGAAAAGGAAGGAGCGCTTGATTCTATGCTTGATTCCCATTTCCCAGCACACTTTGACGCAGAAGAGGAGCAGAAGAGGAAGGCCAAAGTGGCTGCCCTGACAGGACGTCTACGGAAAGACCTGACGCACATACGGTATATACTCATTGAGCTTGACAAACTGTTCTCAGCTGAGCTAAAGGATCTGCTTTCTATGGTCCAGGAACAGGTCAGGCAAAGCCATGAGAACATCTTCAACTTCGC
>CAZNGE010000003.1:0-77043 GCA_964572875.1 uncultured Methanosarcinales archaeon | reverse complement strand
TCTGCTACACCATCACAAACCGTTCCCCGCTCAAGAACCTGAAAGAGTCATTCATAGCAGGAATCAAGAAGTTCCCTAAGCTCATCCAGACCTTTGCCTTCCTGTTCGTCATATTCATAATACTGAACATCATCTACAACTTCATATTCTATGGCAGGAGCGCTGGATGGGAGCTCTTCGGAGGCCTTGTACTCCTTCTCCCGTTCATCGCATACGCGCGCATAATGCTCTTCAAGACCCGCCAACTCTATTGGCCATTGAAGCGGGGGTAGGCAAAGATGGGCAGCAGGCTTTCAGAGTGGATAAGATTCGGCATAGAGACCGAAGAGAAGGGCATCAGGCTGTATAGGCAATGCCTTGCGAAAGTGAAGCATCCGCAGGGCGCTGAGCTTTTCGATTACCTCGTAAGGGCCGAGCAAGGGCACAGGAAGGTGCTGAAAGCCCTCCTTGATTCAGTGGAGAAAGGCGACAGGAAAAAGATCAAGGAGGATATCGATGATTTCATGGGCACGAGGCTGAAGAACCCGATGTTCAGGGAGGATGAGGTCGGGAAGCTTACAGGGAAAGGCACGACCCTGAGGGAGATGTTCAACAAGGCTGCTGCGTTCGAGGATGAGGGGATACGGCTCTACTCGGATATCGCCGCGAAGGAGAATGATCCTGAGATAAGGAAGCTGTTCAGGAGGCTTATCTCTGACGAGAAGGTCCATAAGGAAGAGATACGGAAGCTTGGCTTTTTCGTATTTGATGTGCCTGTATCTCCGCAGGACCTGGCATGATCACATTATTACCTTGTCTGCCTTGCCGAGGAGCGAGTAGAACGTCTCGAACACAGGGGTGTCTGTAGACACGGATAAGAATTTCACGTCGAATGAGTCGCATATCTTCTTGATGTGGTAGATGTGGTCCAGCAGCTGCTCTGAGTAGTTCTCTATGAGCTTGTTGCTTATGAATGTCCTCATCCTGTCTGCTGTCTCCGAGTCGTCAAGTATGACGTCGCCCTGGAGTGAGAGCTCTCTTTCAGTGGAGTCCAGGACCTGCACGACCATGACCTCGCTCTTCTTGAACAGGTATAGGGTGTTTTTCAGCTCTTCAGGGTCGAAGAGGAAGTCTGATATGATGATGACCAGTGACTTGGTCTGGATCGCTGCCTTGTAGCGCTCTATGCTGTCCCTGAACAGGGATTTGCCCTTGGGCGTGACCTTGTTCAGCATGTCCAGGACCGCGATGAGCTTGTTCATGCCCTTCTTTGCCTTGAAGATGTCGAGGTGCTCTGCGAAAGTGCTGATCTCGAAGCTCTCGTTGTTCCTCATCGCCATGTAGCAGAATCCTATCCCGACCATCGATGCGTACTCGAATTTCTTGAAGGTTGTCCCGAAGTTCATGGATGCTGACGCGTCTATGATGACGTGTATGCGCATGTTCCTCTCTTCCTCGTACCGCCTTATGTAGAAGTCCTCTGTCCTGGCATAGACCTTCCAGTCTATCGACCTGTAGTCATCCCCTGGCACATACTCCTTGTAGTCGTAGAAGACCAGCCCTGTGCCGTAGTTCTTGGACTGCCTGGATCCTGCGTAGTTCGAGATGACCCTTTTCTTCAGGATCACGTCGAACTTGTCCAGCTGGTTGAGAAATGATGTGTCGATTACCATGTTCCAGATCTATACCTCCAGCACCTCATGATCCGCACAGCTTCACAGCTTGTGCAGGAGCTGCGTTATCGCGTCGTCAGGCGTCCTGCCTTCCCTCTCTGCCTTGAAGCTGAGTATTATCCTGTGTCGCAGCACAGGGTATGCCATCTTCTTGATGTCTTCCATGGACACGTATGTCCTGCCGTTGATCAGCGCGTACGCCTTCGATGCCATCACGATGCCAAGCGATGCCCTGGGAGATGCGCCGTACTCGATCAGGTCCTTGTTGGTCCTTGTCCTGTTGACCAGCTCAACCACCTTCTTCTTGAGGTCGTCAGAGATGGGGACCTGCCGGCAGTACTTCTGCAGGTTCATTAGAGAGTCCTTTGCCATGAATTTCCTTACCGTAGGGAACTTTGCCTGTGATGCGTAGCGGTCGATGATCTCGAGCTCGTCCTTCTCTGCAGGGTAGTCCACCTTTATCTTCAGCATGAACCTGTCTGTCTGCGCCTCCGGCAACGGGTATGTGCCCTCCTGGTCGATGGGGTTCTGCGTAGCGAGCACGAAGAACGGAGGGTCAAGCGGGTGAGTCGTATTCCCGACTGTCACCTGCTTCTCCTGCATCGCCTCAAGCAATGCCGACTGGGTCTTGGGCGTCGCCCTGTTTATCTCGTCTGCGAGCACTATGTTCGCGAACAGCGGGCCTTCCTGGAACCTGAACTGCTTCTCTCCGCCCTTCTTCTCCTCGAGGATGTACGTGCCTGTGATGTCTGAGGGCATCAGGTCCGGCGTGGACTGTATCCTCGCGAACTTCAGGTCCATTATCTGTGCCATGGTCTTGACCATCAATGTCTTTCCCAGGCCGGGAAATGACTCCAGAAGGGCGTTCGCGTCGCATATTATCGCGACTATTATCTGGTCTATGACCTCATCCTGCCCTACGATGACCTTGCCTAATTCTGATTTGAGGTTCGCGAACATCGTCTTGATGTTCTGTACCTGTTGAAGATGTACTGCTGGTGACATTTTTGTTACCTCCATTTTTTGGAGGTTCCACAAATCTGCTATGCAGATTTGAGTTACCTCCTATTCTTCCTTTTTTTAACCATGAACAGCAAGCTGCGTTGCGACCGTAGCCGCCTGTCAGCACGCCAACGGACGTTGAGTCAGGCGTGCGTGGCGGCGCGAGAGGTTTTGCAAAGCAAAACCGGAGCAGGGCGCAACGCAGCGCTATCAGCATGAATTTCTTATGTCTGTTCTTTAAGTTTGAGATTGTAAGCTATCGCGATCTTTGATTCCTTGGGCAGCTTCTCCTCGCTCGACGCGTCCGACACTGCCGCAATCTCCGACGGGAATGTGCCTTTCTCGAACTCCTTGTCCTCAGGCTCCTTCACGCTCTCGAAACTCATCTCGTTTATCGACGGTGTTATGTATATCTCGAGCGTCCTGTTGCCCAGCTGGGCCATCTCCGCGGCGCCGTAGATGAGCTCGTCGCTATTGTTGAACTCTATGGTGTAGAAGTCGAGCCTGTCCTTGCCCTGGCTTGAGAACCACTGGTAGTACGTGTCAGGGTTGAACACCGACTTCGGCACATGTATGTTGTTCGCTGAGACCATTATTACCGAGAAGCTCAGGATACATACCACGACTATCTTGAGCATCAGCCTCTGCTGGTTCAGGATGGATCCTGCTGACACGCTCTTCATCCTCTGGATAAGGTCCTCGAACATCGCGAGTACTATGAAGTCTGTATTGTCGGTATTGTCTTTCGCAGTCCTTAATATGTCTGAGATCTGGGGGTTCTTCTTCTCTATGTCGCGCAGTGTGGTGTGCTTCATCCTGTAGAGCACGTCACCCAGCATGAACAGCACGGCAGCGACCAGTGCGAAGTAGAACTTGACGCTCAGGAGGGTTGTTATGTTCAGGGCTACCATGAAGAATATGATCGAGTCTGCTGCTGCGTGCAGTACGGATATCTTGAACACCTCGTACTGCAGCTCCCCGAAAAGCCTTTTTACGTCGCTCATCTTATGGTTTGCACTCCGCTATGTCTGTCTTCATCGCAGCGGTAAGGCCTGCGTCATAGTCGCTGAGGAAGCTGTCGATGCATATGCCTGTCGCTTCCTCGCCGTCCTTGTAGCTCTTGACCTGCGCCTCGAGCTGGTTCTTCTGCGATGTGAGGATCGAGTTCTGCTCCTCAAGGTCCCTTGCTATCTCGAGCTGGTCATCATAATCCTGCTTGTACTTGTTCTTGAGCGCTGCCTCCTCCTGGAGGTCTATGGCGGTCTGCTTGAGCGTTGTCGCTGTGGTCTCGAGCGTGTCCTGCGTGTCCTTGAGCTCGTCGCTTTTTGTGGAGTAGAGTTCATCATATCTCCTGATGTCCTGCGTGGTCATGTTGAGGGTGCGCATTGTCTTGTTGAGGTTGAACTTGTAGTTGTCAAGGTCTGCCTGGCACTGGCTCAGGTCTGATGATGTGTCTTCCTGCTCTGAAGTCAGCTTCTCGAAGTTCGACTGGTAATAGACAGACGATCCTGCGAGAGCTCCAGCTACCACTAGGACGAGTATCAGAAGGAAGGAGTTCACATTCTTCTGCATGAATGTCATTCGCACACCTCTTTATCCTGCTCTTTTGCCTGTGTTGTTTTCTTTCCTGATTGTTTATTAATGTTGTTGTGTTCCTTTATAAATATCACCATTCATCCTGTGATCATAATCCCGTCACGAGCGCCTGAACCACGTGTCCCTGACCCTCCTGAGGACTATCTCTGTTATGAGCAGGAGCAGGGCCATGATGATGAAGTGCATCCTGAACTCTGTCCTCTCCCTTATGATCCTTCTCGAGACTGTCTTGACATGCTCTACTATCGCGTCGATCTCTTCCGGCCCGAACACCTTTCCGTTGGTGGCTGACACTAGCGTGTTCAGCTCATCGCTGAATCCGAGATCCTGGTATTCACGGTCGTAATTCACCGCGTACACTGCGCCGAGCACTGACTTGAATCCTGTGTTCGGATTGACATAATAGGACCTGTACGTGTCCTTGTCTGTCTTGGAGAACTTCAGGCCCGTGACCTTCGGGAATCTCTTTGTCCTCACGGTTATCTCTGCTGACTTGTTGACCCTCGCGTCCTTTATGTCCACGAAGAAGTCGTTCTTCCTCTCAGGATCCCCTATCGCCCAGTTGACTATCCTTGTCAGCATCTTTGAGTTGTCCTTGTCCAGGAGCTCCCCGAGGTTGTTGCCCGACGAGAAGACTGTGAGTGTAGCCACCCGGCCGATCCCGTGCCTCCACACCACGACTGCAGGCTCCCCTGAATCAGTCGTTATGAGCAGGTGGGAGTTGGCCTTGGGCACGACCTGATTGAAGCCGTACAGCACGGCATTGACATCGAGATCCTCTGTTATGAAATGGTACGGGTCTATGACGAAAAGCGAGAACGCCGTGCCGACGTCCTTCTTCTGCGCCTCTCCAAACAGTATCTCCAGCCTGTTGCTGGTGTCTGCGGTGAAATATATCCCGCCTCCTGTCGTGGTCAGCTGCCTTAGGAATTTCTCGTCGAGGTTCCTTCCGGTCCCTACCGTGTACAGCTTTATTCCGTATCCTTTCATGGCTTTCGCGACATCGAGCGCCTCCTGCCTGAGCAGGTCGTTCCAGGTGTAGCCGTCTGATATGAATATGACGTTCTTGCTACCGGTGGTGCCGCGGAGCAGGTTGAAAGCGCCCTTAAGGCCTGCTGCGAACTCTGTCTGGCCGCCCTGTCCCTGCAGTGTCTCTATCTTGTTGAGTGTTGATGCCTTGCTCACGTATAGCGGCTCGAGGTCTGACACGAGATATGGCCATTGGTCGAACGCAACGACTCCCACAGAGTTCTTCTCGTTTATCCTGTTTATCACGTCATAAGCGAGTGCCTTTGACGTGCTGAGTGCTGTTGTCGTGACGCCTTTCTCTGTGAATGATCCTGAGATGTCGATCACTATGACGATGTTTGAATCTCCCTTCTTGAGCTCTCCTGCGCCGACCTGTACTGGGAGGATAGTCTCTAAAGCGCTGCCCTTGTACCCTCCGTTGTCGAATGAGTTGTATCCGCCCACCACGAAGAGGCCGTTGCCCTCTATGACGTAGTCGCTCAGCGCCTCGATGTTGCCGAGCCTTGTCCTGGGCAGGTCATTGAGCACGACCGCGTAATACTTGTCCAGCTCGCTCTTGCTTGTGGGCAGGGTGTTTGTTGTCGTCACCTCGTAGAGCTCGTCGAGCACCGTCCCGAGCGCGGATGTTGATTCAGTCACGAACAGGACCTTTGGCTTTGGTATGACATGGGTCGTCTTGTAGAACACGTTGTTTTCTGCGAAATGGTCTGCTCCTGTCGGTACGACCCTTGCGACTATCCTGTGGTAGCCGTCGCTGAAGTTCCTGCTGAAGAAGTATTCGTCCTTCGTGGTCACTTCATCGATGATTATCTCGTCATCCACCCCTACGAGGAGCCTTGATGCATGGGTTTCGCTCCCTTCAGGGCCGACATGGTGTATGCTGACCTTGTAGAAGTTCTCCACCTCTGCAATCGTCTTTGCTGGGCCCTTGATGCTTACGCTCGTGTCCTCCATGACAGGGTCCATGCTTATCGCGCTCACAGAGCTGTTCAGGCTCGCCGCGAAGAGCAGCACATCAAGGAGGTTCGTTCCCGATGTGGCCTGCCCATCCGTGACCAGCAGCAGGTTCTTGTCCTTCTCGATGTTGTTGAGCATGCCGTCACCTATGTCTGACTCCATGGGAGAAGAGATGTACGCGGTCTTTACAGGCAGCCTCTTCTCGAGCTCTGCCTGCAGCGTAGGCACGAATGACGTGTCGAACATCTCCATGGATGTCGAGTTGTCTATGAGCAGCGTGATCGTCAGGTCGCCAGGTATGTCTTTCTCTACCTGGCCGTACGGGTCTGCGAGCGCGAGGAACAGGAGCGAGAAGAGCAAAACGCGTGTCAGGAATATGATCACCCTGTACCTCCTGCGTGAGCTTAGGAACTTAGGGTCGTGGAGCCTCTTCTTGTCTATCACGACGAAGCTTTTGGGCAGTATCAGCAGGAGTATTATTATCGTGGGGATTATAAGTAGCAATATCTCTGGCTTGTTGAACGCGAACGTGCCTGTGCTTATCGCATTCGTGATGTCAGTGATCCCTTGCAGCATTGCCGAGAATCCCATCTCTATAGATCACCTCTGAATTTTATCCATAGAAGCTCTAGGAAGACGAGCACTATGAGCCCTATTATGAAGTATCTGGTCAGCTCGAAAGGCACCATCTCCCTCTTGGTGATCTCTTCTTCCACTATCCCTTCCTTGTCGCCCTCCCCTTCGCCATTGACATTGGATTCTTCCTCGTTCACCAGGTTGGCGACGAAGGTCTTGTCCTCGCCCCTGTATATGCCCTGGTGGCTGAGCAGGATGGTATCGGCCTTCACTGTCCCGAAAGGGGCCTCTATCTTCTGCTTCTCAAGGAGGTTGACCAGCTTGCCTGTCTTGAAGTTGAGCTCTGAGAGGTCCTGCTTCTTTATCGACATGTCGAACAGCCTCTTCCAGAACACAGGGTAGTATATGTCGAGCTTGAAGTCAGAATAGTCATCCATCATCCCGAAATACGTGACAAGGCCCTTGCCATAGCTCTTTATCACCACCATCGACACGTTGTTGGTCGTCGAGGCGAGGGTCGTCGAGCCGTCTACAGGCTTGACCTTCAGGTATTTCGATACCTTTCCGAAGTTTATGTCCTCTGTTATGCTGTTCTCGTTCGTCGGCACGATATATACATCCTGCTCGATCAGCACAGGAGAGCCTGCATCCACCCTTTCCACAGGCAGTATGCCCTCTAGGTCTATGTTCATGAGGTCTGGCTGCGCCACAACGATCAGCGCGGCTCCGTCTTCAACCTTCTTGCGTATGTTCTTTATGGTCCCTGGGAGTATCAGGTCTGCATTGATGTTGTTGAGCATGATTATCTGGTGGTTTATGTCCGGCACTTTAGGTGGCGTACCCCTGCTGACGTCCACCATGTCTATGACATCGAGCGCTGTGCTGAGGTACTTGGACACCTTGTTTGATATGAGCAGCAGGGGGACTGACTCTGCCGAAGGCGCGGATATCAGCACTTCATCGTCGAGAGGGAAGTCATCCTGGCCGAGCGTCTTTATGGAAAATCTTGATAGTGCAGGAGGTGTAGGGAAGTTCACCACTTCCACGTTCTTAGCTTCGACCGTTATCTCGCTTATCGTGAGGTTAGCTCCTTCGAGGTGCAGCTTGACTGATTCATTGACATCATTGTAGTTCTTGATCCTGACAGAAGTCTTCTCCTCTGACACGTCCAGATCAACTATGCCTACATTGCCTGCCTTCCTGTCCTCCTGGTCTCTCAGGTTTATGAAATCGACTATGATGCCCTTTGATTCGAGTATGCTCCGCGCCGTGTTGAAGTCCTTCTGCGTGGCGGTATCTATGAAGTCGGAGATCACGACCACCCTGTCCTTCTCATGGACGTAGCTGCCCGCGAATATGATCGAGTCGAAGATGTTTGTCGGCGTGTCCCTGGGCTGCAGGTGGTCCAGCTCGCTCTTTGCCCTCTGCGAGTCGACGTCGTCAGCTATGAGTTCCGGCACAGAGCTGATCGCGATTATCGTGTTCTTTGTGCCAAGGTTGTCTTTCGCGATCCCGACTGCCCTCTCGAAACGTGTCGTACCGCCTATCTCGACCTGTGATGAGGCTGAGGCGTCTATGACTATGGCGGTCTTCTCCACGAACACGTCTTCAGTGAGCGTGATGAACGGCTTTGCGATCGCGATGGCGAACGCTATGAGCATGATTATCTGGAAGATGAACAGGGGATCCCTCACGAATGTCCTGAAGAAGCTGCGCTTGTCTGACTTCGCGTGCTCTTTCATAAGGAACATCAGCGCAGGTATTGTCTGCTTCTTCGGCTTTGGCCTTATGAGATAGATGAGAATGAGCGGTATCAGGGACAGCAGCGCCCAAAGTCCTGCGATGTACATGAGATGCTCTGCTGCCAGTCCAGTGAATACTTCAAACACCACTTTTTACCATCTCTTTTTAAAAATAACTGGTATATAAAGGTTATTAAACACAATATAATATACTATATGAAAACAAAGAAAAAAGCTAAAAGTTTCCTGAGGCTTTAATGATACGTCTCCTTCTTGTCAGGATGGTAGTTCTTCGGTATGTACTGCGAAGCCTCTGATATCGCGCTCATCGCCTCGTCAAGGCTCTTGAGCTTCTTGGGCACCTTGAGCGGCTTCAACGCCTTCTTGTTGTTCTTCTTCGCATCCCCAAGATATGCTGCCACCCCCTCAAGATCATCTGCCTTGTTTATGTTCTTTCTGAGCAGTGAGGTATGCCTGTACTGGAGGTGCCTGCCTGACAGGTTGTTGATGTAGGTCTTGAGTATGTTCTCTATGGACAGCTCGTCCTCTGACTTGACCCTGTCGAAGAAGTCCTCCTTGTCCATGCCGCCGAGATAGGTCTTTATCATGTTGTCCCATGCGCTCTCTCCTTCAGGGGTCTTTGACTTCTTGAGCTCTTCGATCGCCTGGTCGCTGAGCTTGAGGTAGTTCTTTGCTATCCTGTCTGCCGCAGAGTCCCACAGCGAGTCTGAGAATTTCCTGTGCTCTTCCTCTCCTTTTTCAGCCCAGCTGACCTTTCCGTCATCTCCCTTGTTCGCGTGGAGATACTCGGATGCTATCTGGTGTATGTGGCTCGCGAGGCCTGTGGTGTGCTCATCCTCACCAAGGTCATGCAGCTTGCCTACCAGGTCATGGTACTTCTTGTGCTTGTCATAATTAGGAGTCTTGCTCTCTTCTTTTTTTGCCATTTAATCACCTTCCTAAGTGGTTTGAACAACCGAAACATATACATCAGACCTTATAAAAGTTTCGGCATATGCCTCTCCAACACTGCATCTAACATATTCCGCCTTCCACCCAATTCTGATAGCACCCCTGCCACCGCCTAGCGAGCTCACAGTCTCAGAAGTGCTAATGATCGCAGTTGGGCAAACAGAAGAGCCAATATATGCGTCAGCGAGCGCTGTGGCAGGGGTGCGTACAATCTAATCGAACGCATGGTGGTGGCTCTGCTATGACTTTTTTGTCTCACTCCTATATTATAGCCTTTATAAGTATTTATAAAGCTCCCTGCCTTAACATATGCACGGTGTTGAGAATGGCTCAGTCACCAGTATTTTATGCTTAAAACAAGGTTCCGGGGTGCAATAATGACCAAATCCAAGAAACAGTCCAGATCCGCTGCAAAGCAGGAAGAGAAGAAAGAAGCTAAGGAAGAAAAGAAGGCAGAAGAGGATGAGATGCTGAAGAAGCTGCCCAAGGATGTCCAGGACAAGCTCAAGGACATCAAGGTCAAGCTTGACAAGTTCCAGAAAGACGTTCTTAAGAAGTTTGAGCATTACATCATAGGCATTGCCCTGCTCCCTCCTGAGAAGAAAGGTGAGAAGGTCGATAAGGACAGGATAAATGTCCTGGTCCTGGTGGATGATTCTGACTCGCAGAAGATGACCAAGCAGGAGCTCAAGGACAAGCTCGGTGCGATAATGGCCAAGATGGCGCAGGAGATCGACAAGCGCCTTGTCCCGCAGACAGTCATACTCTCTGAGGTGTGGCAGTCATGCTATGACGGCAAGGGCGAGATGCTCCAGCTGTTCGCCATGTCCGCTCCTGTGTATGACACGGGCATGATGTCTGCCCTTAAGATAGGTGAGATACACAAGGAGATGGTGCTCAAGAAGTTCGAGAAGTACATCGTCTCATATGTCCTGTTCGGCTCGCTCACAAGGGGCCAGGCGACAGACAAGTCTGACATCGACGTCGCGATAATAGTGGATGACACTGACGTCAAGAAGATGACCCGCGCAGAGCTGAAGGACAAGCTGCGCGCCATAATCGTCGGCATGGGCCTCGACGCTGGAGACATGACCGGCATCAAGAACAAGCTCAACATCCAGGTATATATCCTGACTGATTTCTGGGAGTCTATAAAGGAGGCGAACCCGGTCATCTTCACAGTGCTGAGGGATGGTGTCCCGCTCTACGACAGGGGCATTTTCATGCCTTGGAAGCAATTGCTCAGGATGGGCAAGATCAAGCCCAGCGCAGAGGCTATAGACATGTTCATGGCGTCAGGCGAGCAGATGGTCTCGCGCGTCAAGGGCAAGATCAAGCAGATTGTCGAGACAGAGCTGTACTGGAGCACCCTGACGCCTACCCAGGCGGCGCTGATGCTCTATGGCGTTCCGCCTCCGACACCAAAGGAGACCATAAATCTCGTGGAGGACCTGTTCGTCAAGAAGGAGAAGCTTCTCGAGGAGAAATACCTCGAGACCCTTAAGGAGATCAGGAAGTACTACAAGGGCATAGAGCACGGCGACATCAAGGAGGTCTCAGGCAAGGAGGTTGATGAGCTTCTTGACAAGGCAGACAAGTATCTCAAGCGCCTCAAGCGCCTCTTCACGCAGATCGAGAAGATGAAGGAAGAGGAGTCCATGCTGCACGTCTATGAGACAGTGGTCACTATAATACGCGACGTCCTCACCCTTGAGGGCATCGAGCGCGTCAGGGACGTTGAGGTCATCAAGTTCTTTGAGCAGGAGCTTGTCCACAGGGGCAAGATACCTGAGAAATACCTCAGGATGCTCAACCACGTGATAAAGTCGAAGAAGGACTATGACGAGAAGAACCTCACCAAGGCTGACATCGAGAATGTCAAGAAGGAGAGCAGGGAGCTCGTGAAGTTCCTTGTCGAGTACATGCAGCGCAAGAGGGGGCGCGAGCTCGAGCGCGCCCGCATAAGGGTCAAGCACGGCGACAAGTACGGCGAGATCCTGCTGCTGGAAGACACTGCTTTCATCATACATGATGTGGACGCCGATGAGCGTGAGATAACAAAGGCCACGATACTAGAGAACGGCTCGCTCGGCGACATAAGGAAGTCGAACCTTGAGGAGTTGGAGGAACATCTCGCCAAATACAACATACCGCCGAAAGTATTCATCAAGGAGCCCATCTTCGAGAAGCTCAAGGGCATCTTCGGCAGGGATGTTGAGGTGTTGGTGAATTACTGAAACCAAGAAATAAAAAATAATTTTTTATTTTATTATCACTTCTTATTGGTCCCTTCAAGATACGCTATCGCGAGATCCTCTGGGCTGCCTGTTTCAGGGCTCAGATCTGCAGGAGCTTCCTGCCCTGCATGCTCTTTGCCTGCTGCCCGCACCTCTTTCAGGAGCTCAGAGTCAATCTCTGACGTGTCGACCACTATGCTAAGAAGGTCAAGAGGGTCCTCGAGCTTATCGTCGAGCGACTGCGCGCCGGGCTGTGATGGCGTCCTTTCCATCTTTTTCGCGCCCTGCGCCATCGCCTCTTCATATGCCCCATAGATGAAGTCCATCTTCGTCTGGACCTGCGGTTCTGTATAATCCCCGATAGGTACTGCAGACCTCCTGTGATAGAACAGGTCTGGCCTTGATATTATGGTCTCTGCACTGTCCTGGACGTCAGGCCCGACTATGAACAGGTCCTCTACCCTGATGGTTTCAGAATTATTAAGAGGCTCGAAATGGACTATGATCCTGCTTATGTCTGTACCGTCGACGATGAGCATCTCTCTTATATCATCTGCAGTATTATGGACTGAGGCGATCTTGCCTTCATCCTTGAACCTTGTCGCAGCCAGTCTTATGAGCGCTTCTGCGTCAGCTGTCTGCGTGAATACGCCTTTTGTCTTGTATTCCCTCGGATCGTCGTATTCTGGTTGTGTCATCTTCACTCCCCGTTCGCTTTCTTCATACCAGCACTGTATATCAGGCGCAGGTGTCTCCGCACTCCGTCCTGTATCTTGCTCTGTATCAGCCTCTCTTCATCATCAGGTGCTATGCCTGCCATCTTCTTCACGTCAGGAACTGTAGGCACACTCTCGAACTCATCGTCATAGTACCCGAGGCCGAGCTTCTCAAAAGGCAGCACCTCTTCCCTGGCCCTTGCGCCATGTGCATCGTACTGACCGTCGTCGTTTCCTTCAAGCACCTTCCTGCTGAGCTCATTGAACTGTTCTCTTACTCCTGCAGCGTACTGCGCAAATGCCTTCCTCGAGACATGTCCGATGAACTGCACCTTGACTTCGCCGGAATCCAGCGAGCACGCTTTTCTGTCTATGCCCTGCATCGATAGCTCCTTGTCCTGGTCATTTTTCATGATGCAGGATGCTATTTCCCGCACCATGCTGGCGTCATTGGAATAAATAGCAACGACCCCTTGATTAGGGAATATCTCGTTCACGACATTCACAGGGCTTATCGCATCAGAATACACGAGGATGTCGCCTTCATTCTCGTAGAGGAACTGCAGCATCTTCGGGAACTTCCGTCCCATCTTGGCCATCCCCCTCTCGAAATGCTGCTCCATCTTATATTTCTTGTCTTCAGGTATATTCCTTAGATCTACAATCTTGTAGAGCAGGTCCATCAGTACCTGTTCGTCTGCCTCTTCCAGCGGGCGTTCAGGGACATCGGTATATCTCATCAGGACTCCTTTCGGGCCTGCATCGACAACATACTTCTGGGTGATGATGAAGAGATGATCATATTCCTCCATGCTGCGCAGGGTGTCGAGATTGCCTGACAGGCAGGCTGCTACGGGTGCGTTGAGGCTGACGATCTCCTCGTTCGCGAGGTTCCTCCTCCTGAGGCCTGTCTCCAGGTCTATCTCGTCTATGATCTCAACCAGCTCCTGGTCGGTCAGCACAACCTCTTTAGGCTCGAGCGATACAGGATCGGCATCTATCCTGGGCAGGTGGAAATCAGCATCGTCCACCTCATCGACATCTATGTCAAAGTCTTCGTCAGAAGGTTCAAGTATCTCAAAAGGCTCGTCAGGAGTGAAGAGCTCATTGATATCAAAAGGTTTGTCAGGTGGATATTTGACAGGGTCTACGGATGCGCACTGCTGTTCAAGTGTTGCGCTGGAACTCTTTTTGGTGAGCAGGATAGCGCCATCATCATTCTCCAGTTCACTCAGGTCAACATCCACAGGAATATAATCAGGCTCTTTCTCACACCAGGCCATTGCGGCACTATATGCCCTACGGCATTCGTTATAGATATCTTCCTCTGACCTTTTTGTGCTCAGGAACGCAGTGACAGAAGTGTCAGGGCTGCCTGCTTTCATGCCCGGCGCGATGAACTGGATCTCTTCGACCCTCCCTTTGATGCTATAGATGGCCTTGAACTGATAATCAAGTTCTATCTCCCATTCCTGATTACCTGTACCAAGACAGGGAGTTATAGATATTCCTGCAGCCTCTTCTGCCAGCAGTCTCTCTATGGCTAGCTGAAACTTGGTCATTTCCCGACCCTCTGCAGCTTTGGCGTCTCGCATTTTTTCCAGCATTTTAGGTTGCCTGAGGTTCTGTCGATTGAGCCACGATACTTTCTATGTTTCTGAGCTTTTCGTTGACATCTTCCTTGTTATATCTGTCCAGCTCACATACTGTCGTGATTGATGTGTACGCATAGGGGAATGCAATCACCCTGTCTATGCAGTCTGTTATGTCTGTAGGGAGTATGAACAATGACTCTTCCCTCAGCACCTTTCTTGCCTTCTTCAGGTGCTTATCCTTGAAGAGATATATCAGCCTCATGCCTGTGTCTTTGAACGTGAGTTCCCGTAAGTTGTTGACAGCTTCCGATCGGACTGTGACTATCCTGCCGTCAGCTCTCTGGTTCGCGACATACTCACCTATGGCCTTGGACAGCGCTGTCCGCTCCCATACCTTGGATACAGGCCTGGCCCATTCATATGTTCCGGAATCATAAACACTCTCTACACGGTCGTCTAGATCCGATACGTCTACATCTACACCACGCGCGTACACGTCTTTAGGATTGTCTCCTTCGCCCAACATCTCACATAGCACCCGAACCCGTTATTATCTTATAGTATATAAAGCTTTTGCCTTGTAGTGACTATTAAGTGGTGAAAGAAGAACATCCTCCACCAAAGTAGCCGACAACCCGACATAATATGATAAGCAGTGAAACATAATAAAAGTATCCAAGATATATTTTACATTTCAACGAAAAAATGATAAAATAACAGAATTTAGTAACCAATACTAACCAAAAACCCTTAAAAACCTACATGACCTTTATCTCTTTCACTTCGAAATAACGCCTGACATTGGTCTCCATGTTCCTGAGATTTCGGGCGTTTTTCCCTATAAGAAGGCCTTTTGTCTGCATGTCATCATGCCTGATCACGACAATCCCGTCCTCCTCAGTCACGTCATGGATCTTGAGCGGATGGGCCATGTTCTTGATGAATGTGACGAGGTCGGGGTTATACTCCACAATCTTTATCTTGCGCTTGAACGTGTTCTCGAGCCGCTTGACGTTGGAGCTCTTCTTGCCCAGTGCTCTCCAGAGCTCGCCTGGCTGGACTATGAACACGAGACGCTCCTGTACAGGGTCGTCAAAGAAGTCTTTCAGCTTGGCCCGTGTTATGGACTCGAACAGGGACATCTTCTTGAGAATGTCCTCATCAAAAACGATTTTTGTAGCCACGTTTCACAACCGATTATCCGATTATCTATTCTTTCAGCAGGCCCATCACAGCGATGGAGTAAGGTTTCTTGCATATGTCGCCCAGCTCATCGTTCACGATGCCTGTATCGACAACCTCTACGCCTGCAATCCCAGCATGATGCATTATATCCTCTTTCAGCTGCTCAGCGCAGTTCGAAGCCAGGTATACCTTGGCGAACTTCCCTGTCCTGAGGCCCTTGAGTGTCTCGTCAGCGCCTATCACGAGCTTGCGCTCTTTCACGAGTTTCTTTATCTCTCCTATGATGTCAGCCATTTTTTGCACCTTGTATCATGATATGTCCTGATCCACATCCTTATTTCTTTATCTTTGTCAGCAGCCCTGGAAGGCCAGTGCCTACAGGGACAGGCTGGTTGAGCATCACGTTCTCCACCACGGAGTTGAGCTTGTCCTCTTCGCCTATCATCGCTGCTGCGATTATATGCCTTATAGGTGTCTCGAACGATGCCTTTGCCAGGACAGATGCCTTCTGGCTCACGACGCCGTACCTTGTCACGCCCTTGATCGAGCCTGAGTTGCACATCATGTCTGCGACAATCATCATGTGCCTCTTATCGATGTTCAGGCCCTGGTTCTCGATGACCTTGAACACCTCGTTGATTATGGATTGCCTTGCGGCCTCTATACCCAGCACCAGAGACACCTCATAGACATTGTTTGTCGTGGTCCTCTCCGCATCCACGTATTCATTCGCGAACGCCTCCTTCAGGTTAGACCCTGCAGTTATGATTATGAACTCATCCCCTCTGCGGACGGGCAGGACCTGGTACACGTCCTTTATGCCTGAGATGTGTATGCCTTTTATCTTCTCCTTGAGCTTGTACAGCTCATTCAGCCCCTCGTCCTTGCCGGCCTTTATCGTTATTATGTTCTCCTTTGCCTTGACATTGCCTTCCTTTGCGGATTTCTCCACTGCCTTCGCGACCTTGGACATGTCGATGCCTATCATCTCGAGCTTCTTCTGGTCCACCACGACCTCCACTATGAGCTCTGCGACGTTTATCGAGAATTCCGAAGCGATGTCCTTGAGCTTCGTCTCCTTGATTGACATCGCGATCTGCTTTATGTCCTTGCCCTTGCTGTATGGGGATTTCAGGTGTATCTCCATCATGGGCGTGGAGATGTTCTTCCTGCCGTCGAGGATCTCTATCAGCCTGGGAAGTCCCACTGTGACGTTCATCTCTGCGACACCTGCGTAGTGGAACGTGTTGAGTGTCATTTGCGTGCCCTGCTCGCCTATCGACTCTGCTGCGATGAGGCCGACCGACTCTCCCGCCTCTACCTTGGCGTTCTCATACTCTTCCAGGACCTTCTTGAAGACCGCTTCCGCCTTCTTCTTGTCTGTCTTGGGCGGCAGGTTGTTCCTGATCTCGTCGAGCAGGCTCTGCGGGATCTTGCCTTCGTATTTCTTGAATAGGGCTTCCATCTTGATCGCTCCTTACTTGCCGGTAATCTCGGCGATTATCCTCTTGACGTTGATCGTGCCTTTCTCTGACTTGGACACGTCCATGCCGTCCTCGCCATAGCTGAACTGCACCACTTTCTTTGACGCATCGCGTACGGTGTCGTCGTACTCTACCTTCAGGTCCTGCAGCGCATTCGCCAGCCTCCTGTATAGGTATCCTGACTTGGGTGTCCTCAGCGCAGTATCCATCAGCGAGTCTCTTCCGGTCATTCCCATGAAGAAGAACTCTGCAGGGTCAAGGCCGTCCTTGAAGCTGCTCCTTATGAACCCGTGTGCTGCAGGGCTGAGGTCTCCCTGCTTGAAGCATGATAATGTCCTGTCCTTGTATCCTGTGGTTATCCTTCCGCCCCTCATGGCCTGCTGTCCGACGCATGCTGCCATCTGTGCGAGGTTGAGCGGCTTTCCCCTGGATCCTGACCTTGCCATCATTATGGTCCCGGTCTCTTTTATGGAATAGTCATTGACTACCTCTCCTGTCAGGTTCCTTGCCTTGTTGAGAGCCTCGAGTATCTTCAGCTCGAGGGTCTCTGCCATGGTCTTGCCCGGGAATGTCTCCAGGTCATTCTTGTGGTACTGGTCTACGAGTATGTCTACCTGCTTGTAGGCATCGTCAAGTATCTCCTTGATCTTGTTGGTAGCCTCCTTAGGCAGGTCTGTGTCCGCTATGGACGTAGTGAAGCCGTGTCTCATGAGCACGAATATCCCCAGCTTCATGACCCTGCTTATGAACTCGGCGGTGAACTCTGCGCCATAGTTCTTGTGGATGTCCCTGAGCATCAGGCCTGAGCCCTGGCCGAGGTTGGCAGTATCCATGATCCCCGACAGCTTGCCTTTCTTTATCAGGACTTCTTTACCTGTCTTGTCCTTTCCCCTGAAGTCGAAGTCGTTAGGCAGTACTGTGCTGAACATCTCCTGCCCGGTTATGGTCTCCCTGTTTGGAAGGCCGGAAATATCCGCAACCCCTGCTGCAAGAAGCAGGTCTATCGCCTTCTGCCTGGGCAGCTCGACGTGCTTTGTGAGTATGTAGTTTCCTGATATGCCGTCCTGTATGCAGCCTATCACGCTGAGGCCGAATCCTGAGGATATCAGCTGCGTCTGCACCTTCATGAGCGTCTCTGCCTCTGCCCTCGCCTCCTCTGTCTGGGGTATGTGCAGGTTCATCTCGTCCCCGTCGAAGTCCGCGTTGTAAGGTGCGCATACCGCGGGGTTGAGCCTGAATGTCTTGGCAGGGAGGACCCTGACCTCGTGGCACATCATGCTCATCTTGTGCAGCGAAGGCTGCCTGTTGAATATCGCGATGTCTCCATCCATGAGATGCCTCTCGACAGAGTATCCTGGCTGGAGCTCTTCGAGTATCTGCTCCTTCATCTCGTCTGTGATGCGTTTCTTCTTGCCGTCAGGCCTGACCACGTAGTTCGCGCCAGGGTATTCCTTGGGACCTCTCTCGACGAATTTCTTGAGGTATTCCAGATTCCACTCGGTCATCCTCTCAGGGACTGTGAGCTTCATGGCGACGATTTTCGGGACGCCCACCTCGTTCAGCGAGATCATGGGGTCAGGGGATATGACTGTCCTTGCCGAGAAGTTTGTCCTCTTCCCTGCCAGGTTGTGCCTGATTCGCCCTTCCTTGGACTTGATCCTCTCTGTTATCGTCTTGAGCGGCTGGCCTGACCTGTGCCTTGCTGGCGGGAGCTGAGCCACGTCATTGTCGAAGAAAGTCGTGACGTGATACTGCAATAGGTCCCACAGGTCCTCTATGATTATCTCAGGCGCGCCGGCGTTGATGTTCTCGAACAGCCTCTGGTTTATCCTGACTATGTCGCCGAGCTTGTGCGTGAGGTCGTCCTCGCTCCTCTCCCCTGATTCCAGGGTGATTGAAGGCCTCATCGTGACCGGGGGGATGGGGAGCACTGTCAGCACGAGCCATTCAGGCCTGATATGCCTCGCTTCCATTCCGAATAGCGGGAGCTCATCGTCTGATACCTTCTCCATCCTTGTCCTGATCTCTATGGGGCTGAGCCTCTTGTCGTTCTCGAGGAAGGATGTCGGTTTCTCTATGGCAATCTTCTGCTGCCTTGACTTGCAGTGCGGGCACTTGGTCTGCGCGACCAGATCCTTCAGAACCACCGACTTGACGAAGACCCTCATGGCCTCGACGTCCTTCTCCTTGAGTATGGTGTCTATCTCTGCGAGATATTTCTCCTTCTTGGCCTTGGATATCATTACCTTGCCGCACTCCCTGCACGTCGCCTTGAGGAGCACCTGTATGAGCGTGACGAACTTGATGTGTATGACCGGCCTGGCCAGCTCGATGTAGCCGAAATGGCCGATGCATTCCTTGAGCTTGCAGCCGCAGGTCCTGCACTTGAGTCCCGGGTCTATCACGCCGAGCCTGGTGTCCATGAGCCCGCCGTCGACAGGATATCCTTCCTTGTCATACAGCTCAGGCGTGACTACCTTTGCCGAGGACATCTTCTTGATGAACTTCGGGCTCAGCACTCCGAATACAAGGCTCTTGACCTTCTTGTACGCGTACTGTTCCTGTGCTCCTTCAGCCATTTTCGTTTCACCTGTGGATCATTACAGTGTCTTATGATATCAATACTTGCTCTCCAGCATCATCCTCGGGTAGATGCCGAGTGACTTGAACTCGTCGAGCATGAGCTTGAACGCGTATGATATCTCGACATTGCTTATCTCTACGTTCTCGCCGCATATAGGGCAATATGTCTTGTTCTTGAACTCGTTGAATATCGCGATTATGCCGCAGCTCTCGCAGACCGGCACCAGGGTCCTGTCGGAGTCGAACCTCTCCTTGAGCAGCAGCGACGCCCCGTGCGCGACGAACGTGTCCTTCTCCATCTCTCCGAGCCTGAGTCCGCCTTCCTTTGCCCTTCCTTCTGTGGGCTGGCGGGTGAGAAGCTGGATAGGTCCTCTTGCCCTGCTGTGCAGCTTGTTGGACACCATGTGCTTGAGCTTGAGGTAGTACATGTTGCCGACGTATATCCTCGCGGGCAACTGCTCGCCTGTCTGGCCGTTGTACATGGTCTCTGTGCCGTTCTCCCTGAACCCGAGCTTCTTGAGCTCTTTCCTGAGGTCAGCCTCTGACTCTGCTGCGAAGGTCGTCCCTTCGACGAACCTCCCCGCGAGAGCGCCGACCTTTGCTCCGACGAGCTCTATCAGATGGGAGATTGTCATCCTTGACGGGACTCCGTGAGGGCTGAATATGATGTCAGGGACTATGCCCGACGCTGAGAATGGCATGTCTGTCTGCGGGACCAGCGTCCCGATCACACCCTTCTGGCCGTGTCTTGAGGTGAACTTGTCGCCTATCTCAGGTATCCTGAGGTCCCTGAGCCTCACCTGGACGAGCTTGTTGCCCTCTCCGTTCTCTGTTATCATGACGAAATCCACGACTCCCTCTTCGCCGTGCTTGAGCGCGACCGAGCTCTCCCTGCGTATGTTGGACGCGAGGTTGTACTCGTCGAGCGAGCTGAGGAACCTTGGAGGGGATGTCTTGCCGATTATCACGTCGCCTTCGCCGACCTTGGCTTCAGGGTATATTATCCCCTCTTCCTCGAGGTACCTGTAGTCGACCTCTGACTTGTATCCCTTGATGTCCTTGTCAGGGATGCATATCTCGTCTGTGAGGCCTCCTGCGTAGCGCAGCTCCTCTGCGACAGCAGGCCTGAAGTATGAGCTCCTGCCGAGCCCCCTGTCTACTGATCCCTTGTTGAGTATGATTGCGTCCTCTATGTTGTATCCCATATAGCTCATTATCGCCACGACCACGTTCTGGCCGGCGGGATGCTCCCTGTAGTCGGATATCTCGTGCATGAGGCTCGTGACTATCGACATCTGCGGCGTGTGGAGTATGTTTATGTCCATGTCCATCCTGACCGCGAAGTTCGAAGCATAGAATCCTATCGCCTGCTTCTGGTTCTTTCCGCCTACAGAGACCCTCACTGCATGGCTGTAGTTGCCGAAAGGGACGAGCGATGTGGTCATTCCTATGAGCGATACCGGGTGTATGTCCAGGTGGGTGTGGTCAGGGGTCAGGTCCTGCTCGAAGAATGCGATGAGCGTGTTCTCCTCCTCTGCGGCGTCGAGGTACTCGACCACGCCCTGCTTGAGGAGGTCATTCCAGGTTATCTCACCCTTCTGGAGCTGCTGCACGTGCTTCTCTGTGAGCGTGGACTTGCCGTTCTTCACCACGATGAGCGGTCTCAATACCCTGCCTTTGGTGCCGTCGACAAAGACCGTGTCTGACTCCTCGTCGTACACCACGTTCGCGTTGAGGGGGACATTCCCTTTCCTCCTCTCATCTACGAAAGAAGAGACGAACTTTACAGGGTCATCTACATCTCCCTTGAATTTGCTGTTGACGAAGACTTCAGTCATCTTGTTTCACCATCAGAGTGTTTTGAGCCCCAGGTTCTTCATGCACTTGACCAGCTCGTCCTCAGGCGTCTCTAGCGACACCCTCGACAGCATGGCCAGGTTCTTCCTGAGCCCTATGTTCGTTCCTTCAGGGGTCTCCATGCAGCAGAGCCTTCCGGCGTGCGTCGGGTGGAGCTCCCTGGCCTCGAAGTTCTCCTGGCTCGCGCTCAGCGGCGACACCACCCTCTGCAGGTGTGACATCGCGGCTATGAAGTTTGCCCGGTCCATCCTCTGGGATATTCCCTTCCTTCCGCCGACCCATGAGCCGGTAGCCATGGAGGAGTATATCCTCTGCGTGAGGAGCTTGTCCCTGATTATCACCTTTATCGAGGGGAACTTCCCCCTCTTGACTATCCTCTGGAAATTGTACAGGAGGTCGTTTATCAGGACCTTGAGATTGACCGTGAAGAGGTCTGCAAGCAGGTCGCCTGAGAGCTTGAGCCTCTTGTTCGCGTAGTGGTCCTTGTCGTCGACCGGGAGCTCGCCTGTCGAGACCAGTATGAACTTCTTCAGCAGCTTGCACAGGTTGTATGCCTTGAAGATCCTGTCCTTAGGGGTCGTGCCGAGATGCGGAAGCAGGTATCTGTCTATGATCTCCTGCATCCTCTCTATCCTGACCTCCTTAGCCTGGGTTATGCCGGTCTTCTTGGCTATGAAGTCGAGCGCGTCCTCCTCTGTCTTTATGTCCGCGAACTCGAACAGGTTCACGAGCACAGAGTCGAACTGCCTCTCCTTTGATATGAATGTCATGATGTCCTCGTCCTTTGTCAGGCCGAGGGCCTTTATTACCACGATGAGGGGTATCCTCTTCACCCTCGTGAACGAGAGGTAGAACATCCCGTCCTTGAGCTTCTCGAACGTGTGTGGTATCTTGAAAGATGCGCCCTCCGAGAACATCTTGCCGATGTACTCTGACACGCCGATGCTGGCCTTCTCTACGAGAAGCCTGTTGGCCGCGAGATCCTCGACGCTGATCAGCACCTTCTCCGTGCCGTTGATTATGAAGTATCCTCCGAGGTCATTCGGGTCCTCGCCGTGAGCCACCAGCTCCTCCTTGGAGAGCTTGTTCAGGTGGCAGTACTTGGACTTGAGCATGACCGGCATGGATCCGACCTGGGTGGTGAATGATTCGCGCTGCACGCCATTGATGTGCGCGCTGACCTCTATGAAGCATGGCGCGGCGTAGCTTATCTTCCTGAGCCTTGCCTCGATAGGGAATATGTTCCTCTTGCTGCCGTCCGCCTCTGTCATCTGTGGCTTCTCGACCCAGATGCGGTCGAACTTTATCTTGAACTCCTCTACATTGTGAGGGATGATGGTAGGCTCTATGGCCTTGTTCGCGTCGACGACCCTCTGGAGCTGGTGATCGACGAAATCGTTGAATGATGCGATGTCTGAGTCGACAAGGCTTGTTCCTTCGAAGAACTTCTGCACTAGCAGGTTCGAACTGTCTGAGCTTATCTTCTTACTCACCTGTGACACCCCTGTAGAATACGGTCTTGCCTGCTGTAGGCGAGTCCCTCTCTATCTTTATTACGTCGCCCGGCTCCACGTCAATATCTACGAGTGCAGGGTCTGACTTGTGGATGGCAGGCAGCTCATTGAGTGTTATGCCATACTTATCTAGAACGTCTTTCTTCTCCTTTTCAGAGACCTTCTTATGTTTCGGGATGAGGACATGTTTTATGGCTTCTTTTTTTGCCATTGGGCTCCACCTTTGATTGATCCAATTGGGTTGCATACCCCGCACCTTGGTGCGGTTATTTACACCCGATTGGATGCTTAAAAATACCCCATAGCTTGCTGCGGTTGGGATTTTTATTGTTTCTGACCACAATAGGCCGGACGGGACTTGCGCAGCCGGATCGGCTGTTTCGAACCCGCGACCACTCGATCGCTTTCCGCTCTTTTCGGTTAAAAGTCGAGTGCTCTATTGCCCGGATAAATAGTTTTATCCCTCCAGGCTGAGCTACCGGCCTGATTGATGCGTTTTTTGGACTGAAACGCAAAAAAAACAGACGCCCTGGCCGGGATTTCCGTTTCTAAGCGACTTACGAAGCTTGGAATGTCGAACCCGGGTCGAAGCCTTTATGCGACAGCATATTGACCGTTAAAGTCATTTTGGCTGCCTCGACAGGGCTTCATGATAGGCCACTACACTACCAGGGCCTCTTTTTGCCTATAAACGCCATAAAGCCTTCTATAGCGTGTGGTCTCTATCATTTTAAGCTAAAACGCTGTAGAAAGGTTTAACGGCCATAGTCTGCCGATTTTTTTTGTATTTAAAAAGCTTTCCTTTATATAAATAGTAATATATAAGCAATTTATAAATAAGGTACATAGCTGCTGGCCTATCTGCTATCCTCGTTCCAGTCCTTCATCGTCCCGTTCCTTTTAGCGTCATTTATCGTGAAGCCATCCGGGAAGCGTTTCCTGAGCTTGGTTATGTTCTCTTCCAGCACCTCATGCATGTCCCAGCCGAAGAAGTTGCAGATCATAGCGGCATACCACAGGGTGTCTCCTATGTTCTCCCTGATGCCCTGTTTCTGGTCATTGTCGTGCGCGAATGTCTTCTTTATGCAGCTAGCTACATCCCCTGCCTCACCTGAGATGCCGAGCCCCCACGTAAGGATCTCTTTCTCAGCAGTATCGAACCTCTTAGCAGTCAGCCTGCACAATTCCTGATACTCCTTCAATGCCCTGCTCTGTTCTGCCATGAAATCACCCCGAAGATGAAATAAAAAATAAAATAGAATCCCTGCGGCCGGACTTCCACAACAATCAGGTTTCTCTGTTTGTTGTTTTGAACCAGCAACCTTTCGGTATCCGCTGTCCCGTTTTCCTTCAGGGCCATATGCCTTGTCTACGGGGGCTGTTTACCTACAGCCGAACGCTCTAGCCATTGAGCTACGCAGGGATAAGGGGCTAGAAGATATAGGTGATTTTTAAAGGTTTCTGAAGCTCTATGAAGAAAACAGACTCACTTGTCTCTCACAATATCTATTCCATTCTTGATCAGCTGGTCATGGAATTCATACGCAGTCATCTTGCCATGTCCACCATCTCCTGTGAGTGACGCATCTCTTCCATCAGCAGTCTCCAGCCTGTACCCCTGCGATTCCAGCCAGCGTCTGAAATCCTCTTTTGTATATCTGCAGTTGCTCTTGCAGAGGGATCTTATTGACTCGTACACAGTCCCTGCTTTATTGAGATCACTGAGCCTATCTAACTCCACCTGCACCGCACATCTCACATCCTTGCAGAATTCCCTCGATTGGTAATGCATGCGATCGTCTATCGTCTCGTCTCCTGTCTCATCTGCTGTGCCATCTCCCATAAGAAATTTGTGGTGGTCTAGAGTATAAATAGTTTACTTTTGACCAAAACAATTATAAACAAAACCCCTTTTTAAACCATAAGAGGTGAACCGATGATAGCTGCTTTGCGTGCTGCTGTGTACGAGGCCCTGAAGAGGGAGGAAGAGACCTTCAACATGTACACCCGCTTCAGCAACGAGGCAAAGGACCAGATCCTGAGGGATTTCTTCAGGTCGCTTGCGCAGGATGTCAAGACAGACATCGAGACCATGAAGCGCCTGGACCTGCATTCAATAGTCAAGTTCGGCCTCGCGATAAAGTTCCAGGTGAGCAAGTGCCGGATCGACGAGCGCACTGCCAAGAGCATAAAGGACGTCGCAGGCGCCAAGGAACTGCTCAAGGTCGCTATCGACGAGATAAACGCGGACATAGAGTATTACAATCACATCTCAGAGCACTCTATTTTCCCGGAGGTCAATCGCCTCTTCCGCATAATCGGCGACAAGGAGCTCGACCACAAGTGCAAGCTCAAGGCATTGACGGATCTGCTTGCGTGAGTATCATGGCAGAAATGATGAACCATTCGATAAAAGTCGGATTCAGCTTTGGCCTGGCGTCAGGCATCATCACCACGTTAGGCTTGATGGTGGGGCTGAACTCCGGGACGCATAGCAGGCTGGTGGTGATAGGGGGTATCCTGACCATAGCGATCGCTGACGCTTTCTCGGACGCGTTGGGCATACACATGTCAGAGGAGTCAGAGAACAGGCACTCGACAAAGCAGATATGGCAGTCGACCATATCTACATTCATATCCAAGTTCCTTTTTGCGTTGACGTTCCTTGTCCCGATCCTGCTTTTCAGTCTATCGACAGCGATAATCGTGAGCATCGCATGGGGACTTCTCGCATTAGGCGTATTCAGCTACAGCATGGCCAGGCACCAGAAGGCCAATCCTGCAAAGGTAATCGGGGAGCACCTCGTAATCGCATTGGTCGTCATCGCAGCGACCCAGTTTGCAGGCATGTTGATAGCGTCTTTTTTTGGCTAGGTGAAAGATGAGATTATGGAGCATCAATCCAGGATATCTTGATTCTAAGGGTCTTCTTGCTTTATGGAGGGAGGCTCTCCTAGCGAAGAAGGTGTTGCAGGGGAAGACGCGAGGATACAGGGGGCATCCCCAGCTCATAAGATTCAGGGAACAGCCGGATCACGTCGCATCAATGCGCTCTTATCTGCTCGGCGTCTGGGAAGAGTCATGCAGGAGAGGCTTCTGTTTTGACAGGAGGAAGATAGGACAGGCAATGGAATCAAAGAAGATGACAGTCACTGACGGCCAGCTCGCTTACGAATTCAATCATCTTAAGGCCAAGCTCAGGTCAAGGTGCTTGGAGAAGTACAGGAAGATTTCAAATATAAAGTCTCCAAGGCCTCATCCGTTGTTCAGGACAATCAAAGGCCCTGTCGAAGACTGGGAAAAGAGAAAAAAATAGGGTGTTTATACCTTATACCCTCTCAGCATCATGTTCATCCTTTCAGGGTCCTTGGAAGCGTCCCACATCTCCTTGTTGATCTGCTCATAGTTCGCGTTAGCATAAATCAATGAATGCAGCCTGCTCATCACGAAATCTTCAGCCAAGCAGCCTTTCTTCCAGACCTTGACCATCTCATTCGCAAGTCTTGAGTTGTTCTCTGACGGCGTGATTATATTGTTGTCCTTTATGACGACTATGTAAGGCGTGCCCCCCACACCGATATTGACCTTGCTTGCCCTCTCTGTAGCGTGAAGGAGCTGTGCGATGCCCATGGTATCATCCACTGATTTCCTGTCCTCGCGTGGAAGATGGTCGAAGAAATCAGAGAGCTCTGCATCTGCCATGTCGCTACCTGAGCCGATGCACTCGTAGGGCCTTGCGCAGGGGATCACCTTGTCTCTTGCTGAAGACGCGACATAGATGTTGATGCCGCTCTGCTCTGCGGTGAGGATCAGGAACCCGCCGCTTACGAATTCATTCAGGCCTTTGTTCAAGTTGAGCATGTTCCATACGTTCTGCTTGTATTCCTTCTCGAGCTTAACCTCTCCTTCATCAGGATCTATCTTGAATCCTCTCTGGAGGTCCATGAGGCTGACATGGTAGTTTGCCCTTAGATATGAATCGATGTGCTGTTTCCGAAGCACTGCCATTACATGGCTTATCGCTCCTGCTATGTCTTTGGCGCTGTCGAACTTCCTGCGTCCGACAAGGTCATCGATATCATTTTTTGCATTGAAAAGGAAATCTGCTGCTCCTGCACCGCCGAAAAGCACTATCCTGTCATCTTTTTCTATCGAGTATATCTTTTCCGCTATGTCATACTTCCTTATTTGTGTGGATGACTGCTCATCAGCGATTATGGCTCCCTCTTTATCATTGAATTTCATTGCGCTTACTACTGTCATTGTCTCCCCCCTGAAATGTTGAAAAAACATTGATGTCGAGCAGCTGCCAGATTATAAATATTTCGGTTCTTCACCACCAAAGAATAGCAAAAATGGTTAATTTTAAATAGCCAAAAGCTATATTTATTGAATATCTGTTGTGATGAACATGTATGGGGGATGTATCTTTTGGGCGAAGAGTACACCATAACAAAGAACATAGCGAAGCATGGCAGGAATTCTATCATAGTCATACCCAGCGTGCTCAGGGACCAGCTCCAGCCCAGGACCACTGTCAAGGTCACGATTGAGGTGATCAAGAGGCCAGAGGGCATCATTTCTCCAGAGGAGGTGCTGAACGATGATTAAGACTCCCCTGCTCATAGACTTCTACGAGACATGGGTAAGCCGGGCGCTCAAGCCCGTATCGCTCGAGAGCCTCATGAGTGATGAAGAAAGGAACCATCTCACCCTGGTCACGAGGGAAAGTGTGGAAATGACATATCACCAGGTCGAGAGAGAGGAGCTGGCTGAAGGTAGAGGCACTAGGTATGAGGAGCATCTGACACTATGCCTTGAGAAGCCAGGCACCATGTTCGTCCATGACTTTGTCGAGAAAGACGGGCAGCTGTACCATTCAGAGATGGATAGGCAGCAGGATGTTGTCGATTCAGAGTATTCCGCGCCTGCGATATCTGTCAAGAGCCTGCTTGAAGCCGAGCTGAACAAGAAGGTAGTCGACGGCCTTCTTGCATACTATGACCAGTTCATTGAAGGTAACTGCGACTATATCTATTTCCTCACGCAGGACAGGGACAGTAACTACAATCTTGCTTATTTTACAGAGAAGGCATATATTGACATGATGAAGCAGACAGCTGACCGCGGGGCAGGGATGAAGCGCCTATTCGAGACAAGCCGTAGCGAGGGACGTAAGAACCCGAGGTTCAGCACCATCGCAGAGGCGGTTGAGCACCTGCCTGACAGCTGCAGGATAGGTCTTTTGACGACGGAATGGCTTGCTGGAAAGCTCATCCAGAAAGCCCAGTTCGACGAGCAGGCCCTGCTTGACAACATGATTACGATCGGCAGCAGGGAGCTGAAGCTCATGGGCCATGGGAGCAAGTTCACAAAGGACTGCATCGACTACATATTCACTGCAAATCGCGACATCTATCGGCTGATGGCAGAGAAGAAGCAGAAGGAGTGCAGACTCCTGTTTCCCGACGAGGACCTCACTCCCGAACAGAAGATAGAGAAGGCGATCATCTTCGCAGAGACCTCGGATCAGGTCATGTTCTCCAAACAGGTCGAGAGCATAACAAGGCAGGTGAAAGAGAAAGGGGGCATCTCCGATGAGCTCATGAACTGGCTTGGCAGCATCGAGAGCATACGGCAGGAAAACCAGCAGATATTCAGCATATATTACGAGTATCAGGTGTGGCGCGGGATAAAGGAGAGCATAGGGCTCGACTTTGAAGGTTCTCTCAATGACAAGGCCCTTGAGCCTATGAGGATCGGGCTGAAGCAGCATTTTGTCCGGAATTTCAGGAACCTATGCTCATCCCCAGGACCCCAACACCGGATGCTCCTGTACATCGGCAAGGAGGAAGAGCCTGAGAAGAGGAAGGACAGGAACTGGAAGTACAAGCACGTCGGCACGAGAAACATGATAATAGATTTAGGGCAGGGCAGCTCATTTGGCTGTCTCGAGGGCAGTAAAACGCCTGAAGAAGGACAGCTCGAATCATTCTATGACGAGAACAAGCAGAACATGAGCGTGTGGCTCTTCAGAGGCGGGCTTCTTCGACAGATGCTGGAGAAGATACTGCCTGACTCAGGCACCATAGCAGTGGACACCTGCAGGGAGCGCATCGAGGAGCTCGTGTCATTCTGCGACATAAAGGACAGAATGACAATCAATTACCGGGGCGTCGACATGGTCCTCGTGAACAAGGAGGCATTGTCTGCGCTCAGAGAGTTGCTTGGTAAGAGCGGATAGGCCGGTGATGTCATAGGATTAGTGGCAGGCGCTTGGCTCGGGCTCTGCTTGAGGATCCTCAGAACATAAGATGACTGAAACACTGAAAACGCCGAATTCCGCCTTATGCGCCCTTCTGGCGACCCACCATAAGCTTTATATAGGCCCTGTTTTTCCGAAGCATCATGGGTAGCAAGTCAAATGGTATACATGCAGGCGCCAAATGCGCAAAAAGACGCGCTAAATCTAGATGGAGCGATAAATGGTTCGTAAAAAGGGCCATGGACCTTAAAAAGAAGTCTGACCCGCTCGTAGGGGCGAGCCAGGCCAAAGGCATTGTTTTGGAGAAGGTCCAGTTAGAGGCTAAGCAGCCCAACTCTGCCATGAGGAAGTGTGTCAGGGTACAGCTGATCAAGAACGGGAAGCAGATAACGGCTTTCCTTCCTGGAGATGGCGCAACAAAGCTCGTCGATGAGCACGATGAGGTCTTGGTTGAATGCATCGGCGGCAACATGGGAAGATCAAAAGGAGACATACCGGGAGTGAGGTGGCAGGTCCTGAAGGTGAATGACCAGTCATTGAATGCATTGCTCAGGGGCAAGCTCGAGAAAGCAAGGAAGTGAAGATGTCAATCAAGGTATTCAACAGGTGGAGCACAGACGGTATAACTATTCTTGATCCTGGACTTAAGGATTACATATGCCTTGAGCCGAAGATAGTCCCTAAGACAGGGGGCAAGAGCGCGAAGTTCAGGTTCCACAAGTCAAATGTATTCATAATCGAAAGGCTCATGAACCGCATCATGAACGCGGGTCACAGGTCCAAGAAGCACAGGATAAGCTCCGGACTCCTTACTGGTAAAGGTCAGACAGCCTATACTGTGATGGAGAAGGTCCTCCAGCTGATAGAGAACAGGACCAAGCAGAACCCCATAGCTGTCGTCGTGAAGGCTGTCGAGAACGCCGCTCCGCGTGAGGAGATCCTCACTATAGAGTACGGCGGTGCGAAATACCCGAAGGCAGTCGAGGTCGCTCCCCAGAGGAGGGTCGACCATGCTTTGAAGCAGATGACACAGACAGCATACCAGAAATCATTCAACTCAAGGAAGAGCATAGTCAACGCCCTCGCTGAAGAGATCATAGCCGCTTTCCAGCTTTCTGCCCAGTCAGGCGCCATCGCCAAGAAGATGGAGATGGAGAGGCAGGCAGACAGTTCACGTTAAAGCGAGGCCAACATTCTGTTTGTTCTCGAGAGGTGGTTACCATGAGTGGTGTTAATTACATGAATCTGAGCCAGATAAGGAGACAGAGGGCAAGGCTCAGCGTCTCAAGGAATGAATACGAAGGCATATGCAACCTGCTCGGCAGGGCGAAGCTGAAGACGACGATCGACGACAGGTGCATAGAGTTCTACAACGGCGGAGAGAAGCCTGTCGCACGCATGAGCAGGCACAGCACCCGTGCTGAAGTGATGAAATGCGCATGCTGCGACGATACGCAGGCAGCCAGCATTGAGAGCGGCCTGAAGACTGCGGGCTATGTCGTGACCCGCTGCTGAAATCATTTTCTTTTTGTTACACATGCAATATTAGTTCCCATATTTCTATACTCAACCCGGTTTCTCTTTATAAATGGAATCGAAAAACGTGCTTTTTTCGGAACCTGAAAACGCCATCATAAAGACCCAAAAGTACTGAATTCGAGTAACGGAAACTAGGGAAGTGAGGGAAAAATCGGAACATTTATATAGAAGTTACACTAATGGAATATCAGGTCAAACGAGAAGCAACCGAAGACGAGTTGTGGTGCTTCCTACACCAATAATGTTCTCTTTGGGGGTGGTTTGGACCTGCTTGCGCAGACGCCTCTTTGCGCAAGCAGATTCCTTTTCTTTAATATGCAGCAAACAATACAGACAATAATCAGCGATATGTCATGCGGGTGGCATCCTTCACTGAAGCACATAGCGAAAGCATTCCTCCTTCTCGCATCTCTCGCGGCAATCTGGCTTGCAGTCATGCTTGCCATACGCTGGTACGATCCGGGATTCCACCTGCTCGCGACATCAGTATCGGCAATGACTGTGGCCACAGGAAACGGACAAGGCCTTGTTGAGAAATTGGTTGTATAGGCCGATCCAACTCATACCATCAGCTTCCGTTTTTCTATTTCCGTCAGCACATTTCCAGGTTCTTATTGGGACGGGATTGCGTCCCTTCCAACCCATTTATGATTATTTGATATCCGCGGGCACTCTATAATTATTTCCTCATCTTCTTCCACATCACAAAGCTTCCCGCAGCGCCGACGATGAAAATTACCGGGCAGACCAGCACTGCAAGTATGAACAACACTGCCTCATCACCTCCTGCCCAGAACCCCTCGCCGAACAGGATTATCATCAGTCCATAGACAAGGTTGTGGAGTACGGCGAACGCGGGGACGCCGACTGCTGAAGCGCCCATCAGGATCAGGAAGACCTTATGCTTCTTCTCCAGTCTTGACTTGGATGCAAGCACTATCAGCACTATGCCGAGCAGAAGCCATACCAGTCCCAGGACTGCTGCGACAGGGAACAGCACCTGCTTGACACGGTCCGGCGCAGGAACAAACAAAAAGAACATGATAAAGACAAATATCGCGCTCATTGCCCAGAATATGATGCTCAACATGCGTATTTTTTTCTTTTCAATCATTATACTCACCTCTGAGTGCTTTTTGGATCACTTCATTCTTGATATCGGGAGGGTCTGTCCTCACATTGACTGCAAAGCCCAGTAAAGTGAGCGGGTTTATGTTCTGTGCATTGCTGAATATGTTCAGGGCGTCGCGGAGAGGGATTATCAATGTCACGTCAGCATCATCATAGTTCCCGTCTTCGAGCAGGGTTATCTTGCCGTCATCATCGATATTGGCCCTTAGTCTCAGCTCGCGGTCATTATCCTTGTCCTCGATCACAAGATTCCCTTTTGGGAAGTCCCGCATTATCCTCCCGAAAAAGGCGTTGTTGTTGATGAAATATACGACCATCTCCTCGTCTATGCCGAACTCATCGCCTGCATGGGTCCTGACTATCTCGTCCTTTATCTCGTCTATCACTTCCGGCTCTTCCTCTGTTATCTCCTCTTTCTTCTCCTCGATCGCTTCATGCGTGGGGATCTCGTATGTCCTGGCGCAGGAGGCGCTGTCCAGCACAGTATCGCGCACCACCTCATATTCTTCAGACATCAGCTCATCGACGCACAGCACCTGCACGATATAGCTCTGATAGTTGCAGTAGAGTATCCTGGTCTTTGCAGTCACAGGCTTTCCCTCGAAGAGCAGCCTGTAATCGATATTGAAGAAGTCATTGTCAGCAGATGATCCCAGGAGGTCTTGCTCGTCATTGTCCTCTATGGCCTTTTTAATCCAATCATATATGTCCTTTGGAAGCGCATTGTGCTTGTCCACGATGACAGAGCATACCCCTTTGCTGACTCCCAATACCCTCTGTTCAGCCTCGTCCTGCAGCTCTGTCCATTCAGGATACTCGACAGAGAAGTCTCCATCGACAAGCGTGTCATACTCTGTCTCCTCTTCGGCTGGCTCTTGAGGGACAGGCTCTTCAACAGCAGGCTCTTCCTTCTCTTCGCACGTTGCAGACCCGAACACTTCATCGTGCAGCCCCCGCATCTTCTCCTCTGCCTGCTCTATGCACGTGATGGTGATTGCGATTGCGTTCCCGTTGCAGTAATATATCCTGTTGTCCGACACCAGCGTGAGGTTCTGGTATGGCAGGGAGAACTTTATGTGATGCTCTTCATCGTCTGATTCGATTATGGTCCCGTTCTGCTTTTGCACTGAATCCATGAACATCCCAAACCATTGTTCTGCTGCAAGTCTCTCTGAGTTTATCGTGACGCTGCAGTATCCCCTGCTCACGCTCAGCTCCACACTTCCGGTATCATCAGAAGTCTTGGGCCAGACCGGATATGATGCTGAGAATCCCTCATTGTAGAAAGAGGAATAGCTGAACTCTTCGCCGATGGCCTGATCGAGCTGCCTATCGAATCTTTCCTGCGGGCTGGTGCATCCACCGGCAAGAACGACAAATACTGCCAATGAGAACAGGAATATCAGGAGCAGGCATTTATTCATGTCGCAGAGGGTGCATAAGTCGTATTTAAATCTATTCCGGGATTATCTTGTTCTTCTCATGCAGCACATGTTCAGTATTCGGTGAAACCTTCCTTGACATCAGGATCATACCATCCTATTGGCGGTGGAACGACGCCTGTGTTCTTGAAGAATCTCCTGAAATCCAGCACATCTGGCTTGCTAAGTCCCTTCGGTATATACAGCCTGTTGGGAGCTTTTCCTATTATGGGCATAAGCACCGACCAGTTTACGCGCCGTGCATCGAAAGGCAACACTTCCTTGTTTACGAACCCCTCGAGTGAGTCGATGCCATATGTCTGCTCTACAGTCTCTCCGACGGCATCCCAGAATCCTTGTTCCTGTTCAGGCCTGCACACAGGGCACGTTATGAAGCCCAGCTCAACAAGCCTGCGCAGTCCGTCATCACCCACGGCAAGTAATACCTCTGAATAGTTCTTAGGTCCTTTGTTGCCTGACTTGCAGTCCGTATATCCCAGAAGTCCTGTGCTTAGCCTTGCAGACCATACCGTGGGCCTTGGCTCTTGTCTGTGCTGAAGCCTGACCAGGTCAAACAGGCTCATCAGCTGGTACTCATTGTCCTGTATGACAAAATATCTGTTGTTCTCCAGCATTCTCTCAACCCCCTGTTAATGTCAAAAAGTAAGGTGTTCTTGATTAATAAATCTTATCAAACATTTATTAATAGGCGATCCCACCCTGAAAAAGTAAAAAACATTTATAAACCCCTGGGCCAATTTCTGCCCCATGGCAGCGCCTAAGAAGTCTCTCTCGACCCGCATCGCAGAGGAGTTCATCAACGAGACGATGATGGCAGGCATCGCTTTTCTTCTCGTTGTCGCAGGCATCAACTATTTCAACATGAAATGGGCCTGGCTCGGCATCATAAGGGATGCTGCGGGAGCATCGCACTCTGTCGCTTCTGCTGAAGTGACAAGGATGCTCTCTGCGCTTACGGCGACGTTCCCTTTCAAGTACCTGTTCGGCCAGTTCGACTTCTGGACCACCCTGATAATCGCTATCTGCCTCACATTGCTGGGCGTAGGACTGAAGGCGCTGACTGTCAAGACAAAAGGCAAGTTCATGATTGACATCGGAAAGAACATCGAGACCCCTGCAGTCGTAGGCTTCATGATCATAATCGCATTGCAGGTGTGGAACGCTGTGAAGGTAAAGGAATATCTCGCGAAATACTCGTTCATCAGCCCTGGCATCCCTCCAGGATATTTCGTGTGGAACACCTACGGCCAGATGTTCCTGTTCGGTGCTGCGCTGCTGGTCATAGGAGCGATCATAAAGCTCGTCGGTGAGAAGAACAAGGCCAGGAAGACCATGCTGGTCGGCAATGCGATGTTCTCAGGGTCCTTCATCCTGATAATCTATTACTTCATCATCCGCATCCTAGCGATCGATGTCGTCTTGAACTCATCCATCGGCAGGGTTTTCACACTGTTTCTCATATCCAACCAGTACTCCAGCTTCACGATCATCGCCTGCGTGTTCCTGTTCACGTTAGGCAAGGAGCTGCGCAGGTACGGCAGGGTCACACTCAAGATAGAGAAGCGTATTCATCACGTCTCAGAGCTGAAGAAGAGATTTGACATAGTAGGGGAAGGCATAGACGCGAAGCTCGTCCCAAAACAGAAGATCGAGGTCCATGAGCACAACATCCGCCATGAGCATGAGAAGAAGCACCCTGCATACTCCCAGCCGGACCACCCCATACACCGCTATGTCCACCCTCACGGCAGGTACAAGAAACAGCATAAATAAATCCTGATTTCTGGTAGAGAACTATTCATCATTCCCAGTCTGCAAGGCTTACCTCTCGAAAGGATAACCCTCAGGAAAGTCAGGTATCTCGAGATCTGTTGACTGCCCTGCGTATCTTTCAGGATATCTGGGGCTGTAGCCGATAAAGTCATCCGGTATAATAGGCATAGGTGGTATGTCCAAGCCAAGCAGGTAATCGCAGAGAATAGGTATCCGGTCGCTCTGTTTGTTGAGAGGCATGGTTACTATTTCCCTGATGTTTCTATCTTCTCTCCAATCCACATCATGCTTCACAACATCAGCAGAAGGCTTGCATGCAGCCACAGCTCCTATCAATATTAAAGCCCTTATTGCGCCATTCATGATATAACTCCGAAAAAAATGAAAAAAGGGCCTTGTCGACCCCTCTCAACATCTGTAAGCCTGTACCCTCACATCTGAATCATGCTTATCATCAGAGTTTCTTTATACAGGACATCAACTATTATGCATTTCTTATATAAAAACATTACGGAAATGACTACCACTTAGTGAGTAAAAAAAGAAAGATTTATAAACAGTTTTCATGCTCCAGATGAACATGGGGGCTAATGATAAGCAAGAAGGCGAAGACCTGTTCGTTGAGGCATTCTCGATGATGGCCAAGAGAGACGGGCCAGTGCAAGAGCCTGTTGAAAGGCCGGATCCTACACCTCTGCCAGGTGAAGAGCTGGACATAGAGACAATCCACGCATTTGGATCATACAAGTCAAGGTTCTGCAGGGACCTTATCGATCTCCTGGAGAACAATAGTAAGTACAGGCGCAATAGATGGTTCAGGTCTAAAGATGCAAGACCTGACGCAATCAAATATGTGAGGAAAGCCCTCGGTATGACGGGCATGCATCCTGCCAAGAGGCTGGGTATGGTCAGGAAAGCCATAGCAGAGAACTATTTCAGGGGATATGACATCACCCCCCTCATGCAGAGGCTTGACAGGTTCTGCGTGACGAACAGCATCGATGATAGGGTATATGATCAGAAAAAGACCTGAAACAGCCTCGCAGTAACAAAGACCTCTAACAATGCACCCAGCAGGATAAGCCCGATCGCTATCAGCATCAGCATTGTCGCGTCCTTGAACACGTTCCGTGAAGCAAGCGATCCTTTCTTCTCGTGCAGCAATGCCTTTGACACTACTCCTCCTGCTATAGCTGCCATCAGGAAGCCGCTTATCTCAGGCAGTAGATGGATCAGGAAGAAGAAGAACGCCTGCACGCCCTGGACAGCATTCCGGGATATTGTCCGTATGACCAGCACTATGAAGCTGGCGAACACGCTGCCGTTGAGTATTATGAGGAACATCGCTGACGCGCCGTAGAAGAATGAGAGGACGAAGCAGATCATGAGCACGACAAGGTCATGAGTGAACAGGCCAAGTACGTGCCCTGCTTTCGGTTCGGCATCGACCTGCACGAAGCTCTGCACCACACCTGAATCAACACCCTGCTGGAATTCAAGGAACCTCGTCTGGAAACTGAATATGTTCTCGTATGCAGATGCGTTGCCGTATGCTGCGAGCCCCAGCACTACGAATGCGAGGAAGACACCGATGAAAGAGAACAGGTAGACCTCGAATATGTCCTTGTGGTTCCTGAAGAAATGCCTGAGTCCGAACTTCCTCTCGACCTGCTCCTCCTTCTTGACGAGCAGGAGGAATGTCGGCACGAGAAACAGCGCGATGAGGAACACCATCGCGACAGACATCATGCTCCTGAAGAGCAGGTATGTGAATATGAACGCGACGAAAGTGAATGCGAATCCGAAGAAAAGCGCGAGGTATGGCCTGTGCCTCAGCCTTGTCTGGTCAAAGATCTCTTCGAGCACCATTTTCCAGGATTCACAGCCTTCTCCTGGCTGCCCTCTCGTTGAGATAGTCCTCTAGACCTATCCTGTCTCCCCTGCCGCCGAGCAGGTCCATGGCCGCAGGCTTTTTCCTGCTGTCGCCCTTGCCCCATCCGTACCTGTAGAGCATGCCGACGAGGATACCTGCCAGCAATAGCGAGATCAGGACGCTGGTCAGGTTGGCCTGGACCATGCTCATGAAGCCAGAGGCCTTACCAATGCCTGCTGCATCTCCTTTGTCTTCTGGAGTCGCGTCAATCTCGTGCTCCTCTGGTTCTGGTAGTGGTTCTCTAATTGCAGAGACTGTGTTTCCTTCTGTATCTCTATCATCTTCCTCCTCCTCGTGTGTTGCTGCGCATCGCCTCTCTTCTGATGCGGCAGTATCATCACCGCACCTGTTGAGGTCTACGCACGTCCGTCGTTGTCTTCCGTTTTCGCATGTGGTCCATGCGGTGCAGCTCCAGTCCTCGCTGCAGCTGATAGTTCCAGGCTCTTCTGCATGTGATGATGAGTGCGCCCGGCCTCCGCCACCTCCGCCATTGCCATGTGCCTGCGGCTGCGGGGTGGATACTGTGAGCTGCGCTGCTGCTGAGTATTCCTGCCCGTTCTCAGAGCTAGTCACTGAAGCAGAGATATCATAATTGCCATCAGAGGGTGCAGGGAAAGCATACGCGAAAGCTCCTGCATCGATACCCTGCTCTTCAGTCTCATTGCCCGGCAATGATAGCGTCACGCTCTCCTCAGGCACAAGCGAGCCGTTGTCATATGCTATACTGCCTGTCGCCTGCACTACCTGTCCGGGCTGTGCAGTGGAGGGGTCAAGCTCAAGACCCAGCACATAACTGTACGTGACATCTATCTCGCCTGATGCTGAATTGGAATTGTTCAATGTGTCGACAGCATACACCTCTACGGTATATGTGCCGGTAGCCGACTCATGCGAAGTCTGCACCGAGGATGTGTACATGTTGTCCTCTTTCTCCAGGGGTATGATCTGGATGTCACCATGAGGATCCCTCAGTTGCGCCGATACTGTATCCACTCCGCTGATGTCGTCCACAGTGAGGCTTATTGTGACTGGATCGCCTCTGAAGACCGTCTCAGCCTCTGTGATGTCTATGTCCGGGCCGCTGGTGTCAATGACATTCAGCGACCTCTCCTCGCTTACGCCGGCATTGCCTGCGTCGTCGACACATTGAACTTTCCACCTATGCTCTCCGATGGCCACTGCCATAGGATATGTTGTCTCAGCTCCTGACTCCGCAATGTGTTGCTCTTGACTCTCATCATCTATGTATACTACGCAGTCTATAGCGTCATCGTAGTTGTCCTGCACGCTGTACGTGAATTGGACGTGGACGTCGCTGGTCCCTGATTCTGCTGGGCTTACAAGCTGTACCTCTGGGGAGGACCTGTCGACAATTATCCGATAGGTCTGCTCAGCCCGATTGCCGACAGCGTCCTCCGCTATGACCGCGAATTCGCTCGGCCCTTCAGCCCAACCTGTGACGTCGATGCTGAACACGCTCCCGACCTCAGTCTCATTGCCGTCAAGGAGCAGCCAGACCTTCGCGACCTGGTCGTTATCCGTGACCTCGAACTCCAAATCCGTTGAGTCCGCGATGATTGAGTCGTTCTCTGGAGATGTCATCTCTATCCTTGGTGGTGTCTTGTCAAGATCGTATGTCCATGTCTCGCTTTGCCCGGCCCAGCCGGCAGGGTCAGCGCATTCTACTCTCCAGGTGTGTTCACCTTCTTCGACGTCTGCTGCAGGGATTGACACTACGTCCATGTGTCCTGCTTCGATGTCCTGTCTGTACTCATTGCCGTCTATGTACATGTCACAGCTCATCACTGCTTCGCTGTTATCTGCAGCATAGAAGCTGAAATTGTTGCCTAATCCTATAACCGCCGAGTCGACGGGAGATACCAGTTCTACTGTTGGTGGAACGCCATCGATGGTCAACCGACCATCATAGTGAGAGACCTCTCCTCCGTTGTTCTGCGCTGTGAAGCTGAAGCATACTTCGTCTCCATCCTCATAGGCAGAGAGGTCTGCTGTGCTCTGATACAGCCCATCCTGCGCTTCTGTCAGGTTGATGGACTGCGTTGTGATGTTCTCTCCTTCGCATTCTGACCAGCTGAATTCTATAGATTCTATTCCGGTCTGAGGGTCTGTGGCATTAAGCTGCACAAGCTGGCCATCCGTGCCTTCCTTGACATAGCTCTCGTCATCAGGCAGGAAATCTGAGAGAACAGGCGGGGAATCGTCATTGAGTATAGATACAGTGAATGTGGACTCGTGCTCTTCTCCATCAGCATCAGTGAGTGTGATGGCCGCATCCGTCTCCAGATCAGAATCCACAAGAGGCGCTTCTGCAAGATATTCAAAGAGCGCAAGTACGACATTGCTGCCTATGCTACCTTCTGTCCACTGCGCCTCGCTTCCGTCAAAGGATTCTGTCCATCCTGCGTAATCCACAAGCGCGACAGCATCCAGGTTGCCGAGATCCAGCATCACAGAAGTTATCTCATAGTCATTTCCGTAGTTGCTTAGGTTCAGCTCGAAGCTTGTTTGGGTTGATTCATAAAGCTGGAGCGGGCCAAGATCAAGAGAAGGTTCTGCACTGACTGATATGGATAGCAGAGCTACAAAAAGAACTGACAGAAGCACTTCACCTCTTTTCACATGTCCGACCTCTTTTTCCCTACTTACCTGACCGCGCTTCCTACAACGCTCATCAAGCCGAGAAGAAGATACACAAAGTTGCTCTTGCCTCTTCTTCCCCTTACTGTAACATGCTTTAACCCGAACAAGTCATCAATAAAAGTAGCTGCCATCCACGCACTCAATGTTAACATAATAGTAGTCTATATGTCGCCAGTGTGGTTATTGAGTATTTTTGTATACTAGTATTGACATTCTAAGAAGAACTAGTATTTAAATGTTTTGATTCCAAAGGGATCAAAACCTCAAAACCGCAGGTTTTGTTGGTTTCGATTATTTATAAATTAAACATTAAAATAAAAGAAAATTAAGCCTTCTCACTTATCCGGGATCACATCATTCGTCCAGGCCTCTACCTTCTTGCATTCGAAGCATTTGCCGTCTCCATCCTCGTCCTTGATGGTCCATCTCTTCTGGCGGTTCCTGTCGAATGCTATCTGGTACGGCTTGTCCTCAATCACTGCCTTGACGTCGTAGTTCCTTATCAGGCCTGTCTCATCCTCTATCGAGACCCTTGTGCCGAAGACATTGGTCTTGAGATCCTTGCCTGCGAATTCCTTCTTGACCTTGTAGAACTCCACGACCCTTGACCTTCCGCCCATGTACTGGAGCGCGACCCATTTGATAGGGAATCCCTTGTGCATCTTCTCATGCTCTTCAATCTCATCGGGTATGTCCCTCCGCACGTGCACCATGTAGCGTGTCGGACTCCCGTTCGGGCCTTTCTTGTAGTCCGGCAGGAACCTCTCGAAGCACTCGTCACCGCAGGCGAAAGAGTTCATCGGCAATGTCCCTGCCTTGACGATGTAGAGCTTGTTCATCTCCAGGTCTATGTTGGGCTTCTCGCGTTTCTCCTCGTCGCGCTTCTTCTGGAATATGAAGTCCAGCAGCTCCTGGAATTCCATCAGGTCCCTCGCGTTCTCTACGAACATGTCCGGCCTTCCTACCCAGTCGGGCACCCCGTATCCTCCTTCTCCCTCGAAGTCCCTGTCAGCGACGATGACCTCCAGCCTTTCAGAGCCTGATGGCCTGAACATCTTGACAGCAGGCTTGGATTCCCTTTTCCCGTCAGGCCTTAGCCTGAATACCTCTATGTAGTCTGTCTTCTTCTCCTTGTCGCCGTCTACATTGAAGCCGAGTATGCTTACGCCTGCTCTTCTCTTCTTGAACTTCCATCTCTTCTCGCCATGGTCCACCAGGTACTGAGGGTTGTCGACCTTCTCCCAGAACTCTATCACTGTGTTTATCTCCTCGACCTTGAAATTGCCGTTATTGAGGTCTCCCCTCTCCCGGGCCTTCTTGACCTCGTCTGTCTCGAACTCCCTCTTAGGCCGGTTATTTGGGAACAGGTCTGCCAGGGTGAGCTTCTGTTTCTCGTCGACCTTGAACTGGTCCTCTGGCTCGCTCCTTCCCCAGCCATTGCCATACCCGCCATAGCCGTAGTACTCCTGGGCTTCGTCCTCGTGGTTCTTCTTCAGGGCTTTTTCTGTCTCATCTCCGGGTTTGGCCTGCTTGTCCTGCACTTTGCCGTCGGGATCCCCTTTTTTATCATACATCCAGTCGTCGTAATATCCGCCGCCCCAGCTTCCGCCAGACCACCAGCTCGAGGACCCTCCTGTCAGCCTCTCGAACTTCCTGTGCAGGACCTTCTCGCGGATCATGTCCTTGAGGTATTTGAGTATCTTCTCCTCTTTCTCGAGATGATCACCTCTTCCGGAGTTTTTCAGGTACTTCTGGTAGGATATGCCCCCATCATAGTCGAGCATATCTTTGACGTCACTGTACATGTCCTCCACTACCTGTAGCACCTCGTCGTCCTTGAGCACGTTGTAGTTGAACTCGTAGGTGACTGTGCCTTTCTTCTCGTCCTCGACCTTCTTGGTGAAGACCCTGCGGAGCCCGACTGCTGCGCCGACCTCTGCCTGCTCGTGTGAGAACCCCTTGTCCTGGAGCTTGTTCTCGAGGTTGGTCTCCCAGTTCTGGCAGCCGCTGACCGCACCCGCTCCTGCGGCTATCCCTACAGCCAGCGCAATGTTCCTGAAGAATCTATTTATCCGCTTCATTTGAGCATCACCTCCTCAGTCTCAGGGTTGTACTCGACCAGTCCCAGCCGGTACATGCGCATCCCGAATCGGATGAGCCCGTCGGTGTCTGACGTGTCGACCCCGAACATCCTGGCTGCATTGAACAGCGCCCTCTTCTTCTTGGGGTCCATCTGCCTCAGCCTTTCCTCGAGGCCTTCCTTTATCACCTTGAGCTCCTCGTCGTCCAGGCCGCTCCCCCTGCTGCTCTTGAGGTCCCATATGACCTCCTGCGCGACGTTCTTGAATATCTCCTCGTTCTCCATCACGAAGTCACGGGTCTTCTCAGGCCCGCCGAGCAGCGTGGGCTCGAACTCCATGTACATCATCAGCTTGAATGATGCGTTGTCATCCTTGAGGAAGTCGTTCAGCGTCGCGAAATAGAGCGGATGGGTGAAGAACTGAGGTATGTATTTCTCGAACGCGACCTGCCTTACGGCCCTGCTTATGCTGTCCACCTTCTTCATGTACTCCCTGACCTTCTTGTGGTTCTCCTTGCTCTCGTACTCCTCTCCCATCATGGTCCTCATGAACCGCATGTCCCCTCTCGCGAGGTTGCTGTCCATGTTGAAGAGTATCTTGGATACCTTCCTCAGGTCGACGAGGTAGCCGTGGCTCATGAAGAACTGCATGTCCTCGTGCACGAGCTCTGGCAGCGAGGCCCACAGCTCTGCGTCCAGCTTGTACATCAGCGGAGAGAACTGCAGCTTCTGGTTCCTGTGGGTCATCTCGTGCATCATGACCGTAGGCGCCCCTGATATGTAGTCCAGGATCCTTGCCATAGGGTTGATCCCCACTATGCCCGAGTCTGTATAGTTCACGCCTAGTGCCTGGAAATCGCCGAAGAAGAACCTTGTCGGGATGAAGTCCTGCACCTTGACGTCAGGTAGGAACAGTATGTCCCGGTACTTGAGCCCCGGATATCCCTCTATCTCCTTGTCCAGATAGTCCTTGAGCTTCTCGCCCTTCTTGAGCGCTCCCTGCTCCTTGAGCATCTTCTCCTGCACCGGCAGGATCTTCTCGACGATATCCTTGTAGTCGCGCATGTTCATATCTGCCGCGCGTTCTATGTAATCCACCATGTCATTGATTATGCAGTCCATCTCTCTCGCAGAATAGGTATCGATTCCTGCAGCATGGTAGTGCCTGACTGTGCCGTCCTTCTGCCTGACATACTGCGTGAAGACCATAGAGACATCGACGCCGTCGATCTTCTTGCGCACCTCGACTGAACCGTTGACAGGCGGGTGGGAAGTGTCGTAGTTGTACTTGCTCGTGACAAGTGTCTTGTATGTCCTGTCCTTCTCGAGCATCTTCTCAAGCTTGTCCTTTGGCCTATTGATGCCCCTGAGGTAATGAGGTGTGCACTTGCATGCCCTCTCCTTCACATATGGCCTGTACTCTCCTGCCTGTGCGTCAGTGCCGCTTGGTGCTGGCGCAAGTGCGAGGCTCGCTCCCAGAACTAGAGTTCCAAGTGTATGTAGTATTCCTTTAGCGATTTGTCTCACCCTTTTGACTGGATTTGATTTATTTATGGGTATTGATGGAAATCACGGATTATACCACCTATTTAATACTAATCAGCGTATTTTTTATCATTTCGCAACAGAATGAGCTGTAAAATGTCGTAATTATCACGATAAAGGGCTGATCAGACTGTTAAGCACAGGAAAGAACTGGCAATCAATAGAACCCAAAAAAGCCTGACATGAGCTCTATACTACATAAATATTTAAATAATAAGTGCTACTATTTGAGAATAGCAAAACATCTGTTTGTGTTTGCTGTTGAGCATCCAAAGGGGGAATCTAAGCTTGTAAAGCCCTTAAGAGGCGTTAAGACAGTCCTGAGGGTCTAAATACAGGTTTTATGCTAGCATAAAAGAGATCATTTGGAGGTCTGGACTAAAATGACAAAGAAGATATTTTTAGGCCTTGTTTTCGCTCTAGCGCTTGTATTCAGCGTTTTAGCTGTCGGAAACATAGAGATTCTTGAAGGAACTACAAGCCTTTCAGGAGATGCAGGCACAATCCCTGGTTCTCAGTTCCATGTGGACAACACAGGTGCAGAGGACTTGACAGGCATAGCGCTCATACCGTCCAATCTGGTAGGCGCTTCGTCAACGATCCCGAGCAGCGCAGTCAATCTTAACACTACATCGCTTGACCTTACTGCTGGAAGCGGAGCCGCAGTCGGCCTGACTGTAGCCATACCCGCAGGACAGCTCGTCGGGCCTTACGCAGGCAACATAACAGCTGTCTACAATGACACTCATTATGACCTGATGGATCTGACAGTCACAGTGACTGCTTCAAGCCCTTCGGTCTCACTGCCGGCCGTCAATTACGATGAGAGCGAGAGGGACCAGAACACCACCAAGACAATCACTGTCACAAACAATGGCGGCGTGACCCTTACAGGCATCTCGCTCACGCCAAATGCTCCTCAAACCTGGGTAGGCTCTTACCCGTCTACACTGGCGTCAGGCGCAAGCTTCAATGTCGTGATGACATCATTCGTCCCGGATACTCTTGACTCAGGCGTGCATAAGATAGGCACATTGACATTCACGTCAGCCCAGACCTCAACAACATCTGATGTCAATATCAATGCCAAGTCCATGCTCGAGTTCAACAGCGTAAAGGTGAGCATCGATGACGGCTCATGGAACAGTGTCGATGACGGCCATGAGGCAAGGGATGACGCAAGGCCTGGAGACTCATTCGAGGTCAAGGTCAAGTTCGAGAACCTCTTTGACAATGATTATAATGACGGAGACATGGACGTACAGTTCTGGGGAGTCTTCCACGGCGCCGGCGAAGATGGTGATGATATAGAGAGCGACAACTCTGACGTCAGCATAGACGCAGGCGATAAGAGCGACATAGAGGATGGGTATCTGGAGTTTGATGATGATTTCATAGACTGGAATGCCGACTCGGGCAAGCAGACAATCGAGATCTTCGCGGAAGGCGAGGATGACAACGGCGCCATGCATTATGCCAACTTCAGCTTCGAGGTCAACATAAAGAGGGATAACAAAGCGGAGTTCATATTCAGCCGCTTCGAGTCGTCCGCGATAGCAGAGTGCGGCAGGTCGCTGACCCTCTATATCGAGGGCAGGTCCATAGGGAAGGACAATGATGACGATGTTCTCCTCAAGATCGAGAGCAGCTCCCTTGACGTGGACATCAGGAAGGAGTTCTCCATGGGCGCGTATGACGATGATGAATGCGACGCGTTCGACAATCCGGATGAGGACAAGTGCACCGAGTTCACCCTTAGGGAGAGTATACCGCTTCCGAACGACATGGCTGATGGGACACATACGTTCACCGCCAAGCTCTATAGGAATGGCGGCAACACGCAGACAGACGAGGCTACCCTGGACGTCACCGTGACATGTGATGAAAACACAGGATCATCCTCGAGCTCAAGCTCGTCCTCAGGCAGCACATCAAGCACCTCAGGCACCTCTGGCACGAGTTCGACAGGCTCGACTTCAGGCACAGCTTCAACCACACAGCCAGGCACCACTACATCGACTGTCGACGTGCTCTACACAGGCAGCACACAGCCGTCATCCGCTTCCAAGGGTGTCGTCGCCACGATGCCGACGAGGATAACAGACACCACCAAGAGCCAGAAGTTCACGGACAGCCCGGCATATCTCGCTCTGCTGTCAGTGCTCAGCGTGCTCGCGATAATCGGCATCATAGTGCTTGTCATCGTGAGCATGACCAAGCCCAGGGTGTAAGAAGCCAGGTTAATTTTTTATTCTACTTTTTTATTTTATCTTTTTCTTCTAAAGACGGCAGCCCGTTCAGCACTTCTATCCCGTAATACCTGAGATGGTTCTCGGCCTGTGTCGTGAATATGTGGTGCTTGTCACGCGTCAGGACATTCGCCTTGATCTTCAGTGCGAGCACGAGCAGCACTGCGTCGCTCGCGTCAGGGATGAGCTTGAGCATCTTTTCGTCGAACCCGCGGACATAGTTCCGCTCCATGGCCCAGTCGCCGGGCTTCACCTCGACAGGCACGCAGCTGACCAGCTTCTGCCTGAGGAAGTCCCTGAGATGGTGGTTGACTGTCCCGTCAAGCCTGTGATGCACCTTCTCCACTTCCGCCAGGTTGAAGCTCGATATCCCGACCTTATTGGATTTGCAGAAATCGATCAGATGATGTGTTTGCTCCTCCTCGACCATGTGCAGCAGGAAGCAGGTGTCAAGGAGGTAATCGACGTCAGAACTCCTGTCCAGCGAGTCTATAAGCTCCTGCATCTTAGTCGTTCCTTATGACGCTCGGCTTGAGCTCGAGCACCTTCTTCTGCATCTTGTTGAGGGAGGTCATGTATCCGTCATGTGAGCCGAAGCCCCTGAGCCTCTGTTTGTCATCACGCAGCCTGCCCAGGAAGACACGCATCTTCTCCATCACGGACTCTTCGTCCTCGATGAGCACGCTTATGAAGCTGTCGAGCGCGTCCTCTGCGTCCAGCACCTTGTTCTGAGACTTCTCATACACCTGCAGCTTCGTGATGATGTTCTTGACGTCATCATTGACGTTCGAGAGCTGGGTCGAATAGGCCAGGCATTTCTTGCCGCCGTCATCGAAGAATATTTTCAGGTCCACACCCTCTTTTAACGAGAACCGGTCAACCTCGATTTTCTTGACATTCAATCTTACGCATTTCATAGGTATGACCTCTTTATCACTGGTCTGGTATCTGTCTCTTTCCCACAGAGTTGATCAGTTCCTGCGCAGTCTCTTCAGGCTGGATAGAGTGTGAAGAGCAGAAAGGGCATCTGTTAGGGGTCCTGTCGGTCTTTGGGGAGAACTTGTACTTGCAGTCATTGCATTTGTACTTCATGTCATCACCTCTAGTGTACTGTTATGTTACTGTCTTCCTACATCTTAAACTTTTCCATCCGATATTTAAACTTTGTGAAGTTTTTACTGCAAAAAATTTATATACCACTAAATAGTAATAATTTATACGACCATGAAAGACCTCAACAAATATGCAGCCCTGATGACCCACATCAATGTCTCATTCAAGGACAGGAAACCAGAATACAAGAAGGCCAAAGCAGAGATCAAGAAGGTTATCAAAAGGTCAGGGCAGTTACTTGATGATGCCGTGAATGCCATGTATGACAGGGATAGGATACGCTCGATAGCGGCTCTTGCACGATTCTATGCAAGGGGGCTGAAACAGATAGGCAAGATACCTGGCGTTACTCAGGATGATGTGAGGACCATCTCATATGTATACGGGCAGGTCATTGATGCAGGCCTTGACCGCCCTGTCTCTGATGTCTTGTTCCTTTCCACAGCAAGCTCCAGGAAGAACGAGGCATATCTTGAGATCCGCGCAAAGGATGAGCGCATGACCTTGTTTTTTGGGGATTATGAGTCCGCGCTTGAGAAGAAGCTCTTCAGGATGCCCATTAGCTTCAGGCTGATGTTCAGGAACAAGAGGGTCCCTAATACAGCACCGAACCAGCCTTTGTTTTCAGATTACAGGAAGATGTGCATCTTAGCAAGGTATTGAAAAGAAAAAGAGAAAAAAGAAAAAACAGATATGTTCATTTCATCAGCCTTTTCTTGGCTCTCTGGCCAGGCCTTACCTTCTCTGCGCCTTTGCCCTTGCGCCTGAGGCCTCGTGACTTCCTGCCTGCGCTGGTCAGTCCGCGGAACACCCTTCCTTTGTGCTCTGTCTTTCCGACCCAGCTGAGCTGCCTGTCCTTGAGCAGTTCCGGCGCGTCGCGCTCGACAAGTATCACTTCATACCATGCGTACCTGCCATCCTGGCAGACCCAGTATGAGTTAAGCACCTCGCAATTGGTGTATTTCTTCACTGCCCTCTGCTCTGCGACCTGCTGGTAGTTCATGCCTACAATCTTGACCCTTCTCCGTGTCTTGGACCTTCTGCCTGACTTGAACTTCTCGCGCATGCGGCCTCCGCGCTGCACCCTCTGCCGCACTATCACAAAGCCTTTCTTTGCCTTGTAGCCGAGCGACCTGGCCCTGTCAATCCTTGTCGGCCTGTCGAGCCTTACAGTGACTGGCTCTCTTCGCCATTGAAGAAGTCGTGCCCTCCAGAGTTCTGGATTGCTTTCCTGGGGCTTTTTCCAAGCCTTCCTTACATACTTTAAGTATCCCATTTCCATCGGCCTCCATTATATCATCTGTTTCAGCCAAATTCAGGCAAGCCATCGCCCACATCTTTGGCTATCTCAGGAGATAAATAGGTCATTTATAAAGGTGTTGGAAAAAGCTTTTTAAACAGTCCCTCTTTCAAGAGCAGATAATACTGATATGGGATATTCTACTATGAACAGGAAAAGGCTTGCCGTCATCGCCTCGAGGCTCAAGTGTGTGGATGCCATAAGCGTGGAGGCTGAGAAATGGATAGACAAGTACGTCGGGCTGGGCTATGAGGTGCACCTTATAGCAGGAAAGTTCGGCGAGCCCACAGACCTGCCCAGGTTCGAGCTTCCTGAGATGGACTACAAGCACCCTGAGGTAAGGGGGATAAAGCGCATAATGTTCGGCTCGAAGCTTGACAAGGACGGGAAGAAGGCTGCAGAGATCCTGACGAACAGCATGGTCAAGCGCATTAAGGGTCCTCTCAAGAACTATCTCGTCCAGAACAGGATACAGGTCCTCAGCATAGAGGATGTATTGGGCTCGATGAAGAACCTGCCCCTGAACATCGCGATGAAGCAGATAGTGCGCGAGCTCAGCCTGCCCACCATAAGCAGGCATCATTACATGCCATGGGAGAACCCTTACTTCACGAGGTTCGACAACTTCCCGAAGATAACGTCTGAAGTGCCTCCTAAGGCGAAGAACATAGTCTACATCACCAACACAGACAGTGCAAGGAAGCAGCTTGGCGAGAACAGGCAGCTGCCGTCAAGGATAATACCTAACACGATCGACCTCATGAAGCTGCAGAAGCTTGACGAGTACAACAGTGGTTTCAGGAAGGCCTTCGGCATAGCAGATGACCAGCTCATCTTCCTCCAGCCGACAAGGGTGAAGAGGAACAAGTCTGTGGAAAAATCGATAAAGCTCATCTCAGAGCTGAATGATATCATGAAGAAGGACAATGTCCTGATGATAACAGGCTCCCCGGTATACTCAAGGGGGAATTACTTTGAGGAAGTGGTCAGGAAGACCGACAAGCAGGGCGTCAGGGTCGTTTTCGCGAACAACAGCATCTTCCTCGGAAGGCACCAGAACCCTGAGAAGAAGTTCTTTTCGATACATGACGCGTACCTGCACGCAGATGTGGTGCTCTACCCTAACACAGGCGATGCCTTCGGCAACCCCGTGATAGAGGCTGTAGCTTACAGGAAGCCATTGGTAGTGAACCGCTTCCCGAACCTCGACGGGTTCCTTGAGAAGGGGTTCAGGTTCGTCGTGACAGACAGCAAGGTCACGCCTGAGACAGTCTCTGACACGTACCAGCTCATCATGGACGGCAGGAAGAGGAAGGCGGATGTAGCCCATAACTTCAGGCTGCTCCAGAGGTTCTACTCTTCAGAGGTTCTCGACGAGGAACTCATCCCGATACTGGAGGGATTCGACAAGGAGGAGGGGTTCATGTCGCGCGTCGCAGGCCTGATATGGAAGAAGGAAGGCAGGAAAGGGCAGGAGAACAGGCCCGGAAAAGAAAAATTTAAAGCCAGGAAAGACAGGCCTGAGCCTGCCAAGGGCAGGGACCTGAAGAACAAGAAAGGCGGCTACAAGGAGCCGGCCAGGGAGAATAAGTAGATGTTCAGGAAGAAAAAGAAGAAAGAGCTTGAAGAGCTCGGCCTCAACGAGGACGAGATCATAGACTTCGCTGACTTCAAGGACCTTGATGAGAATGACATTGAAGAGGGAGATACAGGGCCGACCGAGTTCGAGAAGCATTTCATATTCCAGATATCGGATGGCTGTCCTATCTGCGGCAGTGACGTCAAGGGCAATGACCATTTCAGGTATCTCTGCGAGGAATGCAATCTCCTGTTCGACAGGAAGGACATCATCGACAGCGAGTTCGGCCGCAGGGTCGGCGGCGTGAGGAAGACAAGGCTGACTGAAGAGGAGCGCGAAGAGCTCGAGAAGAGACGCAGGGAGCTGAAGGACCGCGTGTTCAGGGAATTCTCAGAGAAAGAGAGGCAGGAGCTCAGGGAAGAGGCCGGGGAGAAGGAAGAGCAGGAGCCAGAGGAGGTAGAGGCAGAGGTCATCCCGCCATATGAGGGGGAAGGGGTAGACGAGGAAGGGCCTGCTGAAGAGACAGAGCCGAAAGGCATCGATGAGGTCATAGATGAGGTCCCGGATGAAGAGGCAGTAGAAGGTGAGGACGAAGAGCCGGAAGAGACCGCAGAGGGACCCGATGAAGAGGAGGACGACAGGCAGAGAAGGGAAGAATATGAGCTTGAGTCGCCTGACAGGATAATCGCGTCCAACGGATCCACGAAGATGCACAAGGGCGACTGTCACTTCGTGAAGAAGATCCACCCTAAGAACCGCATATATCTCGATTCCGTAGAGCAGGGCGAGGACCAGGGCTATGAGATGTGCGTCTGCCTGAGGCGTCTCAGGGCGATGCAGCGCTGAGCAGCAAGACGGGAAGTGACGGTCATTTTTCGGAATTCTCTGTGAAAAACACTATTGATATTATGGCATATAAGAATGAATTCAAAATGAAAATATTTACTTCTGGCTTTCCTTGCCCATGAAGTTCTCGCGTATGAAGTGCGCCATGGTATCGTTGCCTGCAGAGACATAGATGTCGTAGGCTGTCTTGACCAGGCCCTGCCTTATGCACTCGTCACCGAGCTTTGTCAGCTTCTCAGGGTCGCCTGCCAGCTGGTACGCTTTCGCCGCGTAGTTGAAGAACGGGTGCTTGAAGCACCTGTCACCGAGCTCCACGAGCTTCTCCTTGCTGTCGAGGAACGAGAATATCTCGAGCGCAGAGTCCCATTTCTCCCTCTTCATGCACTCGTCACCGACTGTCAGGAGCTTCTGCCTTTCATTCACTGCCTTGAACGCCTTTATCGCATCCACGAACTTGCTCTCCTTCAGGCATTTGTCGCCGAGCTCCGCGAGCTTGGGCTTGTCCTCTGCGAGCACGTACATGTCGACCGCCTCTGAGAACAGGCCTATGTTCTCGTAGCTGCTGCCTATCTTCGAGAGCTTTGACTTGTTCCCTATGAACATGAATGCCTTTATCGCCTCGTTGATCTTACCTTTTCGCAGGCACTCGTCTCCGACCTCGTTGAGCAGCTGTTCCCTCGTATCATCATCGAACATGGAGAGGTTCACGGACTCTATGCCCTTCTCGATCAGCGCGGGCACGAGCTTACCGAAGTTCTTTGGCTTCGCAGAACTCTCTGTCTCTTTGCTGCTCTCTACCATGTCACTAACGACTTTCTTTACAAAAGAAGAATCATCCTTTTCCGAAGTGGTGTAATCATCATCTTCCATTTTGCCAACCTCTTTCTTGAAACTGATTGTGAAATACTTTGTAAAACCGATTTATAAACCTATGTTTTTTTGCTTTTTATATCTTTTAAACTATGTGATGTAACGATAACAGGAAACACATGCAGGGTTAAAAGAAAGGAAAAAAATAAAGGAAAAAATTAGAACTCTATCTCGACTTCCGGAGCCCTGTTGACGTCCTTGACGTTCACAGTGACTTCCTGTGACACTGTCGAGATGCCGTCTGTGACTGACACGACCACCACGTGCTCACCCTGGTCGTTATAGCCGGTCACCTTGCTGCTCTCGGTCATCCAGCCGGAATAGCTGTACGTGAGCTTGTCGCCGTCCGCGTCTGTGGCCGTGGGCCTCAGGCTCACGGTATCGCCCTCGTTGACCTCGATGTTCGGGATGAACTGCAGCACAGGCTTGTTGTTCTTGGGCTCAACCACGATCTTGACTGTCTTCACGACCTCTGTCTTGCCGTCAGAGACTGTTACCTCAGGATAGTACGCGCCTTCGTCGCCTGCCCTTGTCTGCCACTTGCCCTCTGAGTTGAGAGGCGCAGTGAATGTGTATTGAAGGGTGTCGCCGTCAGCATCCGTAGCCTTGACGTTTAGCTTCACAAGGTCTCCCTCTGTGACTGTGAGTGTTGGGAGGTCATCCTCGACAACCTGCCTGTACGGTGACTTCGCGAAATCATCGCCTTCTGCCGCAGCCCCTTCATCTACCACTGCAGGCTCATATGCCTTTGGCTTGTAGGACTTGACTGTGGCCGTTGGCTCGACAACAGGTACATTGCCTTCATCTCCTCCAGTCGTCTCAGAATCTGACCACCAGTTGTCCTCTTCTGCAGGTGTTTCATTCCCTATGTCGCTGACGTCGATATTGACTTCCTCGGGATTTGCCGCGTCACCAGAATCGTCCGGTGACTTGTATTTCGGTGCCTCGTAACCCTGGCATCCGAACATTGACAATGCCATGATTAGAATTCCTAGAATTGCCAAACAAACTATGTGCTTCCTACTCATCTTACCACCTCAGTACCTCGTTTAAGATTATCGTAAATAGTTATCATTCGTGAATAGAGTATTTGTATATAAATTTTGCGGTAGTGAAAACCGTATTTCATTCGTCCCAAAAAGGAGACTATGTATCGTTGTCTCAAACCTATAGTAAAATAAAACAAGCAGCTCCACCGCTCTTTGCGTGTCCTCAGGACATGAATAAACAATGGGCTGCACTTGACCACCAACTTACGCATATTGCGCAAGCCGTAAGCACGGTTAGTGAATAAATCAGATTGCAGCCTAAACTCAGTCTAGCAGCGTGGAGCTGCGTTTAAAAGCATTGACAATTTATTTATACCTCCCTCACTTTTCCGCCGCTCATGATTCTCAAGTCAATCGCCCTCCGGAACATAAGAAGCTATCATGACCAGAGGATAGACTTCCCTGAAGGTTCTACTCTCTTGGCAGGGGATATCGGCAGCGGCAAATCATCAATATTGCATTCTATAGAGTTCGCCCTCTTCGGAGCGAGAAGGGACTCCATCTCAGGGGAGGCGCTGCTGAGGAAAGGGGAGAAGGAAGGCGAGGTGGAGCTGTCATTCAGCCTTGGAAAGGATGAGGTCACGATAAGGCGGAAGCTTAAGCGGCAGCAGGGCTCTGTCACCCAGGACGCAGGGTTCATCTCCATAAACAACAGGAGGATTGACGGCACTGCGACCGAGCTGAAGGCCCGCATGCTGGATCTTCTCGGCTATCCCAAGGAGCTGCTCACGAAATCGAAATCCCTCGTATATAGATATACGGTCTACACCCCGCAGGAGGAGATGAAGAACATCATAATGGAGCCTGATGAGCTCCGCATAGACACATTGAGGAAGGTGTTCGGCATAGACCGCTACAAGCGCATCGCAGAGAACGCCGCGGTCTATATAAGGAGCATGAAAGAGGAGAAGAAAGAGCTTGCAGGTGTAGCTCAGGGCATCGATGGGAAGAAGAAAGAGAGGGACCAGAGGAAAAAAGACCTTGCCGCAAAGCAGGATGAGAAGAAGGTCCTGCTCCCCTCGCTTGATGCAGTAAGGAAAAAGAAGGATTCAGCGAAGCAGGGCCTGGCCAGCATCGAGGAGAACATAAGGATACTGAATGGTCTCAGGAAGGATGTAGAGGTGTTTGACGCCCGGCTCAGCGAGATAGTGCGCGTGCGCAGCAGGAACGCCTCAGACGTTGAGATACTCGATGCGGAGATCCAGCAGCTCAACAGGAGGCTCGAGGAGACTTTCCTGGAAGAGAGGCATTTCCCTCCTGCAGAAGAGGTCGAGAAGGACATTGAGCGCAGGCAGAAGGAGATGACAGGATTGTCGTCGAGGAAGACAGAACTCAATGAGCGCAGCAGTCAGGTCAGGAAGCGCATCGCAGAGCTGGAGAAGGAGATAGACGCGAAGACAGGCAGGGCAGAGGTGGCCGCAGAGAAGGAAGTCCTTTACAGGGTGCTGCTCGATGAGGTCAGGGACAAGGAGATCATAGCAGGAAACATCGACGAGATAGCAAGGAAGCTTGAGGAGACCCAGCGGGTGATCACGGAGCTGTCGGCGAACAGGAGCAATTCAGAGAGGCTGAAAGGCGAGATAGCCACGCTTGAGCTGTGCCCGACATGCCGGCAGGAAGTCAGCGAGGTGCACAAGAGGGCTATCATTGACGACGAGGACCGGAAGATAAGGAAGCTCACTGTAGAGCTGGACAACATAACAGGAGAGAGGAACCGCATATCAGCGATGCTGAAGAAGAGCAACAGCAGGTTCGACGCGATCATAGACAAGGAGAGGAAGCTCGCCGCGATGAAAGTGGAGATATCCAACCTGGAGGCCATGAAGAAAGAGCTGGAGTCTGTCAGGAAGCAGCACGCAGAGCTTGACAGGCAGAGGATTGACATCATGTCGGAGCTCGGAAAGCTCGACGACAGGATGATAGAGAGGCTCGCCAGAGAGCTAGACGAGAAGAAAGCCATGCTCAAGGGGATAAACGGCTACGCCCTGAAGCAGAAGGAGAAGAAGCACAACCTCGCACTGCTGGCTGATAAGAAGAAAAGGAGGGAGGACATCGGAAAGCACCAGGAGCAGCTGAAGCAGGAGGTGGGCAGGATAAACTCTGACAGGATGGGCCTCAGCCAGCAGATATTGCAGAACCTGCATGTCGAGAAGGAATACATCAGGAAGAAGCATGAGTTCGAGGACATCTCCGACGAGGAGAAGAGGCTGGAAGTCAGGATTGGGGGCATCGGCAAGGAGATTGAGGGCATAGAGAGCCACATCTCGATGCTCAGCAGGGACATCGCACAGAAACAGGAGGCGCTGGAGCGGATATCATACCTCAGCTCTGTGCAGGAATGGCTTGAGAGGATGTTCATCAACCTCATGACTACCATGGAGAAGCAGATAATGGCGCGCGTGCACACCAGGTTCAGCGAGCTCTTCTCGACGTGGTTCAACCTGCTGATAGAGGACGAGACCATATCTGTCAGGATCGACGAGTCCTTCTCCCCGCTTGTCACGCAGAACGGGCATGACATCAGCATAGAGCATCTCAGCGGAGGCGAGAAGACATCGATAGCATTGGCCTACCGTCTTGCGCTCAACAAGGTAATAAATGACATCATCAGCACGATAAAGACGCGGGACCTCCTGATCCTCGACGAGCCCACAGACGGCTTCTCATCAGAACAGCTTGACAAGGTCCGGACGGTGCTGGACGAGATAAGCATAAAGCAGGTCATCCTGGTCTCACACGAGTCCAAGATAGAGAGCTTTGTGGACAACGTGATACGGCTCCACAAGAATGAGCATGTGAGCAGGGTCGTTTCCTGAGGAAGGACCTAAAGACACTCAAAAATGCCCCGAACAATGATAAATTTTAAGAACTAGCGCAGTTTCCGTCAGGCCAAAGTGGGGCTTTAGTGTAGCTTGGACGGATGTCGGTACAAGCCCATCCGGGGCGACTATCACTGGCGCTTGGGGCAGCACAGAGCTGCGCTCTGTTGGCGTTGTATCTGCGCTACAACATGCGTCCAACCGGGGTTCGAAATGTCAAACGCAAAGCGCTTGATGCGAAGGTCCTCGAAGCCCCACTTTATTTTTATAACAAGATAGAGAGATACAAAGAAAAAGACTCAAACAAAAAAGATTTCTTACCCTCTTCCCCTGTCTCCCAGCCTGTGCGTTATCACGAACAGGAAGAGTCCGAAGAACGCGAACACGACAACGAGTATGGATGTCATGTTTGAGAACCTTGCAGTGTCCTGCGTTGAAGCGTCTACTACTGCGTATCCGCTGATAGTTGGGTTTGATATCAGGACATTGAGGAATGTGAACACGAGCAATACACCGATGACTATGACCATGCCGGTCTTCCAGTCCAGGAACTTCCTGCTCAGTGTGCTGAGCTTGTCCGGAGGCACCTCTTCTGGTGAGGGTATGTCAATTTTCTTCTGCTCTTTCGGCATCTTTATAGCACCTATTGGACTGTCGATTGGGTTGCTGAGTATTTAAAGTTTTCTCAATTTCAGGGCTGGAAAAGTACGGGCTTAGTAAAGATGTAAAACGAAACCTTTATAAAAGATATTCACTGACTAATGGGTATCGCTATAGAGGTGCTTATGATGAAAAAAAGAGCTTTAGTTCTATTCTTGGGAGTTTTCCTGCTGCTGAGCGCGGCTGTCTTCGCCCAGGTCATAGCCGCTCCGACGTTTTTCGTTACTACAGATGCGGTCAACGATGTCATTATGGACCCTAAAGAGAATCATGCAGACTTCTACATAGTCGTTGAGAACAAGGGTCCTGAGCCAGACACCTACAAGCTCTTGTATCTTGAGGACCCGAAATGGTCCTACCAGGTCCTTCCAGGCCCTCTTGACAAGCAGATCACTGTCGCACCAGGTGAGAAAGGCAAGATCCACGTCCTTGTCAAGGGAAATGTCCCGAAGGGCATCTATAGCGTTAAGGTGAGCGTCCAGTCATTATCATCAAAGAATATCATCGAGAACGTGATGCACATCAGGGTCGGCGAGACCGCTCCTGGTGATGCTCCGAGGCCTGACTTCGATGTTGATGTCTCTGTCCCTGCGCAGATGGATCCTAGAGGGGCGTACAATGTGATAGTCAATATCAAGAACAATAACGAGAGGCTTCTCGAGGATGTGCATGTCAAGATCGCCAGCAAGATCCTGAGTGAGGAGACTAACGTGACTGTCCAGCCAGGGGAGACCAAGAGCGTCTCTTTCGCAGTCATTCTCATGGACAACATCAAGCCTCAGCAGGACCAGCTCCACGCGACTGTGGATTATGAGGGTGAGGAGTTCCATTCCAGCGACCATAACTTCGAGGTCGTCGAGTACGTGCCTCCTTTCAAGACGAGCATTGATGTAGACAGGAAGTTCCTGAGGCAGGACCGCGTGATAACCATCACCAACGACGGCAATGCGAAGAAGTCTGACACTGTCAGGCTCGAGACGTCCTTGAAGGAACGCTTCTTCAGCTCTTCAACACCAAAGTTCCAGATCGTGAAAGAGGCCGGCAAGTACTATTTCGCGTGGGGCGTATCCCTGAACCCTGAGGAATCCACCGAGATCCACATGAAGACGAGCTACAGGCTGCTGCTGCTTATCGCGCTGATCATAATAGCATTCATAGTCTACAAGCTGGCGCTTGCGAACCCGTTGATAGTCAGGAAGAAGGTCAAGTCCGTGCATAAGGAGCATGGCGGGGCGATCTCCGACCTGTCTGTCGTCATCTTCCTGAAGAACAGGGGCAAAGAGCCGATATCCAACATCAGGATTGTTGAGCGCATCACCAAGATGGTGAAGCTCAAGAAGGACTCTTTCGAGGGTTCGATGCATCCTGTGAAGATGCACGAGCACGACCATGAGGGTACATTGCTTGAGTACAGGTTCGGCGAGCTGTCTCCAGGCGACACGCGCATCATAACGTATAAGGTTTATGCCAAGCTGCACCTGTTCGGCACCGTGACCATCAAGCCTACTGTGGCCGAGTTCTCGACAAAGAAGGGCAAGAAGAAGTCGCGCTCGAATGAGGTGTCAGTCGCCACAGATGAGCAGGTTTCCAGGGGAAAGCCTGTTCCTCCAAAGCCGCACAAGCCAGCCCACGAGTCTCATCACGAGCACAAGGAGCATCATGATGCTCACCACACTGAGCATCATAAATAGAGAAAGATAAAAATTATTTTAGAATTTTTTTTCTTTGTTCACTTCCCGCCATAATAGAAGAACTTCTCTATTGACACATCGTCAGGGTTATAGTTTCCTGTGCGCGCATGCCCTTCGCCTTTAGGTTTCTTCTCACCTTCTGCCGGCTGCGCCGCTTCCTGCTTGAACTGCGTCTGCCCGTGCTCTGCATCCCTCTTCTTCATCGGAGGGCTGACAGGGCTCTCTTTCATCGTCTGCAGCTCTGACTTCATGGATGTCAGCTCTGCTATGAGTCCGTTGATCTTGTTGTTCATGTCGTCCATCTGCCTGGAATGAGCATTGACAGCGTTCGTCATGCTGCTTATTATGCTCTGCTGCTGGTCTATTATCCTTGACATGTCAGCACCGCCTTCCATGCGCGGCATCTCTACCTGCGCTGCAGGCTCTGGTTCGGGAGTGCCCTCTGACATCTGGTCATCTTCATGTGTCTGCTCCTCTTCAGGCTCAGGCGCTTCAGGCATCTCGACAGCCGGCTGCACTGGTGCCTGCTGGAGCACGCTTCCCCCTTCGACCTGTGCCGTTGCTTTCTTGACCGCCTCGTCCATTGACTGTGCCTGGCCGTGCTTCATGAGCTCGCGCGCCACCTGGTTTATCTTCTGGAGTTTAGAAATATCATCCATAATGAACACCTCATCTACATGTCTGGTAATGCCTCTTATTTTTATTTATAAACAATTTATAAATAAGACACTAACGCCTCTTTTTCCGTGCAGACGCACTCATCTTATCGACCATTTCTAGGTCATTTAGTATATTAATCTTTTCCTTTTCAAAATAATTGAACACAAGGTGCACCCTGTTTATGTCTATCTTCTCTGCGCGCGCCTCTTCTGCGAGGATGTCGTGCAGCTCCTCGCGCGGTATGTGTTTTCTCTTGCGCATCAACGCGTGCTCTTTCTTGTCAACGAGCACCCATCTGTCCAGGTTGCCGTGTATGCTGTCCAGCGTCTTCCTGAATGTCCTGAGGTTTGCCAGGTGCAGGCGTATCATCTTGCGCAGTTGCGCCATCTTGACTGTATCTTCGCGCGATTTGAGCATTTTAATTAGGTGGTCTATGTCCTCGATCTCTTTCCTGACAAGGTCCTCTTCCTGCTTGAGCATGCTGTGCGTGAATTTCTGGTGCTGTTTCCTGAATATCTCCTTGAACGTCTTCTCTGAGCTTCCGACTATCTTCGCGATGTCGGGGTAGTGCCTGTTCAGCTTCGTGAGGCTGACGAACCAGCCGTGCGCGCGGAGGTGCGCGAGCGCGTGCTCCCTTATATCCTCTATCACGTACTGCACAGCATGGTCCCTTATCTCATGTGCAGACCGCCTGCCGAATAGCTTCCGCACCATGTCGCCGTACTGGTTCTGTCCTTTTATGGAATCGAAGTATGAAGGGTCCTTGTGGTTCGCGAACGCGTGGTAGACATAGAACTCTGCCGCTATAAACAACGCCCTCTGCTTCCTCACCACGCTCTTGTCGATGCCTGCGGTCGCCATGACTATGCTGCCGACCTCCCCTCGCGCCACTTCCTCTTTCCTGTTGAGCCTGAACTCCCAGGCCTTTGTGGAGCCGAAGGATGCGTTCCTGAATATTATGTCTTCAGGCATTATGCTTACTGGCCTGAGCTTTACCTGGCTTTTCATGGTCTTGTATATCTTGTCGAGATACGAGTTTACCTCCAGGCTGATGAGCTTGGTGTATTGGTCTTTCTCTTTCCGGTTCATGAGGTTGCACTTCCTGATCACGATGTTGATGTGAATTCGCCGTCTCCTCGGTAGAGGAGGCGCTTCTTGGCTTCCTTGGCTGTATTCTTGAGTATCTTGCCGACAAAGAATATGTGGTCCCCGACCTCGAACGAGTCTATGACCTCGCATTCCAGCTGGGCGACCGCCTCTCCCACCTTACAGCAGTCTATCGCCTCACATTCTTCCTTTGTCAGGCCGGACTTGTCGAACTTGTCTGTGTCCGCGCCGCTTGCCTGCCCGCAGTACAGGGCTTGCTTCTTCATGTCATAAGGTATGAAATTCACTGCGAATACCTTGCTGTCCTCGATGAGCTTGCGCGAGAACCTTGTCTTGCCTATGCTTATTCCGTACAGCTGGGGCTCGAAGCTGAGCGGGCAGTGCCACGCGGCTGTCATGATGTTGTCCTTTGACACCTGTTTTCCCATCACTTCTGCGTTCCCTCTCGTGCTGATGAGCACGGCCTGGTTCGGGTATACGTTGTCCATCTTATCTCCTCACATCAGTCATTATGGCTCTCTCACGCTTTCTTTGTAAGGTCGATATACCTGCCTTTGCCTGGCTTCCTGCTCCTTCGCCTGCCGCCGCCTTCGAAATCACCTATCTTTATCGCGCCGACTATGAAGAATATCGCGAACGCTATGTACTCTGCTCCATAGACGTTCAGGCCGAACGGCATGCGTATCACATCGATGATTATCATGGGCGTAGCCGCGAGCAGCCCTGTCTTGAGGGCATCCTTGAACAGGAGCTCGAACTTGATTATTCTCCCGATGATGAAGCCCAGCACCGCAGCCAGCAGCGCTACGAGCAGCAGCTTTATCGCGTATCCGATGTAGAACAGGAACAGCAGCGATGGCAGCATTAGCAGTATAGCGATTATGAGTACGACCTCATTAGCAAGAAGGTCCTTGTAAGGCCCCAGCGGGTGCTTATCGACCTTGCCGGTCAGGCCTTTTGTATACATGTTATCGCCTGTTATAAGTATCTTGCCTTCCTTGAGCATGGCTTCAGGCTCTCTCGTGTCTATGATTATGTATGGCCGTTTCTCAGGAAACACGACCGGCTTCTCCATCTCTGTATCTACGCTGACTGTCAGTGTCTTGAAATTGTCCAGCTGTTCGCTGACTATGCTCCCTATCGCAGGCAGCATCAGCAATACAGCGATGACAAAAGCGAGGAACACGAACGAGAAGAAGTACTTGAACACCTTGCCTGTCCCTGTCTCCCTGGCCTCATCATACCTCCAGGGGTTGAGCGCGAGCCAGATAGTCCTGAAGAACGGCAGGGTTTCCTTCATAGATTCCTTGACAGACCCTTTCATCATATGCACCTCTTTAGCACGATATTATGACATGATATCATAACATGATATTATTATATATGATGGCAGGATTCAGGTATTTAAAAGCTTTATTGTAATTCTAGCACCTCCAAGCCATACCGCTGTTCGAGTGCCACAGCCGCCTATGCAAGTGCCGATGCCACCTAGCGCGTTGACAGGAATATATGCAGTAATCAACGCAGCTGGGCGAAATAGATCATACGATGAATAGACAACGAGCGTGGCATAGGCACGGCAAGGGAGCTCAGGTACTAAACCTACTTTTCTGTCTTTTTCTTCCCCCACTCCCTGCTCCTGCAGATGAATATGAGGTCCTTGTCTTCCATGACTATCTTCTTGACCTTGAAGTTGAGTATGATGAGCTTCTCTATCTCCTCTATCTTATTTGACTTGCGCAGGACGGTTATCACGAACCTGTCCTTGCCGACCCTCTTCATCTCCTCGATGCCCCTGCGTATGTCATGGAAGTTGTGTACCGCTGTTATGCATATCACTACGTCGAATGACTTGTCAGGGAAAGGCAGCTCCTCTGCCCTGCCCACATAGAACCTCAATTTGGGATGGTTCTTCTTCGCGACCGCTATCAGGTTGTCGCTGGGATCTATGCCTGTGCAGTCGCAGCTCCATACAGAAGTGGATATCCCGCTCCCGCACCCTACATCGAGCAGCTTCTCAGGCTTCTTAGGGATGTACTCGCCCATCGCAGCTATTATCGCAGTCATCTTCCTGAGCTGCTCTCCCATGTGGAGCTCATCATACCCGTCTGCTATCTCATCATAGAACTTTCCAGAGTCCATATAGTGAGGTTTTGAGGGGGTATTTATTAATGTTTTCTGCACTCGAAAACTTTAAATAACCACCCGCCTAATCCTGCTGCATGAAAAAGCCCCCGAATGGCATGGCTGAGAAGGATCTCCAGAACCTGATGAAAGAGAACCATGAGGTGCTGAAGCTTCTTTCAGGCTTTACAGGGCACAAGCATGTCCGGCTCGTGCATCGCGGCAACGCAGCCATCTTCTGCGCTTTGTACATAGTGAAAAAGATAAATCCTAAGCCTTTCATTCTCATACCTGACCAGGGAGGGTGGATATCGTTCAAGACATATCCCAAGATGCTGGGCTTTGATGTCCGCACAGTCAAGACAAATCGCGGCCTGATCGACCTTATCGACCTTGAGAAGAAGGCAGAGTCCGGCGCTGCCCTGCTGGTCACGAGCTTCGCAGGCTATTTTGCTGAGCAGCCCATGAGCTACATATCCAAGCTCTGCAGGAAGAACAACTGCCTGGTCATAGAGGACGCGTCTGGAGCTGTCGGCGATGAGGTGCTCTGCGACGGGGCTTATTCTGACATCATAGTGGCGAGCTTCGGCAGGTGGAAGCCCATCAATGTCGAGTATGGCGGGTTCATCAGCGTGAGGAAAGATGAGTATTTCAGGGAGGCGAAGGATATATTCTCCACGACAAACCATTACCCCAAATATGATGTTCTTCTCAGCAAGCTGAAATCCGCAAAGAAGCGCATAAAGGACTTGGTGAAGGACGCAGAGGCTGTAAAGCAGGAGCTGAAGGAGCGCTTCCCTGGCCTGAAGATAATCCATGAGGACCTGCGCGGCATCAACGTGGTCGTGCGATACATGAGCGAGAAGGAGAAGGAATCATTGGTGGGCTATTGCGAGGAGAAAGGATTTGATTATGTCGGGTGCCCTGAATACACAAGGCTCGATGAGGACGCGATAAGCATCGAGCTCAAGAGGATCGACAGGAAAGAGGAGTAAAGAGGTGTGAAAAATCGTGAGAGAACCTGAGAGTATGGACGAGCTGATCTATTTCACCCAGAGGGAGATAGGCAAGGGCAATGTGCGGGCGTGGGTGTTCAAGGGAGCGTGCCCGAAGTGCAACAAGGGCATGATGGGCAAGCCTGTGGACGCCAAGACAGGCAAGGTGAAGATAAGGGCGAAGGAGTATGTCTGCCCTGAGTGCGGCTTCACTGTCGAGAAGAAGGCGCATGAGGAGACCCTCACGTGCAGCGTGAAGTATACCTGCCCTGAGTGCGGCAATGAGGGCGAGGCAGAGGTGCCTTTCAAGAGGAGGAAGTTCCAGGGCATGGATGCGATAGTGTTCCAGTGCGGCAAGTGCAGCGCGAAGATACCTATCACGAAGAAGATGAAGGAGAAAGGCGGACCTGCCGAGTGATCAGCGGAAGATCTGGTCCCTTATCTTCAGGAACTCGTCCTGTGTCATCAGGGAGTTCCCTGGATTCCTGCTCACGAAGCTGTTTATCTCCTGGTGCGTCGGCTCTTCCAGCCCTACCGGAGTCACATGGACAGCCTTCCTGCCTGACCTGTCCCTTGCAGCAACCCTCTTGGAGTATCTGAAGTCTTCTGAGAATATCACGTGGTATGCTTGCCTGACATGGCCTGCACCAACAGGCAGTTCTGCCTTCTGCAGCATCTCTTCGAACCGGCTGTCATCGCGGCTTCCATAGGTGTATGCATCCCACAACGCTGACGGTATGTTCTCTCTGCTCTCATAGAAGTCTATCACCCAGAACCTGTTTGCGATGTATAGCCTGCCGACGTCTTCATAGCCTTTGATCCGTCCTGTGTATCTGACTGGTGGTATCCTGTGCTGGGTATAGGTGGACATTATCCCGTATACCTTGTCTGCCATCATCTCCAGGTCTGGTTTTGGGAAGCCGAACTGGGCCATTAGATGCTTGCTGCATTCCACGAACTTCCGCGGCTCTGCAACAAAGATGTACCTGTCCGCAGGGTCTTGCTTGGCGAGAGGCAGGCTCTTGCCGAACACCCTGCCCTGTATCTCCCTTGTGAGTCTCTTGATGTAGGTGTTCACGAGCTCCAGATGCCTTGGGCCCTTGAGCGATATCTCGCGCATGTGCCTGCCGAGGTCGAGCTTATTTTCCCGTATCAGGCCGAGAAGGTCCTTGCTCCCTATGTTCGCGCGTATGTGCTCGAGTGTATCCTGTGAATCGCGGATCGTCTCGTTAGGGTCATCTGTGAGGAAGACTGATACTAGCAGGCCTTCCCAGCTCTTCTGCACTGACGCGAACCTGAACCCCATCTCTTCCATCTGGTGCAGCAGTCTTACGTAATCATACATGTCAGGGTCGAAACCATTGGTATCCTCCTCTTCCCGCACGTCTATGCTGGGCGTTATGCACCATCCGAATATCTTCTTCTCGAGCGCTTCCACGAGTATGGCGAACCTGTCAGGGTCCCTGAAATCAAAGCATAGCCTGCTCGACTTGAGAAGGTAGTCCAGGGAATGGTCTGGATTGTCCTCATTGAGCATATCTACAAGCTCCATGCAGCAGTCCTGTTTCTCCTGCTGGAGTTCCTCTTCTTCCACCATCCCACCAGGAGAGATGAGCCCGCGTGAGACATTCACGAGTGTCTTGAGCTGCCTGACATTCTGCATGTGTATGCTCTGCTGATGCCGTATTATCTGTTTCTTGAGCCGCTGCAGATGGCTGAATCCCATCTCAAGAAGCCCGGCCTCATCTACCGCGGTCCTGGCTGCATCGATTATGTCCTGCGCAGATTCTGTTGACAATGAGTTGACATACCTGTCTGCCACAGACTTTACATAGTGCAGGCGCTTGAATCCATCCTCTATCAGGGTCTCAAGGCCCTGGCGCATGTTCTCTGCCTCAAGCTCGGTCAGCTTCTGGATCATCCTGCCCCTGTACTCGTTCTCGCTCTTAGGGTCCAGCCTGCACAGGTCATACTCTACTACAGCCTTGTTTATCTGCCGCAATAGCGCATTCAGCTCTTGGAAATAAGCACGCATCATATACCCCCAAAACACCAATAACAACTAAACAGTAGTTAATATATCAATTAATTTGCCTCTCTGCCTTTATATACTTTACGGTAAAACAAGCCAAGACACGGCCTAGCCCTCCACGAACCCTGCTCCGCGAAAACCACGAACTCAGCCTTTGTGGAACAATCCTGACGTAGAATTCCTTGCCGAAGGCATATATTTATCTATTGATCCGATGTGTTAGATTACAGCACATAAGAGAATAAAAAGCCGGGATCTACTTCAGAACACTCCCGCATTCCTTGCACACGTGCGTGTCGTGCTTGTCGCTCCACTCTGTGTTCACTCCCCACTCTATCTTGACCTCGCACTTCGGGCATCTCGGCTCTAAGTGCTCCAGGGAATTGAAGAAATCGACTCCTTTGACCATTGCTATACTGACCTTGCGTTGTTATTCTGTCTCATTTTAGGACTTTGTTAGGATTTGAAAAAGAGTTTCCCTCCCCGGCCTCTTTATTTTGACAAATTAGATTTTCCTGATACTTTCTTAGGCAGAGACCTTTAAAAATGTTTTGTTTAAAGATTATATAATTCCGTCGGAAACAGAAAAACTCGCGGTTTTGGTGTTTATTGGTCACCAAACACGTAGAGAATTCAGAAATAAGACCCTAACTTGCTCTGCTTCTTGGCTCCTGCGAGCTCCTCGGATGAGTAGCCGAACACCTCCAGTATCTTCTCGACAGCAGGAAGCACCTGGTTGTTGATGTAGTAGTCTGCGTCATACTCCCCTTCCTTGACCTCTTCTGGCATCTTTGCCCTGTCCCTTATCTTCTCTTTGCCCGCAGTCACGACATAGTTGATTATCATGCCTGGATAGATGTCAGTGCCTTTGGCCTTCATCCTCTTCGCTACTGCGACGTGCGGCCCAACAGAGTCGTATGATTCTATGGGCTTTGTCAGCTGCGTGCTTATGATGAGCTCGCCAGGGTCTATCTTCTTTGCCCTGAGGTCTCCGACAATGTCATTCACGAACTTGAACGCTTTCTTGGGGTCGCTCTCCTGCAGTATGATGCGGAGCACCTCTTCCTGTGTCCTCTTGGCTATCATGCTGACATTCCTTCTGACCATCTCGAACCCTTTTATCGTTATTGCCCCTTCCTTGTCTATCAGCGCGTACCTCTTCTTCGCGCCCGTCTCTGACTCCTTGACTGCGACGAAGAGCGCCCGGGGGTATGAGCCCTCGTACTCGAGCTCCATCATGCCTGGCAGGGTTGCGTTGATCTCCTCGCAGAACCTCATCGCGTCATCCTCTTTCCTTCCTGCGAGATGCAGGAATATCGAGTCTGTATCAGAATAGAGGACCTCGAACCCTTTCTCCTTTGCAGAGTCTATGACCTTGTGGATGTAGTATCTTCCGTACGCTGTCACGCTCCTTGCGCTGTCCTTGCTGTACCAGCGTGCGGCAAAGAAGCCGAGGTAGCCGTAGAATGAATTTGACAATGTCTTGAGTGATTCCTGTCGCGCATCCAAAAACACTTTCTTCTTCTTGTCAGCGGTCTTCATGATCTCCTTGACGCGCATCCTGCGCGTTATTATCTCCTCGAGCACTGTCGCGAAGAAACCTTCCTTCTTGGTGCAGAACCAGATCTTCTTTGTGTCGAGCGGCACCTTCTCCTTGTCCTTGCAGCAGTCGCAGTTCAGCGTCTCTATGCTTATGTTGTGGGACACGATTATCGACGGGTACAGGCTGCGGAAGTCGAACACCACCACGTCCTCGTACAGTCCGGGCTTTGGCTCGAACACGAACGCGCCCTTGACCCGCTGGTCCATGCGCTCTGCCAGCTGTTCCTGGTTGGGCTTGTTTGGTATGAACTGCTTGAACGCGTCAGCCCTCCTCATGATGTACCACTCGACGAGCTGCGAGTATGACATCCTGTTGACGTCCTTCACTGTCTGCCCGACGAGCTTGACCAGTTCGATGAGGTTGGGAAGGACCTTCTCACAGAGCTCATACGTGAGCTTGGAGTCCTTCAGGTTGTACTTGGCGTATACCTCAAGCTCATCCGATGCCTTGTCCCACACCTCTGCAAGCCTCTCGAGATCCACGTCATCCTTTGCCTCTCCGAGGAGCTCTTCAGCGACCGCGTTGAGCGTGAACGAGTCTGTCTTCATCTTCCTCGATATGACGCGCTTTATGAAGTTGAGTATGTCTACATGGACTATGCCTGTCGTGTCGACTGCCTTGTTCGCGCCTCTTGATGATGATGGAGTGTCATAGTCGAGGCCCAGGTCGAGCTTTATCTTGTACTTCTCTGCCCTCTTGAGGATGTAGGGCATGTCGAACCCGTCTGAGTAGTATCCTGTGATGATGTCCGGCGCGTGCTCGTTGACAAGCTCCCTGAACCTGTCGATCAGCTCTGCCTCGCCGTCCACGAACTCTATGTAGTCGAGCTTTGTGTTGAACCTCTTCCAGGTTATGACCTTCTGGAAATCCTTGCCGTAGAGCGAGACCATGACTATAGGGTGCTTCTCTGGCAGGGCTATCCTGCCGTCAGGGTTGTATGTCTCTATGTCGAACGCGAGTATCCTGAGGTCTGCCAGTGCCTCATCTGATGTCTGGCTTATCTTACTGGCCTTGAATATGGGCACCCTTGTCCTCTCTGACCTGTCGCTGAGAGGCTCTGCATCGACATCTGTGAGAACGAGCGGAGTGATCTTCTTGTCTATGAGGTATCTCCTTGTGTAGAGTATGTCGTATTCCAGCAGTCCATCTATGCCGTGCATGTGCTTTATCTCATCCCTGAGCGCTGGAACTGCCTGGGGCGTGTTGACCACGACCTTGATGGCCTGTTTCTCCTCTCCGCTCAGGGTCTTCTTGACAGCTTCTGTCCTGACTACCTCAAAGGAATTGCCTGACTTCTCTACCTTGACCCCTACCAGGGCATCCTTGATCTCAGACAGGCTGGCGCCTTTCTCAGGCAGCACATAGAAATAAGGCTCAAACCCTTCATCAACTACGCATATCTGCTTCCCGTCCTTGGTCCTGCCGTATATATAGACAGCAGCCCTGCCCCTGACCATCTTATAGGTCAGGTCAACAGGGTAAAACTGGAACTCCGCCATTTTCACGTAAAAAAAGCGCCTGTATTATATAAATTTACACCTTAAAGCGCCCCTGCCCTCCTTCCTTCCCACAGCCACCCACCTAACACTATAAGCACCACAGCCACCGCCTAGTGAGCTGACAGGAAGATGTGCAGAAAAAAACGCAGTTGGGCAAAACGTAGCAGTGAATGAATAGACAGCGAACGCGAGGCTGTGGTGCGTACAAAATACGCCAAAACACATATTTTAATCACTTAAAAGTAACAAAAAACAAAACCTTTATAAAGGGGAAATAACCTATAATATATATTAACATGGCCTGTTGTGGAGACATACTTCACCACACAAGTAATTAAACCATGCATGCGTAATCATTTCGGGTGTTACAATGGGCAAGAAAGACATATTCGGCAGGCCTTCTGCTGACAGCATAAGGAAAGGCCGCAAGCAGGTGGTCGCAAGGAAGAACATAGTGGAGAGACTTCTCGACATCAATCCCGAGACCCAGTACCTCATAATTGACAGGCGGCTCATACCTGATGATTTCTACCGCATGAGCAGGAAGGTCCTGACAAGGACAGAGGCCAACCGCAAGTTCATGAAGCACGGTGAGGAGATCAGGTTCAGGAGGTTCAGGAGCATCGACAAGGCCATCGAAGGCATGCAGGAGAAGAACAAGATACCTCTCCAGATAAGGAAAGAGTTGTACGAAGCTGCAGAGCCTGGCTTCTGGTGTGCTTATTCATTCATCCCGATCATAGGCAATGACAAGAGGAAGCGCAAGGTCGCCCTTACTGAAGTGCTTGAAGGAGCGAAACTATATGCTTATGCTGAGAGGGACGGGAGGAAGATCCAGGTCAGGACATACGCTGACGCGAAACGTGTAGCTATCGACGGAGGCATCGCTGACATCATCCTGCCTTCAAGGAGCCCGAAGAGGCAGAGCTATGAGTTCTCGTTGATGGGCATCCCTGTCACAGACGACAGCCACAAGTACGTGCTCGCGAACACGGTCATCTCAGACCATTCATGCCCTGACATGAGGCATCGCGGAAAGAGGTTCCGCTTTGCAGATGACAAGGAGAATTCAAGGGTGTTCAACTGGTGCGCGCATGATATCGCAGCATGGTACGCTGTAGTGGACCATTACTGGAACAGGGAGCATAATGTAGTTCCATTGCAGATGTCGCAGATACCCCTGCCGTCAAGGCTCATGGCAGACCTGTACCAGCGCCTGACTGCCAGCACTTTGATCTGGACCAGGGAGAGCCCTGAGAACAAGGCGAATCTCTACCCTCTCAACAACGCAGAGCTCGAGATCCTGCTCCAGAACGCATCCATAAAACTAGGCCATGACGAGACCCTGTTCTGCGACAAGCGACGCGACGGGGACCTCAGGGATTACGCATGGAGAGGCCTGGACTGATCATTTTCATTTGATAATTCAGCATTTTGTTTTCCCAAAAAAAAAGAGTTCTGTGATAGATGTGATAGTTATGGACCTCGAGACACGACTTGACAGTTTCCTTGAAGATAACCCTGATAGGTTCACCGATGATGTTGTAGGCAGGGTAAGGGAAGTCGCGTGTATGAGGGATAAAGGAGGCAGGGACTCCTATCATCTGTTCAGGGAGTTGGATGACTGGACACTATATCACAGGCTGCATCCCGATTGGCAGGGTATGTCCCCATCTGAGATTAACCGTTCATCCAACAGAGCGATAAAGCAGTTCTATGATTCTCTGCTGATTTGGTGCAACGCTAAGGTGAAGGGCAATGACAGGGAGAGCAGGAAGAAGAGGAACCAGATGAAAAGGCAGGTGCTGCAGTACAAGAAGCCTTCCTATCATCATCTTAAGACATTGGATCGATGGATAGATGCCAAGCAGGACAATCCTGCATGGAAGGACGCAACCTCAAGGCAGATGCAGAGGAATGAGGTCGAGGGCGGCAATATGTTCTATAGGCACTGCAGGGAGTTTGTCGATAGCATCACAGACAGTAAGCTGGAGCAGAAGGAGATGATGGCTGAGGTGTTCAAGCCACAGTATACTTATAGGAACTACACCAGCGTGAGCGATTGGAAAGATGAGTATGATAAGAGGTTCGCAGGCTATTTAATAAGTCAGCTTGAGGACCGTTCAGTGCCTGGAGGAGCAGGATATGTACTTTCGTTGAGGAGATGGCTCAAGAAGATGCATCCTGAAAGCTCCAGGAAAAGGTCTTTTGCCATGCGAAAAATCTTTAAAAACTACCATCATAAGAGAAGGAAGAGCCCGAAAAGGTGACGGTGTTGAGTGAAAGCAGAATTGTTGAGCTTGAGAAGGTCCTTGAAAGACACCCTGGGGTGTATGACAAAGCTACGATAAAGAGCGTAAGGGATCTTGTGACTTATGTTGAAGAGAATGACGTCCCGCAGGACAAGATTCCCTATGATGATTTTGAGGATTTCCCGGAGTTCTCTCTCTATTTGAACCTGACACCTGAATGGAGGCATAAGCCAAAGGAATCCCTCAGGAACGATGAGAAGTATGGCGGTAAGTATTTCATAAAGGCAATGAAGAGAAAATGTACAGGTGAGTTGGGTTTGAGTGATTATGAGGCTGAGTATGCATTGGATTCTTTGATCTATGACTTCAATAAAGGCATAGTCACCTCAAACTTGAGCAGGACACGGCCTGTTGATGCCGCACGGGCTCTCGGTGCTGTCCAGAAAAGTATACAGGATATGAAAGACAGAAAGAAGCGTCACTGACCAAAACCTTTTTAAACATCCCTCCAAACTTATACTACAGAGCGCTTTATAAGGTGTTTCTATGGCAGAAGACAAGACTTATGACCTCATCATAATCGGGGCAGGCCCTGCAGGGCTTACAGCAGCCATATATGCTGCGAGATACCAGATGGACTGCATGGTGATAAGCCCTGAGACAGGAGGATCCTGTGCTATGGCCCATGATATAGAGAACTGGCCGGGTTTCAAGGGCCCGGGCATGGAGCTCATGCAGAAGTTCGAGGAGCACGCAAAGTCATTCGGTGTCCCGATAAGGATGGATGAGGTCAGGGAGATAAAGAAAGAATCAGATGAATTCATTGTTTCTACAGAAAAGGAAAATTTCAAGGCCAAGACAATCATAATCGCTATGGGCACGAAGCGCAGGAAGCTGGACGCGCCTGGAGAAGACGCTTTATTCGGCAAAGGAGTGAGCTATTGCGCGACCTGCGATGCATTGTTCTTCAAGGATAAGGTCGTAGGTGTCGTGGGCGGTGCCAACGCAGCTGCCATGGCTGCGCAGATTCTCAGCCAGAACGCAAAGAAAGTCTACATAATCTATAGAAAATCCAAGATGAGGTGCGAACCTATCCGCCTGAATGATCTTGAGAATGATCCTAAGGTCGAGTTCAGGTACAATTCCAACGTAAAGGAGATCATAGGCAAGGAAAAGCTTGAGAGGGTGAAGCTCGACACAGGTGAAGAGCTGCAGCTCGACGGCCTGTTCATAGAGATAGGCGGACTGCCTATAACAGCCATAGCGAAAGAGCTCGGCGTAGAGCTGTCAGAGAAGGAACGCATAAAGGTCGACAAGAGCATGGCGACCAACATAGAGGGGGTGTTCGCAGCAGGCGACATAACCACCGGCTCGAACGGGTTCAACCAGATAGTCACTGCAGCTGCCGAGGGTGCCATTGCCACGCTCGGAGCGTTCAATTTCATAAGGAAGAGATAAGATGGCCAAGAAGAAGGCAAAGAAGGAAGAGGAAGAGTTCTGGACAGAGGAGCTTGTCGAGGATGAGGATGAGCTTGAGGAGCTTGACATCAAGAAGCTTAAGTTCTCTAAGATAAAGGATCTTGAGATAGGCATGGAGAACATCAACGTAGAGGCGACAATCGATTTTGTCGGCGACACATACGGCACAGGCTATGGTGAGGACCCTTATGCCATTGCGTTCCTCAAGGACAGGACAGGTGAGATCAAGGTGACGTTCTGGGGTGATGACATCAAGAAGGCCAAGCCCAAGAAGAAGGTCCGCATACTGCAGGCTTCTGTCTCTGATTTCAGGGGCCAGCTGCAGATAAACCCTAACAGGAGAAGAGGGATTGAGTTCCTTTGATCAGGACAAACAGGTACATCCTTGAAAAGATCATCCTCGCCCTGACCATATTCCTTATCGCAAGCACTTCTGTGATGATATATCTGTCGAACCTCAAGTCTGTAGCGTTCGACCATGATTTCTACACGAGCGAATTCGTGAAGTATGATATCTACTCCCGATTCGACAAGAGCACAGACATCGACGAGGAAGCGGCTTTCCTGATAGGCTATCTCGAGTCAGGCAAAGGCGTGATACAGTCTGACTTCTACAACGCAAAGGAGAAGGCCCACCTCATAGAGGTGAGGGAACTGTTCAGCCTTGCATCAAGGATCCTTGACATAGCAGTCATCATATCCATAATCTCATTGTTTCTGCTAATGGTATCAGTGAGGTATTTCTCCGCCCACCTCCACCATGTCGAGCTTATGGAGTATTTCAAGAAGATCGTATACAGGATACTGATAGGCGTAGGTGTAGTTGTCGACGCAATAGCCCTTCTTTTCGCAGCCATGGCTTTCAGCTTCAGCACTGTTTTCTACAGGTTCCATGAGCTGTTCTTCAGGAGCAGCACCTGGCTGCTCGACCCTGCCACAGACAACCTGATACGCATGTTCCCAGAGCCTTTCTTCTTCGACACATTCCTGCGCATAGTGATGCTCAGCGTGGTCTTCGCGACAGTCCTGCTCGTCGCTGGCTTCCTCATCAAGCTGGGAAAGCCCGACCTCAGCAACAGAAAGAGATAAACAGACGCTAAGGTTTCTTGATATCGAATCCCATCTTCTTATATTTCTCTTCTGCTGTCTTGAGCTTCACATAACGTAGGATGTCACTGCTCTTGACCACACCGACGATCCTCTTCTTCTCTACCACGGGCATGGTCGTGAATCCTGCCTTGAGCATCCTGACCAGCGCAGCATAGGCAGACGCAGTAAGACGCGCCTTTGGCGTCCTGCGGTACGGTATCATGAGGTCAGACACCTTCTTCCCTTTCCATTGCCTCTTATCAAGCTTCCGTATCGGCTCTACTGTCAGGATGCCGAGCAGCTTATCTTTCTCGACCACAGGATACATCTCGATGTCCTTCTTCATGAAGTGCTCCGTCACAGCCTCCCGCACAGTCATATGGGGCTTTAGCGAGGCGAACCTCTTGACTGCGAACTCATTGACAGTCCTTCCTGTCAGCGCGTCCTTTATCACGACCTGCTCATAGCTCATCGAGGACAATGTCAGGAGAAAGAAGCCGATCAATACGAACCATATCCCGCCAAAATTGCCTGAGAACACGTTCGCGAACCCGATGAAGATAAGGATGTAAGCGAACACCTTGCCTCCTGTAGCTGCGACCTGCGTCGCTCTCTTGTAGTCCTTTGTCCAGTACCACACTATCGAGCGGAAAACCCTCCCTCCATCGAGAGGGAAGCCAGGTATGAGATTGAATATGGCGAGTATCAGGTTTATCCTGTAGAGGTAAGATGCGACTGCGGCGATATAGAACACATCCACAAGATTATAAACGCCGAGCGCTATGAATGACAGCGCAAGAGACATCGAAGGCCCTGCAATCGCCATCTGGAACTCTGTCTTCGGTGACATCCTTGTCTCGTGCATGCCGGCCATGCCTCCGAAGAAGAACAGCGTGATGCTCTCTACCTTGATGCCTCGCTTTATCGCGACAAGGGAATGCGACAGCTCATGCAGCAGCACTGACACGAACAGCAGGAAAGAGGAGACAAACCCAAGCACCCAGTAATCCACCACACCATATCCAGGGAACTGCTGCGGGAACCACCCTGTCGACAATGCCCACGCCAGCAATGCGAATATGAAGAACCACGAGTAGTGCAGGAACACCTGTATCCCGAAATACCTCCCGACCTTTATGTTTCGACGAACAGCCATGTTGACCTCTTTTTCCCATAACAACCACCAGACACATTTTAATGTTTCTGTTTTTCCATGAAGCCAGCTCCACTAACTCTGCCTCACTGACACGATGTCAGGTTCTGTGGAACCAAGAAGTCAGGAACTAAGGACTGTATGGCGTATTATAGCGCCGCAGGCTCAATATATTATTGGTCCGGTGTGAAAAATATGATCAGGAAATAATCGCGGCGGCACTGCCTGCTCAGAAAACTATTTAAACATCAATACTCTTGACTCCTTCAATGAACATCTTCATAGAGAAGATAAAGGATCCTGTGGAAAAAAGAGAGGTGGAGTTTGTAGAGTCCAAGGGAGTCGGGCATCCTGATTCCATATGCGACGCTGTGTGCGAGGATTGCGGGAAGGCGCTCGCGATGTTCTACCTCAAGGAGTTCAGGCGTATCCTCCACTACAACATAGACAAAGGGCTTCTCGTGGCAGGGTCATCCAGGCCGAAGTTCAAAGGCGGACGCCTGATCTCGCCAATATCACTCACAATAGCAGGCAGGGCGACTGACAGGGTCGGGAAGAGGAAGCTCCCTGTGAGGAAGATAATCAAGGACACTGCGGAGAAATACCTCAAGCAGTTCAGCCTCGCGAAGTTCAGGGTCATCGTCGACATAAAGTCTGCCGCAGCCAACTTAGAGGTAATATCCAAATCTGACAGGGCGATAGCGAACGACACCAGCTTCGGGGCTTCGCATTACCCGCTGTCAAGGACAGAGAGGCTGGTCCTCGATGTTCAGCAATACATCTCATCACAGAAGTTCAGGACGCTGTTCCCTTACGCAGGCCCTGACACCAAGGTGATGGGAGTCAGGACCCGCGACACCACAGAGCTGACAGTCGCGATAGCGTTCATAGGGAAGCGCATAAGGGACATGAATGATTACATCGTCAAGAAGGACCGGATAGCCATCCACCTCATAGAGAGGTTCAAGGTAAAGGTCGAAATAAACGCGCTGGACAATACCTGCGGAGACGAGAACTCTGTCTATCTCACAGTGTCCGGCCTTAGCGCGGAGATGGGCGATGATGGCCAGGTCGGCAGGGGCAACAGGTACAACAGCCTGATCACTCCGGGCAGGCCCATGACATTGGAAGCCAGTTCCGGCAAGAACCCGAGGCATCCTGGCAGGAGCTACCAGATAGCTGCGTACAATATAGCAAAGGCCCTGGTAGAGAGACATAAAATAAAATCTGCAGAGGTCCAGCTCGTCACTGATATAGGTTCTCCTATTGAAGAGCCGAAAGCAGTAAGCCTCAAGATCCAGGGCAGCCTGAAGAGAGAGACTGCAGAGAAGATAGTTAAGGATGGCATCGTCGATGCTTTGCGCATCTAGTATTTTTCTACGTTAGCGAATACCCATCTTTCCTGCATCATGTAGGTCAGGAAAGAAAGCAGAAAGGTGACCAGTATCACAGACATCATGTAATGCAGATGGATATATTCCACAGATACTATGACCAATATCCAGCTTGTGAAAGAATAGATGATTGCGAGCAGGGCAAACCTCTTCAGTCGGTCAATCATGCGCCCTTCTGCCCTGAATGTGTACTTCGTGTTGAACAGGAAGTTCAGCAGCCTTGCGACCAACAGTGCAAGTGCGTACGAGACATAGTATGCTAGCCCGGCCCATTCAGTCAGGATCAGTGTCAGGAATATCTGGACAGAGAATGTGGTTATTCCTACAAGTGAGAAATGGAAGAACTTTGCAGCCCTCAGGAACATATTTTTGTCCATGCCGGAGATGATACCGCGTACAATATTTAAATTTTTTGAAAAACCACTTCTTACGCCCTGATTCCGCAGATTTATGCGAAACCTTTATAAATCCTTAATCTGTATTTTCTCATGTTTTGGGGAAATTAGCATGGTAAAAAAAGGGAGTGATAGAAGTAGTTATGATAGTGCTGGTTCTAGACACTTGCCCTGCCGCTTGAAGGGCAGGAAGGCCCAGCTTACCATGTTCTTCATAATAGGCATCCTTCTCATCGCCGTGTTCGCTTTCATGTGGTACCTTAACTCCAGGCTTGCAGAGGTCCAGCTCCAGGCTCCGAGCGAGAAGATGATCGCTGACCTCCTCAAGACAGGGTCAATACCGTATTATGTGGGTGTGTGCCTTGAGGAGATATCTGAGGACGGCATCGAGATCGCCGGGTCGCAGGGAGGGGATATCTTCCTTGATGAGAATGGCACCGCGCCCAACCCGACGAGATATGTCCCTCTCGGAGCGAGGGTGACGTATGGCATATCCGCTCCTTTGCTTGAGCAAGGTACAGTGTATCCTCCTCCGCCTGCCTATCCTGGCGGAGAGGGAAGGACATTGCAGGCGCCTAAGCTTGATTTCGGCGGATGGGGTCGTTTCGGCGAGGTGACTTTGAGGAGGCTTTGCGACTCGCATGGCGCAAACTCTCCTTTCGCGTTCTGCCCTGGCTGCACGCCTGAAAGCCAGGGGATAATCTCGACTCCGATATGCCAGAACAACATCTACGCAGACTACCTTTCCACGCAGTGGCAGCTCGAGAAGTATATCGCGAGGCAGGTCGTGAACTGCACGGACTGGATAGCGATCCTCGAAGAGACAGGATATAACGTGACTGCTACTGGTGACCCTAACATCACTGTGAGGCTTGGGCTGAGCGATGTGTGGATAGATGCTTACATACCTCTTGAGATAAAGGTCGGTGGTGTAGAGCCAGTCTATACAGTGGGTGATTTCCATCAGCGTCTGCCTGTGAGGCTCAAGAGGATCGTCGAGCTTGCTTCTTTCATGTCGACTTATGATTCTTATCTCCTGTGGTTCAACCTGAGCAGCGGCTACAGGTATTTCGACGAGGTGTGGGACTCCAACATAAACGTCTCGATCTCTACACCCCTGAAGAGGTTGGGCATCTGGGAGGACGTGATAACCCTGGATGACTCTATGTCGCAGGTCAAAGGCCAGGATTTCATCTTCCGGTTCGCGCGCCAGAACCGCTACCCTGCTCTTGACTGGATCCACCAGCTGACGAATGATTCTGACATCGACATCGTGGTGATGGAGAACGACACCATATACCTGCGTCCTAACCCTCGCGTCGACGAGATGGGCAGGAATGTCATCTACGACCCTGACGAGGACAACCTCACATACTACTACACCGGGTGGAAGGAGACCTGCGACGAGGTTTTCAACTTCTATTATGGTATCCCCAATACGCTATGCTCTGCGCAGGAACCCACCCACCCAGGCCATTACTTTGAGTTCCCGAACAAGGGCGTGGATAAGATAAACCAGTCATGGTTGGATGCTGGATATCCATACAATTGGAAAGGACTTGGCATATGGGACGCAGTACGAAGCTATCTAGACACTACTTACCCTCAGCAAAGCTCGCTTCGAAACAAACCTTTTTATCCTGACGCCCCGCCTCTCAACTGGACCAACTCCGATGCATACAAGCTGTCTGGCAAGAACGCCACCTACATCCCTAACCACGACGACATCGGGCCTCACAACGTGACCATATGGGTCTGCGATGAGGCAGGATTGTGCGACTGGCAGGTGGTGCGCATCAAGGTCTATGACTTCCCGCAATTGCAGATCAACGGCACGAATCCTTATGATGACATAAGGCATGACTTCGCTTCTGTCGAGGATTTCTACCGCCTCTCTACTGAAGGCACTACCGCCTACTACACCCCTTTGCTGGGCTACATATTCAACGATTCTTTCGAGCCGTTTGTCATCAAGATTGACCATCCGTTACAGATACTCGACCTGCCGCAGACCAACCT
>CAZNGE010000002.1:158034-173966 GCA_964572875.1 uncultured Methanosarcinales archaeon | reverse complement strand
TGGCCTTCTTCTTCACTGCTTTCTTCTTGGCCTTCTTCTTCACTGCTTTCTTCTTCTTGGCTGCTTTCTTCTTGACAGCTTTCTTCTTGGCTGGCTTCTTTTTCTTAACAGCCTTCTTCTTGGCTGGCTTCTTTTTCTTAACAGCCTTCTTCTTTTTTGCCAAAACAATCACCTCGTTTGGGTTTAGAGCGCTTAAAACACTCTTAAAGAGTAATTATGCGTTTTTTCATATATAAATGTTTTGGTTTTTTCGGAAAAAAATTGTGAAAAAATAAAAAAATAATGGTTGAGGTCGTTTCATGAAAAAATCGCGCATTGTTTTTCTCGACGAGAAAACGCAGAATAATAATATTTTATCATGAAAATCACAATGCGGCAATAAAAAAGGAAAAACGTGAAAAATCCACAAAAAATCTTTGAATCGAAAAAAACAGACAAATCAAGGAAGAATAAGAAAAAAAATTATTTCATCTTCCCAATCATCTTCTGCCGCATTTCCCTGAAGACAAAATCAGCTATCGGCTTCAGATTTATTATATCCTCTGTGTTATACTCGACGAGAAGATCAAGCGATCCATGATTCCCGTTGTTGACATAGTCGTGCCAGAGATGCACTGCGTCCTCACCTGAAAGCCCTTCTGTGTTATCACTCCTCAGTATATTTAGATTGTTCTCAATCTTCTTCAGACCGCCAGTGAAACCGAGCTTCGCGAGCGGAAAACGCAGATCAAGATGCGGAACAGCAGGAACCACGTTGTTGAAGTACCTGTTGATCACAGGGATGTCGAAAGACAGACCATTGAAAGTGACAAGCATCTTGTACCTTGAAAGCACATCCTTGATATTGTCTTTTGTCAGGCTCTGGCCTTTCACCAAAGTCATGACATCATTGCCATCATACATCCCGATCACAGTGATGTCTCCATAATATCCTGTTGTCTCAATGTCAAGGAAAAGGCAGTCATCACTGAAGAAATCATAGAGCCTCCATGCCTCTGACCTTGGAAGTATGCGTGTGAAGTATGATGCGTTGCGGTCTGCAAGATGATTCCCTGCCTCAGCAAGCTTCCTGGTGTAGTGATGCTTCCTTGCCTGAGACATCCTCGGCACGCTCTTGGCATCCCTGAACTCCTTCCAGTCTGTTATCCCACTCTGCCAGATCCTCTGCTCTGTAGCATGGCTGACCCTCTCCAGGAATATGAATGAGCTGCGTATCATGATAAGGGAAAAAAGAGAGGGGGTATATATAATTTGAGAACAGGCGGCTGCGGTCAGGGTTCTGCTTTGTTTTTAAACATTTTTAAACCTATAGAAACCTATTTATACAACAATCTAAAGACCTGTACGCACCATGAAGAACGCAATAATCACGACCGGACTCGTAATGCTTGTGATGGTTCTCGTCTTTGTCACGGGCTGCCATCAGGGCCAGCCATCAGCAGAGCCAGATGCAAAGCCAGATGTAAATGTTCAAGTAAGCCCTGAACAGGCAGGAGCTGAAGCGGACATAAACCCGATAACAGGAGAGCCTTACCATGACATTGTAGATAAGAGAGGGTTCCAGACAAACATCACAGACTTCGATGAGCTTGTGAGACGGGCATCATCTATCCAATCATACAAGTACAACATCACAGATACAGGCATAGGCATAAAGAACCTAATGTTCATAGTCGATGGAAGGTTCGTCAAGCACATCCTGCCCAAGGCGATGCAGCATGAGACAGGAGAGGTGTTCGATGAGGTCCTCATGGATCGGCTGACAAAGCAGGCGTTCTCGCACTGCAGCAAATACCTCTGCCCTAAGCCCAATATAGACTACGAGCTCGAAAGGGTGGATTATTCTGATTATTATGTGCCGGACCCTATGGAATACCTCTACAGGACAACAGACGGCAAGCTTATCAATGAAGAGATGATCGGCAACCAGTACACAAAGGTCTTCAGCGCGAATTTCGAAGGAAAGCCCGCAAGGATATGGCTGCAGGAATACTACGGCTTCCCGCTCAAGATAATAGTCAGGGAAGACGATGACTCCAAGAGGACCATAACCTTCGATGGCATGATGATAGACGCGGCAAGAAGGGCTGAAGTGGATCCGCCGTTCAACTTCACGATAAGCGGCGAGAAAGGCCACTGGTGGTTCTGGGAGCACTATCTGGGGGAATGGTCTCCTACACAGCTCACTAAAGAACAGAGAGCGGCGCTGGGAGTATAGATGTATAGGTAAAGATCCGTATTTGTCTAGCTGATTTTGACGCAGCACAGCGCTGCTAGACCGAGTTGCCCTGTTAGTGATGACCCATCACGCCCTTCTGCCGAACCGCATACTGCTGTAAAAGTGCAGGGTTTCTGAATCTCAACCTGAAGACGCGCAGGAGCGGCAGTGCTGCGGACAATAGCTGAACAGATACAGATGTACAAAGAACCTATACAAATCTTTCTTTCACTTTATCAAGAAAACCTTTCTTCGGGACAATCTTGTCCCCCATCACCTTGGCGAAGTCCCTGAGCGCAGACTTCTGCTTCGTGCTGAGACTCTCAGGGGTGTGCACCACGACCCTGACATACTGGTCGCCTGCTGACGAGCCTCTCAGGTAAGGCACGCCCTTGCCTTTCATCTTGAACAAGGTATTGGACTGGGTGCCTGCAGGGATCTTCAGCTTCGCCTTCCCTGTGATGGTCGGCACCTCGATGGAATCACCGAGAACTGCGCACGTGAATGATATGGGCACCTGCATGAACAGGTCATTCCCATTTCTCTCGAATATCCTGTGCTGATTGACATGCACTACGACATAGAGGTCGCCAGACCTCGATCCTTTCTCTCCCGCCTCGCCCTCTCCGCCGAGCCGCAGGGTCGTGCCTGAGTCCACACCCGGCGGGACATCGACCTTTATCTTGCGCTCCTGTTCCACGCGTCCTGAACCCCTGCACTCCTCACAAGGCTCTGTTATCACCTTGCCTTCGCCATGACATGTCCTGCACGTAGAAGAGGTCTGGAATATGCCGAACGGAGTTCGTTGCGTGCGGGTTGACATGCCCGTGCCATTGCATTCAGAGCAGTTCCTGATGGAAGCGGATGATGCCGCACCAGTGCCTTTGCATCTCTTGCATGTCTCGTACCTCGGGATTATGATGTGTTTTGATATCCCTTTGACCGCGTCTTCGAGATCCACTTCAAGATCATACCTCAGGTCTGCGCCGCGCCTCGGTCCCCTGCGCCTTGACTGCCTGAACCCGCCGAAAGGGCTGCCTCCGAAAAGGCTCTCGAACAGGTCGCCGAAATCACCGCCCCCGAAATCAAAACCCGAGAAGTCAAACCCTGCTCCAGGGCCTGCGCCTCCAGGGAACTCTGCAGTGCCGAAGCGGTCGTACTGGGCGCGCTTCTGCTCATCGCCAAGAACAGCTGCTGCCTCATTTATCTCCTTGAACTTCTCTGTGGCATCATCATCCTTGTTTATGTCAGGATGGAACTTCTTGGCCAGGCGCTTGTAGGCCTTCTTTATCTCATCCCTGCTCGCGTCCTTGCTTACGCCTAGTATATTGTAGTAGTCTTTGGCCATCTTCACTTCTCCTCTTTTCCGAACAGCTCTGCCTCAAGCTCTTTTGCGAAGACAAATGCCTTGTCCCACATACCCGGCCTCTTGGCAGGATAACGCTCCCTTATGTAATCAAAACGCTCCTCAAGCGAGACAAAATTCCCTCCTTTGACCCGCAGGTCAGAATATATCAACAGCTTCTCCTCAGTCGTCTTCGGTACAAGGTCAGGGTCTTCAAGATTGCTGAGGCAGTGCTTCTCGACAATCGAAGCGACCTCATGAAACCCCTTCTTCCTCAGGAACTCACCGCCTTCAATGCCGTGGCACACCTCTGCATCGAGCTTCATTATGTCATGCAGAAGGGCTGCAGCCGCGATGAGAGGCCTGTTGACCCTGATGCCGCGCGCCTCAAGCTCATCCGCGAACCTTAGCGCGACATTCTTGACAGCGATAGAATGGTTGAACACAGCATGGGCTAGGTTCATCTCTGCCATCAACTCCAGGCATTCCTGCTCTGACGGGATTCTTGACTCCATGCTGATCATGAAAAAATGAAAAAAGATTTAAAACCTACTTTTTGCCTCCACCCTTGTCGTCTTTCTTCTCGCCTTCTACCTCGAAATCCGCGTCGACCACGTTCTCGTCTTTCTTGGCTTCTGCGCCTTCCTTGCCTTCTCCGCCCGGCTTTGCCTCTCCCTGCGGATGGGTCTTGGCGTATTCCTGCTGGGCCTTCTGGTACATCTCAGTCGCAGCGTCCTGCATCAGGCGCTCGAGCTCATCGACCTTCTTCTTCAGGGTCTCGACATCCTTCTTCTCAGGCTCGAGAAGCTTCTTGAGCTCTGCAATCTCTGCCTTTATCGGCTTGATCTTCTCCTCAGCGACCTTGCCTTCCATGTCCTTCAATGTCTTCTCTGTGGTGTAGACGAGAGTGTCTGCCTTGTTTATGGTCTCAGCATCATCCCTACGCTTCTGGTCATCTGCTGCGTGGGACTCTGCCTCTTTCCGCATCTTCTCGACATCCTGCTCATTGAGCTTGTTCGGCGCGGTTATGGTCATGGCCTGCTGCTTGCCTGTGCCTATGTCCTTTGCTGAGACATTGAGTATCCCGTTCGCGTCAATGTCGAACGTCACCTCTATCTGAGGGACGCCCCTTGGCGCAGGCGGTATGCCCACAAGGTCGAAATTGCCGAGCAGCTTGTTGTCCCCTGCCATCGGCCTCTCTCCCTGGAAGACGCGGATGGTGACTGCTGGCTGGTTGTCAGCCGCTGTCGAGAATATCTGCGACTTCTTCGTCGGGATTGTGGTGTTGCGGTCTATCAGCTTGGTGAAAATGCCACCGAGCGTCTCGATGCCGAGGCTGAGCGGGGTCACGTCCAGGAGCAGGACATCCTTCACCTCTCCTGCGAGAACGCCTGCCTGTATCGCGGCTCCCATCGCCACGCACTCCATCGGGTCGACGCCGCGCTCTGCCTTCTTGCCTATGAAATCCTCGACAAACTTGCGCACTGAGGGCATCCTTGTAGGACCTCCAACCATTATTATCTTGTCGATGTCTTTTACCCTGAGCTTTGCGTCAGAGAGGGCCTGCTCCATCGGGTGCATGCACTTCTCGATGGTTGGCGTGACCAGCTGCTCAAGCTTGGACCTGTTCAGCTTCATGACCATGTGCTTCGGCCCCTTGTCTGTCGCGCTTATGAACGGCAGGTTGATGTCTGTCTCCATGGTGGTGGAGAGCTCTATCTTCGCCTTCTCTGCAGCTTCCCTGAGACGCTGCATCGCAGTAGGGTCATTGCTGAGGTCTATCCCCTCTGTCTTCTTGAACTCATCGATGAGCCAGCCCATTATGATCTCATCCATGTCAGTCCCGCCGAGATTCGTGTCGCCGCTTGTTGATTTCACTTCGAACACGCCCTCGCCGAACTCCATGATGGTGACGTCCAGGGTGCCGCCGCCGAAGTCGAACACGAGTATCTTGTGCTCCTGCTCTCCCTTGTCGATGCCGTAGGCGAGCGACGCCGCGGTGGGCTCGTTGATGATGCGGACGACCTCAAGCCCTGCGATATTCCCTGCGTCCTTGGTCGCCTGTCGCTGGTTGTCGTCGAAATAAGCAGGCACTGTGATGACTGCTTTCTCTACTTTTTCGCCCAGGAACTCCTCAGCGTCTTTCTTGATCTTCTGAAGGATGAACGCGGATATCTGCTGAGGCGTGTACTCCTTGCCATTGATCTTGTACTTGTAGTTGGTGCCCATCTTCCTCTTTGCAGCCGTTATGGTCGCTTCGGGGTTGGACACTGCCTGCCTCCTTGCGGGCTCACCCACGAGCATCTGGTGGTCCTTGGTGAAAGCCACAACGCTCGGGAACGCCTTCCCATACTGCGTAGCTCCCTCTGCAGACGGCACTATCTTGGGCCTTCCCGCCTCCAGGAAAGCTGCAGCTGAGTTTGATGTTCCCAGATCGATTCCGATTATCTTTGACATTTTTATCCCTCCCATCTTGTATTTCAATTGTTATTTTTGATTTATTTATCCAAACAGACTGTCATAGTCTGGTGATTCGCCTTTTTCTGCGAACGTGAAAAAAGAGTTTGTGTAGCCGTAACTCTCGAATATTTCCCTTGAGCTTTTTGGATTTGCTTGACCCATATTGAAACCGAGCAATTCCAGCCCTTTCTTCACATCCTCCTTCGTAGGAGCCTCTACCTCCATCATCCAAGGGATATCAGGGTACTTGTCAAGCTCGAACCGGGTCCGGCCAATCCTGTAACTTGCGCGGTACTTCTCCTGCCTGGCGAAAACCTTCATCCCAAGAGTGTGGAAAAGCTTTACAGTGGCATCATAATCATCGACATTGGTCTCGATCTCCTCCATTATCTTGAAATCTTTTCGTTCGATAGGCTGCTTCAGCACAAGCTCTGTCCTGTGCCCGAATGTCCTGACGCGGACATAAGACCCTTTATTTCTGAGGCGGTCATCAGGGAAATCAAAGGCGGTTATGTGGATAAGCCCTGACTCTATCTTCTCTGCGCCAAGCCCTTTCAGCTTCTTGACTATCTCTTCCGGGTCTATCTCGAGTATCTTGACCTCTATCTCTTTCATCTTCCTTCTCCCTTTTGTTCACTCTTCTGCTCGCTCTTCTGTTCTGTCTTGAACGCTTCTGCCCTGAGCCTGTCGACAATCTCCTCTGTGAGGAGCTGTTTCCTCGCGACAGGCTTTATGGTGACGTTCTCGAAGAGCTTGGACAGCTTCTTGAGCCTGAAGTCATCATATTCCTTAACAGAGCCCAACGCATGGTAGACCTCCTGGTCTGTCGTGACAAAGCGCTGCTTATACGGGTTGCAGATGATCACTGTGTCAAGCTTCTCGTCATTGCCTATCAGGTAGCGCAGTATCATGCCTGCCTCTATGAAATACTCCTTCAACGCTGAACGCTCACGTCTCGCCCTTGTGTCCTGATGGTTCATCCTGATCACCTTATGATCCTGTTATCAGCCGAAATAAGTAGGTGTGGATATTGTCTTCTTGTCAGTGACCTGCTTGTCCTTCATCTTCTTCTCCATCTTCGCGACAGCCTTCGGCTTGACTATCTTGCCGAAATCCTTCTCATAGTCAGAGACTACCTTTGCGAGAAGCTCGACCATCTTCTTCGCGTGGTAAGGGTCGACCATGACCACGTTGTGCTTTATGTTTATGATAGGCCCCTGCTTCGACCGTATGTCCACCCGCGGAGTCACGGACTTGAAGTCCAGTATGACCTGCAGCGGGTTGTAGTTCACAGAGAGCTCATGGCAGAAGAATGCGTCGCCCTCATGCACTGATACGTTAAGGTTTTTCTGTTCCATCATTTTCACCTTCTGGTCTTATTTGACTATCACTTGAATCTCTTATAGCTCAATATCCTCTTCAATTGGTGCTTGTCAGGGAAAAGCAGTTCCAGCTCTGCGCCCGGAAGGACTTTTCCTCCTGTCTCGATGTATGAATGGTACTGCCTGACCGACTCGGGGTCGTATATGTTCAGGCAGTGGTTGGTAATGAACCATACATGCAGGTCATCGCCATGCTCACCGCAGTTGCCTACCCTGCAGTGCAGCGGCTTCACTGCATGTATGCGACAAAGGTTGTTGTCCAAAAACATGCAAGGGCCGAAAGGCATGTCGCTCTTCTTCATCAGCCTTATCTTGAACACTTTTGTGTTGAATATCTCAGTCTCCTCGAGGAAATCGCTGATGAAGCGGTCTTTCGGTATGTCGAGGAACTTCGCGATCCTGGGGATCTCATGCTCGAGCACGAAGCCAGAGCCGTAAGAGCAGCAGTGGCCGCACTTCCTGCAGGGCTCGCCAAGCTTAAGTATGTCCTCCTCTTTTGTGGATTTGGTTATCTTGATCATATCACCTTCATTCCTATTTCTTGGCCACCTTGACTTTCGAGTGCCGCAGTACGCGGTCCTTCAGCTTATACCCTTTCTGCAGCTCTTCTAATATTGTGTCTTCTGGCCTGTCCGACTTCTCAGAGAGCATCACTTCGTGAAGATAAGGGTCGAACTTCCTGTCTTTCGTCTCGATGTGCTGCAGGCCTTCGTCTTTCAGCATCGTGTAGAGCTGGGAATAGATCAGCTCGACACCCTTGACGAACTCTGCATGATTGTCCGTGTTATTGAGTGCGATCTCGAAAGAGTCAAGCACTGTCAGGAGCTTCTTTATGACCTCTGCCTTAGCATAGTCGCGGAAGCATGAGTTCTCCTTCTCACAGCGCTTCTTGAAGTTCTCGAACTCTGCCTGGACTCGCTTGAGGTCGTCTGTCAGCTCATCTATCTTGGCCTGGTCGGCGTCCTTCTTGTGTTTTCCTTTCTGAGCTTTCATGGCTTCCTTCATTTCTTTTTCCTTAGGATTGTCAGACACTGAATCACCCCACTTTCGTTGAGCTTAAATCAACAGAATGGTTGTAAACTCTACTCATATATAAATATTTCGGCAAAAGTTTATATATCAGAACTACAACTTATCAACAGAGGGGTATGAATTGGCATTTGTCCACCAAAAGATAACCATAGTCAAGATACGCAAACCTTCCAGCCATAATGTCAATGATGACCTGCAGTTCCTGGGAACTTCTTTGGGATTATTCAACATGCGGGACAAGGACAAAAGCTGTTTCCGTGTATTTATAGAATTACTTAAGGCAGCAAAGAGGAAGCATCCGATAAGCTCTGATGAGCTGGCGTACAGATTGGGGCTGAGCAGGGGGACCGTAGTACACCACATCAACAAGCTGCGTGACGCAGGCATCGTGGTGCATGAAGGCAAACGATATTTCTTACGCGTGGACAGGCTCGAGGCGCTGATACAGGAGATCCGCAAGGATGTAGCGCGGACCTGCGATGACCTTGAGAATATAGCAAAGGAGATAGATGGGGCATTAGGTCTATAGAGCTGCGCCATGTTGTTTATCTGTTCCTGCTGGTTCTCTACATATAGAATCAATATATATTGGGGCCTTCGGCCAATCATACTACGTCAGCACTGTTCCACAGAAGAAGACATAGTGGTATCATCCCTCCTTACTGCGCAGGGTGGGCGTTCGGGGGCTGGAAGGAGAACATAAATCCACAGTTAACTATATATAATAAGACAATTTCGTGTTTTTCATGCCAAAGAAATGCGTCAATGTGGGCGGACAGGCTGTCATCGAAGGGGTCCTGATGAAGAACGATGAGAAGGTAGCCATAGCTGTAAGGAAGCCAGACAATAAGATAACAGTGAAGAAAGAGAGATGGAAGTCCGTGTCCAAGAAAGTCAAGTTCCTGGGATGGCCGTTCTTCCGGGGCACTGTGAACCTCATAGAGATGCTCGTGATGGGCATCAAGGCGCTCAACTATTCTGCAAATGAATCAATGGATGAGGAAGAGGAGAAGATAAGCAAGACAGAGTTCGCCATCACGACACTGATTGCCGTGGCAGTCGCTGTAGGACTTTTCATACTCCTTCCGCTCTACCTGACAAAGATAACAAGGACAGAAGGCATAGTGTTCAACCTGATAGACGGGCTGATAAGGGTCGCGCTGTTCGTCCTCTACATCATAGCGATATCATTCATGAAGGACGTCAGGAGGCTCTTCGAGTACCACGGCGCAGAGCACAAGACCGTGAACTGCTACGAAGCAGGCAAGAAGCTCACGCCTGCGAATGTCAAGAGATATACCACGCTGCACCGCAGATGCGGCACGACATTCCTGCTCATCGTGCTCGTGATAAGCATACTCATCTTCTCATTGATAGTAACTGACAGCTTCTGGATAAAGTTCCTTGGAAGGATACTGCTTCTTCCTGTGATCGCAGGGATAGGCTATGAGCTCCTCAAGCTCGGCGCAAGGTTCCCCAAGAACTTCCTGCTGAACCTGCTGGTCTGGCCAGGGCTTGCGTTGCAGAAGATGACGACGAAAGAGCCTGACAAGAAACAGATAGAAGTGGCGATTGCGGCTTTCAAGGCAGTGGTGAAGACCTGAGGCTGGTGAACTGCGTGAAGCATCTGTGATCAGGCATCATAAAGCTAGATACGCTTGACCATGTAAGGCCCTTCCCTCTTATACCCCAGCTTGCGGTAGTATTCCCTCACGCCGATACCTGAGATGATGATGAGCTTCTTCTTCCTGTGATGCTTCGCTATCTGCTCTGCCTTCTTCAGGAGGAGCTTGCCGAATCCCCTGTGCTGCGCTTTCGGGGCTGCGTCTTTCCCTGCTTTCTCTCCTTTCACCTGCTTCTCACCCACTGCTGCTGTCGCACCATAGACATGCAGCTCCCTGAGGAGGGCAGAGTCCTTTGTGATCTCCTTCCGCAGCTGCTTCGACGGGAGCCTCAGCCTCGTGAACCCGACCAGGACATCATTCACCTTGTCTTCTGCTGCAATGAAGAACTCCCTGCCTCCGCTCGCCTCATACTCCTCGACCGTTATGCTGACATTTCCCAGCTTTTCCGCACGGCCGACCTCCCTGCAGCGTATGCAGCGGCACCTGATTCCTTTCTTTTTGCACAGCTGGTCTACGTATTGCCGCAGGTTCGTGCGGTCGACGCCAGCCTCTGTCTGGTGTGTCGGGATGTCGCGCTGTATGCGCATTATCCTGCAGTACTTCGGCACGAACCGCTTGAACTCGCAGATCAGCTTGGCTGCCTCTGCTGTCGTGAGAGGACTGTACTTCCCGCTCTTCCACTGCTTGTATAACTCAGTGCCCTTCAGCACCATGCACGGGTAGAGCTTGAGCATGTCAGGCCTGAAACCAGGGTCATCAAAGAGCTTTTTGAGGCCTTCGAGGTCGCGCCATGGCGCAGAGCCTGGCAGGCCGAGCATGTAATGGAAGTTGAGCTTGAAACCTATGTCCTTCAATTCCTGGATGGCCTTTCTTGATTCAGCCACGTCATGGCCGCGATCTATATTGTCAAGCACGTCATCGAATACGGACTCGATGCCCAGCTCTATGCGCGTGGCGCCGAGTTCCAGAGCGAAGTTGCCGTGCTTCAGGCGGCCGTAGTCCGGCCTTGTCTCGACAGTCATCCCGACGCACCTTATCTTCGCAGTCTCGTTCCTGAGCTGTTCTTTCGGAAGACTTGTCTTGGTGCTTTCCTTTATCCTGTCCAGCTTGCGCTGGATCGACTTCATACGCAGCTCATCACCTACATAGCCGGGAAGCTCGAAGAAATCCTTGAACTTCGGGATGTTTATGTCGTGGCCTTTGAAGAACATTTCTGAAAAATCATTCATGGCCTTGAGCGCCTGCTTTACAAACAACTTCTGATGATTCCGTGGTGTCGAGGGGAACGTGCCGCCCATGATTATCAGCTCGACCTTGTCAGGGATGTGGCCTGTGACTATGTACTGCTCCAGTCGGTTGAAGACCTGAAGATACGGATCGAAATCATGGCGCAAGGCGCGCATGGTGGCAGGCTCCTTCCCTGTGTAGGATTGGGGGACATCACCGAAATGCGATGCCAGACCTCCAGGGCATACCGAGCAGCGGCCGTGCGGGCAGTCATGAGGCCTGCACATGATCGCGACAACAGCGACACCGCTTATGCTCCTTGTGGGCTTGGTCTGGAGATACCTCTTGAGCAATGGCACGTCCTTGTCATCTGCGTTGAGAATTATCTCTATGTCGGTTGGCACGCGCTTGAGCTTGTGCTTTGCGCAGAGCTTGAACTTTAGCTTTGAGACAGCCATCTTGGACAGCCTCTTCTGCTTTATCGCCTCTATGATATCTGCGTAAAATGCCTGCTGAGATCCTTTTGTAAATGCCTGTTTCATGGCATCTGGGAGGCTGAGGGTGATTTATAAAGATTTAGAAAGGCTTTAGAAACCGGCAGAATGAGACATAAAAAAGGCATAAAAAGAAAAAAGCATGTCCATACGCCAGGCAATCGCGCTGCGCCAGGCGATCATGGGCGCATCTTCATGCTGAACACAAGAGCTATCGTGACTATAAGGCCATACCCTATGAAGACAAACTCGATCGGAAGGACCCTGTTCAACAGGATTATGATCCCGACGACCAACGCCAGGATGCCTGTCACGAGGAACAATGACTCGACAAGCGTCCGGACAAAACCCCTCTTCAGGGCGTAAATGGTGTTCAGGGTCGCCTTCTTGATATCCTCCACCTTCTGCTTGACCTTATACTTCTGGTTGATATACTCCACCATTATCTGCGAAAGTATATCCGCATAATCAGAGACAGTCTCGACAGTAGTGCCCAATGTCGTCTTGGAGAAATTCTTCAGCTTTTTGCTCGCCGCCATCTTACACCTCTAAAGAAAAAACAGAAGAGAAATCATTTCCTCTTCCTTCTTGCCAAACTGACGGCAGTCGCGCCCAGGACAGCACCAAGACCTGCGGCGATCGCAAGCGCCTTCTCAGGGTTCTTCTTCGCGTACGCCTTCACCTTCCTCTCATGCGCCATGAATTTGGCCTTCGCCTTCTTCAGCTCCGCATGTGCCTGCTTCTCTGTAGCCTTGACCTTCAACTTCACTTTGCGCTTCAGAGAATCCTTTCCGGCCTTCTTCCTTGCAGGCCTCTTCCTGACCTTGCCTTTATTTGCCTTAGACTTTGGCCTCTTTTTTGCAGCCATAAAAATCACCTCATGTTATTGGAGTAACCTGACGTGGGAAAGTATATAAAACTTTTCATTGAGGGCGGTCATCATCAATAGAATTCCTTTGTGATGTGCCGTATCAGCCTGCCTGCTATGCTGCCGACGACGAAGACGAAGACCAGCGCTCCGGCCATCCATGCCCATGGGACAAGGCCGAGAGGTACTGTCTTGAAAAAGACCCTCAGCGGTGTGTAGACGACGAGCATCTGAAGACCGACAGACAACAGGACCGCGCCGACAAGCCACTTGTTCGAGAATACGCTTATCTTATACGCGCCGCGTATCATCTGCACCCGGGCCATCTCCAACAGCACAAGCAGGGTGAACGCCATCGTCCTTCCAAGCTCGACACTCTGCTGCAGGCCGACGTAATACACGATCAAAGTCGCGATACAGATAAGGGCGCCTGTACTGAATATGTTCATGGACATACCTATGGACATTATCTTATCCTTGATCCTGCGCGGCGGGCGGTCCATTGCGTCTTTCGCGACAGGATCGACACCGAGAGCTACAGCGGGCAGGCCGTCAGTGACAAGGTTCACCCACAACAGCTGCACGGCAATCAACGGAAGAGGCAAGCCCAGAAGGGCACCTATGAAGATGACGAGAACCTCACCCATATTACACGAGAGAAGGTAGTTCACGAACTTCCGTATATTATCATATATGCCGCGGCCTTCCTCGACTGCATTGACTATAGATATGAAATTATCATCAGTAAGTATCATCTCGCTGGCTTCCTTGGCGACATCCGTCCCTGTTAAGCCCATCGATATCCCTATGTCGGCCATCTTTATCGCAGGCGCATCATTGACCCCATCACCGGTCATAGCAACCACATGACCCCTGCTCTTCAGAGCGCGTATTATCTTCATCTTATGCGAAGGATTCACCCGCGCATAGATTGCTACGTCATTCGCTATCCTGGAAAGCTCTTCGTCGCTCATCTTCGAGAGATCTGTGCCCGTAAGGGCCTTGCCCTCGATGCCGAGCTCCCCTGCAATCGCCTCTGCAGTCGCCTTCAGGTCTCCAGTGACCATGACTACCTTAATGCCGGCCTTCCTGCATTTCGCTATGGCATCCTTGACCTCTTCCCTGGGAGGGTCGATCATGGCCTGGAGGCCGACGAAGACAAGGTTCTTCTCCCAGGAATCCTTCTTGTCTGTCTTCCTGATCCCCTTGAACGCGAAGCCGAGGACGCGGAGCGCTGATTTCGCGTATCCCTCATTCTGCGCGAGTATCCTCTTCCTGTCCTTTGGAGTTAGCTTAGCTATCCTGCCGTTGAGCCAGACGTGCGTGCACCTTCCAAGAAGGATGTCAGGCGCCCCCTTGACATAAGCAAAGCGCTTTCCGCTCACCTCATGTACGGTGGTCATCATCTTGCGCTCTGAGTCGAACGGTATCTCGTCGACTCTTGGGTGTTTCTTATCCAACTCTTCCTTGTCCAGGCCTGCCTTGAGCGCAGACGTGATGAGACAGCCTTCCGTCGGGTCGCCTATTATGGTGAACTTCTCCCTGTCAAGCTTTGCATCATTGTTCAATGCGCCTATCTTGAGAAGCATGTCAAGCTCCTTTGGGTCTGCTGAGAACTTTCCCTCCGGCCTATAACCAGAGCCTTCTAATGTCACGTCCTTGCCATTCGCGAATATGTGCTTTACAGTCATCTGGTTATGCGTAAGCGTGCCTGTCTTGTCAGAGCATATCACTGTAGTGCATCCTAGAGTCTCGACACTAGGAAGGTGACGCACCAGCGCATTACGCCTGATCATGCGCTGGACACCCAGAGAGAGGGAGATGGTGACGACGGCAGGCAGACCCTCGGGGATTGCCGCGACTGCAAGGGCAACAGAAGCCAGGAAAAGATCAAGCACCTTTCCCTCGTGCATCAGCACACCTGTCAGGAAGACAACACCACAAATCACAAGAGTAAGCAGGCCAAGCCACTTGCCAAGCTTAGCAAGCTGTTTCTGCAGAGGTGTCTGCTCGGTCTTGGTGGTCTGGATCATGTGCGCTATCCTGCCTATCTGCGTCTCCATACCAGTGTTGCATACCAATGCCTTCCCATGGCCCCTGGTTATTATAGTGCTTGAAAATATCATGTTCACCCTGTCAGCGACACCGACATCATGATCGATATCGCAGACCTGCTTCGAGACAGGGGTGGACTCGCCGGTGAGTGCAGCTTCCTGGGTATCTAGATTCGCTGCCTCGATAAGCCTTGAGTCTGCAGGCACTTTCTCTCCAGTATCCAATATTATGACATCACCAGGCACGACATCCGCCGAGTCTATCTTCAACTCCTTTCCGTCGCGTAGCACGACCGCCTTCAGGCCCGCCATCTTCTTGAGGGCCTCTATGGCCTTCTCTGTCTTGAACTCCTGGACAAAACCAAGGGCAGCATTGATGACGAGTATGATCGCGATGACCAGCGCATCAACAACCTCTCCTATGAACAGGGATATCACCACTGCACCGAGCAATATCCAGATGACAGGGGAGTTGAACTGTTCCATCAGGAGCTTCCACCATGGATCACCCTCCTGCTTCTTGATCTCATTAGGACCGTACTTCTGCATCCGCCTGGCTGCCTCTTCTGAGGAAAGGCCCTTATCAGAAGCAGAGAAATGCACAAACAGCTCTTTCAGGGGTGTGTTGTAGTATGACATTTTGTATCTCTTCAAAACGCAGCGCCGCAACGCGCTCGCTGTCGATTAAATATCCGCCGTCTTTCGCCCAACTGCGATGATTCCCGCTACTTATCCTGTCAGCTCGCTAGGCGGTAGCGGCGCTGCTGGGCGAAGTCATTCAAACAATGACAACGTAGCCTCAAAGTTGGACTTGATTATCCTGTACCTGAGCACTGCACTCTCTGTCGACTCCTCACTCTGCGATTCATACAGATATGATATCGGCATCGGGTCTACAGTCTCATGCGCCTGCTGGAGTATGCTGTTCAGGCCCAGCACCATCAGGTCCCTGAACATCGAAGTGTGGTACATCATGTCGTAGATCCGCTTCGAGAACCTGGAATCGCCTTCCATGAATATATTCATGTCAGGGCTGTACGCGAGGTTGAACTCAAGCAGCCTGCTATCAGCGAGCAGAGCTGTGTATGAATCCATGGACGAGTCCACCTTATCCCTCAGCGCCGTGAAGCTGGCAGGCTCCTCATACGGGACGTAAGCAGTATTCACGTATTCTGAAAGCGAGAGCAGATGCTCATCAAGGGTGAGCGAGCCGTCATCGAACTCTCC
>CAZNGE010000002.1:151248-157934 GCA_964572875.1 uncultured Methanosarcinales archaeon | reverse complement strand
CGACTGCATGGAGGATATCGAAGCGTCCAGAGTGCTGACGTGCTCTGCACGCTCAGACCCTACGAACTGGAATGCGGTAAGCAGGTACGCCAAGATTATGACTGCCATGAATATGGCGCAGTACGCTGCCCCGTGCTTCAATGCTTTCTTCAGGTCACGCCGGATGTGCTTCCTGTCGAAGAACCTGAGGTACAGGAACTTCGTGAGGAAGAAATATACCAGGAGCACAGGCAAAAGCCATGCTATCAGTATCCGCATCATGCTTATGAAACTGTCTCCTGTCAGCAGGAAGGAAATCAGATATGCGATCAGAGCGGCTGCTGTGAACGCGAGGATATGCGAGTAGAACACGACGAGGAAAGTCCTCGGGAATGACCTATGGATCTCCTCTGACAGCTCCCGCTTCACATGATAGAAATACAGGAACCCGGCTATAATGATCGAGAGCGCGTATACCACGCAGACTATGATGCTCAACAGGTCGTCAAATACCAGTGTCGCAAGGTAGAGAAGGACCAGGAGGCTGCCCAATGCAAGGAATGCCTTGAGCACGCTCGACCTTGTTATGTGTATGTGGTGCGACCACCACCATATGAACATGCCGAATATGAAATAGAACACCCCGGTAGTGGGAGTCCCGAACAGGAACGCGAGAAACATTACGGATATAAGCGATGAGACAAAGTAGAAAATCAGCGACGCATTGTCAGACGGTCTCCAGCCCTTTGCGGCAGGTTCGTCCTTCCTGCCGAACTCCGCCCTCAGGTCCTTCCTTATCGCCTTCTCGACATCCACTGCAGAGAAGACATCGACAGGCTTGACCTCCTTCCCTGTGTCAAGGGCATCCTTGTACTTCTCTATGTGCTCATCGACCTTCTCTATGTGCTTATCGATATGGCTCTCATACCAGTCTTCCGCCTCGGGCAATGAGAGCTGGGTATCATGATGCTTCTTGGTCCGGGTCTTCCTCTTGACCGCCTTCTTCTTTTTATTCCTGACCGGTTTCTTCTTGGCTTTCTTCTTAACAGCCTTCTTTTTCTTCGTGACTTTCTTCTTAGCTGGTTTTTTCTTTGTTGCCTTTTTCCTGGCCAGCTTCCTCTTAGCTGCCTTCTTCCTGACCGGCTTCTTCTTTGCGGGCTTACTCCTCTTCACAGCCCTCTTCTTTGTTGGCTTCTTTTTCGTCGTCTTCTTCATTTTCCTAGCAGTCTTCTTCTTTGTCATCTTCATACCGCCCCTGCAGCCTCTTCAGGGTAGGGCTGCGGACCCTGCGTGTGGTCTATCCAATCCTTGAGCACGCTGTAACGCACAGCAGCGCTGACCGGCATCGAGTCAGACTCCCCCGTGAAGTAGAGGTGCTCCATCGCAGAGCTTGACACGGTCTCCACATCTATGAACATGAGAAGGTTGATATAGAGCCTGGTGAACTGCCTTATCTCCTCAAGATGCTTTATTACAGTGCCCATCTGCCTGCCGAACAATGAATCAGCGTCATAGAACCTGAACAGGCCTGTGTCCTCTGTGAACCAGTATAGGAAGCCGTCATTCTCGAAATCTGAATATGATATAAGAGGGTCGTTGAGCTTCTCAAGGCTGTCCTGTATCTCAGGGTTCAGGGAAAGCGGGTTGAAATACTTCTCCACGTATAACCTGTTTGAACCTATATACGCATCAAGCGCCTGGCTTCCGCCATCCTGCGGGATGTTCTGGCCTACCGCCTCAGAGACCTGCCCGTACCTCGTGAACATCTGGGCCTTGAGATTGACGAGCTCCTGCTGCAGCATGTTGTACTTCACTATGCTTAGCACATTGTCTGCCATGCTCCTGAAATAAGAATCATCCATGATGTCTGCGAAGGCTATCCTGCGCTCCATGGCATCAGCTTTCCCCTTTGATATCTCATCGCGCAGGTCTGACGAGAATGCCATAAGGTCCTTTGTCACCTTCAGGTCCTGGAATCCCTGCGGGTCCCTCATGATGCTCTTCTCGACATTCGACACGCTGAGCAGCGCAAGATCGAGGTCCGAATCATACTTGTCCATCCTCGAATTGTACAGCGCCGTGGCGAAAAGCGAATAGATGCACATCAGCACGACCATGAAGACCAGGCTGTATATTATGGTGTGGCGCAGGCTCCGGAGGATGTCTATCCTTATGTGTCTCCTGTCGAAGAAATACACATAGAAGAACTTCGAGAAAAAGAAGAACACGAAAGCTGTCGGAAGCAGGAATATGAATATGAGCTCGAACACGCTGAGGAACGTGTCAGGGAATATGAACGGCAGGAGGCACGCGACTATCATGGCAGCTGTTATCGCCACTATCTTGGAATACGTCACCTGCCACATTATCTTCAGGGGTGCGTGCTCTCCCTTATGGTGATGGTATATTATGATCGTGGATATGGCCGACAGGATATAGACTGCCAGCAGGAACCACACCATAGGGTCTGAAGGGAACGCGATAATGGTGAACAGGAGAGGGAAGAAGAAGATACCTATGATGCTTATGACATCGTGAGGCCTGTGGGAATGAAAATGCAGGAAATGCGCGAACAGGAGGACGCCTATCGTGAGAGCGCCATAGAAAACCAGGCTCCATGAATTCAAGAGGAACGAGAGTATTACCAGCGAAAGGACCAGCAGGGTCACGTGGAACTCCCTTGGCCCGAACGCCCATCTAAACTCCTTCCCGACAAGCTCCTCCTCACGCTTCAGCAGGGATTCACTTGACCTGCGTATAGGTATCTTCTTAGGAGAAATATTCTTAGGAGAAGATGATCTAGCAGGCTTTGTCCTTGCCTTCTTTGCAGGCTTATGACTAAGCCTGCGCTCACTTCCACCTCTTTTTTTCATCATAAGCACCTAATAAACACTGTAAGCGCTGACACACCCCAAGGGGCATGAAAGCATCATTCATTTATAAATATTATACATATATGGCATGATTTGCGTGATTTATATCCTGATTTCCAATGCGAATCTCAGCGAATCTCAGCATCTTTCCAGTTCTGTGTATATGGCTGCATTCTCGCATACATTGCGATTCGGGCCTGTCAGCGGGTATATCCTCAATGACCTCGCACCACTGATGCCCTGCGAGCCGAAGCTAATGCTCTGCTGGGATGTCTCGCCAGGAGGTATCGGCTCCTTTATGGTCATGGTCAGGTTGTAGTCTGACTCCAGCTGCACGCTGAGTCCTGATACCTGGCTGGTCCCGGTGTTCTCCACGATGAAATAAAGGCTGTTCTCCCTATAGCAGGCCTGGACAAGTCCGTTAAGCCTTAGGAATTCCATGTCTGTGTTCAGGGAGCAGGCCACTATCCCATCGCTCATCACCTCTGCACTCCTTCCTGTTATGGTGCACGCAGTGCCCAATAGCAGGAACAATGCAAGCATTATGATTATCGTGATAAACCTAGCCATCATGTACGGTCCTCTTCTCCTGCACCATCATTCCTCTTGAGCTCTGCCTTCCTCTTCTCCATGTTCGCTATGAAGAACTTCAGGCAGTCGAGAGCGCAGAAGTTCGCCTTTCTCCGCAGGCCCTCAGGCCCAAGGAGTATCGTATAGTTGTTGGTGCTGTGCGGGTCTATCTCTGAGCTGCATACAGAGCAGAGCTTCCCCATCTCCTTCTCCTTCTCGACTATCTTCTGCTCAACCATACTCCTTGTCGCGTGGCCTCCCTCTTTGAGGTCCTCATGCAGCTCCACAAGGTCATGGTAATCCATGCTCGATATCGCGTCCTTAAGCTTCAGCTTCATACTATCACCCTTTTGCAAACACATAACATCCTTCAAACATCATTCAACATTCAAACCTCTATGACATCACCCAATTTAGGGGCGTATGCCTCCATGCCTAAAGCATCTGCCCAGACCCTCAGGTTCTGGACCGAATGGTCCTCACCATGGATGAACACAACCTTCTTCGGCCTGACCTTCCTCACCAGCGCCTTCAGCTGGGCCATGCCTGCGTGCGCAGAGAAGTCAAACTGCTTCACCTCGCACTTCACGCTGGTCTTCCACCCGTCGATAAAGAGCTTACCTTCCTCGAGCAGGAGCCTTCCGTTGGTGCCCTCTGCCTGATAGCCTGTGAGCAGGATGGCATTCTTCGGGTCGTTCATGTATTTCATGTAGTGCATGACAGGCCCGCCTGTGAGCATGCCCGACGTCGTGACTATGATCGACTGGGTCTTTACCGCTTCCATCCTGTCTGTGTTCGACTTCACCAGCCTGACCTTGCTTATCGCCTTCTTGAGCGCAGCAGGGGACCTTATCGAATCGGGGTTCTCGAGCGCGATGTCTGTCGCTGCAATGCCCATCCCGTCGAAGTATATCGATGCCTTGAACGACCTTGTCGCTAGGAGCTGCACTATCTCCTGCGACCTCCCGAGAGCAAAAACTGGGATAATGACAGAGCCGCCTCTTCTCAATGTATCCTGGATGCTGTCTAGGAACTCGTGCTCTGCCTTATCCCGTGGAGGGTGGTCTCTATCTCCATATGTTGACTCGCATACGAGGATGTCTATGCCAGGGAAATCTGTCTCAGCAGCCCTGTGAAGCCTCGTGTCAATGGTGTTGATGTCACCGGTGTAAAGGAGGGTGGTGTCGTCCATGCGGAGAAGGATCGACGCTGCGCCAGGTATGTGGCCTGCGCCAAAATACTCGAATGAGATGCTGTCAAAACTGCCTTTGGTGTCGACCTTGACATTCCTTATGCATTCAAGCACTTTCCTTATGTCTGTCTTATCATACCCGAGATGCTGGTGCGTTATCTTCCCTATCTTGAACGCGTCCTTGAGTATCAGCCGGGTGAGTGCCTTTGTCGCCTTTGTCATGAATATCGGGCAGTCCATGCCCCTGTGGTCCAGGAGAGGAAGGGCTCCTGTGTGGTCGAGGTGCGCATGGCTGATGAATACCGCGTCGATATCATCGACCCGGTCAAATCCTATCGGGTATTCTGTCTGATGCTCTGTGAGCTTAAGGCCACAGTCGAGCAAGAGACGCTTCTTGCCAGTCGCTACCTCTATGCAGCTCCTGCCTACTTCTCTTGCCCCACCATGGAAAACCAGTTTCACTTTCTCCTACCTCTTTTTTGCCTAACCTCTTTTTGCGTAACCTCTGTTTCCCCAGCCTCTTCGAACTCTACATACCATCGGCTGCTCTGCTGGTCGAAATTGAAAAGAACATGATGCCTCTTGTCAAGGTCCAGCGCGAAAAGGAGAGGCATAGGAATAGTGGTCTCAAAGCTCGATCCGCGCTTGTATAATTTTCTCTTGATTGTGGTCATTGAGCATCCCAAAATGGATTAATAGTATATTTACGCCTACGGCGAAAAAACAATAGTCAGTGAGTTCTTAGCCCCTGACTTCGTGAATAGTCAGTCAGTCTTAGTAAGCAGACAGCGCAGTCTCAGCTCTGCGGAGTTCGTGGTCTTGGTATCGTGTTTGGCCGACTTTTCTATACTTATTTATTTACTTAAATATTTACTTATTTATTAATCTTTCTGTCAGAATCCCTATCGGGCTTCTGAGCACATCAGAGATCCTGCACAATCTCTGATGTTTTATATATAAGTATATTAATACTTAAAATAATACTTATTTATAAATGTTGCGGAAAGAAGGGGTATGAATTACGAGAATCAGAAAATAGATTACAGGAACAATGGAAACACGAACACCTCTATGATGCCTGCCAAGACGACGAGCAGGAAGCCGAAGAATGCCAGCATGAGTCCGTCTGTGAGTATGTGGTAGAACTTCTTGGAGAACATCTTCTCTCTTATGATAGCTTTTGCTATGACCCCTCCCATGATGGCCGCGACGATGTATGACGCTGCCTCTGTCACCATGTGCGGCAGGAAAGGCAGGAATGTCTTTCCGAAATACGATATTGCGCTCATGCCCTGCGCTGAAGCTGACTGGCGGATGAAATAGCCGAACACGATGCCCCACACAGACGCGTTCCACACGATGAAAAGTATCGATCCTGAGCCGTACGCCAGGCTAAGGACAAAGCAGATTGCCAATACCAGTAGGTTGTTGAGCAGTATGCCCACGAACTCCCCTCCCGTCCCTGTGGCCTGGCCTGCTATGCCCGCGACTTTCAGCTGCGCCATGAAGTAATGGTTGACGTAAGCGCTGGATGTGAAGACTCCTATCGCGCAGTAGGAGATGAATACGCCAAGAAACAGGAGCAGGTATAATCTCATTATGTCCTTGTGGTCCCTGAACAGGATGCGCAGGGAGAAGTGTCTCTCCTTTGCGACAATATTCTCCTCCTTCTGGATGAGGTATCCGATGGAAGGGATGAGCAGGATAGACGTGAAAGCAAGGCTCATTATCGAGACATAGTTGGGAAAGAGCAGAAGGGCGCTGAACGTGCCTATGAATCCATATATTATCCCAATGAGAACTATGTTAAGGCTGCTGCCTTTTATGCTCTTCATGTCGAATAATTGTTCGAGCATCGTTACCTCTTTTTATCTAAAATAAGAAAGAGAATATAAAAAGGTTTGGGTATGGAAAAAGAAAAAGAAAAAAGATGATAAAAAATATCAATATGTCGAATTGGTATTGTTCGACTGGTTGCCTGCCCATCCGCTATTGTTAGCAGGTGCAGACTCATTCATGGGCGGATATGTCGCATTGCCTGGAAATGTCTCATTCACCGGTGCTGTCTCATT
>CAZNGE010000002.1:36249-151148 GCA_964572875.1 uncultured Methanosarcinales archaeon | reverse complement strand
TGGGCGGATATGTCGCATTGCCTGGAAATGTCTCATTCACCGGTGCTGTCTCATTCACCGGTGCTGTCTCATTAGCCGGCGCTGACTGATTGCCGGGATGAGTCTCATTGACCGGCGCGCTCTCATTCACAGGCATACCTGAATTGTTGGCAGGTACACTCTCATTGACAGGCAGGCTTTCATTGCCTGGCCCGCTTACATTGAAAACTGGTCTCGCGACCGGTTTCGCCTGCGGAACCGGCGCCTTTATCGCGGGCTTCCTGAAACGGTAAGCCTCCCCTGCCTTCTCCTTGCAGCCTGCGATGAATATGGCAAGGACAAGCAGAGATATCAACAGAACAACTGTCCCTCTTTTCATTTGTCTGACCTCCTCAGTTGATGGATTTAAATCCGAATAGTTTTTATATATTTAAATATTTGGTAGGTGTAGCATGAAACCCTCCATCATAGTATCCAGGCAGGATCCTGCAGGGCTGAACATACGGGACATACTCGTAGGGGTGCACGGGTTCAATGAGACGACGGAGATGTTCAACAACAGCCCTGTGTTCGCGAAGCAGGGGATAAAGCTCTACACTGTCGAGAAGCCCACGATAGATTCTGACGGGGTGGACAAAGAGATAGAGGGGGACTGGATCATATTCGCGACAAGGCACCAGGCAGCAAGCGGAAAGAAATGCTTCTGCGTGCACGTGCCAGGCAACTGGGACAAGGCAGAGGCAGGCGGCTCAGAGAAGACATTGTGCAGGGCACTGCCAGGAGTGATGAAAGAGGCGCTGTCAAAGATAGACGGCGTGTATGGCGGTGATGAGTTCGAGATAGCGCAGGAGTGCACGCACCACGGCCCTGCAATCGATAAGCCCTGCCTGTTCATAGAGATAGGGAGCGCAGAGGCTGAATGGACCCGCGGGGACGCAGGAGAGGTGATCGCCAACGTCGTCAACTACCTATGCATGAACAAGGCAAAGAAGTACAAGGAAGTCATCGTCCTCGGTGGAGGGCATTACAGCCAGGTCGCGACCAAGCTCATGTCAAGGACAGAATATGCCGTAGGGCATGTCTGCCCAAAGTATGTCCTAAAAGCGCTTGATGAGAACATGCTCAAGCAGGCTGTAGAGAAGAACGGCGAGAATTTCTCAATGGTAGTACTGGACTGGAAAGGCCTTGGAACCGAGAAGTCAAGGGTCGTCGGGATGCTGGACTCCCTCGGAATAAGGCATGAAAGATACCAGAGGCTCAGCAGGGAAGAGCATGAATAAGCACCTGTGAAATTCACGGCTTCTTATAAATATGTAAAAACAGGGCGAGAAAGATTTAAATATCCCGAAGGCTAATTATGTGTGGGAAAATGACGGGTGAAGAAAAGCCTGCCAAGGCACCTAAAGAGTGCAATATCTGCGGCTCTGAGATAGATGAGGATGCAGACTACTGTCCGGAATGCGGGGCGGACTTCAACGCAGAAGTGAAATATAACTATTGATGTTTTGCAGGATCAAAATGGCAGATACCGAATGGGACGATGAGAACCTCAAAGAAGAGGAGCAGATAGAGGAAAGCGCTCTTGACGTCGATGACGAAGAGACAGACCTCGAGGATTCCGAGCTCGATGACCTGGACTACTGACTGTTTCTTTCGTGAATCATAAAGAGAAAAAAAATTGAAAAGATTTAGTATTCTCACTTACCGCCTGCAGCAGGGGCCTCCTTCTCAGCAGGCACGAGCTCGTTGATGATAGGCGAGGGTATCTCTGCCTCCTCGAGCTTCTTGCGCTTCTCGGAGCCGGTCTTGCCCTCCAGGCTGGCGAGGATCTGGTTGGCCTTGGCGAGATACTCATCGCGCTTTACCTTGAGCTCCTCCTGGAGCTTCTTCCTCTCCTCCTCGAGCTGCTTCTTCTCCTCATCGGTCATCTCTGTCTTCTCTGTCCTGATCTCCTCGTCGAACTTTCCTGCGTTGACCGCGTCTATCGCGTCATGGGCCTGCATGCCCTCGACGAGGACGCCCATGGCCTGGCAGGTGCCGACTATCTCCTTGACCTTCTGCTTGAGGTTCGCGCCAAGGAGGTTGTCCTCCTTCATCTTGGAAATCTTGATGATCTGCTCTATGCTAAGGTCCGCGACCTTCTCCAGGAGAGGGTTTGATGCGCCCTTGGCTATGCCTGCCTCCTTCTTTATCAAAGCAGAAGCAGGCGGAGTGCCGACTGTTATGTCATACGTCTTCGTGTCAGAATCGACAGTCACCTTGACAGGCACCTGCATGCCCTTGAATGACTCTGTCTTCTTGTTGATATCCACCACTACCTGGCCGATATTCACGCCAAGCGGACCCAAAGCAGGGCCCAGCGGCGGCGCGGCCGTGGCCTTACCGCCCTCAATAAGAACATCTACACTTTCCTTAGCCATTTTTCATGTCTCCCACGCCAGCCTCTCATGGACTTACGTGTTGGATTCCCGCATCTGCGGGCAACCGGTTTTTATATTATCTAAAGCTTGACCTCTTCTGAGTCGCGCCTTATGACCTTGACGGCGTCTATCTTCAATGTTATGGGGATAGGCACCGCGGCCTCGACAAGCTCGACGACAACCTCTTCCTTCTGCTCATCTATCCTGGTTATCTTTGCCGTCTCGCGCTTGAACGGGCCTGATATGATCTCGACAATGTCACTCTTCCTTATGTTGAGCTCACGCTTCATGGGCTCTATCATGTGCTCCATCTCAGAGTAGTCTATCTCTTTCGGCAGTATGCCCCTTGCATAAGGTATGCCATACGCGGCCTGCTCAGCGTCAACCCTGGAGCCGGCCTCAAGGAAGATATAGCCCCTCATTCCATGTGCCCTTATCACAGAGTACACATCCAGGCCCTTCCTCGTGATGTTGCTCGTCACGAAATCCATGACCTGGTCCTCCCTGTTGGCTGTAGTCCTCAATGCGAATATGATTGATTCCTTCTTCTTGGGCTCTGCAGGAGCTGACTCTTTATCTTCTTCTTTCTTGTCGGCTTCCTCAGGCTTGTCTTCAGGTTTCTCTTCTTCTGCAGGCTCTTCTGCTTTCTCTTCTTCGGCTGGCTTTTCTTCCTGCTCTTCTGGAGCCTCTTCTGCAGGCTCCTCTGGTTTCTCTTCTTCTGCCGGAGCGGCCTCCTCGACCTTCTCCTCTGCCTTTATCTCTTCAGGCTGCGCTTCTGCATTCTCTTGTTCCATTTTCCCTTCCTTCACTGGTTCTTGTGTTTCTTCAGACATTATCAGTTCACCCTCTTTTTACAAAAGCAATTCCTTGATCATCGTTATCAGGAACCCTATGAAGCCGATGATGAGCATGCCCAGTCCCGAGACCTTGACTATGGTCTTGAACTCCTCATTGCCCGGCTTCTGCGTTATCCTCAGGACACGCCAGCATTCGAGCGAGTAAGCCTTTATCCTCTGCGGCCATGATTTTATATCCATTTTCCATTCCCTCTCTAGTCTATGAAATCAATCCCGAGCTCGGTCTCCATCTCGCGCCGCTTCTTGTCGCTCACCTTGCGCTCAGGGCCGAATATCTGCGTCGAGCGGACGCCTGTGACGATGAGCAATGTGCGGATCGTGTTCTCGAGGTCCTCTGATATCTGCGCGCCCCAGATGACCTTAGCCTCAGGGTCGAGCTTGTCAGAGATCGTCTCGACGATCTTCCTCGCCTCCTCGAGCGTCATGTCGGGGCCGCCGCATATGTTTATCAGCGCACCGTTCGCTCCGCTGATGTCCACGTCGAGCAGCGGGTTGTTGATCGCCTTCTCGACAGCCTCTGTGGCGCGGTTCTCGGAGTCCGACTCCCCAACGCCTATGAGCGCTACGCCGCCCTTGCCCATGACCGTGCGGATGTCCGCGAAGTCAAGGTTGACAAGACCGGCCTTGGTTATCAGCTCTGCAATCCCCTTCACGGAGTTCGCGAGTATCTCGTCCACGACCTTGAACGCCGTCTGCAGCGGAAGGTCCGGAGCGAGCTCCAGCAGCTTGTCGTTCGGTATCACTATGAGCGTGTCGACGATGTTCTCCATCTTCTCCAGGCCGACCACGGCGTTCTCGTAACGCCTCTGGCCCTCCATGGCGAAAGGGAGCGTGACCACGCCCACGACAAGCGAACCTAATTTCTTGCCGACCTCTGCGATGACCGGCGCAGCTCCTGTGCCTGTGCCTCCGCCGAGGCCGCATGTTATGAATATGAGATCAGACTCCTGCAGCACCTTCTTGATGTCGGCCTCATTCTCCTTCGCCGCCTCCTCACCTATCTTCGGCTGGGAGCCTGCACCGAGGCCGCTCGTTATCTCCTTTCCTATGAGTATCTTCCTGGCAGCGTTCGCGTAAAGCAGGTCCTGCGCATCTGTGTTGACCGCGATTATCTCAGAGCCCTTCACGCCGATCTCTGTGATGCGGTTGATCGTGTTGTTGCCTGCGCCGCCGACTCCGACGACCTTTATCCTGGCCATCTGCCTCTTTATCATGGCCTCGAGCTCTGCATCGAGCTCGTCCTTGATTGAAGGCCTCTGGTGGAGCTTAGGGTTATGGTCGCCAGCCGGCAATACAAAATCCTGCCTGGGCTCGTGACGTTCTGCCTGGTGCTGTTCGGCAGGGTGCTCATCCTGCTGTTCAGGAACGTGCGGCTCCTCATGATATTCCTGAGGCGCGTGTTCTGCTATCACTTCCTGCTCAGCCTGGTCCTGAACATAATGCTCTTCGTGATCGTGCTCTTCATGCTGAGGCTCATGATACTGCTCATGATTCTCTTCAACAGGATGGTGCTCCTCATGAAACTCCTCGGGCTGATCCTCCTGATGCGGCCTCTCCTGCTCCTCGACCCCCTGGGTCGCTTCCTGAATGAAACTGTCCAACATGCCCACCTCCGTCTGACGACGAACCAAAAGCTTATTGCGTATATAAACTTTGTTTCAGCCTTTTAAACCTGTTTCTCCTCTTTTTCCTGCTTCTCAGCAGGCTTGTTCTCCGTCTCTGCTTTCTTTGTCTCTTCCTTAGGCCCGGTCTTCTTCGGAGTCTTGAACTCAACATCCTTTATGGATGAGAGAACATTCTTTATCCTTTCCTTCAATGTCTCCAAAAGCTCGGCAGGGAAATCCGCCTTCAGAGTGATCGTGGCTTTCCCTTCCCTGACTTCAATATTGATCGCTTCCCTCTTCTGGTTCAAGGCCAGCTCAATGAGAGCCATGACCTTGTCCTTGTCATCTGTGATCTTGCGTATTATGTTGACCCTGTAGAGCACCTCCTTGCCTGCGAAAGGATGGTTGAAATCAACGACTGTCCTTCCTCCAGTGACTGTGCGGATAGTGCCCAATGTCCCATCGATCTGGACCTGCAGACCGACCATCGGGTTGATGTTCTGCTTCTTGAAAATAGATGTCGGGACGAGCTTCATGAGCTTGCCGTCCTTCTTTCCGAAGGCCTGCTCTGGCGGGAGAACCACTTCATGCCTCTGGCCTATCTCAAGCCCTACAAGCGCTGAGTCAAGACCCTGGAGTATCTGTCCCTGGCCTATGCAGATAGCGACAGGCCCATAAGACATCTTAGGGTCATGTATCTCGTTTTTCGTTGCTTCAGCCTCAACAGTCGTATCAAAGACTAAATCAAGGCCTTTAAGGACTCCTGTGTAGTCAATCTCTACAAAATCGCCTTCTTTAATGGTTTCAGTCATTTTAGTTCCCTCTAACTCGCGTTATAAATCTTAGAAGGATGACCTTCCACTAATTATATTTATATATAAAGGTTTGGGTTATTTCTGACGGCTCTTGATATAATCAAGCACGTTCTGATAAGCCTCTTCCTTTGTCAGGTCAGTGGTGTCGAGCACAAAGTCATACATGCTCTCATCATATACATCAACGCCATAGAACTTCATATACCTCAGCTTGTCGGATTCAAGACGCTTCTTCAGCTCTTCTGCCTTCTGCTCAACAGACTCTGATATGTCCTCATTCCGTTCTGTCTCTTCAGTCTTCAGCTGAGTAAGTATCCTCTCTGCCCCTTTCATGAAATTACATTTCAGGTACAGCTTTACTGAGTTGGGTATGAAATAAGCGGCTGTACGCCCTTCTGCGATGAAATCATCCTCTGTCTTCCCAAGCTTTACAAGATAATCATCAACCATCTTATCTGTAGAAGGATCCTTCTCGCCAAGCTTGTTGAACTCATCAAGGGTCATGCCCCTTTCCTTGGCGACCTTTCTCCTGATCCCGCCCATATAGTAATGGTTCAGGCCGAGCTCTTTCACAAGCCTGTTGGCGATAGTTGTCTTTCCTGCTCCAGATGTTCCCGAAAGAGTTATGATCATGGACTTGGGAAATGGGAAAGGGTTTAAAAAAGTTATTGCCAGTAGTAAGTCCAGAAACGCAGTTTAGTGACAATGCCGCGCTCACTGTCTATTAGTTTAGCGCTTATCGTTGCCCAGCTGCAATACGTAGCGAATCATTATCTTTTAGCTCGCTAGGCGGCATTGTCACTTTAATTGGCTTAGACCTGCCAGTAAGTATTATATAATGCAGATGTTTGGATTTCTGCTATGAAACAGCGCCAACTGATAGAGCAGGTGTGCATCGTGTTGCTGCGGGAGAGGTATACTGTGAAGAGCCTGGCTCGCAGCTGCTTCGATATCGTTGCGCGGCAGGGGGGTCGGATAGTTCTTGTGAAGGCTGTTGAGGATGCGAACACGCTGGGAAAGGAAGTGGTTGGCGAGATGGTGAAGGTTGCAGATTACCTCTCTGCTGTGCCGTTCATCGTGTCTGAGAAAGCAGGATTCCCGCTGGAGCGGAACGTGGTGTATGCGCGGCACGGGGTCTATACGATGAGCCTCGACACTTTCGAGAACTCTGTGCGCAACAGGATGCCTTTCATAAAGAGCAGCAAGGCAGGGCCTACTGTGCAGCTGGACGGAAGCGAACTGCGGCACAAGCGGGAAGAGCTGGGACTTTCGCTGAACGAGCTGGCTGACAAGGTAGGTGTGTCTCGCAAGATGATACAGAAGTACGAGACAGGCGGGGCAGAGATAACACTGCAGAATGCGGTGCGCATGTATGATGCGCTGGGCAACTCTGTATTCAAACGGATAGACATCTTCTCAAAACACAAGATACCAATAGTCACTAAATCAGGAAATGGTTATGTGTCAAAGAAGTATTCTGACCTGGGCTTCAGGTCTGAAGAGATGTCAAGATCGCCTTTCGATGTCATAGCGAAGCGGCACAAGGAAGTCATACTGACGAGCGTGGGAGACAAGGCGAACCCGCATTTCGAGAAGGTATCTGAGCTGCTTGACGCAGACCGGCTTATGCTTTACAGCAGGAAGAAGCCGAAAGACGTGCCGAGCATGAAGAAGAAAGAGTTCCTTGAGATAGAGAAAGCCAAGAAGCTCATCAAATTCCTGAAAGAATTCTGATTTTATTTGTGATTATTTCACGTCGGGGTAGTGATAATTTCGGAAACGTTTCAAATTATATAAATTATATATCGCATCCTGCGAAACTTATTTAAAGAGGCTATGAAAACCTTTCCATCAACTCATAAAAAAGGTGATAAAACATGGACGAGTATGAGGATGATGAATTCTTTGATTCGCAGGTCGAGACAGTATCATTAGACGAAGACGAAGATGATGAAGACCCGAAAGGCACTGCTTTCCTGCGCGGCGTTGAGGAAGCGACAGAGATAAGGGATGTCTCTGAAGGGGAAGAGGAAGAAGAGTTCTAATCTTTTTGTTTGATTTTTTCTGCAGTAGAATGCCACTAATACTGATGTTGTTTTTCTAGATACCTAATCAATAACATATTTGGCCTTCGGCAAAAAGTTTACATCAGGAACTCTCCACAAAGCTGATATCGCAGTCCACAGAACCTGGGTTCGCGACAAAAGCAAGCAAAAAGCGGAGAGGGCACGGAGTTGCTGCGATACATTAATAAATAAAAACAGGCTGGACTCCTTAAACGAGGTGATCGCTTGGTAGAGCTCAATTCCACAATATTCCCTATCCTGGGGCCTATAGGCACCTTTGTCAATACACTCAAGGTGTTCGTGGGCGGCGTGTTCGGCATATATCTCATCATCCTATATATCAGATGGAGAGAGTATGCGCTCCTGAGGAAGATGTACAGGGAGCTGAAGCGCGACATACGCGCGATAGCAAAGAAGCAGAAGGTCGAGCTGGAGCCGGTCAAGCAGCACGCGATAACCACCTTCGGCCAGAAGGTCAGGCAGAAGCTGGCAGGACGGAAAGCACGCAAGGAGGCCAAGAAGAAGCAAGATGGATGAGTTCAAGCTGCACATAATCGAGAAGATCGTGGATGAGGCAGGCGCTGATGACATCGATGAAAGCGTCATAGAGGTGCCTCCGGACCCAAATCTCGGAGACTACGCGTTCCCATGCTTTATCCTTTCCAAGAAACTCAAGAAATCGCCTGTGCAGGTCGCTGAATACCTCGCAGGAAAGATAAGACCGGACGACATGATATCTGAGGTCAGGAATATCGGACCTTACCTCAACTTCTTCGTGCGCAAAGACAGGATGGCAGAAGGGGTTCTAAGGGAGATAGCAGACAATGGCGAGAAGTTCGGCAATTCATCTGCAGGTAAAGACCGGACGATGCTCATAGAATACCCAGGGCCGAACACCAACAAGCCATTGCACTTAGGACATGTCAGGAACATGGCGCTCGGGCAGAGCATGTCAAGGATACTCCAGTCACAGGGATATGATGTCAAGAGAGTCAACATAAACAATGACCGCGGGGTGCATATCTGCAAGAGCATGCTCGCGTACCAGAGATGGGGAGAGGGAAAGACGCCTGCTGACTCTGACAGGAAGAGCGACCATTTCGTAGGCGACTATTATGTCCTGTTCTGCCAGAAGGCGAAAGAGGATGAGTCCCTTGAGGAAGAGGCAAAAGAGATGCTCCTGAAATGGGAGAAAGGGGATCCAGAGGTCAGGGCATTGTGGAAGCAGATGAACGAGTGGGCATTCGCAGGATTCAAGGAGACGTATAAACGGTTTGACATGGCCGAGTTCGACAAGGAATACTACGAGAGCAGGACCTACCTCGAAGGAAAGAAGATGGTGCTTGAGGGCCTCAAGAAAGGCCTGTTCAAGAAGAACGATGACGGGGCAATAGTTGTTGACCTTGAAAAGGAAGGGTTGGGGGAGAAAGTATTACTGAGGTCGGACGGCACATCAGTGTATGTCACGCAGGACCTATACCTTGCGCTTATCCGGCATGACGAGTTCAGGTTCGATGGCATGGCATACGTGGTCGCGACAGAGCAGAACTATCACTTCAAGGTGCTGTTCACGTTACTGAAGAAATTAGGCTACAAGTGGGCAGACAGGTGCCACCACTTCGCGTACGGCATGGTCCTGCTGCCTGAAGGAAAGATGAAGAGCAGAGAGGGCACGGTCGTTGACGCTGACGACCTGATGCTCGAGATGGAAGAGCTGGCAAAGGACGAGATACTCAAGAGGTACAAGGACCTTGACGTAGAAGAGGTGCATGACCGGGCAAGGATGATATCATTAGGGGCGATCAAGTTCTATCTTCTGCGGGTCGATGCTATCAAAGATATGACGTTCCATCCTCAGGAGAGCATATCATTCGAAGGCGACACAGGGCCTTACCTCCAGTACACCCATGCGAGGGCCTGCTCGATACTGCGCAAGGCTGCAGAGTCTGGCATGGAAGTGTCTGCGGATGTCGATTATGCATCATTGAAACATGGTTCTGAGATCGCGCTGATCAATGCACTGGCTGAGTTCCCTGTAAAGGTGGCTGAGGCATGCGAGCAGTACAGGCCGCATATCATAGCGCAGTGCCTGCTTGGGATCGGTCGCGCATTCAACGAATTCTATCACTCATGCCCATGCACGCAGGAGAAGGATGCGAAAGTCGCTGCTGCGAGATTGTTCTTGATTGATTGTGCGCGGCAGGTGATTTCTAATGGTCTTGGACTTCTTGATGTGAAGGCACCTGAGGAGATGTGACTGCCATCCCGGGAGTCCTTTAAAAAATCTGCCATTGATTCTTTTATCTTTTAAATGCCTGCGAAATCTTTATAAGACACCGCTTTTGCCGATTATGCATAAGGTGATTTGGAGGGGCATCATAATGAGCAATGGAGAAACAGTCCTTGAAGGAATCCTCGCTGAAGAGGTAAGGATGGACTCTGACTACAGGATATTCGTCCAGTATGCGCGGCGGGTAAGTGAGAAAGACCTGAAGCGGCTCTCTATCGCTCTCGCAAGAGAGGCTTCCAATGGGCAGCCATATGAAGCAAAGAAGCTGAACAGCTCGCATTTCGTCATAGGACCAGAAGGTTTCGATGAAAACCAACCGCATTTCTCAGTCAACAAGATCGGCAGGGTATACTACGCACTGGTCTGGAGATGGAGCAACTGCCCGGCAAGTGACGGTGATTTCCTGAAAGGATTCTGCGATACGCTGAAGCGATACGCAGGACAGTGACCAGGACGAGCAGGACTGGCGCAGTCTCAGACAGGTTTATATATAATATAATCATCTGAACCCCTGTGAAGTCAATGCGCAAAAAAGACCTGTTCACAGCATTCGTGACCATACTCATTCTATGCACTGCATGGATGGCATCTGCCCAGGGTGAAGAACCCACAATATACGAGGATCGTGAAGCAGGCCCTGCAGAAGAACCCCCTTCTCCGGAAGACGAGGTCTATGATACACAAGGAGACATAATCCAGGAGCCTGAAGCCACGACCATAGAGGTCAAAGGCCCTATCGAATACACAGAGCCGCACATAACAGACCTTGAATGCGACGCCCTGAAGACATGCCCAGAAGGCCTTGATTGCTGGAACATCGAGGGAAAAGGGACACTATGCGTCGACCCTGACCCCTGCACCTGGTTCTGCGAAGAAGAGTGCGCAATCCTGGAATCATACCCTCCGCAGCTCAAGTGCGAAGACATAAGCATCAAGCATGAGCTCGACGAGGCATGGCTCGACACCAAAGGCCCTCAAGAGAAAGAATCATGGCCTGTGCTCAAGAGGATGTGGGAATGGATAAAGTCCTTGTTCAGCAGATAGGCAGGTCATGCATCACCTGATTCTCAAGAAAGAGCGCTATAAAAAAATAAAAAAATTAGGGCTTACTTGCCCCATGCCATTATTCCCACGATGACCAGATTCACGATGGGCACGATGAGCAGTATGCTCCACCATCCTGGCCTGTGGATCGCTTCTGCAATCTTCCACCAGATGTAGATCATCACAGCAGCCAGTGCCAGCCCGCCTATGAAAGGTATTATAGGCAGCAGGACTGAAAGCGTCCACCATGCCGGAACCTTACCGACCTGCGTCATCAGATAGATGTTCGCAATCGGTATCCACGCAAGCCATGCATTCTTTGTCTTGGTCTTCTTGGCTATGGACATCAAAGCCAAGGCAAAATAGACATAGAACGCCAGTATGACCACAAGCCATACAACAAAAAACGCACCCATCATAGCGAGGCCCATACTAGGTCCGAATAAAGCCATATTTTCACACCTCCACAAAAATACAGATTCAAGATATGATAAGGTGAGAGAGACCCATTTATAAATATTTTGCAAAAAAAGCTGAGATGATAGGGGTTGTTGCGTTTTGGGAAAAGAAATGGCCTGTCAGAATGAATGAATAATATATAAAAAAGATTTCATAGCTTCTCATCAAGATAGGTGCTGGCCTCGTGGTCTGCGTGGTGGAACGCGACTATCGCAGGGCATGCCTTCTTGACCTTGTCGCCGTAGAACTCCCATTCCTTCTCGAACGGCCCCATGTGCCATCTTATGAGGAGGGCCTCGTTGTTCGTCAGAGGGATGTACTTCGATGCCAGGTATGCTGACTTCTCGCCATGACCCATAGGGAAAGCATCCTCTATCGCATAAGGCTTTGCTTCAGATATCTTCCCGTTCTTCAGGGTGTTCGGTGTGTAGAAGTTGGCCTTGCACAGGTCATGCAGCAGTGACGCGATGACTATCTCATCATCGGTCAGGCCGAGACCGTACTGCCTTGCCTTCTGCTCGAAGACAGCATAGACATTCGCTGAATGGTTCGCGAGACCACCCTCATGGCAGCCGTGCCTCTCCGGCTTTGATGATGCCGGAGCTGTGAAGAAATCAGTCTCATCCTCCATCCAGCCTATGAGATCCTCTATGCCTTCCCGCTCTGTCTCTCTTAACAGCTGGCAGATGCCTGCCTGGTTCTCTTTCAGTTGCTTCTTCGTGAGCTTCATCTTACTTTCCCTCCTGTATCTCGTAGAGCTTCCTTATCCTCCGGGTGGTCGTGGCCTGCTTCGGGCACTTGTCAGGCCTCAGCTGGGTGGCGTACCCGATGCGCATAGAGAATGCCTTGTCCCCTTTCCTGCCGCAAGTCTGCCAGTTCCTGTTGAAGTTCAGGTTCATGGCCTTGACCTCCAGCACTACAGACTGTTCGGGGTCGATGTAGAAGTCAGGCACGTGCATTGCGTAAGAAGGCCTGTCCAGCTTTTCGGAAAAAGCCACGTTCGCCGGCCTCTGCTCTTTCATGTATTCCCTGACCTGGTCGTATATGTCGAGAGCCAGATTCTTCCTTGTCACGCCGATCTTGCCCATTGTCTCGTATCCTGCAGTGCCGTCATTGTAGGCAGCCACAAGCACTGACGTGAAAGGCAGCTCCTTGACATAGTTCCCGTTCTGGTAGAAACCCACGATGACCAGGTCCAGGGTCTCTGACCTCTTGAACTTGACCCAGTCGATCCTGTCGGATCCCGGCAGGTAATGTGAGTCAGGGTTCTTGCATACAAGCCCTTCCTCACCCCTCTTGGTCACGTCATTTATCAGGCCCTCCAGGTCTGCTGCTCCCCACACCATCTCGCCGTCGACAGGCAGGATCTCGGGAACGTCAAGGGTCTCTGTGTAAGACATCCGCTCGTTGAAAGGCAGCTCCAGCAGGCCCTTCCTCTCGAACCTCAACGTGTCGAAGACATTGAAATGGAGCGGTATGTCATCAACTATCCCGCTCGCGAGATATTTATTGACTGTCTCCTGCTTTATGCCCGGCTTCCTGAATCGCCGCTGGACCCTGTCGAACACCTCCTTGTGGCTGCTGCCTTCAGTGACCATCTCTGCATCTATGATGCAGGTGGGGAGACTCTTTGCTATCTCCACAAGGTCCGGATAGCACTGGTAATTGAGCTCGTTGCCGTTCCTGGTGAACATCTTCAACAGGCGTTTGCCCCTGTGTATCTGCACCCTATAGCCGTCATGCTTTATCTCAGCCCATGTCCTTCCGTCATGGGCCTCCATCAGCTCATCCACAGTCGCGTAAGAAGGCTGCATCGTGGGGATGAACTCCCCTAATCTTGGTATGGCTATCGCTAAATCTGTCATGTTTCCCACCTCCAATGGGTTGTTGTTTTAGAGCTTCAGCTAGGTCTGATTGAAGCAGAGAACCTCTCTAACGCCCGGATGGAGTGTTCGCTTCTCCTGTGTATAGTAAGGCAGAAAAAGTATATTAATTAGTGTGGGGAGAAGTGTCACCTCATTAATACGGATGTTTTGTTGGAAAACTATTTAAAGCAGGACTGGAAACATAAGGCAATATGGCATGGGGAAAAGTCAAGATCAGGAACGATATCCTCGCGGACATCGACAGGCAGATACAGGAGACTCAGAAGGAGCTGGACAGGGCAGAGAAGAAAGGGAATGACCCGAAGTCAGTCAAGATGGTCCTTGAGAAGTGCGTGCATGTGCTGAAGAAAGATACAGATATACTCGATAAAAGGGCAAGGCAGCTCTGAAGAAAGTAAGCTATCAGGAAGCGCATTACGCTGCGTCTTTCCCTGGCTCGGTTCTATCACCCCATCTGGCAGATTGAGATGTCTGAGCTGCAAAACCGTTAATAATATTAATGACTGCTTCAGCACAGGCGATAAAGATGGCAGAGAACAGACCTCTGGAGATACTCGTGAAGATCACCTGCACAGCCGAAGGACGACCTGTCGGAGAGCCTGAAGTCATCGGCCCGCACGACCGCATAGAAGAGCTGCAGCGCTGGGACAGGGATAAGGTGACGACATTCGGGGTCATGGGAGCGACAGGCGTCGATACGATAACATTCTCAGAAGAGCAGTGCAGGGAAGTATACAAGAAAGTAAGTGATGGCCCAATGCACACACCTGAACAGCTGAACCTTAACTATCATACAAGGGTAATCAAGTACCAGCGGTGTGAAGGCCAAGAAAAGATCATTTGACTGTGACTGACTTGGCGAGGTTGCGGGGTCTGTCAGGGTCGCATTCTTTCTCGACGGCGGTGTAGTAGCTGAGTAGTTGGATTGGGATGATGTTGGCTATGGGTGAGGCTATGCCGAGGTCCGGGACTGGGATCCAGGAGTCAAAGATGTCGTTGTCCTTTGGGGAGATGCCGATTATATAGCCGCCCCTGGACTTTATCTCTAATGCGTTTATGAGTATCTCGTTCTTTACCTCGTCGTTGGCAACCAATGCTATGCATGGGGTGCCGTTCTCTATCAATGCTATGGGGCCGTGCTTCAGCTCCCCTCCTGCAAATCCTTCCGCATGGATGTAAGGGACTTCCTGCATCTTGATCGCGCCCTCCAATGCCATCGGGTAGTTCAATGAACGGCCTATTATGTACATGGACTCGTAACCAGCGACCTTCTTGGATAAGAACTGGATCTCGCTCAGGTACTGCTCGTCGAGCATTATGTTGACGCGGTTTGCTGTAGAAGTGAGGAGTTTCCTGCCTTCATCGAGCCTGCCTGCGCAGGCATAAGCAAGCAATGTGAGGATAGCTATCTGCGCCGTGGTGACTTTTGTGCTGCAGACGGCCTTTTCAGGACCGGAGTTGCACAGGATGTAGTCATCGCTGGTGCGCATCATGGTAGAGCCCATGACATTCACTATGGAGACGACCTTGCATCCTTTCTTCTTCGCTATCTCCATGGCCTCCAGGGTGTCTGCTGTCTCTCCGGACTGGGATATGCAGACGAGGAGAGTGCGGTCTGTCAGGAAGTCATGATAGCTCGGGAACTCAGAGCCCACGACGACATTCACATGCTTTTTCGCGATCTTTGAAAAGATATAGCTGCCTACCATCGCGACCTTGCCTGCGGTGCCACAGCCTATGAAGAACGTGCCGAAAGCATCGTTTATCATATCCGCGATTCGCTGTATGCGCTGGTCAGGATGGGCTATCGCGTCCTTCAATGTATGGCGCTGCTCCAGTATCTCCTTTATCATGTAATGCTCATGGCCGTTGAGGCCTGCCTGCTCCACTGTCCATGTTATCGCGGTAGGCTTGCGGGATAATCTGTTGCCGTAGAAGTCTGTGTATGTGATATTTGGCTTTGGCTTTGATGAGATAGTTGCGACATCGCCGTCCTCAAGGAAGACAGCCATGTCTGTGTGCTCCAGGAACGCAGGAATGTCTGACGCTATGAAGTATTCATCCTCACCCTGACCTATCACCAGAGGGGATCCTTTCCTCGCAGCGACGACCTTGTCGGTTTCAGAGCACATCGCGACGACAGCGAAGCGGCCATCCAGCCTTGTAAGGGCAAGGCGGACAGAATCCTCAAAACCCATGCCGGAATGCATGTTCTCTTCAATCAAATGGGATATCATCTCAGTGTCAGTGTCTGATGTGAAGCTGTGGCTTGACAGTTCTGTTTTCAGCTCCTGGAAGTTCTCTATGATGCCGTTGTGCACCACAGCTATCTTCCCTGTGCAGCAGGTGTGAGGATGAGCATTCGCCTGGGTGACAGCGCCGTTGGTGGCCCACCTTGTGTGGCCCATCGCGATCCTGCCTCCGGGAAGGGAGTCAAGGTCATTGAAATCAGAAATCTTGCCGACCTGCTTCTCGACGGCAATCGAAGGGTTGCCATGCACCGCGATGCCCCAGGAGTCATAACCGCGGTATTCCAGCTTCTTAAGTCCGTCGATGACTATAGAAGTTCCGTCCTTGGGACCTATGTAGGCTATGATGCCGCACATTTCAGTTGCCTCTTTTACCTTAACTGCGTTACCTATTGCCGCTCAAGCAAATGCCTGACCGTAGCCGCCTGTCAGCACGCTATCGGCTTAACACATCGAATCAATAATCATCGGGTCCTTCGGAAAAAATAAATGGTACAGAGAGTCAGGCGTGCGTGGCGGCGCGGGAGTTTTTGCGGAGCAAAAACGGAGCAGGGCAGGCATTTGCGACAATCCAGCCTTTGCTGACTTCGTGGTTCTATACCTTATCTTCCTTGACGACTTCGCCTGGCAGTGTTGTCTTGCCTGGCCAGATCTTGCGGCCGGGGAATATGAGCGTGCCTATGCCGAGGCGGACGTCCTCTCCGATGAAAGCGCCGAGCTTCCTGCGTCCTGTGTCTATCTTCAGGCCCTTGATGAGAGTGGTGTTGCTCTGGCCGTCATGACGGTAATCAGCGGTTATCGTGCCTGCTGCGACGTTGGTGTTGTCTCCGATGACAGAGTGGCCTATGTAGCAGTTGTGCTTCGCGGTGACGCCGTCCATAAGAACAGAGTCCACTATCTCCGCCCTTGTGCGCACGCCATCCATTATTATGGTGTCCTTGCGCAGGTAGGCGTTAGGGCCTATCTCACAGCCCTCGCCGATGAAAACAGGACCTTCGATGTAGGTGCCTGACTTTATGACCGTGTTCTTGCCTATCACGACGACGCCTTTCATCGTGACATTGTCCTCTATCTCCACAGACTTGTCGATCCTATTGTCCTCGATCTCATGCAGGAGCGCGACATTCGCCTCGAGATAGTTCCAGGGATAGCCCACTGACAGCCAGCGGCCTTTCACGACCTCAAAGTCCATCTTTCCCATGCGCGCGAGCTCTGACACATAATCCGTGATCTCAAACTCGCCGCGCTCGGTCTTCTTCAGCTCTATCCTGAAGATGTCAGTGTCGAACACATAAGCGCCTGCATTGGCATACTTCGAGATGTTGGTGTCAGGCTTCTCGACCAGCCTCTTCACCTTGTTGTCCTCGACCACCACAGCGCCGAATCGCGTGACGTCCTCGACCTCCCGGACGAGAAGCGCATAGTCTGATTCTATCAGGGCTGCGAGGTCTCGCTTTGAGTAGAGGTCATCGCCGTTTATGACAATGAACTTGTCCTTGAGGAAATGCTGGGCCTCCTGCAACGCGTGGCCTGTGCCGAGCTGCTGCCTCTGCTCTACGTAAAGCAGCTTCATGTCCTTGTATGCCTGGCCAAACCTCTCTATGATCATCTCTTTCCTGAAACCCACGACTATGATTACCTCATCGACAAGGCCGTCCAGCTGGTCAAGGTTGTGCTCGAGCATCGTCCTGTCAAGCACCTTGAGCAACGGCTTCGGCCTGTTGACTGTCAAAGGGTACGTCCTCGTGGACTTCCCTGCCGCTAAAATGACTGCCTGCATCTCATTCACCTATCTCCTTCCTTATCTTATCAGCTATGTTCTCTGCAAGTGACTTTATCTCTGCCTCATCCCTGCCTTCTATCATGACGCGGCACTTGTTCTCTGTGCCTGAGTACCTCACGAGGACGCGGCCGTCCTTGCCGAGCTTCCTTTCCGCGTCTGCAATCGCCTGGCACACGCTGAGCATGTTCTCGACAGGGCGCTTCTGCCTCACCATGACATTTATGAGTATCTGAGGGTATGAATGCATCACCCCTGCGAGCTCCGACACCTTCTTCCCTGAGGTCTTCATCAGGGCGAGGACCTGGAGCGCAGAGAGGCACCCGTCGCCTGTGGTGGAGCGCCTGAAGAATATTATGTGTCCTGACTGCTCACCGCCGAGAGTGAAGTTGTTAGCTCGCATCTCCTCTACCACATAGCGATCGCCTACCTTTGTCTTGACCACTGCTATGTTGTTCTCGTTCATGGCGATGTCAAAGCCTATGTTGGTCATGACCGTCACGACGACCGTGTTGTCGTTGAGCTTGCCTCTGCGCTTCATGTCGACAGCACACATCGCGATTATGTGGTCGCCGTCTATCTGCTCGCCTTTCTCGTCGACTATTATGACTCGGTCCGCATCCCCGTCCAATGCTATGCCTATGTCTGCCTTGTGGCCGAGCACAGCAGAGCTTATGACCTCAGGATGCATGGAGCCGCACTCATCATTTATGTTCAGGCCGTCAGGCTTGTTGTTCAGGACGATGACCTCTGCGCCTAATTCTCTGAAGATAGGCGGGGCAACCCTGTAGGCTGCGCCATTTGCGCAGTCAAGCACTATCTTCAGGCCCGAGAGGGACATGTTCTTTATTGAGTTCTTTGTGTACTCAATATACCTGCCTGCTGCATCGTCTACGCGGAAGGCCTTCCCCACAGCAGTGCCGTTTATGTTGGACGTGTCTATGCCCGACTCCATGGCCTTCTCGATCTCCTCCTCGAAACCGTCAGGCAGCTTGAAACCGTCTGTGTCAAAGAACTTGATACCGTTGTCTGTTGCAGGATTGTGGGAAGCGGAGATGACAATGCCGAAGTCTGCTGCAAAACTCTTGGTCAGATGTGCGATGGCAGGCGTAGGCATGGGTCCTACAAGATGGACATCGATGCCCATAGAACAGAGGCCTGAAGTCAGGGCGTATTCGAATACATACCCGGATTTTCTCGTGTCCTTGCCTATGACGCAGGATATGCGGCCTTTCTTCAGCTTCTGCCTGAACACCTTTGCAGCTGCCTGGCCTAGGCGCAATGCTATCTCTGCCGTCATCGGGTAAGTGTTGGACTTCCCGCGAATGCCGTCTGTGCCGAATAGCTTTCTCATGTGCATACCCCTCTTTAAAAGGAAGGTCTTATGGAAAGATTTTTATATATAAAGGTTATTAAAAGATTTTTAATAGTGGTATGAAATAATTTATAATGGTGAGCTTATGAGGGTCATAGAGCAGAAGAAGCAGAAGACATACTCACTTGATGCGGCAGAGCTTGGCATGGACAGGTTAGGCAGCCTGAAGTCAGCGCTTGCGAAGAAGATAGTCAATGCTGTCGTTGATATTGATAAATATCCCAAGCAGATAGCGAAAGAGCTCAAGGTGAATGAGCAGAAGGTGTATTATCACGTGCGGAATCTTGAGAAGGCAGGGATCATCAAGGTGGTGCGGGAGGAGACCGTTCATGGGACGCTCGCTAAGTTCTACCGCGTTGTGCAGCCAGCCCTTGTGCTCAAGTTCAAGGAGCTTGTTCCGTCACAGGAGATATCGCCGACTGACGAGAAGGTGGCCCGCTTCCTATCACCTTTTATCGTCGATGGCAGGCTGAATGCCCGCATCATCGTCGGTTCGCCGGACCCGCACGGGCCTGAGAAGGCAAGGTCGCGCGATGGGTATTATGGGATGGACCTTGCCCTATTCCTTGGGACATTCCTGAACTACGTGCCTGAGATAAACGTAAGGCTGGACACTGAGGTCAAGGATGCAGAGCTGAAGGAGAACCTCATCGTGATCGGCGGGCCCATAGTCAACAACGTGACAGAGAAACTCAACAAGCACCTGCCTGTGTATTTCGGGGGGGACAAGAATGTGCATTCAAGGATATCCAAGACCGCGTATTCAAGCGACGAGACCGGATTGATCGTGAAGATAAAGAACCCTTTCAACCCTGAGAAGGCCGTGCTTGTGGTGGCAGGGAAAAGGTTCTCCGGCACCAGGGCAGCCATAACCGCTTTCCTCAAAGGGTTCAAGGAAATCTGTTCTGGAAACAAGTTCAGGCCAGGCGTGATGGCAAAGGTGGTAGAGGGGCTTGACCTTGATTCTGACGGGGTCGTGGATGCTGTAGAGTTCAGGGAGTGAGGCGCGGACAACTCTAGAGGACATGCAGAAGCGGCGACGCTGGCCACTCGCAGAGTAGAGCAGCAGTGAGGGAAACCTTTTTATATTACTTATAAACCCTTTCTTATAATTATAATATATAATATAATAATGGGGGTAATATAATGGCAGGATTTGATCCGAATCTTGATAAGGAGCTCTTTGCAGAGGATGTCACTATAGGAAACCAGAGATTGAAGGTCGCTGTGATGTCATACAATGACGGCGAAGCCAAGCTGCAGATAATGCGCGAAAGGCTAAGGGAAGACGGCGGCGGGACCTTCGCAAAGCTGGGCAGGATGACTGTCGATGAAGTGGCTGCGGTCATGCCTCTGATGCAGAAGGCATATGAGTACCTGCAGCAGAACAAGCCTGCGGAAGAGGCTCCTGAGGGAGAATGATGGGACTTCTCGAATGGACTGCACTGGGAGCTATCGGTGTAACAGCTGTGCTGGTAATAGCGATCTGGGAGCTGATCTGGAAAGGCATCGCATTGTGGAAGTGCGGCAGGCAAAAGCAGCTTGCATGGTACATCTGCATACTGATATTCAACACAGCAGGCATACTTCCGATAATATATCTCCTGTTCTTCCAGAGAAGGCCGAGAAAGAGAAGGCGCTAGGCATCTTCTAATTGTTTTATCCTTTCTTCTATCATGTGAACATACTTATCCTTATCCAGGACATCCTTCAGAAGATGTGCCAGGACGGTGTCTCCCACCACATCATATATCCAGTCGGCGAAATCATTCTTCTCGTTATCATCATTCACATGATACCTGAAAGCGTAATCATTGAGGGACTTGATGGTCTCGACCAACTCATATATGTTCCTGACGATAGTGCCGTGGCAGGTCCAGAACTCCAGTCCAGGGGGCACATCTGAAAGTATACGCTCCCGTATTATCCTAAGCTCTTCCTTGTGCTTCATTACAAGCATATTGATTGCTGCGTATTTAAGGTTTGGTTAGGAGTTAGGGGTGGTGAAGGGGCAAACATATAAAAAAGAGGGAATAAACCGAGGATAACATGCCAACAGCAATACCGCACGCAGCCGAGATGCAGTTCAAGGAGAAGTTCGTCGCACGTTATAGTTCACTGACTGATATCGAGGCATTCAAGGAGTATTCTTTCTCTTATCTTCGGAAGTCTGTCAGGGTAAATACCCTGAAGATAGACGTCGATTCCCTGGTCAAACGGGTTAGTGTGGACTGGAAGCTTACGTCGATACCGTGGTGTCCTGAAGGCTTCTGGATAGAGCACCGCGGGGAAGGCGAGAAGAAGAGGCGGGATGTAGGCAACATGGTCGAGCACGTGCTCGGGTACGTTTACGTGCAGGAGGCCGCGTCAATGATCCCTCCCCTTGTTCTGGACCCCCAGCCCGGTGAAAGGGTGCTGGACATGTGCGCAGCGCCGGGCTCAAAGACCACGCAGATAGCGCAGTACATGAAGAACAAGGGAGTGTTGGTAGCGAATGATGTGACCGGTAGCCGGCTTGCTGCACTAGGCATCAATCTTCAGCGTTGTGGCGTGCAGAATACGATCGTGACCAGGATGCAGGGCGTGCGTTTCAAAGGGCAGGAATTTGATAGAGTCTTGGTTGATGCTCCTTGCTCTGGGACAGGGACTATACGCAAGTCATTGAAGACAGTCGAGATGTGGAACCCGAAGCTGGCGTCTCACCTTGCAAAGACACAGAAGAACCTGCTCAGGACCGGATTTGGATTGCTGAAGAAAGGCGGGACTCTGGTCTATTCTACCTGCACTTTAGAGCCTGAAGAGGATGAAGGAGTCGTGGACTGGCTGCTGAAGGAGTTCGATGACGCGCGGCTTGAGGAGATAGAGCTGAAAGGGCTGAAGACGAGTCCTGCTGTCGTCTCGTTCGAAGGCAAGACATATTCTGACGAAGTGAAGAAATGTCTAAGGATATGGCCGCAGGACAATGATACAGAGGGGTTTTTCGTAGCCAAAATAATGAAGGTATGAATAGGTAATTTTATAAATACCTGATTTTCTCTTTGATGCTATAAAGCCCCGTAGTGTAGCGGCCAATTCCTTATGGAGGAGGCAAGTCATCTCGGACTCTGGCAGCATTATGCTGGAGACATCCGGGGACCGCGGTTCGAATTGGGAAGCGATTCTCGCTTTTCTCGAAAGTCCGCGCGGGGCTATTTTATTTTCAAAGGGGGATAATATGAGTCACGTGACACTCTGCTATCTTGTGGATGGGGATAATGTAGTGCTTGCCATGAAGAAACGGGGTTTCGGGGAAGGCAAGCTCAATGGCTATGGCGGAAAGCTGGCTCCAGGAGAGACCATACCACAGGCAGCGATAAGGGAGCTCAAGGAAGAGAGCGGAGTGACTGCATCAGAAGATGACCTTGACAAGGTAGGAGAGATAGATTTCTTTTTCCCGCACAAGCCAGAGTGGGACCAGACAGTGCATGTCTATTTCCTCAAGAGATGGCAAGGCGAGCCTGTAGAGACAGAAGAGATGAAACCCTCTGTATTCAGCAAGGAAGAGCTGCCGTATGACAAGATGTGGTCAGATGACCCGTTCTGGCTGCCTCATGCGATCGACGGGAAGCACGTGAAAGGGTCGTTCGTGTTCGCAGAAGACCAGAGCGTGAAAGATCATGAGCTTGAGACAGGAGAGCCCGGAGAGATGGAGTGGAGCTGACCGGGATACGCTAATTTTATAAATGACCTGATATTCTTTTCTTGCATGAAAAAAGAGCTTGACTACATCTATGCTGTGCAGAAAGAGGTAGTTGCACTCAGAGGGTTGATTGAGCTTCTTGACTGGGATGAGAAGGTGAACATGCCAGCCAAGGGCATCGAGGGAAGGGCAGAGCAGACCAAGATCATCAGCGACACGGTATACACGCGCATGACATCCGACCAGCTGTGGAAAGCGCTGGAGATGCTGCGGAAGAAGAAGCTCTCCCGCAAGGATTCTGTCGTCGTGAAGGAGCTGCACAAGCAGGTCAGGAAGATAAGACGGCTGCCCCGCAAGTTCGTGCAGGAGCTGACGCATCATTCAGTCATGTCATCAGGGATATGGCAGAAGGCAAGGAAGAAAGATGATTTCTCTGTGTTCAAGCCAGCGCTAAAGAAGATGATAGAGCTGAAAAGGAAGGAAGCAAGGTATCTCGACCCAAAGGCAAAATGCCCTTATGACGCGCTGCTGGACGATTATGAGGAAGGCATGACCACAGAGAAGCTCACAGAGTTCTTCGACGGTCTCAGGAAAGGGCTTGTTCCATTGCTCAACAAGATAAAGTCAACTCCAAGGTACAAGAAGCAGAAGAAGCTGAAGGTCAGGATGGGCCAGGCAGAGCAGGAACGCATGCTGCGGGACATGCTCGGGAGGATTGGGCTGCCGCCTGACAGGATGCGGCTCGACACTTCAGCGCACCCTTTCACGATAAGCGCAGGGCCTGACGACGTGAGGATAACCACGAGATACCCTGACTTCAAGGGCTCGTTCTGGGCAGGGGTGCACGAGGCAGGGCATGCTCTTTTCGAGCTGAACCTGCCGAAAAGCTTCAGGGACACAGTAATATACTTCGCACCTTCGTTCGGCATGCACGAATCGCAATCATTGTTCTGGGAGAAGCAGATCATATCCAGCCCATGGTTCTGGAAAGGGTATTTCCCCACGATAAGGAAGCACGTCAGGATGGGGCTGCTAGACTTCTACAGGGCAGCTAACCAGGTCAGGCCTTCATTCATAAGGGTCGAGGCTGACGAGGTCACTTACTGCCTGCACATCATACTCAGGTTCGAGATTGAGCGCGACCTCGTGAACGGAAAGCTGTCAGTGGACAAGGCAGAGAAGGAATGGAACAGGAAGTTCAGTGAGATGTTCGGCATCGCTGTCAAGAAGGACAATGACGGGATACTGCAGGACATGCACTGGTCCATGGGAGCGATAGGCTATTTCCCGTCGTACGCCATAGGCATGGTCTACGCGAGCCAGCTCATGAAGCAGATGTCCAAGGATATGCGCGAGGTCGAGAGGAAGATAGAGAAGCTGGACTTAGCGCCCATTGCAGCATGGCTCAAGAAGAACGTGCATTCCAAAGGAAAAACGATGCTCGCTGACGACCTCGTGAAGAAGGTCTGCGGTTCCGGCCTGGACCACAAGGTGTTTGTCAGCTATCTGACAAAGAAATACTCGAAGATATACGGGTTCTAAACAGGTGATAACATGCAGAAATGCCCAGAATGCGAAGGGAAGATGGTGAAGGCAGGAGTGATGCAGAGCGGAAACTCAAAGTACTCTGTCATGAAGTGCGAGCTCTGCGGACACGAAGAGATGGAGTGCATAGGACTGGTCTAGGAAAGGTGCAAATTCATTTAAGCACCACCACGCTGCTCTTTCAGCACCTTCGTCGCCGTAAGCCTTCAGGCCGCTTCGCGTCCTGAATTAGTGATGCGTTTCCCTGTAAGCGACGATTAGCTTATTGATTCTATAGGCATGCATAATGCTGTAGAAGTGCAGGGTCTCTGAGTTTACGCTGCGCTGGCCTGACCGACGCTAAGAGCGGTGGTGGTGCTGGGATCAGGAAAGACACAACAGGTGCTCCCTGAAGAAGTTCATGGACCTCGGGTATTTGCTGAGATTGTCGAGGGTGTTCTTGTAGTTGCGCCTCATCTCCCTGGCCTGCTGAGGCGTGAGGCCGTGGCTGACCTGGTAGGAGATCTTAGGCTCTAATATGGTGCGCTTCTCTTCTTTGACTTCTGTTACGCCGAAGAACTTGGGATTCTCGTACACGAAACTACCTTTCTGGAGCCCGAATATCGAGGTGGATACGAGGTCTATGATGGCAGAGTTCGCTTTCAGGAAATCGATTGTCATGATGAACTCCTGGTCTGTCTCTGTGGGAAATCCGAACATGATGTAGACGCAGTTCATCATGCCTGCGTCGTGGGAGTCCTGCAGCACCTGCTTCACCTCTCTGATTTTCGTGCCCTTCCTCATCAATGTGAGGATGCGGTCTGAAGCGGACTCCACGCCCCAGATGATGACCTTGAGGCCTGATTCTCTCAGTGTCCTGAGCGTGCTGAGGTCGAGGTCTGCTGTGGGCTTGAGCTGGCACATCCAGGACATGTCGAGAGGCTTCATGATGGCCGCTATCTCAAGCAGGCGCTTCTTATGGATTATGTCGTCTACAAAGAAGACATGCTTTGCCTTCGAAGCGATGATGGACCTCTCTATGTCATGCAGGTCGTACTCAAGATATGTCGCGCAGCCGTAATGCGTGCAGAAAGCGCACTTCCTGTAGTAACACGCAGTCGTTGTGCGCATCGGGATTACAGGCTCCGGGGTGAAGTAGTCTTCGAGATCGTATATGCTGAAGTCTATTATGGTGTCGCACCTGAGGGAGTTGTGGTCTGTCTCTTCTCCTAATATATAGTTCATGAGCTCAAGCTCGTTCTTCAGGTGCTGGTCTGCCGCGGTCTTCAGCGTGGTGTTCACAGCAGGACCCCCGATGACAGTGCGTATGCCGAGCGCTTTCAGCGCCTTTATGAGCGCGAACGCGTAGAACGCCTGGCTTGAGTAGACTATGCTGAACGCTACGATGTCAGGCTTCTTGTCTGTTATTGCCTTGAGCAGAGCGTCGAAGAGCTCTGGATTGCCGCCCTCCACGACCTTCCTGTTGTTGTGGGCGTAGACAAGCTCCGTGACATTCCGGTAATCCTTTGTCCTTGACTCGTACTCGTTCCTGCGGTACCCGTTCTTCAAAGACCTGCAGTAATCATAGTATTCGGGGAACTTCTCCCTGTGGAACAGTATGTTAAGGTCCAGGATGCCGAGCTCATGCTCACCGGGCAGGTTGTCCCTCAGGAACGCATATATCCTCGTGATAGAATACGGCGGGCTGGCCGGAGTGCAGAATGGAGGGTATACGAGGAGGGTTCGTGTCATGCTTTTCAAGTTGGTCTATGGGTTTAAAAGGGTTTTGGTCAAAAATGGCAAGATTTAAAGCAGAGAAGCCAACCCTTTTTTCTCATGAGAGATGCAATACCTACATTGGAAGAGCTTGCTGACGAGTTCTCGTTTGTCGAGGAGGCCGTAAGGAGAGCCACTGAGAGGATGCGCAGGGGAAACAGCCTGCCTGACTACATATACAAGACTGTCGTGCTGCTCACCAAGGCGTACACATGCACTGTGAGAACCTATTATCCTGAATCGATGGTCGAAGGCATCAATAAGATGAGACAAGACCTGCGGGAGTTCAGGGAGATGTACGCAGGCTATACAGAAAAGAGGGTTGCACAAAATATAGAAAGGCTGAAACAGAAAAGGCTCATGGAGAATCGCGCATCTCAGGCAGATGATATGCCCGTGTTGAAGTCAGTTCATTGTGAGCATGATCGTATATCTGAGTGACGTTCCCTGAAAGATAATCCCTGAGTGTGTCGACGAGATGCCTGGTGGTCCTTCTATGGGGTGTGTGTACATAGGTCATAGGTTTCTTGCCGATGCCGATGCCGACCAGCATCTCAAGGGCGTCGTCGAGCCTCTGCGCAGGCAGTTTTAATGGGGCTGAAATATTTCGCGTGCCTGACTGCTCGCCGAAATACATCGCGTGTATGACACATTCTGATTCTGATACGTTTATGAAATAGATTATACTAGAGTTGTCGTTACCAAGGCCATCGTCCTTGACAAACTCTAACGTGTAGAAAGACTGGTCCTTCTCCAGTTTCTGTATTGCATTGTCAAGCACGCCCTGGAACTCGCCTTCACCGAAAGGGTCCCAAGCAAGGCTATCAAGCGTAAGATGTGTTTTTGCCCCCATGCCAAATTTTTGCGCTTTTCACGTATATAAAACTTATTATTGGTTTAAAAATAGGCTGTTCACTCGTAGAAGTCCAGCTCATCCGAGGTTATCTCGATGACCCGTTTTCCGCCTAATGGGCGATAGATGGGGCCTTTCTTCATCTTGTTCTCCTTTGGAAGGTCGTCAGGGTCTTCTTCCCTGGGCACTGGCTTAGGGTTCATTGCAAGCCCCTTGGCAAAGCTGAAGTTTCCGCACTTCATGCAGTTGAAATACGGCCCCCACTTGCCTTTCCTCACGTCGAGCCAGCCGCCGCACATGCATTTCAGGTCAAGTGCAGAACTCTTGTGCTTTATGCAGACAGGCACTCCCTGGGAATTCTCAGCTATCGCCTTCTTTCCGCAGAAAGGGCAATCCTGCCTTTTTGACTCACCATACCGTTTCGGGATATACATGTTACTGATTCCGTTTGGGACCCCTATATGCAGGCCTTTTCGGACCACGACCATCCCTTCTCGGACCGCTGCTGTCCCTCTTAGGACCTCGACTGTCACGCCTCGGCCCCCTGCTGTCTCCCCTGGGCCCGTCACGCCTTGGACCACTACTAGCTCTCCTGGGACCTCGACTGTCACGCCTAGGACCATCACGCCTCGGACCTCGACTATCTCTCCTCGGTCCTCTGCTGTCACGCCTTGGACCACGCCTGTCGCCGGACCTGAAGCCGGATCTCGGGCTGCGCCCGTCACGTTCAGACCTCTGGACCATGACGCGCTCGACTTTCGGACGCGCCTGCTTCTCGACCTTGATGTCGAACTCCCTCAAAACACGGGAGAAGTTGTCATGGTCGTTCTCGCCGAGGATTATTACCGCCTTTCCCTGCTTGCCTGCCCTTGCGGTACGGCCTATCCTGTGGATGTACTGCTTGGAATCCTTAGGGACGTCATAATTATAGACATGCGAGATGTCAGGGATGTCCAGTCCCCTCGCGGCGACGTCAGTGCAGACGAGAACGCGGACGTCCTGGGACCTGAACTGGTCCATGGTCCTTGTCCTCTTGCCCTGGGCGAAACCGCCGTGGATCGCCATGGCCTTGATGCCGTTGAGCTTCAGGTTCTTCGCCACAAAATCAACATTCGCCCTCGAGTTGCAGAACACCATGACAAGATGCGATTTCTCGTTCTTGAGCAGGTGCGTCAGCAATGAGAACTTCAGGTTCATGGGCACGTCATAGTAGATCTGCCTGAGCATCTTGGGATCGACATACGAATTAGCGTATATCTTCTCAGGATCATGGAGATGCCGCTTTATTACATGGTCGACATAGCCTGTTATCGTGGCTGAGAAGAGCATGGTCTGCCGGTCTTTAGAGCACTGGCCTATGATCTTCTCTACATCGTCGATGAAACCCATGTCGAACATGATGTCCGCCTCGTCAAGGACAAGTATCTTCACGCCCTTTAGGTTTATGGTGCGGCGCTGCAGGTGGTCAAGCATCCTTCCCGGAGTGCCGACCACGATATCTGCGGTCTGAAGGTCATGTATCTGCGGGTCTATCGAGACGCCGCCGTACACTGTCGTGATCTTCAGCGGCTTGTACTTGGAGAACTTCTTTATCGCCTTTGCGACCTGCTCTGCAAGCTCCCTTGTGGGAGTGAGGACCAATGACTGTATGCCTTTGCCTTTCTCTGTGTTCTTTATGATCCCTGCACCGAAAGCAAGAGTCTTGCCTGTACCGGTCGCGGAACCACCGAGCACGTCCTTGCCTTGCAGGACAAGGGGTATCGTGCGCTTCTGTATCTCTGAAGGCTCTTTGAAGCCTTCTTCTTCTATTACCCTTAAGATAGGGTCTATTATACCTAGTTTCTCAAATTCATTCATCTTAGTATACAAGAAAAAGTATCTGTAAAAAATCCTTATGATTTTTTGAATGCAATGAGCGTTAAAACGTGTTTAAGGCTTAAATCAATGCACGATGCTTTTTCTTGCCCTCGTTGTTTCCTTATCACAGGAATCTTTGAAGGGGGTTTATAAAGCTTTGCTTTTCAAGGTTAAGTCAAGTATCGTGGCTCGTGCCACCGCCGCGCTCGCTGTCGTGTGGTTTAGCGCTTCTTTTTGCCCAGCTGCGTTCATTAGCGCTTCTGTACCTGTAAGCTCGCTAGGCGGCTGTGGCACTTAAGTTGACTTAACCGGTTTTCAGGGGAATTAAGGCTCCAGAAGGCCTAAATCATTGATTAAAAGCCTAAAACAGGCTGTCCTTCTTGCATTATGATAAAATTCTGAGTGAGAACTTTTAGAAATCCCGTTCTCCATATTATAGCACATAGTGCAATCAGGGCAGGATGTCAGATGGTGTTGAGAGACAGATGAAAAAGAAGGACGATATATGTCTTGAGGAGCGGGTACAAGGGGAGAAAGAGAAGAGGCCGGTCCTTGAGAGGCTCGTCGGGAAAGCGAGATATGAGAGATGGAAAGGTTCCCCTGTATATGAGCTTGTGGTTGATACATCTGTCGCGGTGATAGCGCCCGCCGTGGTCGCTGCACCCATAGAGTACTTTGTGCTTGACATGGACTGCGGGAAAGTGGCTGCTGCACGTGGCTTGTGCGCAGTATTCAACGGAGCTACGGGAAGGCTGTACAGCAAGTACCGGAACTGGGTATTCAGGAAGCTCAAGACAACAGAGGAGAGCAGCTGGGTGAAGAAATGCCTGAGCGACATGCTCGTGTTCGGCACGTCGTGGGGGCCTGCATACGCAGGCATACTCGCCGTCTCTGGCGGAAGCACAGAGCAGGTTGCAGGCGGCGCAGGGATAGCACTAGCACTTGCAGGGCTGGCAGGCATATTGTACGGCAAGGCACTCAACTTCACGAGAAGGCTCTGCGGACTCAAGACAGCAGAGGAGCTTGCGCTGAATGACGATAATAGCGTGAAGATCAAGAGATATTAGGCCTTACAAAAAAGAGAAAAAAAAATCTTAAGCAGTCGGAGCAGGCTCCATCTTACCGATCTTGAACATCTTGGTGCCGCACACAGGGCATTTGCCTGTTATGGCATCCCTTCCGTTCTTCATCTTGACTGGAGTAGCATCTGCCATCTCTTGTTTTGCTTTACATTTCATGCAATAGGCTTCTACCATGATATGTCACCTCAAAAGCCCTTAATGCGGGTTCATTTTTAAAGGTTTTGGGTCATTTCTGGTGTTTTGCCTGATTCTCATTGCGTTTTATGTGATTTTCCTGAAAAAAAATTTATAAATCAGTCTGACTTATATTTTACATGAGGTGTTTGAGGGGTCTTCATGGGTAAACTAAGCTATATGCTCTTTTCGGGAATCCTTGCACTCAGCGTCAGCTGCCATGACAGGAAAGAAGTTCCGGCTGCAGCCATGACCGGCAGGCCTGCCGTGGTTGAGGAGACTATCATGCAGGAGGATGGGCCTGCAAGGACGCTCGAAGTGGTGGCTGAGACCGCTCTTGACGAATCAGTGGACGACCCCGAAGCTGAAGCTAATCTATCTGACATACTCGAGCTCGTGCCTGACGCGATACAGCGCAGGATGAACACTGCAGGCGGAAAGGTCATGCTTTTCGAAGGCAGGATAAGGGACATAGATGAGATAAAAGACCTTGAGAAGAAGACAAACACGCCGCTCTACTGCACCACCAAGGACATAGAGAAAGCAGACGGGGTGTATGTGCAGGACCTCAACACATCATACGTGCGCAACGACCCGTTCACGCCGCGGCTCGCACTGCACGAATACGGCCACATGGTGGATCACGTGCTGGGCGACAGGTCGCTTGAAGCGGATTTCTTAAGCATATACATATCATCCAAGGCAGAGCATGGGGCGGCTTTCGACAAGAACGCCCACAGGAAATACGGAAAGCTTACTGCAAGGGAATTCTTCGCAGAATGCTTTGCAGAATACTATCTTGACCCTCTGTCGTGGGAAGGGCTCAAGTCGGACTTCCCAGAGGCGCATGAATACTTCAGGAAGCTGGAGAAGAATATCGTCAAGGGGTCTGAGCAGGACTGAAACGATAATTTTATAATCATGCTTGCCTCTGGGTGCTGCATGGGCGATAACCATACATTGCGGGAGAGGATAAACCTCTACGGCGGGAAGGTCATCGGGGCTGTCGCCCCTACACTGGCGACGCGCGCAGCGCTTTCAGGCATGGACAATGACATTGCCGCATGGGCGGTCTCTTTAGGGGTCAACCTCATCTTCTGGAAAGACAGGAGCTATAACCCTCCCAAGAGAAGGACACTTGTGGAGCGGAGCGTCGAGTTCTTCAGCGTCATGGGACAGTATTATGCAATGCAAGAAGCTGTCAGGAGGATGTACGCAGGTGAGCTGCCACCTACATATACCCTTGAAAACGTGCTTGAGAAGCATCCTGAGTGAGAAAAACCCAGACACCTGTCCCTGTACGCGGCGATATCTTTCGGAGGGAGAATCTTATCTTTTTGCAGATGGGATCCTGGAGTTTTTCCCATAACGCAAGTAAGCAGTCAGGCTTTCCTGTTTTGCTATAAAATCCGCTGCGAACATTAATGATTCTAAAACAGCCCTGATGACGCATGGAACAGTACTGGATGCCTAAATCGCTGGACTTTGAGAACCTTCGGAAATGTATTGAAAAATATTCTGCTGAGTGCCTGTTCATAAGGGACTGCGGAGGGACGAGGGCTGACGGGCGCTATAGTGCGCAGGGACTTGTCAAGGTGAATGAGAACCTCGAGGGAAAGGTGCTCGACTTCAGGAAGGATGATTCAGGGCTGTACATGATGATAGATTCTGAAGAGGTGTTCCGCTTCTCTCTCGCGAACGACTACCACAACGGTTTCTCTCTCGCGTATGAGCGCATCATACCGACCGATGATGGCGTGGGGAGGATATACATGCCATCTACAGGGTTCGATCCTGACGATGAAGCGCTTCCGGAGCCGAGGTCATCCACACTAAGGAGGATATTCGACAGGCACCTGATTGAGATAACATTCAAGGGAAAGATACAGCTGGAGTTCCACTCCTGGTGGGACGAGAAATGCGGATGGAAGTACTGGACCGTGAAGTAGGTTTTTTGTCTTTGTTTCTTGATGATTGTTGTTTTCGGAAATGTTCCGATAGTATTGTATAGTCTTGCGGATTTTTGCTGCAAAGTTTTATTAATGTGGAAAACATATCAATATTCATGGATGTTGAAGCTGAAATAAGAGAGGAGCGCAAAAAGATAACGAAGAAATACCTGGTCTATGACATAATCATATTCAGCGGCATAGCTGTCATAGTCATATGGATGATACTCAAGATGGCGGGCGTCATCAACACACCCGAATACCAGAAGATGATACCCTTCGCTGCAGGAATTGTCACATTTGTCGGAGCGATCCTCAAGTTCGGACAGAACCTCGGAGATATGCAGAGCACTGTGAACTGGCTGAAGAAGAGCTTCGCAAGGATGGACCGCAGGCAGAACAACATGGCTGCAGCTTTGTCTAGAGTCGAGTCTGATGTCGAACACCTCAACAAAGATGTTGACAGGTTCGACAGGAAGTTCGACCGTGTCGAGAACAAGATGGACAGGTTAGCAAAGTGCAAGAACTACAAGGCAACAGCATAAGCTATGATTCAAGCGCTTCCTGGTAGAAGCCTGCGTATTCTTTGGAGTTTTCCTTGTTGGCTGTCGCGTAATAGTCATTCAGTTCCTTGAACTCATTGTCACCTATGCCTAATCTTGTGAAGTCAAGCAGCCGGTCAAGGAGATGCTCGATCCTTTTTGTCGAGTTCTCTTTGCTTCCTATGATGTCAGCTATCTCTGCCTGTATGTCAGGCAGGCTTGCCTGTGCCTGGTCCCTTACGCCAAGGATGGCTTTTATGAAATCCTCTCCATAGCTCATGGTTTCAGGGGGTTAGAGGGGGTTGATAAATTTTTTGGGTCTTTCAGGCAAAACTTACATCGTGAAGATATATTCGCTGGGAGAAGGAGAAGACGCTTTTAAAGAGACTGAAGAAAGAGGCAGGGCGTATCGATTAAATGTGCTTTAAAAGGGCATTAAACGCAGTTTCGGGGGGTCTAGCTTAAAAAAGAAGGGTTTTTAAAGGGGTTCTTATTTTTTATCCGCATCAGAACCTTTTGTGAAAAAACAAAAAGCGTTTTCTGAGGATGGGATTAACATGGGAAGAGATAATAGAAGGGGCGGAAGAGATTCCGGCCGTGACCGCCGCGGAGGCGGGTTCGACAGCGAATTCAGGCCAAGAGGCCAGTTTTCAGGCGGTCCGAGAAGGCAGTTTTCAGGACCTAAGGAGATGCACAAGGCAGTATGCGCCGAGTGCGGACAGGAATGTGAAGTGCCGTTCAAGCCTTCAGGAGACAGGCCAGTCTACTGCAGAGAGTGCTTTGCAAAGCACAAGCCGCAGAGATTCTGAACGATGGCTGACTATCGCATAGTCAAGTACTGCAGGCAATGCAGGAAAAGATTCATCGTCAACAGAGGAGAGTCCAAACGGAACTACTGTGACGAGTGCGAAGCCAAGTTCAACAAGGAGGAATGAGAATGAAAGGAAAAGTAAAGTTCTTCAACGAGATGAAGGGATTCGGTTTCATCACCTCGGATGATGACGGAAAGGAGTACTTCGTGCACCAGACCGGCCTCAAGGAAGGAGTCACTATCCACGACAACGATGAGGTAGAGTTTGATGTCGAACAGGGAGACAGGGGCCCAAAAGCCGTCAATGTCTCAAGAGCAGATTAATCAAAAACCCTATGAACCGGGTTTTTGGTGTTAAAACGTGATAAGTCATGAACCACGTTTTAACAATCAAATCTTTTAATTTTTTTATATTTATAAATGCAGAGCAAGATTTTTATATGCCTTAGCATTGATTATTTCTGGGGGTCAGAACATGAACAGGCTATACAAGACTTTAGAGAATCAAAACGATGTTGAAGGGCGAAGGGTAGCGATAAGGGATTTCCTGGCTTCGACGGACATCTCTGATATACTGCCTGAAGGGGCTTCGGTATCTGAGGAGAAGAAGCTGCAGGACAGGATGTGCTTCCCTTTTGTCGTCGGGAACAAGTATCTTAAGCAGACAAACAGCAAGAAAGATGAGTACCCTGCGTATCTGCTCGGCATCATCAGGACAGGCGATGACGTATTGCTGCTGATGGTGGAGCCAGAATCTCCGGGACCGAAATGCGTCGAAAGGTCAAAGCTGCAGTCGCCTGTGCACATGGCGAACCGCAAATACATGGCAGCGCAGTCAGAATTCGCGAAAGAGATAATGAGGAGATCAGAGGGATACTTATGAAATGCTCACATTCCGGATGTAATGAAGAAGCCGCTTACTGCATAGAATGGTGGGGAGAGAACCAGCTGTTCGGGGAGCCTGAACTCGCAGACGAGAGGCACAGCTGCGCGAATTCCGAACACCTTCTTGCGTTATCACATCATGACGCTTACGGCGGATACCCTGATGAGATATATTCCATGAAGACATGGGAAAAACAGGAAGAGCTGATGCGGGCAGTGAATGACGGCCTGGACGGAGACAGTTCAGGCATAGCTAAAATAGTAAAAGACACCCAATCACTCAAAGGTCAGATGAGGCTGCTTTGAGCAGGTTTCATGCCAGGCGATAACGCCATCCTTCCCTGGAACATCTTCTCGACGACAGAGTCCAGGCGGCAGCCCAATACCCTCCTTGTCTCATCCTTGCTGGGGACCATGATGATGTTGTCCTGCGGCAGTATCGCTATCTCTGGTATGCCCCTCGCATATGCCTCCATCTGAGGCGGAAGGGGGTAGTCGAACATGCCTGGCGGATACAGGACCAGAGACAACAGCCCTGAAGAGCTGGAAGAGAAGCGGGGGGCAGATGGCGCCTGCTTACAAGATACCAAGACAGATGGGCTATGCACCCCACGACCTTACATGCTGAAATCTCTTCTATAAGAAGACGAAAAGATTAAAAAAAATTAGTAAAAAGCTTATTCAGCTTTTTCTTCTTCAGCGGGCGCTTCTTCTTCAGCGGGCGCTTCCTCTTCAGCCGGAGCTTCCTCAGCAGGCGCCTCTTCAGCCGGAGCTTCTTCTCCGCCCTGGTCTAATTTGACGTGCGCTGCTTTTGGACCCCTATCGCCTTGAGCAACCTCAAACAAGACAGGCGTATTCTCCTGCAGATCACGGGCATCTACGCCTTCAAGATCAGTAAGATGCACAAAATACTCATTGCCGTCTTCTCCTGCGATAAAACCAAATCCTTTTCCTGCGTTAAAAAACTTCACATTTCCTTTCATTTTCTTATCCTCTCAAAATGCCAATCAGGAATATTCCCTGAATCATTGGCTATACAACCCGGAAAGTTTGCCTCCCTTTTAAAGGCTTTGGGTTTTAAAGGCCTAAAAACCGGGTTTTTGGGGCTCTGGACAATGACGTATGGGCTGCGGATAAATATATTAACCCCTGCAGGTTTATTTTTCTTATGAGATTGTATAATCTCCAGAAGCTCGTGTACGCGAACAAGGTAAGGCGCGATTTCAACGTGAGTGACGTAGGCAAGGAAGTCATCCTGATGTCAGAGGAGTTCGGGGAGTTCTGCGACGCGTACATTGAAGAGGATGATGTTGAGATAGCTGACGCTTTCGGTGACATAATCATGTATTGCCTTGGCCTGTCTGCGATGTTCGAATGGAATGCAGAGGAGATAGTCAACAAAGACCCTTCATTCAAGGCGTCTCCGCAGACTGCAGCAGACTGCATGCCCTACATCGGCAGGTCAATCGGAAGGATCGCAAAGACATACAAGAAAAGCAACAAGAGGCCTGTGGCGACCATCGACCTTCGTGATGACTTCAAGACGCACATAGGCGACCTCATGGGATACTGCCTCACTGCCCTTGCAGTCATTGACGTCGACCCTTACCCTGCGCTGGAAAGAATCGTGAAGGACAATTATGTAAGGGAGCATGAAGGGCAGATCTAAGAAAGGTTACATCTGTCAATATTGTGGTGAACCTATCTTAAGCGGGAAAGTGATGGTGGCGGAATATAGATGAAAACAATCGTCTTATCATCCTGGAAATGAAAAAGCAAGTTCACCCTGCTTCATGCCGCTGTTGAAGGCAAAAGCCTGCCCTGACGCGAAGTCAATTTCTCTGAGCTTGAAGCGATCGCTGACCGAGCATAATAGTCCATATGCCTGGAAGCCCTATTTCTGATACCCTGGGCCTCTTTGGTGCTCTTCAGTGTTACTTCTTTGACAGATAAGCCAAAGAGAAATCGACCACTTGAAGAAGAGCTTCAAACATGCTCCGCTTCGCTCCGGGTCGATTTCTCTGACCATTCTTTTCCACTTGATGTGTATGCTGATAAATGCTACCACCAGTGAAATACGCTGGTGGAAAAGAAGATTTTAAATAGTCTATAAACAAATATTACGGTAAGATGCGAAAGGCATATCTTGTTGAAGAGGACACCATTGTGATGAACAGGGATATGACTGATCTGGACAGGTTTGTCAAAGATTTCCTTGAAGTGCTGAAAAAGCATTCTGGTTACCTGATCGTGAGCGGTTTTGTCAGCATATCATCCGGAAGGGCGAGAGGAACAGAAGACGTTGATATCTTGGTCCCAGTCATGGACAGAGGAAGATTCGATAAATTGTTCAAGAACCTTAACGAATCCGGATTCTGGTGCTACCAAGGCGAAACTACCGAAGAAGTATATGATTATTTCAAAGACATGTCGAGCATAAGATTCGCAAGAGTTGATGAAGTGTTCCCTAATATGGAAGTCATCCCTATAGATGCAACGAGAAAAGCCAAATTTTTTGAGTTCAATCACCCGCAGAAGATGCGGGTCCAGGATTTTGAGTTCAATGTCCCACCCATCGAATTTGAGATCTTATATAAGGAACTTGTCTTGAAGGGCAAGAAAGACATTGAGGATGCGCGGCATTTGAGAGTCATATTCTCAGAATTGACTGATGATGCCAAATTCAAAGAATATGAGCCAATCATCAGACAGGAGCTAAGATGAAAAAACTTACTGATCTGGACTATGTCGAACAATACGCTTCGAAAATGAAGAGTGACAACAGTCTTTTCAGGCAGCAGAGCAGATTGATAGAATCCCAGATGCGAAGCAGTTCATCCATGTTCAGGAACATGTTCAGAGGGACAGATTTCAAGACAGGCGCAAGGGACTATCTCAGGAAAATAGGGTTATTGAAGGATTAGGCAGTGCAATACAATAGACTTTTGAGCAAAATGATCTGCCCGAGCAATATTGAACATAACGTTTTCTATGCGCAGAAGATTGGATTCTGGGGTTATGGATTATTCACCCCTCTGTTATGAAATCAGGGTATGGCAGGTCTGAGAGGCTCCTGTGAAGTCTCAGCGGATCATCTTCTGCACACAAACCGCAACGTTTATATACTTGCACGTTTGCACAAATATACAAATGAAAAACCTGGAACAGAAAGCAATGCTGTACAAGGCCCTTGGAGAGCCGATACGGCTGAAGATCATAGAGCACCTCCTGAAAAAGGGAAGTTGCACCTGCATCTGTGAACTCAGCAAAGCCCTGAAAAGGGACCAGTCAGTGATATTCAGGCACATACAGACACTCAAAGACGCAGGCGTCCTCAAGACCAACAAAGAAGCAAGATACCTCATGTGCTGCATCAAGGATAAGAACCGGATCCGTAAGATCCTGGAGGATTAAAATGACAGAAATAAAGAAGGGATTCACCTCAAGGCTCTGGAACAAACTTGACAAGAAGCTCGAGGAGAAGTCGAAAGAGAAGAAGTGCTGCTGCTGCAAGGAGCCTGAAGACAAAGAATGTTAAAGGCAACCCTTGATTGGCTATTGTATTCTGTGTGCGGGCTGGACCCTTCCATAAGATGGGTGGAATCACTTCATTTTTTTGTGTATGACTCAATAAAGATACTTCTATTGCTATTTGTGATGATAACCATTATAGGATTCCTTCGGACGTACCTACCCCGTGAAAAGGTAAAGAGATGGATAAACAGGAAGTACGGCACAGGCAACCTCGCAGCAGCATCCTTCGGAGCTGTGACCCCGTTCTGCTCATGCTCATCCATACCCATATTCCTGAGCTTCCTGGAAGCAGGCATACCATTAGGCGTGATGTTCTCCTTCTTGATCACTTCCCCATTAGTAAATGAGTACTTGGTCGTCCTGATGCTGGGATTCTTCGGCTGGAAGATAGCGGTCGCTTATGTGATAAGCGGCATACTCATCGGAGTGGTCTCAGGCCTGATACTAGGCAGGCTGAAACTCGAAAAGCACCTCGCCAAGGACCTCATATCAACAAAGGCAGAGGTCAAGGAAGAGATAAAGTACGACGGAGCCAAGAAAAGGCTGCAATTCGGGCTGAAAGAGGCAGGCTCTATAATACGGAAACTATGGGTGTGGATCCTGGTCGGAGTGGGGATAGGAGCCATCATCCATAATTACGTCCCTTCAGAGCTGATCCAGGCAATAGTGAGCAAAGGCGGAGCCTTTTCTGTCCCTATCGCTGTCCTGTTAGGCGTGCCGATGTATGGCAGCTGCGCAGCAATAGTGCCTATTGCGCTCGTGCTGTTCCAGAAAGGCGTGCCCATAGGCACAGCATTGGCATTCATGATGGCCATAGCGGCACTGAGCTTCCCTGAAGCAGTCATATTAAGGAGGGCCATGAACCTGAAACTGATCGCCATATTCTTTGGGATTGTCACTCTTGCAATAATACTCACAGGCTATGTGTATAATATACTACAGGCAGTGCTTGTCTGATCCTGTCAGGGTCTTTATGCTGCTTTAGAAATCAAAAACCCCGCGGCAAGCTATAGGTTATGTTGTTGTAACACCATACATTACATGATGGCCGCTTGGTTTTTGGTATTGACCCCATCTCTGCATCAAGCTGCGGAGCATGTGCTCAATAATCACTTCCCGCAGCAGCCATAGACAGACACGAGCCCGTCATCAGTCATCTTGAGGGTGAAGCCTGAACAGCCTGCAGGGTTGTAGTCAAGGATGTATATCGTCCTGAAACCTACCTTCTCTTCCTTGACCGCCGCAAGGACCTTGTCCCAGTCCACCACATCATCCTCCTTGAAATCGTCAAGCATGACCCACTGGTTGATCTCGTGGTTTTTTACGAAATCCACGAACTCCTCCTTCGAGCCGATATCAACACCAAAGTCGTACCTGTCCTCAGGACCGCAGTTGAACTCAGCAGGCAGAGGCTCTGCACCGAAAGGGTCAGAAGGCCTGCCAAGCAGAACGATGACACCCACCATAACAATCACGACAACAACAATGTAAAGAATATTCCATTTCATGGATGATCCTCATCTGCAGGATTATTTAAAGGTTGCGGGGGTCAAAGTTCATCTGTAAGGAAATCATCAGGGTCTGAGAGGCAGAGGACCTCTAAACGGTCGAATTCCGGGGTTTTGAGGGTTAGAGAAGGTCATTTTCTTCAGGGTTGAGGGTAAGATTTATTAATGCGAATTGCCTAAAAATTTGAAGGGGGTTAGAAAATGCCAAGTGAAATAAGATATAAGGGAGAATCAGGTTCAGAACTGTTGAGTTATTGCAAGGAGTCTGCTCAGGAAGTCTTAAGCAGAATATTTCAAACGCATTGTGTTGCCGTGTATAAAGGTGTTGCGGCGCCTGTCGGTTCTCCTAAATGTTATCATCCTACCCGTGTCGAAGGATTGATGATATCTGACGTAGAAGAGAGGGAAATAACGCCAACAGGAACATTCCTGACAATAGAATCCACCCTGGATGATGTTGACATGGACAGAGCCAGATTAGAATCTCCAACAACACCTCAAGAGGTCAGATACGGCGTAAGACTAGCTATTGAATACAATCTAGACAACGCAAACATCAGACGACCGCACCCTTCAAATTACCTGGACACAAGACCACAGGGCATAGAAGAGCAGTATGAGGAAAAACTCAAAGCATTATTGGAAGTCGCCAAAGTCGCCTTGGATGTGAGTGATCCGAGTCCCGATACCTTGAAAGAGATTCTGGGCGAATGTTAAATGACGGGAAAATGGCAGAGTACGAAATCAACGGCAAGAAGATAGAGCTGGACACCAGCAAGACATACATGGACTTCTACAAGCAAGATGGCAGGGGACATCTTGCCAAGGTAAACCTGGAAGCCCTGCTCGTACAAATCCAGGCCGGACGGCTTCCTGTCGACGATGATATCAAGGAATACATGCAATACCTGAAAAGATGGCAGACAGACGCTCCAAGGAAAAGAGCCCTCCGTGAGATGAAAAGAGGTGGAGTGACGGTCGTTACAACCGACGCTTTATTTGAAGAGGACGGCGGAGAGAAGATAATCGACAATCTCGAGAACACGGGAGTGTTTGCAGCTTATTTCCTGCACGAATTGTGCGGGGAATGAAGGGCCAATGCCTATTTCCGCCACAACCCTTAAATATCCCTTCCCACCCATTATTCACCATGAAACCCTCAAAACCACACCCTGCTATATCATTCAAAGGTAAGGTTCTTCTTGCGCTGTTGACTGTTGTTGTGTTGATTGTGGTCGGTACTTTGCTGTACAGGTGGCTTGAGGGATGGGGGTTTGTGGATGCTGCGTACTTCACCATGATCACGCTTACGACTATCGGTTATGGTGATCTTGTGCCGACAAGTGCCATATCGAAGATGTTCACTGCGTTCTTTGCGTTTGCTGGTGTTGCTGTGTTCCTGTTCGCGCTGTCCATACTCGCTGACTATTACTTCGGGCAGAGGGCGCAGTCTTTGGAGAAGCAGGTGCAACGAGTAAGCGACAAGGCTATGAGGATGCTGGGGAAAGAGGAGATCATACCTCCTTCAAGGAGGGAGTTCGTCAAGAGCATGAGGATAGACAGCGAAGGGAAATGGCAGAAGGCAGAGAAGAAGAGATGAATTTTCTGTTGCTTCTCTACATATGGAATCGATAAATAATATGGCCTTCGGCATTAACGTTACGTCAGCATTGTTCCACAGAAGCAGGGTTCTTGGAAAGAGCTTGATAAGCATGAGCGGCAGTGCTGTAGTTACAGGCGGTGCTGCTTGATATGCAGAAAAATGAAAAAGGCTCCCCCTATGGGAGGTGACCAATCCTGCGTAAGGTCTCAGCGCCTCATGCAGTGCTCGGTCCTGCCGTCAAGACGGACATAGTGGACTTCAAGGTTGGTCCTGCCAGGAGGGTATATTCCACCTACAGAAATCACCTTCTTTTCCTCAGAGCCGGCGCGTAACAGCTGGATAGCACCTGCTCCGTTCGACCTGTCCTCAGCGCCCCAGAGAGATATCGTCCTGCCATCCTGGTGCAGGTAAGCATTGAATGTCCTGTACGCAGTCCAGACAATGCCTGCGGCTTCACCGCTTATCTCTACTGGCTCGCCCGTATGATGCCCGTCCAACAGCTCGTCAATTGTTGCTGGAAGGTATTCTAAGTCGGTCATTAAAAGTCTTCAAAGCCAAAGGAAATATATAAAGATTTGCATAGACCTAAACATAAAGAATAAATAGACAGGATGCAGACTCAGCAGCATGACAGACAAGAAGGTGAGGACTGCGGACGGGAGCATCACGTTCCATTCTGAGCAGTATGATGAGCATTACCATTCCACGTCCGGCGCATTGACAGAGGCGCACAAGAAGTATGCTGAAGTATGTAAGATATACGACAGGAAAGAGGTGGATATCCTCGACATATGCTTCGGCCTTGGCTACAACTCGGCAGCTGCTATCGACAGGTTCGAGGGCAAGAGCATACGTATCGTGGGCCTGGAGATATACGAAGGGATAATCAAGCAGATAGAGATGATGGGGCACGAGTACCCGTTCGAATGCTTCAATATCATGCTTGAGGTGGCCAAGAAAGGAATATACAAAGGGCCTGTGGACACCAGGAAAGTCGATTTCATGAGGAAGGAAGGAGAGGCAGACGTGAAGCTGATCATGGGCGACGCGAGAGAGACCATAAAGACCCTGCCCGACAGGTCATTCGACTGCGCGTTCCATGACCCGTTCTCGCCCAAGAAGAACCCTGAGCTATGGACAAAGGAATTCTTCGATGAAGTGTTCAGGGTATTGAGAAAAGGAGGAATGGTCGCGACATACAGCTGCGCAAGGATAGTCAGGGACAACTTCAAGGCAGCAGGATTCACAGTGAAGGACAGTCCACCGGTAGGAAGAAGAGCACCAGGCACGATAGCGATCAAGCCTTAAGGGCTGAACCTGTCGAAGACCATCCGGGCATCAAGATCGCCGGCCCTGCCTGCCAGGTTCTCTGCCATGCCGAAGAGAGGCGCGGGCCTTGAAAGCATGTTCTCAGCGGATTTCGCAAAAACAGGATTGTACACAGCAGCGCCGACAGCGAAGTCGAAAGTCACAGGCCCGCTTCCGTTAGGCGACACCTGCAAAGACCTCAGCAGGTCAAGATAGTCCCTGGCGGTCTGATAAGCACCGGCCTCGAAGTCAGGCAGGGAAGAGTCGCCTGAAAGCGCCACGACAAGGCTGTCCCGGTCGCACACCCTGGCGACATAGTCAAAATGAGAATGATGGTCATACAGCCATCGCGCAGCCTCGCGGAACATGCCCCATGCAGGGCTGCTGCCGTAGGACCGTATCATCTCGCTGAACCTGACCACGTCAAACACGAGCACTGCGATGCTGGAAGGATTGACACCATCCCTTGTCCTGTTGCACTGCCTCAGCCGGTTGTCAAGGTACTGCATGAATCCTGAGAGGCCTGCTATCCCTGTCAGGCTGTCTGTCGAGCTGTTCGAGAGCACAGCATCCCTGCAGCAGTCCTTTACAGTAAGGAGGCGGTCGTCAGCCACGCCGAGAAGGTCAGTGCCTCCCTCGTCGCTGGACGCGACCCCCATGCTCATGCGTATCTTGCTGCTGTCCCTCCTGCCGTAATAGCACTTCGATGCAGTCTCAGGAAGAAGCGAGTCCACGAACCTGTAAGAGCGGATAGAATCATTTATCCTCCGCGCTATCTGGTCAGCCTCCTCTGTGTCCGCGCCAGGCAGGATGACCACGAACTCCTCGCCGCCGTAGCGGTAGGCTATGTCCACGTCGCGTATGTTCTCCTGGATCAGGCCGCTGACTTTCCTGAGCACGAAGTCACCGTAACGATGGCCATAAGTATCATTTATCTGCTTGAACCTGTCAATATCACCGAATATCATAGAGAACTGCCGGCCATGGTTCTCAAGGTTCTTCCTGAATCTGTCATACTCCCTGTCAAACCTTCTCCTGTTGTAGAGCCTGGTCAGGTGGTCTACCTCAGCCAGCCTCCTCAGCTTGGGGATGTCGCGCACATTGTTGACATGCCTTGAGAAGTCAAAGCAGACATCCTTCAGGACAGCCAGGTCCGGGACAGAGAACTCCTTCTTGTCGAACACAGCAGTGCCGAAATGGTTGCCCCTGTACTCAAGAGGCATCACAAAGCAGTAATCATTCTTCTTCTCTATGAGCTCGCATGACGCCAGCCCGAGAAGCTGGGGAGAGATGTCAGATATCCTGCCATAGACAGGATCACCCGTACTGCGGTTTATCTCAGCAGCGATATCCTGGCCGCTGTTGATATAGACGCCTGCGAAAGAAAGGTCAAGCGAATCATAAAGTATCTTGATCAGCTCCCTGCTGCTCACTGCAAGGTCCTGATGGAAGCACTTGGAAGCCACCCTCCTAGAGAACAAGAGCGAGTCCCTGTCCAGGAAATCAGTAAGCTCATCCGTGCTGCTTATGCCCAATATTTCATCTAAACACTTATCATCTCCGCCCATAAAACAAACCTTACGTATGCACTCTCAACGGTTTATACGCCCTCAAAACACTGAATTCAATAGGAATAAGAGGTGATATAAAAAGGTTATAGTGACCCGAAATGTGGTAAGGTTTTTAAATGCAGGCAGAACAAACACCAATACATGCCCCTGTAGGCTAGTGGATACTTGCGCCAAGCAAGTTTTGGCGTAGCCAAAAAGACTTTGAGGTTGCGGACCTTAAGACCGGGGTTCGAGTCCCCGCAGGGGCGTATCAGTATCAAACAAGGTGATAAGATGAAATGGAATGTTGCTCTGGCTATCGTACTGGTGTTATTTCTGCTTGGCTGCGAAACAGGCCCGACAATGATAGAATGCACCCCGCCGCTGCTGTTGCATGGGGACTCGTGCTGCATGGACGCTGACAGGAACGGTGTGTGCGACATCCAGGAGGCGAAGCCTGCTGTAGAGAAGACAGAGGAGCCAGAGGCGGAGCTGCCATCAGAGACAGAAAAGCAGATGGAGACAACGCCTGCTGAAGAGCAGCCTGTTGAAGAAGCGGCGCTTCAGCCTGCGCAGGACCCTGAAACGGTCGCGAAGCTGTTCGCAGAGAGATGGCAGGAAAAGGACTACAACATGATGTACACGCTATTCACACCATACCTCAAGGGAAAGAAGAGCGTCGACGAGTTCAAGGCAATCATGGAGCTTGATCCACTCTACAAGAAAGTGCGAGAAGTCAATTTCAAAGGCCTGGAGCAGGTCAACAGCACGAGGTACAGGCTGCTCATGAGCATCCGCACGAACATCCAGGACATAGAGCTAACAGACACAGAGCTGAGGCTCAGGGAAGGCGGCTGGAAGGTCAGGGCGTTCGCAGACGTGTTCGAGCTCGACCTGTTCGATGCCGCATGCTCAGGCTACAAGCAGAACAACCAGTACAAGACCAGCGACTGCGCGTTCGACCTGGCAAAAAAAGTCAATGACCACCAGTACTGTAGCAAATCAGAATGCCACTATGTAGAGTGCCTGAAGGCGCTCGGAAAGCCGGGGGGCATGACGCAGGAGGCAGAGCAGTGCAGGATGTGCCAGCCAGCCATGAAAACAACCAATGACTGCATACTCGACGTCGCCATAAAATACGACAAGGTATCTGCCTGCGACGTGATAAGCGAGAACCACTACTCAGACAAGTACTGCTTCTGCTACGGCGGGTTCGCGAAGCACAAGGGCACATCAGGCTACTGCAACATGATAACAGAGCCTGACTACAAGGACCTCTGCCTTAAAGGGTATGAAGGAGGGTATTGCTAATATTGCACTTGCGCTGCTGCCACCGCCTAGCGAGCTGACAGGTCATATACCGGTACGTATCGCAGCTGGGCGATGATAAGCAGCAATTTAATCGTCAGCGAGCGCGAGGCAGCAGCGCGGCAATTGTTTCTGATCTACTTTTCTTATCGGATCAATAGAATTCAGGCCTTCGGCAAGAACTATACCCAAGAGCGTTCCACATAAGCTGGCTTCGTGGAAAGAGCGTCGGCGCCGCTTCACAAGTCGTCTCAACGCTTCTTCTTCCTGAAGAGCAGGAAAATGCCTATGAGCAGCAGGAGTATGGCCACGAGAGGGACGTCAATGTCTGCGTAGAACTCAATCAGCCAGACAATGCCCGCAACTATGAACATTATAGGCCAGAAAGAAATGTTCAACGAGCTTGTAGGCTCCTCCATAGTGACCCTGCGCTTATGGTTTGATTTTATCTTTCGCTTTGCCATGGGCGTATGGTGATGTAAGGTATAATATAAATATTCCGGAATTATCTATAGGGGACAACAAAAGCGGAAATCATCCTATTTTCTCGTCGACATTTCCGGATTTTTCTGGGCAAGATTTATTAAGCTCAAATGCGTTATATCATGGAGTTGTTGGGGGCCGATACCAATGGCGATCTTTCGGGCAGGCGGTAACTATCAGTGACTATTCGCAGTGATGTGCCTGCCCAACAATATCTAGTCAGAGGTGGTTGAAGAATGAAAAAAGAGTTAGCGATAGCCGTATGCCTTTTGGCAATGGTCATCCTGCCGTCTTTCTGCAATGCGGCAGCAGACCATGTGATAATCAGCGAGGTTCTGTACGATCCGGCCGGGACAGAGACAGGAGGGGAGGCGGTTGAGCTGTACAACCCGACAGATTCTGCAACCGATATAGGTGATTATGCGCTCAGCACAGAGAGCAGCGCTACAGACGTGACGATTCCTGCAGGGACAGTTCTGGAAGCACGGACTTTTTACCTTGTCGCAGATGCTGGCTGGAGCTCGTCGAGAGACAATGCGAGCTGGCCAGAAGCAGACCATGAGGAAGCCATGACGATGTCCAACTCAGACGCAGGGGTTGCGCTCGTGCATCCCAATGGCACAATACTCGACGCTGTCGGGTGGGGAGATGCTGCAGGAATCAATGCGGGACTGTTTGAAGGCACGCCCGTCTCACTTGTAGCTTCTGGAAACAGCATAAGGCGGGCAGACCTTGGCAATGATACTGATGATAATTCAGCAGATTTTGCTGAGTCTTTGCCTGATCTCGCCAACTCGAGCACAAGCATGCCTGAAGAAGGGAGCGGGGAGTCGATAACACTCGAGGTCGAGGTGCAGAACAATGCTCCGGGCGTGGACGCGCTTGCGGTGCTCGGAGACGAGGACAACATGACTGCAGGAGTGCAGATAATACCCGTTCCAGAAGGGACAAAAGATGTCATCGTGTCTGCAGAAGTGAGTGATAGCGACGGAGCAGAGCCGACTGTGACTGCGACTGTCGCTGGTCCAGACCTGGTGAAGAACGTGACGATGACAAAGACCGCTGGCATCAGCAACACTACCTGGCTCTTCAACGGCACAATACCTATGATGTTCTATGACTCCCCCGGGTCATACAACGTGACTTTGACTGCAGGCGACGCATCAGCCAACACCACCTTCTCCACAGGGTTCGAATACCTGAGCATGGCCGCAGTATCGCTCGACGCCACGTCGCTGCAGTTCACAGGCGCGTCACTGGGGGGAACGGCAGAGATAACAGGTGATTTCGCGCTGTCCACGGCAGACTCTCCGACTGTGCGGAACATCGGGAATACCCAACTCGACCTGGGGCTCTACGGGACGGACCTTGTCGACGGAGCAAAGAACATAAGCATCGACAATGTCAAGTACAGCTTCGACAATGACTTCGGGTCAGGGCTTGCAGGGACTGTGGGAAAGAGCATGGCTGTGCAGAGCCTGGGGCTCGCCAATGCCGCAGACAGCGTGATAAGCCTAGGGTTCCAGCTGTTCGTGCCTGCTGCGACCCAGAACGGCAACTACACAGGCAGCGTCACTGTCGTTGCGGTGAGCAGCTGAGGGAAGATGAGAAAAATATTTTTTCTTTTACTGTTCCTTGCGCTTGCGCAGGGCGCTGCAGGGCTCGGAGTGGCTGTATCACCTGACCAACTAGTATTTGATGGAGGTGAAGAGCAGTTCCGCATCATAAATCCCAACAATGAATCGATAATCTTCAGCGTGAATAGTGGAGAGGTCGATTGCGAGCCTGAAAAAGGTGAGCTTGCGATGCTGGAGAGCGAGACAGTGGTGTGCAGGGCAGCAGAAGGGGCTGCCGGAGAGAGCACAATCCTCGTCGAGACAGAGCCGAAAGGAGGGAAAGACAGTGTTGGGATGATTCCCGCAGTAGGGGTGAAGGTGAAGATTGCCGGGGAGGGTGAAAATAGTGATGTTGAAGCGGAAAAAGCAGGTAAAGGAGCTGTTGAAGGAAAAAATAATCAAAAAGAATCAATAGAAAATAAGGCTCCGCCATTAACGATAGAAAAATCAGTCCAAAAACCTGACATCGTGGCAGGAGAAAGAGAAATGGAGGTAAAAAAAGGCTTTTTAGCATCAATTGCAGCAGACATGAAGATGGAGATGATCACAATCGCCATTCTCACTGCCGCGATACTGGGAGTTCTTGCTTATTCACATGTCAGGGAGAGGAAAGGAGACAAGGAAAAAGAAAAGCATAAAGAAAAAACAAGTGATGGGCAGACCAGGATCACTTCCTTCCACGCTGAGTCGAATACAGGTCCTCGACAAGAGCAAGGTCAGAGCACTCGTCAGGACTGCGGTCATCCCTGATGCGGATGACGCGCGGGAAACGCAGCGCGTAACCTGAACTGTATGTCGGGCTCTTCTGGATCTCCTCGAAGTTCACCTCGACGACAAGCATGGGCTTCACAGTGATGTTGCGTCCTTTCTCCTTTATTATCACGGGGCGGAGAAGCTCTGTCATCTGCTCAAAGCTGACGCCAAGCTCCACTTTCTCTTTCATGCCAGTGCCTACCTTGCCCATCTCAAGGAACTCATCAGTGTCAGGATTGTAGCAAGCCAATGTGAAGCTAGTCAGCCAGCCAGAGCGCTTGCCTTCGCCCCACTCAGCGGCAACGACAACAAGATCAAGGGATTCCATCACAGGCTTCACCTTGACACCATACCCGACACGCGAGCCGGGCTTGTAGATGCCGTCGAGGTTCTTGAACATAACACCTTCATTCCCTGATTCAAGAGCTGCCTTATAGAACTCTTCGGCTTCGCCATCATCGCTCGTCACCAGCTGCTTCGCGACAACAAGCTTGTAAGGATCAGGCTTGACAATCTTCTCTATGATCTTCCTTCTTTCCTTGAACGGCTTTTTAAGGAGGTTCTCTCCCTCGAAACTGATGATGTCGAACACATTCATCTCGACAGGAAACTGCTTTGAGATCTTGTCAATATCATACTTCCGCTTTATCCTCTGCGAGATGTTCTGGAAAGCGATATATTTCTTAGTCTTTACGTCAAAACCGACAGCTTCAGCGTCGAGAATATAAGAATTACCATCGATGAGCTTCTCAGCATAATGGACGACCTCTGGAAACTGATCTGAAACCTCATCCAACCTTCTGGTGAACAGCCTCACCTTCCCTTTAGACTTGTGTATCTGCATGCGGAAACCATCGTACTTGAACTCTATCGCGGCCGGGCGCCCCACGCGCTCGAACGCCTCTGCGATACCCGCAGCCTTAGGGTACAGCATCACCTTCAAAGGCTTGCCGACCTGTATCTCTATCTGCTTGAGGCCCTTCAGCCCTGATGCCTTGGCTATCTTCGCGACCTCAGAGAAGTCATTAAGGATGTCATACGCCTCCTGAGTAGCCTCAGTATACGCGTTGTAGAGCTCGCGGTTCTCAGGCTCTATCTTCCTGTTCTCAGCGTCGTAGTTTACGTGGATACTCTCGTCGAAGAAAGCCCAGACAATAGCGTCGCGCATGACCCCTTCACCTATGCCTACCCGCAGGTCCTCAAGCACTGTGCGGATTATGTAACGCGCCTCCTCTGGCGAAGCGCTGGTCAGGAGCTCTGATATCAGGCCTATCTTCTGACCCACAGTGCCTGTGCCTTCCATCTTGGGAAGCCTCCTAAGATTTGAGAACACCTTCGCAATAGTTATCTTCTGCTGGAAGAGCGTGCTCTGCTTCTTCTTCTTGGTCAGGTTCTCTGCAGTCAGGCCAAGGTCGCCTGTCCGTTTCCACTCCTTCTCTATTGCATCAACAGAAATGCCGAGGGACTTGTTCAAAGCCTTAACGACCGTCTTTGTTGAGACGCCGAGCTTGCTCTCATCATGCTGAGGAAACAGCCTGCCCTGCAGAAGAAGGGTTATCCTGGGCAGATCGTCAATGTCTGTCCTCTTCAGGAACTCAGAAACAAGATATGTCTTCTCAAGCCTCTTTGAGGTAGCCTCGATCTTGGAGTACAGCTCCACCAGCTTTTTGTATTCCATGCAGTACAGGATAGACGGGGTGTTTAAAAAGATTATGGCTTAGATGCAGTGCCACCCCCATGCGCTCGTTGTCTATTCATTATCCGCTACTTTTTGCCCATTTCGAACCTTCGGTTCATAATGACCCCAGCAGAGCTCGGGCCAACTGCGTTGATTACTGCTTATTTTACTGAGAACTCGCTAGGCATCGCGGACCTACGGTCTGCTGGCGTTCAAGCAAGCTTGAACACATTGGAGCTGGCACTGCTGTTGCTGGGTGGAAAACGGAAGAAGATGAAGCCGTAAATCCAACAAAAACATTTAAATACTACTCAGGCTCTTTAAAAAGGCATGGAGACGTTCGAATGCATCGAGAAGCGCAGGTCTGTGAGGAAGTTCGATGAGCTGCCTGTAGAGTGGGAGAAGGTAGGCAATATCCTCAGGGCAGCGCAGCTGGCACCGTCTTCAGGCAATGTGCAGGACTGCAGGTTTGTCGTGGTCACGGACAAGACCAAGCGGGCAGCGCTGGCAAACGCCGCGCTCAAGCAGCACTGGATTGCGAAAGCTCCTGTCATCATAGTAGTATATTCTGAGCCTAAGCCCACGCAGAGGTTCTACGGCCTCAGGGGCGAGAAGCTCTACACGATACAGAACAGCGCAGCAGCTTCAGAGAACATACTCCTCGCGGCAAAGGACCAGGAGCTCGCGTCATGTTGGGTAGGGGCGTTCGACGAGAACATGGTCAACAGGGTGCTCGGGGCGCCGCAGAGCGCGAGGCCCCAGGTCATGATACCCATCGGCTACAGCACAGAGGAGCCTGAGATGCCGCGCAAGCACAGGCTGGTCGACGTCACATACATCAACAGCTGGGGAGGAAAGCTCGTCAACGTAGACCTGCTCTTCGACGACTTCAGCGAGGTCATCAGGAAAAAGCTCGTCGAGGCAAAGGACGCTGTGGAAGAGAAGGCACCCACCCTCGGCAGGAAGCTCGCAGAGCACGGCAAGGAGAAGTTCAGGAAGGTCCACGAGAAGATAAAGGGCCATATCGAGGAGCGCAAGCGCAAGAAAGAGAAGAAGCTCGAGAAAGAGCTCGGCGGCGAAGAGGAGCTCCTGGAAGACACAGACCTCTGAGCATTGCACACGGCACTATTTCTTTATTTCTGGCTTAACCCTCACTTTCTGGAAGTATTTCATCTATTTATCCAGAAATCAGCAGAAAAAGAAGAAAAAAAATCTCCATTGGGTTTGACCCCAATGAAGACGAGTTGTGGTTTGCCTTCATTATTTTATTCGTTGGGGGTGGTTAAAAAAATGAAGGCAAGAAGTTGCGTCACAAAGCTAACGCTTGTGAGTATCACCTCTTCCAGGCCTTTTTAGTGGACTATCTCGATGCCAAGCTCATCGCTCATGTGCATCGCCTGAGCGCTCGGCTTCCTGTAGTCCTGCTTACCCAGTATCCACGGGGACTTCACTCCTGTTATGATTGTCATAACAGTCACCTTGCCCTTCATATCCTCGGTGACACGAGCTCCCCAGATGACATTTGCGTCGTCATCCATTGATTCCGTGACAAGCTCACCTATCCTGGATATCTCGTCGAGGGTAAGGTCCGGCCCTCCGTGCACGTGGATAATCGCCCCGGTAGCTCCCTGATAGCTGATATCAAGGAGGGGGTTAGACAATGCTCCCCGTACAGCCTCTTCAACCCTGTTCGCCGTGTCTGATGCTCCCACACCGATAGCGGCAACTCCGCCGTCTGTCATGATCGCTTTCACGTCTGCGTAATCAAGGTTCACGAGGCTGGGTATGGCTATTGTCTCCACTATGCCCTTTATCATGGTCGATATCAGCTCGTTGGCAACCGCGAATGCCTGCTGTACAGGCAGATTGCCCGCGATATTGACCAGCCTGTTGTTGTCTATGACTATTACAGTGTCAGAGACCTGTCTCAACTGCTGCAACCCGAACTCGGCCTTGTCGACTCTGGCCCTTTCGATCTTGAAAGGCATCGTCACTGTGCCGATAACTATAGCTCCTGTCTCCTTGGCAGCCTGCGCGACAACCGGCGCGGCACCTGTACCGGTTCCGCCACCCATGCCTGCACATACAAAGACCATGTCTGCGAGCTTCAGAGCTTCCTTTATCTTCTGGATACTCTCTTTCGCTGCTTCCTGACCCTTGTTAGGGAATCCTCCACAGCCTAAGCCGCGAGTCAATTCCTGGCCAAGCAAGAACTTCCTGTCAGCATCTGTTATATTAAGATGCTGGAGGTCGGTGTTACAAGCGATGATCTCTGCGCCCTGTATACCCTTCTTGTAGAGCCAGTTGATCATGTTGTTTCCTGCGCCGCCGACACCGATGACCTTGATGTTGGCCTGCCCCACTTCAATCTCTGGTTGCGACGTCTCCGCCGTCTTCAATGCGTTCTGTACCAAAAAGTCCATTTTGTCTAACCCCCTTTTTGTGGTTTTTGTTATCTCCTACATATGCCTATGATCACATACCGTAAGCTTTATATACTACTCTCTGGATTACCTCCCACAGAAATTCGCCAAAATTTCGCCAAATGTTTTGAGTCAATTCGCCAAAATTGACTTTTTCATTTCTTTTTTCTTATTTAAAGGTGAGGTAATTTAGTATTTAAACATTTCCGGCTTCTGAAATATAGATTATACACTATATGTTAGTATATTTTTTTGTATATTGGTTTAAAAATACGTTTTCTCGACGGTAGAACGAGAGCAATCAGAAAAGATGTGATTTTTCCCGAAGCAGTTTGAAAACATAAATTTACCGACGATAAAAACAAAAAAATTATTATCCGTGCAGATGGCGCTGATCTGCGTGTTTTTGCCTTGTTTTAGTGCTATTTAATAGTATATTAGTATATTTATTTGTAATATGATATATGTAATTGTTTCGGAGATTTCAGGCCGACACTTGCAGAACGTTGACCAAATAACAAACAATAAATATCACAGATGGACAACAGGATACATGGCATTATACCTGATTGGGCTGGGGCTCGGGGATGAGAAAGACGTCACCCTGCGGGGACTGGAGATCATCAAGCGCTGCGGCAGGGTCTGGCTGGAGGCATACACCTCTGTGCTGGGCTGCACCAAGGAGCAGCTTGAGCAGCTGTACGGCCGAACCATGGAGCTGGCTGACAGGAACCTCGTCGAGAAGCAGGGAGACAGCATGGTCGAGATGGCCGCGTCAGAGGATGTGGCGCTGCTAGTGGTAGGGGACCCTATGTCCGCGACAACCCACCTGGACCTGGTGCTCAGGGCCAGGAAGAAAGGGGTAGCTGTGGATATCGTGCACAATGCCTCTGTCATGACAGCAGTAGGGGTCGTGGGGCTGGAACTGTACAAGTACGGCAAGACCACATCAATCGTGTTCCCCGACGAGAAGATGCCCGTCGAGACACATTATGACGCTGTGAAGGAGAACCTGACCAGGGGGCTACACACACTGTGCCTGCTGGACATCAAGATAGGAGAGAAGGAGCCTCGATTCATGACTATCAAGGAAGGGGTGGCAAGCCTGCTCTCCGTCGAGAAGAAACGAGGCGAGAACGTCTTCACCGACGATACACTCTGCGTCGGGTGTGCCCGGCTGGGGGGCGCCGATCTTCATATCAAGGCAGGGAAGGCCTCAGAACTACTTTCTGAGGACTTTGGAGGCCCTCTGCACTGCCTGATTGTACCTGGAAGACTCCATTTCATGGAAGAAGAGGCCCTGGAGCAATGGAAATAGACTTCTAAGGATAAGTTTATAAATCACCATTTTAAGCCTTAAAGCACTCAAACAGCCCCGTAGTGTAGCCGGCCAATCATCCAGCACTTTGGATGCTGGGACCGCGGTTCGAAGCGCAAATCGGAGATTTGCTGTCTCGCGAAATCTGCGATTTCACGAAAATCCGCGCGGGGCTATTTTTCTTTATTTTCTGGCCTGCTGAAGCAAAACCTTTTTATATACTATAACCTATATACCGGAGTATGCCTTTGACTAATGTCCAGAAGGAGATGCTCTTCGTGCTCGGGGAGTTCTTCAAGAAGACTGACAAGCAGTTCTCTGCAGCACACCTAGAGGTGTCAGTGTCCAAGGCAGAGTTCATCGACGTGATAAAGGGGGTCAAGGTCGTGTCGAAGCAGAACAGGGCGCTGTACAGGAACCTCGAGAGCCTGCAGAAGAGCAGATATATAGTATACAATGACAGGGAGCTCAGCTTCAGCAAGAAAGGCTATGCAGAGTATGACAAGATACGGACAGAGCTTATGCGGCTGAAGCAGATCGAGGCCAACATGGCGACGCAGAGGCTCCAGTTCAAGAGAAAGATACAGGCAAGATTGAAGTAAAAAAATTAGCGTCGGATCATCCTATATATGCGCATTCTTTGGTGCAGTTCACCTTTCCGGTCACACCGTCGACAGACACCTCTGTCTCGTACGGCTCGCCGCCCTTGTCAGCGACGACAAACGTAGAGATGTATGAAGAAGTGTCAACGTCAAGGTACGAGCTGATCAGCTGCGCCTTTCCGCCATAAGGCAGGAAATACGCGTCGACATAGCGCTTGGCATAGCTCTCAGCCTCTGTCTTCTTCACGGCGTCATTGCACATGTACTTCTGAGGCATCTCCTTGCCGTTCGCGCAGACATACACATAAGTCGGCTCAGGCTTCTTGCAGCCCGCAGATATGATGAATGCGGCCAAGAAAACGCATACGATAGCTATCATGACAAGCCGGTTGATTGAATCACGCTTCTTTTTCATAGAGGGACAGTCATATCCGTTGTATTTAAAATTAACGGATGCTGTAACAAAGCCACAGCCGTCGTTGCCAGTAGTGTGCAGCGCTTTACCAGCAACAGAAGTGCATCTGGAGGGGACGTCTCCGAACGGAGTGAGCGAGATGCCAAAGCCGAAGGCTTTGAGCACCCCTTACGGGGAGGTGCCAGATCATCAGCAAAAGAAGACAAGCGCGAGCCCGGCAACGGCGAGAGCTCGCCGCAGGCGAGCGGAGCAGGCTGTGGCCTAGCACACCAATACCTTTATAAACCACCTCTTTTCCCTTCTATGACATGATCGAGAGATAGGCTGGTTGCGGCCGGTGCCGTCTGGCTCGCCTATGCTGGAGATGTGAGACACCATATTTCTTACATTTCTGCTCGAATACAGGAGATGATAGAATGGCAAGGATGCACTCAAGGGCAAAGGGAGTGAGCGGCTCCAAGAAGCCGCAGAAGAAGGAAGTGCCTACCTGGACAAGGTACAAGCCGAAAGAGGTCGAGATACTCGTCGGCAAGATGGCCAAGGAAGGCAAGACCGCCAGCATGATAGGCATCACGATGAGGGACACATACGGCATCCCCGACGTGAAGTCGCTGACAGGCAAGAGCATATCCAAGATACTGGCTGAGAAGAAGCTGCTGCCAGAGGTGCCTGAGGACCTCAGGGACCTGATCCGCAAGGCTGCCATGATAAGGAAGCACCTCGAGGACAACAAGCAGGACAAGCCTGCGCTCAGGGGACTGCAGCTCACAGAGGCCAAGATCAACAGGCTGGTCAAGTACTACAAGAAGACAGACAGGCTTGCTGTGGACTGGAAATACGACCCGAGGAAGGCAAGCACGTACCTGGAGTAGAACTGATTTTTTTATTTTTTCTTCTATCTTTTTCTTATTGTCTCAGAAGAAATATCCAGAAAAGAAAATGATTACAGGAGGCTCCGTATCTTGTCTATGTGGTCTGCGACTTCCTGGCCTTTCTTGGTCAGCGTGAGGAGCTTAAGGCGCCCCTGCTTCTCGAAATTGATTAAGCCTGCAACTGACATCTCCTGGAGGATCTTTACGACATGGGAATAAGTGCAGTCAATCTGCTTTGCCAAAGAAGACGCGTAGATGTCTGACTTAACTGCGTTGAGAGTCACGAGCATCATAGCAGGCTTCTCCCTGAAAAAGATGTTGAAAACATCCTCCCTCTTAAGCTCCTTTCCCATATGCATTACCCCCAAGATCAAAGGTTATTATATAATATATCTATTGCGTAATATATCTGTCAATATATAGGGGAAAAAGGTTATTTATAAATGTTTCTATTCAGGAGTATGGTTGAGGAGAATGGTTCTCGTCGAGAGTCCAATTTATTTCCGGGACCTAATGCTAAATTATATAAGATACCAAGGAAAACTCAAGAGCATGGGTGGTGAGAAAAAGAAGGAGATGGAGAAGTACCTCTTTCCTTACTCTGAGATACGTGATGTCCAGCAGGACATGCTCGAGGAGGTCGCTGACGTGCTCGAGTCAGAGAAGGATCTGATAGTGCACGCGCCCACAGGGCTGGGCAAGACAGTGGCGACGCTCGGGCCTGGGCTCAAGTACGCCATCGAGAAAAAGAAGAAGATATTCTTCCTGACTTCCCGGCACACGCAGCACGTCATAGCGATCGAGACCCTCAAGGAGATCAAGAACAAGTATGACCTCGACTTCGTCGCCGTCGACCTGATAGGCAGGAAATGGATGTGCCCCGTCCCTGGGGTCGCGAAGATGCGGACAGGGGACTTCTACGAATACTGCAAGAAGCAGAAAGAGGACGGGCTGTGCGAGTTCCACGCAAACACCAAGAGCGGGAACAAACTGACGGCAGATGCCAAGCTGGCCCTGACCACCCTCAAGAGGGAGAGCCCGAGCCATATCGAGAGCTTCACGTCGCTGTGCAGCAAGGACGACCTGTGCGCGCACGAGCTCGCCACCATGCTCGCGAAGGAAGCGAGCGTCATCGTGGCAGACTATTACTACATATTCAACCCGTGGATACGGGACCCTTTCTTCAGCAAGGCCGAGATAACCCTGCCTGACTGCATCGTCATCGCCGACGAGGGGCATAACCTGCCTGACAGGATAAGGAACATGATGACAATGAAGCTGTCCAGCTTCGTGATCAAGAGGGCGATCAATGAGGCGAAGAAGCTCGGGGACGGCGAGACCGTGTCCCGGCTGGCCAGGCTTCAGGACGTGCTCAACGAACTCTCGCAGGGCCTGAGGGACGGCAATGAGAGTAACGTGGACAAGCAGGAATTCATCGAGAAGGTATCGAAGATAAAGGATTACGACGAGCTCATAGCCGATTTCGAGTTCGCGGCCCAGCAGGTCAAGGAGAAGGAGAAGCAGTCCTCGCTCGGCAGCGTGGCCGAGTTCCTCGACACATGGAAAGGGCCTGACGTGGGCTATGTGAGGATAATATCGCAGATAGAGGTCAGGCGCGAGAGCATGGTGATGCTGTCTTACCGCTGTTTGGACCCTGCCATCGTGACGAAGGAGACGATCGAGAACGCGCACTCAACGATAATCATGTCAGGCACGCTGACCCCAACCTCCATGTACAAGGACCTGCTAGGGTTCCCTGCAGACACTGTGGAGCGCAGGTACCCTTCTCCGTTCCCAGAGGAGAACCGGCTCAGCATGATCATACCGGACACGACGACAAAGTTCGCGGCCCGCAACGAGGATATGTACCTGCGGATAGCCAAGATATGCGCAGAGATAGTCAACCTGGTGCCGGGCAACACCGCCCTGTTCTTCCCGAGCTATTTCCTGCGGGACAAGGTTTACAGGCATTTCAATGACCTCTCCATGAAGACCTCTTTCGTCGAGATGTCAGACATGACCAAGGAAGAGAAGGCAGATTTCCTGGAGCGGTTCAAGGCATATAAGGACTCAGGGGCAGCTCTGCTGGGCGTCGTGAGTGGGAGCTATGGGGAAGGGATAGACCTGCCAGGAGACCTGCTCAAGGCGGTCGTGGTGATAGGGCTGCCATTGCAGCAGCCGAACCTTGAGACCAAGGCGCTGATCAAGTACTACGACGAGAAGTTCGGCAAGGGCTGGGACTACGGCTATGTCGGGCCTGCATTCTCAAAGACCCTGCAGAGCGCAGGCAGGTGCATACGAAGCTCAGAAGACCGCGGAGTGGTGGTGTTTTTGGATGAAAGGTATACCTGGCCCAACTATTTCAGGCATTTCCCGATAGACTGGAACATCAAGGTCACGAAGCTTTACGCGGACAGGATAAAGGAATTCTTTGGCAAAACCGATTAAAAACTGTTTTTTAGAAGGCCTGAAACCTCTTAATTCTAGACTCTCAGAGCTCAATATACTAAAAACTATACTATTAGGAAAAAAGATAATATTTATATATTAGTTATGTTTATGGTTTTCAACAGAGCATAAATTACGGTAGGGTTAGCAAATGGTAATACTATTCGACCAGTTCCATCTACCTGAAGATATATTCGAGGTAGTGTTCGCGACAGAGCAGCAGGTGATAGTAGGCAGGCTGCTGGTCGAGGAGTTCAAGGGGAACGATGGCATGCTCGGCAAGACAGAGATGTCACTGTTCGCCAACCGGCTGCATGACGGCACAGAGATAGAGCTGATAGAGGAGGTCGGGCCTGTGAAGCGCAGGAAGAAGGTCCGCGTATCCTACAACAAGAGGCAGTTCTACGACAGGATCCTCACGCCAATGCGCAGCATGGGCATGATAGACTATGACATGTACAAGAAGAAATACCTCATATCAGACAAGTTCAACAACTCAGTGAAGAAGATAGGCTTGATGTGGATACAGGAACTCAACAAGCCACTCAGGGAAACATGACATGACGCTCTTCGGGCTTCTCGTTTGACCTAACTTCTTCAAACCACCCCCCAAAAAGCGACGCGGGAAGCCCGGATTTTTTTTCATCCTATAAGACACCCTATTGGGGATACCATGGACGAGGAACAGGCGATACAACTTCTGAAGAAGCACGCGACTGACGACAAGAGCTTCAGGAAAGTGCTCGCGCACTCGAAGGCAGTGCAGAAGACAGCTCTCGAGGCCGCGGAAAGGATAAAGGCGCGGAATCCTGATGTTCCGATAGACATAGAGTTCATAAGGACAGCATGCATACTGCACGACATAGGCAGGTTCGCGCATCCGCCCGGAGACGGGTCTGTGAAGCACGGCGTGGCAGGGGCGGAGCTGCTGCGCAAAGAGGGTCTTGACGAGAGGTATGCCAGGGTCTGCGAGAGGCATCTCGGCGCAGGCATACCCAAAGAGGAGATCGAGAACAAAGGGCTGCCGCTGCCTGCAAAGGACTATGTGCCAGAGACCATAGAGGAAAGGATAATCGCGTACGCAGACAACCTCACAGCAGGCGAGGGCACAGTCTCCTCAGAGCAGGTCGTCAAGAGGTTCACCGAAGAGATAGATCAGGATGCAGGGAATCGGGTGAAGAGGCTGCACGACGACATAGAGGGAATGATGCGATGAACATCAAGGAAGACGGTGACGGGTACAAGGTCGAGAGCGGGTCGCGCAAGGGCAAGTGGTATAGCGTGGACCCTAAGAAACCCTGGTGCGACTGCGCAGCGTACAAGTTCAGGGAGCTGAAGAGGAAAGGCGTGTGCAAGCACATCAAGGCAGTGCGCGAGTTCGTCGAGAGGACGCAGCAGGAGACCATAGAGGAGGCTGGCTCCGGCGTGCTTGAGTATATCGACAAGGAAGGCGGCGAGGTCGACGCTGTGGAGCTGGTCGAGAGGTTCGGGGAGGACAAGGTGGACTCGCTGATACAGGCAGGGGAGATAATAGAGAAGAGAGGAAAGATAAAAATACTTAAATGATGATTGCTTAATCATGATACGGAGGTGGCTGTAATGGAAAAGGTGGAGCTGAAGTTCGAGAAGGTGGAGAGGAAGTCCAGCAACGGGGACGTCGCCAAGGACATCAAGGACGGGTATGTGTACTTTGACGTCTCGCTGGACGCGAACGGCAAGAAGTTCGTGATCAATAAGAGGGTGCGGCTGGACAAGCCCAACCGGATGCTCAACAAGTTCGTCACAAAGATTAAGGCGCTGGCTGAGGAGCAGTACAAGGAAGCGAAATACTATGTGGCTGACAAGAAGCCGCCTGCGATAGACATCCACTGCGTGAACGAGGAAGACGTGAACGACAAGATGGGGATTGTGTTCGAAGAGGTCGCGCAGTTCAGCAAGACAGGCAACGCAGCAGTGCTGGCGACGAGCTCAGTGGAATTCTAGGCGCAATCCCGGGCTGCTGGCGAAGCGGCCTATCCACGTCTGGGCAGCATAAAAACGGGCTTTTCTGCTGAAACCCTCATCAAATCATCCTTTTCAGCATAGCCTGCCTTAAAGGCGCCAACAAAAGGTTTAAATACCTGTTACGCTATAATATTCCTGTTCAATAAGCCAATGGCCATTATGGCCATGGCGTGAGGATAAAACCTAAAACAGCGGCCAATATCTCTGCCGGAAAAATGCGTGGTTGGGGGCGAATTCTATGGAACAAACCTATGATAACAGACAGCAGTTCCTGACAAAAAGGATAGGCATCCTGGAATGGGACCTGGGCCTTGTATCAGATGAGACAACCCTCAAGCGCAAAAGGACAGAGTTGGACACGCTGCGTTCAGAACTCAAGCTCCTGAGAGGATCAGGATCATAAAGGAGGTAATCATAAATGGCCAAGAAAAAGGCAAAAGCTGCCAAACCAAAAGCAAAGAAAAAATAATCCGGGGGTAATGCCAAATGTCAAATGATGAAGATCATGACGACGACTCGGAAAGCTGGAACGACGATATGGACCCTTATGATGATGATGATAATGAGGGCGATGACGACGACGATAAGTTCGACTGAGACCAGCTGACTGACGGCTTGACCGAATTAATTTTTCTTTTTTTTCATATTTCTGGAGCACGTCATCGAAAGGTTTATATCTGAATAGCGCGAGGTATGATGAGATGGCAAAACCTAAAAGAGGATGGCACAACCCCCAAAAAGACGTCAAGGGGACCACAGAAGGCAAATGCCCCTACTGCCACAAGAAAGTCAAATCGCTCGAGAAGCATATCCACGACAAGCACAAGGGAGAGAAAGGATCCGCTTCGAAAGTAAAAGGGCTCATATTCGGCAGAGCAATGAAAAAGCGATAGTTCATGACCGGATAGATGAGGCCAAAAAAAGAGGGATATAATGGTCGCAACAGCATTACTTGCCAACGTGGCAGCAGACAGCATCGCACTGCTGATCCTAGTCTACATCGTGTTCAAGCTCGCTTATTCTGACACACACTATGTGAAAGAGCGCATGCTACAGTACTATGAGGCCATGAAACGGGACAGGGTTTTCAGGAAATCGCTAATGATACTCGCCCTGTCCATGCTGTGCGCATTGGCAGGAGCGTTATGGACTATATACAGTTCAGATGACCATGTCATTATAGACATATTCCAGACAGTGAGCGCAGTCTTCAGGATATTGTTCTTCATCTACCTGCTGTTCGCGATCAAGTCGGCGTGAGATAGTCAGAACACGTACTTCCCGTCCTTGATTATGTAGTCCAGCCTGAACCTGCTGCCAAGGGCAGCTGCATTGCCGTCAAGGATCGCTGTTATGTCATCGGGAATCAATGCCAGGCCTTCACTACTGTTCTGCTTTATCAACGTGACAAAGGTGCCCGGCTCGAGTGAAGCGAGCAGGTCTATATGGCTCAGCACTCCGCCGAACCCTATGTGCAGCGCCTTCGCTTTCTCGCCTTCGAGAAGGTCATCAGTCTCGGGATCAGCTTTCTCGTTGAACCCGAATGCCAATGACTCCTGGATTATGAGGTCACGCTTCTTTGAATACGGGTCGTCATCAATATCCTTCTGCATGGCAGCCTTTATCTCAGTGTCTGTGCAGTCCCACTTCGTGACGACGCCAGGCTTGTCGAAGACAAGCTCTCCTGAATCGGGGTCCATGCCTACGTAGACCGTAGCTGTCGCGTTGCTCTGCTTCAGGCCTTTCTTTACGCTCCCGACGCTGAGGTCTGCGACCCATTTTCCGTAAGCGAGCCTCTTTACCATGACACCTATCTCTGTATTGAGTTCGGGGACGAACCTCGGCTCTGTGTATTCCTCATAAACCTCTCCTGCAGGCACGTTGCCGACGCCGCCCTTGAGCTCTCCTGTCATCGGGTCCCTGTAAGGCCGCGGCATGAGGTCATTGTTCCACAATGTGGTACCGTCCTTAAGGACGACATACTTCGTGCCTCTCCTTGAATGCACTGCATAGGCGAGGATGTCCGGCGCTGAGAGCTTTTCAGTAAGCCTGCTGCCGAACTCTGCTGCCTCCTTGTAATCGATCATGAAATGGCCCTTCATGTGGTCCATGCTGGTGCCGGGGCCGTGGCCGTATGCGAGCTGCTTCTTCTCATTCACGCCGATGAACGCTATCCTCCACGGAAGCTCACCAGGCCTGAAGTCTATGAAGCCGACTGCGTGCTTTGCCTGATATTGGTCGATGAGACGCTCCCACGCAGAAAGGTTCTGGTCTCCTTCGACCCTGAGTACTTCTCCATGCCGTGTGATGGTGTAACGAACAGCTACGATGGAACCTTCTTTACGCAGGATCGAGTGGGGCACAGGCTCGTCAAGCGACTCCTCTTCTGTGCCAGGGACTTTCCTCGCATCCCAGAACAGGTCTGCGATGTCGCTCTCTTCCTCTGTCGTCGCGATGAACAACGGCTCATCATCCCTGCAGCCGAGGCACAGCCCGACATACTGCGCACACTTAGAAACAATATCTTCTCTCTTGGGTCCCATCCTGAAGCCACCTCCTGCTTTGCAGAAAGAAATCCGGAATGGATATATAACATTTTCTACAGCGCCTGAGAAGGCTTTATCTTGGCACTTCAGATGGCCTTTTTCGAGGCTCTTGGCCTTTTATTTGTCACTTTATAGTGACAACAAAACGAAAGATTTAAATATGAGTGGCTGTTAGTGTATTGTAGAGTTGGGGGTTATTTTCTATTCCCGCCATTCCCATAAACTAATGATGTTGAGAGGTGAACCAAAAATGAACAAGATCGGAACAACAATCTGCGCGCTCGCGCTGAGTGCTTTTACAGCACTGGCAGGGTGCAGTAAAGAAGCGCCTAAAAGGGCAAACTATGACGACATAAACTGCCTAAGACTCTCCAGCGGCAGGGCAATGTGTGCGCAGTATGACAATAAAGGAAATCTCCAGATCTTAAGAGACATAGGAGATGGCGCCCCGAAGATGTGCTTGTATACAGAAGGAAACAAGCAATACTGCAGGAACCGAAACACGGCGCAGATGACACCTGAACAGGCGAAGGCCGCAGATGATGCAATCAAGGCCATGAGGGAACTCCAGTACCAGACAGACAAATCATGGCATGATTTCGTAAACCCGCCTGAACAGGATGCTGAACAGTGAGAGGTAAACCAAAATGAACAAAGACCTATTTTACGATGCAGTAAGAGACTGCAGGACACAGCAGGAGAAGGCAGACTTCATCACACTGGTCGCGAGCGTGGAAGGCGCAAGAGTTCCCAGAGTGGCGATTGATGATGTGATGGACTTCTACAAGAAGAACGACCAGTACAGGCGAGCAGAGTCGCTTTCGGACTTCACAGGCGTTGTCGATGAGGAAGTCGAGACCTGGAAGAAGGAGAGGAAGCAGATAGAGCTTGAATACAGCAGGTTGATGCGCGAAGATCCCCGCGAGCATCTTTACAAAAACAATATCGGCCTCGCCTGCATAGACAGAAAGCCAGATAAAGGTCTAAAAGAATGCGTGCCGACAGAGGATGCAGGCGCTGCGTGAGGAAGTGAAGATGAAAAAGACTATCCACGACTACACAAAAGCTGATGTAGCAGGCATCTCCAATGAGGGCAAGGTCGTCCTCAGGAAGCCTAATCCAAGATACAACCCGCACTACAGCGGGATGGGTGAGAGGCAGTGGGAGTTCGAGATGATGACTTTCGACGAGCTCGAGGAGATGAAGAGCAAGGTCGAAGAGACTCTTGAGGAGAGGATCGCGAGGCTCCGGTCAGATGGAGCAAGGGAGAAGACCCCTGACGTGTATTTCCTTGAGCACAACCAGGCCCATCTCGACAGGATCCTCAAAGAGGCGCATGATGCTATCGAGAGGAAGACAGCATATCAGAGGACATACTGCGATACAAAGGAACACAACGCGAAGAGAGCGCGCGTATATCTCGCAAGCATGCACGACATCGCGTTCGAGATGATGCTCGACCAGATGAACACAGAGACTATGCTGGAAGCGTATGTGGAACCTGAAGAACTCCAGAAAGTCCTGGCGCTGAGCGCAGGGTGTGACAGGAACTGAATAAATCTTTTTTGAAATTATCCAGATTATCTTTTTCTTACTCAATCCCTCTTCTTTCCATTCGTCCCCTGCCTGAGGATCCTCTCCAGCTCTGAGAGGGTCGAGTCATACCGCCTGTTGGCCCACTTCGTGTCTGCCCTGAACTTCCTGACCCGTTTCTGGTAAGCCCTGCCGCTCTCATTGTCGTTCTTGATCGGCTCGTCAAAGTCCAACTCCTCAGGTTCCTTGCCCTTGCGCCTGACTGTGTAGCTGTCCTGGAGGGTCGCGAACATCGCGCCGTTGTTCAGCTTGGCGTTGAAGTCGCCCTCAACAAACGTCTCTTTCTTCCTCCTGTCTTTCCGGGTTATGGTGACGATATACTCATCACCGCCGCCACCGAATGTCACAGTCTTGACTTTGATGGTGTATCTGGTACCCTTATGCTCAAGCTCCACTGGACTGCCCCCATCAGTGTTGCTGCAGAAATATTGCAATGCGTGGTCAAGCCGCGCGTCATCAGACCTGTAAGGCCTTGTGTCGCATTTATCTCCGGCAGATACAGGAGCAGAAGCTAGGAACGCTGACAATGCAATAGCCTGGAAAAAACTGCGTACGTAAGACATTTCACACCCAACACCCAAATAAATCAGCTTTTCGGGTATTTAAATGTTATTGAGGGGGATTTTGCATAAATCCCCGCTATTCCTGACGGATATTAACATAAACTATTTAAATGGCAGAATAAGCAGATATCATGTCATTGATATAGATCTTCAAAAAAAGAGGTAAAATGAACGTTCTTATAACAATAGCATTATGCCTTTTCGCGGCATTCATCGCATCAGAGATTGCGTACAGGCTGAAGATCCCTGTAGTCGTGGGACAGATACTCATAGGAATAGCCATAGGGCTGCCTGCGGTCAAGGGGCTCGTGATAGCTGACAACAACGGGATAATACAGCTGATGTCAGATCTGGGGATAATATTCCTCCTGTTCCTCGCAGGCATGGGGGTCAGCTGGAATAGGATGGTCGGCGCGAGGAAGGACATATTCATGATGAGCGTCTTCGGGAGCTTCGTGCCGTTCACGTTTGGTTTCATCGTCATGAAAGTGCTCGGATACGACAACCTGCTCGCATTGATAGTCGGCGTGTGCCTTAGCATCACTGCAGAGGGCACGAACGCCAGGCTGCTGATGGAACTTAAGAAACTCAGGACAAAGATCGGCGCAATGATGCTCGGGGCAGGCATAATAGACGACGTGATAGGCCTCCTCCTCTTCATCACGATAGCATCCCTCCTGGGCCAGAGGATATTCACCGCAGACATGGAATACTCCCCTCTTGAGATGATCGGTTTCTTCGCCATCCTCTTCCTCACTTTCAAGATACTGCCCACGCTCATCAAGTACGAGGAGAGGGAGAGAGGGGATATGAGGGAGGTCAGCCTCTTCATGACCGCCATGCTGCTCTGCCTCATGTTCGCGATATTCGGCATGCTGATAACAGGCACGATGACGGGCAGCATAATAGCCGCTTTCGCCGCGGGAGTGATAATCCAGCTCAGCCTGAAGAGGAAAGAGGAGGAGAACATAAAGAAGCATTTCGAGATAATGGCGCTCTCATTCATCATACCATTCTTCTTCATAGGCATAGGGATAAATTTCGACTATACCTCGCTGACGATAAACATGCCAATAATAGCGTTGATAACGCTTGCGGCGATAGTCGGCAAGATCAGCGGAGTGCTGCTCACAAAGCCGTTCACTCACCTTAGCTGGAAGCAGCTGCACCTCATAGGCTGGGGGATGAACAGCAGGGGAGCGGTCGAGCTGGTCATAGCCCTCATGGCGCTCAAGACAGGGCTCATAACGACCTCGATCTATTCGGCCATAGTCGTCATGACCCTGATAACGACGCTGATTTTCCCGTTCGTGCTCAGGTTCCTCGTGAAGAGGAACCCGAGGATAATGAGTTAAGAAGATGGACTCAGAGATACAAGGAGAAAAGAAAGAATGATGTCGACGCTTCTTATGATACTGATATGCCTGGGCCTAGCGTACTTCCTTGCAGAGGTCTTCAGGAAGATAGGCCTGCCCAGGGTTGTAGGACAGATAATCGCCGGCCTGCTGCTGGGGATAGGTGCATTAAGGACGACCATATTCGGACAGAACAACATGGACGTGCTCACGTTCCTGGCGAACCTGGGGATAGTCCTGCTCTTCTACTATGTCGGCCTCGAGATGAACCTGAAGGCATTCGTCAAGAACATAAGGAAATCCGCACTCATATCCGTGTTCAACACCACAGCGCCCCTCATACTCGGATTCTTCCTCATGAGGCATTTCTTCCACCTGGACAACATCGCCAGCCTGGTCGTCGGCATAGCGCTCTCTGTCAGCTCGCAGGCAGTATCGGTAGATATCCTCGATGAGCTCAAGCTGCTGAAGTCAAGGCTCGGCAATATCATAGTCAGTGCCGGGGCAGTCGATGACGTCATAGAGCTTACGCTGATAACAATACTTCTCTCGGCATTCCACATATCGTTAAGCAAGATCAGCGTCTTTGCCCTGCTGGTCGATATAGCTCTCTTCCTTTTCATAATACTCATACTAAGGGCGCTCATAGTGCCGAGTGCCCTGAAGTTCTTCGACAGGGAGAAGTCAAGCACGGCAAGATTCACGGGCGCGCTCATAATACTCCTCTCGATCGCGAGCCTTGCAGAACTCCTCCAGATAGGCTCTTTCATAGGCGCGCTGGTGGCAGGCATGGTGATACGACAGACGATATTCAAGACGAAGAGCATCCCCAACTGGGAAGAGGAAGACATAGCCAACTCCCTGCACATAATAGCGTTCGGATTCCTGATCCCCCTGTTCTTCGTATGGATAGGCATAAACACGGACATCACGCTCATATCGCGCAACATATGGCTCATCCTTCTCCTTACGGCCATCGCGACCGTCGGCACGGTAGGAGGTACAGCCCTTGCGTACAGGGCCGGAAAAGGCAGCCTGAAGGAAGGATGGATAATAGGCTGGGGCATGAACCCCAAAGGCGACGTGGAGCTGGTCATAGCCGCCCTGGCCTTAAACGCGGCGATAATAACGAGCTCTACATTCACCGCCCTGGTGATGATGTCCCTGCTGACCACCATCATATCTCCGATAGTCTTCGAGAGGCTCATCTCAAAGCACAGCAAAAAAGAAAGAGAAAAAGAGGATAAGCATATAAATATGAAACGCAAGCCAAAGAAGGCATAACAAGAGAGGCGCCCAGCATGGACATCATAGCGATATTCAACTCTGACATATACACTTTTGCAGTCATACCTCTGCTCATATTCCTCGCGAGGATAGTCGATGTCAGCTTCGGCACCATGCGGGTCATATTCATATCAAAAGGTTTCAGATACCTGGCCCCCTTCCTGGGTTTCTTCGAGGTGCTCGTCTGGCTCGGCGCGATGCGGCAGATAATGGTCAACCTGTCGAGCGTAGCGTGCTACATCGCGTACGCGGCAGGATTCGCAGCAGGCACTTACGCAGGCATAGTCATAGAGCAGAAGCTCTCGATAGGCAATGTCATAATCAGGATAATAACCAACAATGACTCGTCCAGACTGCTGAAGAAGCTGCAGGAAGAAGGCCATATCGTGACGAGCAGCGGTGCCAAGAGCCCTGACGGCAAGGTCAAGATACTCTATGCTGTCCTCAGGAGACAGGACATAAGCAAGGCAATAAAGACGGTGAAGGAGTTCAACCCGAACGCATTCTACTCCATCGAGGACGTACGTTTCGTAAGCGAGAACAACCATCATGTAGTCCATAAGCCTGACCGCAGCAGCAGCATGTTCGGATTCTACAGGAAAGGGAAGTGACATGAACCGCAAACTAAAACTGCTGATGATATCAGACGTATTCGTGCTTACAGGGTTCGGGCTGATAGAGCCCATCCTGGCGATATTCTTCAAGGAGAATCTCATAGGGGGGACGATATTCGCGGCAGGCATAGCCAGCACGATATTCATAGTCACAAGGAGCATAATCCAGCTCCCGTTCTCAAGATACGTCGATGACCACGAGAACAAGGTCAGATGGCTGATAATAGGCACTTTCATAATCGCGACAGTGCCCTGCATATACATCTTCTCAAAGAGCATCATCCACATATACGCGGCGCAGGTGATATACGGAGTAGGGGCCGGGCTCGCGTACCCCACCTGGCTCGGCCTCTGGAGCATAAACCTGGACAGGAAGCACGAGAGCTTTGAGTGGAGCCTCTACTCGACCCTGACAGGACTAGGGACGGCGGCGACCGCAGCGATAGGCGCGGCGATAGCAGAGTTCTTCGGGTTCAGGTACACTTTCGCAATGGTGGGAATCATGGCACTGGTCGGCTGTGCAATACTGTTCTGGCTCGAGAAGAAGCATGCAAAGCTCGACATCAAGACGCACGACTACCTCAGGAAGGAGAAGTTCTATTTCAAGTTCAAGAAAGACAAGCCATGATATTGACCTGAAGGCAGGATAAGGTGCTGTGCAATACAGAAAAACATATAAAGCAAAACCCCTGAAATCGCAGCATAACCAAAAAGAGACCAAAAAGAGGCGAGGTCAGGCAATGAAGATACGTGATCTGGAGAAAGAGCAGCTCAGGCTTGCCAAGAAGGTCATCGTGAAGGATGACTTCGATGAGCTGAAGCTCATAGGAGGCTGCGACCAGGCATTCACAGACAACAAGGTTATTTCTGCAGTAGTGGTCCTTGATTATGCAACGCTCAAGGTAGTGGAGAAGAAGTATGCGGTAGTCGAGGCTCCGATACAGTACATACCCGGATTCCTGAGCTACAGGGAGAGCCCTGCGGTGATCGAGGCGGTGTCAAAGCTCAACCAGAAGCCCGACCTGCTCATGGTCGACGCTAACGGCATACTCCATCCCAGGAAGATAGGGATGGCATCGCACCTCGGCATACTCCTCGACATGCCCACGATAGGGGTCGCGAAGAAGCTCCTGATGGGAGAGGAGAAGGACGGAAAGATACTGGTGGACGGGGAGCCCAGGGCCTTGGCCATAAAGACAAAAGAGCACGCCAAGCCCATATACGTGAGCCCGGGCCACAGGGTCTCGATGAGGACAGCCGCAGAAGTGGTGAAGAAATGCATGGTCGAGAAGCACAAGCTGCCGGAGCCGCTGCACGAGGCCCACAAGTACAGCAACAAGGTAAGGGAGATGCTCCTGGCGCAAGGCAGCGGAAAAAAAGAACTTAAAGAGTGATCATGAAGGTGATAATATGGAAGAGTCAAAAGACGAACTGAGGGAAGAGATGGAATCAGGGGAGAAGGACGAGACTGTGTATGATGAGACAGGAAGGGAGAAGCTCGTGGAGGACGGTGAGATAAGCCCTGAAGAAGAAGGTTTTATGGAAGGCGCAGAGGATGATGGAGAACAGGGCAAGTGCGCGAACTGCGGAGCAGCCCTGCTTGATGCTGAACATACTGTCGAGACGAAGATAGACGGAAAGCAGCACTTCTTCTGCTCAGAGCACTGCCTCGATAAATACAGGGAGAAGAAGAAAGGAGAATCACAGATATGAGGCCTGAAAGGCCTTAATTTTCTTTTGCATTCTTCATCACAAGTCCGGCAGCACCTCGCTGCTATTGTGCTTTGCCGGCAAATAGACAATCATTCTCATAATAGAGGCTAACGCCTTAGTCTGGTTTCTGCAGAACAAGCCGGTTTCAGCTCCTCTTTCTGACCGACGCTAGAGCGGAGGTGCTGCCTGAGCATCAGCATCATGCTGCGATATCGACACCAGGGTCATCGGTCGGGCCTTTTGGATTTATCAGTTCTGTGCTGTACAACTCTATATCCGAGTATTCCTCAGGCTTTATGATGGTGTAGCCCATCATCTTCAGGCGGGCTATGAACGGATAGAGCATGCCCAGCCTCACAGCGAGGCAGCGCGGGGAAAGCAGGATATTCTTCCCTTCTATGAACAGCGGGAAGTTACTGCAGGTCTTAGGCCTCTTCGGATGCCGATGTATCCTACACCTGAACGTGCCGGTGTCGAGGCTCGGGCAGGCCATGTCAGAAGTGCCCATGTTGAGCGAGTGCTTTCCTGAAGCGAGACGCTTCAGCAGGCCCTTTGCCTCAAGCTCTGCCTTCCTGCCCTGCGTGACTACGTCTACCTCATCCTCCTCGAGGACAAGATAGCATTTCCTGCAGCAGAAAGACCTGCACTCCTCTATGCAGAACCTGCCTATCGACTTCCTTGCCTTGTCGGCTATGGCTTCCGCGTCCATGAGCTTAGCAGGGAGAAAGAGGCAGTATATAAAGCAGGAGGGTTCATAACCTGGAAAGAGCCTTCCCGACGACTTTCCTTATCTTCAAGGCTTTCTTGTCGTCAAGCCGGGTGCAGCTGCCTACCTGGTGATAGCTGGACCTTAGCCCACAGAATCGCAGTATGAAAGAGCAGATCATCCTCTTCGGCAGGTTGAACGTAAGCGTGTATAGTATCTTAGGGCCTCCGCTCGTGGTGAATATTATCGCTTTCCTGCCTTCCAGCAGGCCCCTCACCCTGCCGTCCACATAGCGATACGCAAAACCCGGCGTGAGTATGCGGTCGAAGAAACCCTTGAGCATGGCAGGCATGTAGCCCCACCATATAGGGTAGATGAATATCATGGTCTCTGCATCCTTGATGACCTTCTGGAACGCCTTGTTCTCACTGCTTATCTTCCTCCTGCCCGCAGTGTAATGCTCTGACTCATGGAGGACAGGATCATACTTCATCCCGTATAAGTCATAGACCTTAAAATCCTTTTTCCCGGACTTCAGAACCTTCTTGACACCCTTCAGTATCTCGGCGCAGTGGCCGCCGGTTTCCGGGTGGGCGTAGATTATGGGGATTTGCATATGAATGCAATTCAAAACCTATAACATTTATAAATCCTTTCCTTATTCTCATTTCACGGGTGGATAACATGGATATAATAACAATACTGACACAGACGTACTACGGCAATACCGTCTATCAATGGCTTATCGCCCTTCTGATAGTCTTCGGGGCGGTCATAGTAGGGAAAGCGCTCTACTGGCTGTCAGGCAACGTGTTCAAGAAGCTTACAGCGAAGACAAAGACAAAGCTGGACGACATAATAGTCGACATGGTCGAAGAGCCCATAGTGTTCGCGCTCACGATCCTGGGAATCTGGTTCGGGCTAAAGCAGCTCGTGCTTCCTGAAGGAGCACACATCTGGATAGGCCGGGTCTTCGAGGTACTGATAATAATAAATGTCGCGTGGCTCATCACAAGACTGTTCGACTCGCTGTACAACGAGTACCTCATGCCTCTAGCAGGCAAGACAAAAACAGACCTTGACGACCAGCTATTGCCGCTGGTGAGGAAATTCACGAAGATACTTGTATGGGTCATAGCGATAATAGTCGCGCTGAACAACGCAGGCTACGACGTCACTGCAGTCCTTGCAGGGATCGGCATCGGAGGGCTGGCACTTGCGATGGCTGCAAAGGACACTGTCGCGAACATATTCGGCGGGTTCACCATATTCACAGACAAGCCGTTCAAGATAGGCGACAGGGTCAAGGTGGCCGGGTTCGACGGCATGATAAAGGAGATAGGGCTGAGGTCGACAAGGCTGCAGACGCTCGAGGGAAGGATAGTCACGATACCCAACTCGACATTCTCTGACTCTCCTGTAGAGAACGTCACATGGGAGCCCTCGCGCAAGGTCGTGCTCAACATCGGGCTGACCTATGACACAAAACCTGCGCAGATGGAGAAGGCCATGAAGCTCCTCGAGGGGATCGCCAAGAAGAACAAGAACGTGCAGGAGGATGTAAAGCTGTCATTCAATGCTTTCGGCGACTTCGCCATGAACATACTCTTCATCTACTACATCAAGAAAGGAGAGGACGTCCTCAAGACGCAGACAGAAGTGAACATGGAGATACTCAGGCAGTTCAACAAGGAAAAGCTGGATTTCGCTTTCCCGAGCCAGACGATATACACGAAGAAAGGGTAATATTCTTTTTGTTTTATCTTCTTTTTTTACCTTCTCTTTTTCTAGCCGTACATCATCGTGCCTATGACGACTATGATGTCCATCATCAGCCAGAGGGAATGCATAACTATTATCGGCTTTGCCTTGTGGACGATCCCGTAGATGATGAAGGGCACCGCCAGGACAGAGACCAGCGCCCAGAAAAGGAGAGAGACGCCTGCCGCATTCTTCAGCATGAATATCTTGAGCACCTGAGGCACTGCTGTAAGCGGCGCTATGATGCCCGCGCCGAGACAGACATTGTCAAGGAACCTTATCCCTGGGTCGGGACTCGGGAACTCATGCTTCAGGTCGTGAAGCCGCTTCCTCCTGTCGATATGTATAGCAGGGGTCTTCATACCCTGTCCTAATCAATTGCCATTTATAAATGTGTTGTGTTCTTATGCAATCGGGGACAGAAACCTATTTAACGTACTGCATACCAACAAGATACATGACATCAGGACAGACTATCCGGTTCGAGGACCTGACACAGGACAACTGGGATGAATTCGATGATACTGTGATGGGCTCTGAAGAAGACTCTTTCCCGGAAAACATAATGTGGGAAGAAGAGGATTTCATGGAATACATATCCAGACCAGACTGCATAGCAAAAGCGCTGGTCTCAGGAGAGTACTATCTCGGGAACGTGATTGGATATCCGCTCACAGAAGAGGACATAGCAGACCAGCGGCTAGAAGGCATGGTCACGACAGACAAGACAATACACCTGATAAACATCGTTGTCGAACATTCCACGCGCATGAGAGGATACGGCAGGATGCTGCTTGAAGAATTCATCCGCTGCGCAAAGCAACAGGGGTACAGGAGGCTTGTGGGAAACTTCAGGCCGAACGGCTCACTGCACCTGATAAAGAGCATGGGCGCGAAAGAGCTGCGCATGCACAAGGACTGGGAAGGCACAGACGAGGATTACATCTCCTGCGAACTGGAACTCTGAATTCATTCCTCAACATCCCCTGAATTCTCGAACAAAGGAGGCATGCGGCCATCCAGCTGATTCCACCATTTCTGCACATAGAAAGCGAGAGTCCATCCGTCGAAAGGAAATACCAATTCATTAGTAGGGTCGGTGTGGCCAGGGCAATGAGCTACCAACCCATAGGATTGTTTATCAGACTCGCTCAACTCATCAACACGATCACATTCGCCGCCAATCCCGTTGCAATAGACAGTGCGGATCTCATCACCAATGTTCAGCCGTCTCAGGATGGTCTCAAGAGACAGGATTTTACCGATGTCAGATATTATCGCAAGGCAGGCATCAGTGACGACAAGGGATTTTTCCTCTTCATCATATCTCTCCTGTTTCCTGAAGTACTTCTCCCTCTCTTCATCATAACATTCCAGAAGCTCTCCAGTATCCTCATCAAAGACATCTTCAAGCATCGGGTCAATAGGTTTTCTCTCATGGAAATCTATCCTGCGCATCTGAGCATGATCATCAAAAGTATTGTAGCTCTCTATAAAACTCGGCCTGAACCTGCTCTTACTCTTGTGCGTGCAGCGCAACCTTCCTCCAAGATCCCTTGCCATCCCCCTGTGTGACTTGTCCCTCGGGCAGACCTTATGGTTTATGTGTGGCAGATAGAAATAATTGTACATCCTGTCAATATCTTCCTCGTGAAAACGCCTCTCGAAGATGCCCTTGTTCTGCTGCATCCAGCTCTGGATGAACGCGATCATGTCTTGAGGGTTCATCTTATACATCACAGAAGTCATGCTGCCCCACCTGCAGCTGTCAAGGCAGGCGCCAAGATACAAACCATCCATATTACCCGGCAACATCAGGAACTCTGCCTGCTGTTGCGGATTCATATCCTCCCTGTCAAGAGGATATGGCTCCTCTCCCTTAAACATCCGCACCCAAGAGTATGGCAGTACCATACAGAAAAAGCTTCATAGCAATCTTATAAATATTATTGTCTTTGAATGCTGAGATATTAAAGAGTATTTAAATCGCGGCTAAAGCACATACAGCAGACTGCAAGCACCATCCCTGCCTTCATCGGGTCAAGCTATATCCTACATCAGCTTCTCAAGCTCATCAAGCTTTTCCCTGAGGATGTCGAACCCTGCCTGCCAGAAATCATTTGAGGCTATGTCTATGCCGACTTTCCTGAGAGTTTCTGCAGGAGGCTCTGCATTGCCTGCGGAAAGTATCATCTCGTACTTGGGGATGAATTCTTTTCCTTCCTGCCTGAACATCCTGTACAATGAGAGGGTGAGTAGCTGACCGAATGCGTACGCGTAGCAGTAGAAAGGCGTGTGGAATATGTGAGGCACTGACATCCACTCGAACCTGAAATGGTCAGGCAGGACGACAGAATCTGCGAACTGCTCCTTCAGGTTCTCAAGATACGCGTCTGAGAGCTGCTCGACGCTCGCTCCTGGACCCGAGTTGATCATCTCGTGAGCATTCCTCTCGAAGATAACGAAATACGCCTGCCTCATTATCGACTTGTAGGCGTCGTCGATCTGGCCTGCGAGCAGCTGCTTCTTCAGCACCTTGTCATCACCTGCATCTGCGAGAAGCTTGTCGGTGAGGACCATCTCGGCGAATATGGAGCCGGTCTCTGCCATGGGCAGCGAGGGATGAAAAGTCATGATGCCGTGCTTCTCTGTGCAGAACTGGTCATGCACGGCATGGCCGAGCTCATGCGCCAGTGTCGAGACGTCGCTCACAGTGCCGTGGAAGCTCTGGAACACGAAAGGCATGATGCCCGGTGGCATGCCATAACAGTACGCCCCGCCTTTCTTGTTCTCCCCGGGCGCGGAATGGAGATGTTTGCGCTCGAAGACATTGAGCGCGAAGCGCTGGACTTTGGAAGAGTATGAGCCGAAGCAGTCCAGAACTATATTGACAGCCTCATTGAACGCATACTTCTTATCACTGACCTCTTTTATGGGTGCGTAGATGTCTGTCCGGCTTATCCTGCCCTCGATGCCGCACAGCTTAGCCTTGATCCTGAAATAGCGATGGAATATGGTCCGGTTGTCCCTGCACACATCGAGCAGGGTATCGACCGCAGCGTCAGGGATGTCGTTGCTGAAGTTCCGCACAGCGATAGGGGACGTGTAGCTCCTTGTCTTTATGTTCTCGCTGAACCAGTCGATTGCAGTGCCTGCATACAGCTCGCCTATGACTGGAGAAAAGCCGCTGAACCTCCCATGTATCTTCTCGTACGCCTCCTTCCTCCTTCCAGGGTCAGGGTCCTGGAAGAACGTGCGTATAGTGGTCTCATTGACCTCTTTCTCCTTGCCGTCGATGACGATAGCGTAACGGAACCCTGCAGTGAGCTTGTCATACACCCTGTCACGCAATCTCTCGCCTGTGGTGTCCTTTAGGTTTATCATCTGCTCTACAGGTTCCTCGAGAGCAAAACGCCTGAAGCGCCGCACATTCCGGAAATACGCCTCGTAGTCTCCTGTGCCACTTGACAGGCGGGCGAAGTTCCCGTCATCAAGGCCTTTCTTGAGCCAGAGGGTGAAGAAGAGCATCCTGTTGCTCATGTCTGCGCTGAAGCGATCGACATTAGACATCACCCTTGACTTCTCTGCGTCAGATGTGTCTGTGCTGAAATCCATGTAAGAGCCAGCGCTTATCTTGAGCATCTCTGTCTCAATCCTCTCCAGGAGCTTCACCGCCCGCATGAAATCCTCCTTGGGCATGTCGGGGGTCAGCTTCTCCCTGAACGACTCGAATTTCTTGACAAGAGAATCTATCTCCTTCATCTTCGCTTCCATGTCAGCAGGAAGTATCTCAGAAAGGTCCCATGCACCGAGATCATAATCATAAGACATAATATCACCTTCTCAAGACAGACATCCCCCCTTGAGAATATAAATATTGCGATATATATTACAGCATCTCACCAAGTCCTGCCATATCTGCCTTTTTCATGCGGACCGCACAAAAGATTAATAAACATCATGTGTTGCGTACTCATCCATGAGGACAAGCTATTACCTGATAATAGTCCTGATAGCTCTCTCTATCGTAGGAAGCATCATGCTCTACCCCATAATGCCTGACCAGATGGCGTCGCACTGGAACGCTGCAGGGCAGGTCGACGGGCAGATGCCGAAAATCTGGGGGCTTTTCCTGATGCCGGTAATCGCTGTAGCGATGCTCCTGCTGTTCATGGCAATACCCTGCATCGACCCGCTGAAGAAGAACATACAGAAGTTCATGAAGTATTTCGACAATTTCATAGTCCTGATAGTCGTGTTCCTGCTCTACATACACACTGCGAGCGTGGCATGGAACCTCGGATACAGGTTCAGCATGACATATGTCATCCTTCCTGCCATCGCTTTAATATTCTATTACTCAGGCGTGCTGATAGAGCACGCGAAGATGAACTGGTTCATAGGGATAAGGACACCGTGGACGCTGAGCAGCGAGAAGGTGTGGAAGAAGACGCACGAGCTCGGGGCAAAGGTGTTCAAGGCGCTGGCGTTCGTGATGCTGCTGGGAATCGTCCTCCCTCCAGCATACCTGACCTGGTGGATCCTGCTGGTCGTGGTTGCGGCACTATATCCTGTACTGTATTCCTATCTCGAGTTCAGGAAAGAGAAGCGCTGAAAAAGCCTTAGGTACACAAAACCAAAGGTTTTGGCACTAAAAAACATCCGAAGGATGTCTTTGTACCAAAACTCGGGGAGTTTTTTGTACCACAGAATACTATAAGGATTCTTTGTGTATCATACCGTGCTTGCGTTGATAACAAAGCATAAGTTTTAAATAAACGGATGATAAAATGACGGTATGACAACCAAACCGTATCATGTCAAGAACGCCACAGTGCTGTGGTTCATAATGATATTCCCCCTATTTCTTGCGCTTCTAGGGATCTGTTTCATAATATTCTACTTTTTCCCGGCCATTGCAGGCGTAGAAGGTGATACCCTCAGCCCTGCATTCGGAGTGTTCCTTCCTGTCGTCTTCCTCATCGGCGCAGGCATATTCCTTTTCTGCATCCACATGATGGAGATAAGGGCGGTCCCAAGACAGAGATTCGTCGGCAAGCAGGAAACCATCAGGCAGGTAAACGCTTTGAACTCCGGACAGATACCATTCGAGATCGTGAAGCACCCCAAATACGACCTCATGCTGAGATTCAAGCTGGCAGATGCCAAATGGAAGGGGGTGCTGTTCAGAGGCGGACTTCGCAAGGGCTACTGGCTCTACCTGAAACTGGACGAGCCAAAGAGGGTCGCATATTTCTGCGAAAAATCGGTTGAGCTGGGGAGAAGGATGGACATATCGGGCATCAGCGCAAGGATGAGCATCTTCTATGGGATAACCATACTGGACACGCGTAGCCTGAAAGTCTATGACACATTACAGGCATTCAAGAAAGTAGCAGACATCAGCTATGATGTGAATGACGCAAAATGGCCTGTGTTCGACATACTCCTCAAGGACGGCTGGACAATAAAGCCAAAGATGTTCCCGTTCATGGTAAGGAAATGATAATGTTTTTCCAAACTAACCGACAACCATTTTTGAAAGTGAGGTGATACGATGCCAATCATAACAGTAGAGACCTGGCCCCTGAAGGCAGAGCAGAAGCCTGATATCATGAAGAAGATAACAGAGGTGTTCACAGGCTTCGGGATACCTGCGCAGGCAGTCACGGTAGTCATACACGAGACGCCCATGGACAACTGGGGCAGCGCAGGCGAGCAGCACTCTGTCAAGTTCAAGGACCTGAAGAGATAGACAACCTGCAGGAGGCGATATGATGAGTACCGTGGAAAAGAAAGGGCATGATGTGTCCTATTCCGCAGTGTATGACTGCGGCAACAGCATAACCAAAGTCGTCTCAGTGTATCTCGACCAGCGTGAGAAGGCATTCCTGGAGATACAGAGGACAGGTCTGGAGCTGAAGATCGAACGTCTTGATTTCGAGCACGGCATGGCCACGACACACAATGTGACCGGCAGGCATGGAGGCGGGATGCAGAGCCTGGAGGGCCATCCCGAAGAGATTGACAGGATCCTGACAGAATACGCCAATGAGTTCGTTGACATAGTGCTGGAGAACGAGAAGATAAGAGGATACCTCAAGAGCCACTTCACGCAGCTCCAGAAATACATCGCCAAGAGCGTCGCGTTCTCAAGGATAAGCACAGAAAAGAACATCCAAAAAGTCCCGCCTCAGCTTCCGGGAAAGCCTGAATGACTGCAAAGTTTTATTAACCCATCACCATAAATAAAATAATGTCGATGATGAGGTTTATCCCCGTCTGAGGCTGAAAGGCCGTTGATGAAAGGATTAAAACCTCTGAGACACTTCTAATACCATAATAAGGGCAATATTTAAATATCCCCTTAATCCCGCCTATAACCTATGAAAACAGACAAGGAGCTCAAGAAATGGTTCAAGGGCGTCGCGTCTAAAGAGCCTGACAAGTATTATGCAACTGATATCCTGAAGAGAGAGGGCTTCGAGAGGAAGAAGTGTAAGTGCGGCACGTATTTCTGGACCGTGAATGCGGATCAGGCGGTTTGCGGGGACCCTGCATGCCAGGGAGGCACAAATGTGGTCGAGTCCAACCCCGCAAAAGCCAAGCTGAGCTTCATCGAGGTGTGGGAGCAGTTCAGGAAGATGTTCTCAGAGTGGGGCTACAAGCCAGTCAAAAGGTATCCGGTGGTGTCGAGATGGAACCCCACAACGGATTTCACCATGGCGAGCATCGCGGCATTCCAGCCCTACGTGATAAGCGGCGAGGTCGAGCCGCCTGCAAAGAAGCTCGTGATACCCCAGTTCTGCTTAAGATTTGGGGATGTCGACAATGTCGGGATCACTGGCGCTCATTGTACTGGCTTCATCATGATTGGGCAGCACATGTTCGTGCCCAAGGAAGAATGGGACCAGAACAAGGCGTTCGAGGACATCTATCGCTATATCACTGAAGGCGTGGGCCTGCCCGCGTCAGAACTCACGCTGCACGAGGACGCCTGGGCTGGCGGATCCAACTACGGACCGTGCATGGAGTTCTTCTCACGCGGAGTCGAGCTGTTCAACCAGGTCTATATGCTCTACGAGCATTCTGACAGCGGCGACAGGGAGCTTCCGATAAAGGTCCTCGACATGGGGCTCGGCATGGAACGGGTCGCGTGGTTCTCACAGGGGACTTCCAACATATACGAGGCGGTATTCCCTGAAGTGCTGCGCAAGCTAGAGGAAAGGACAAAAGTGAAGTATGATTCTGAACTGTTCAAACGATTCTCACCATACTCATCCTTGCTGAATATCGATGAGGTCGAGGACATCAACAAGGCATGGAAGCAGGTCGGAGAGAAGCTCGGCATGGAGGGCGCATTGCTCAAGGAAAGGATACTGCCGATGACGGCGATATACTCCATCGCAGAGCACACAAGGGCCCTGCTGGTCGCGCTGAACGACGGCGCGCTTCCTTCAAATGTAGGCGGCGGCTATAACCTGCGGGTGATATTGAGGCGGGCGCTCTCTTTCATAGACCAGTTCGGATGGAAGCTCGAGCTGAAAGAGGTCGCAAAGTGGCACGCAGAAGAGCTGAAGGACCTTTTCCCTGAGCTCCTAGAGAATATCGACGAGGTGGGAAAGATACTCGACGTGGAGACAGGGAAGTACCGCACTTCAAAAGAGAAGGCAAAGCAGATAGTCGAGAGGATAATCCACAAGGAGATAACCACAGAGACTCTTCTCAAGCTGTATGACAGCGACGGCATATCACCAGAGATGGTCAGGGAAGAGGCAAAGAGGCATGACAAGCGCATCGAAGTGCCTGACAACTTCTACGCCCAGGTCGCTGCGCTGCACGAGCAGAAGGAGAAGAAACTCGCGACGCACAAAGAGGTCGGAATCGACCTATCCGGAGTGCCTGACACAGAGATACTCTACTGGGGCACGCACAAGCTGCTCGACTTCGAGGCAAAAGTGCTGAAGGTCATCGGTGACAAGGTCGTGCTGGACAAGACCGCATTCTATCCCACGTCAGGTGGGCAATTGCACGACATCGGCAAGCTCGGCGACGCAGATGTGGTCGATGTCTTCAAGCAGGGAGCGCACGCAGTGCACGTGGTCAAGGGCGGAAAGCTGAAGGAAGGGGATGTCGTGAAAGGCCATGTCGATGAGGCGCGCAGGATGCAGCTCGCGACGCACCACACTGCCACGCACATCGTGAATGGGGCTGCCAGGAAGGTGCTTGGCCGTCATGTCTGGCAGGCGGGAGCGGCCAAGACAATGGAAAAGTCAAGGCTGGACATCACGCATTATGATTCTTTATCCACAGAAGAGATGGGCGCGATCGAGCAGGTCGCGAACGAGATAGTCAAGCAGGACCTGCCCGTGAACAAGATGGTGCTGCCGCGCAAAGAGGCAGAAGAGATGTACGGCTTTGTCCTCTACCAGGGCGGGGCAGTGCCGGGCAAGACCATAAGGGTCGTGGAGATACCCGGATTCGATGTCGAGGCATGCGGAGGCACGCATCTTGACAGGACCGGCGAGACCGGAGAGATAAAGCTGCTCAAGAGCAGCAAGCTGCAGGACGGCATCGTACGCCTCGAGTTCGTGGCAGGCAAGGCAGTGGCGAAAGCAGAGAAGCAGGAGACAGCGAAGCTCGGCGAGATAGCGAAACTGCTCGGCGTGGAGAACAGCCAGGTGCCTTCACGCGCAGAAGAGCTGTTTGCCGTGTGGAAGAAGGCCAAGAAGGCGGCGAAGAAGAAGCAAGACCTTGATCCTAAGGAGCTTGAGCTGACTGTACTGTCAGAATCCCCTGGAGACGACGATGAACTCCTGGAAAAGACCGCGCAGATACTCAAGACCCAGCAGCAGCATGTCGAGAACACGATAAAGAGATTCCTCAAAGAGATTGAGGAGATGAAGAAGAAGCTGTGAACTATTTCTTTCCTTTGGAGCTATGTTCCAACGAAGCAGCCAGCCCGTCAAAGAATCCATCTGTGTCCAGCACATACTGCTCAAGCACTTCCTCTACAGCATCCGCCTCCTGCGGATGAAGGAAAGACCGCAGCCTGTTCCTGCTGACCATCTGGATAGCATCAACCCTCTTACCATTGATAAAATTGTGCTCATTGCACAAGAGCTCAACAAGATAGAAATGCAAGTTCTTGCCAATATAGAATTTTGCAGTCACACGGGCATCATAGGACTGGCGGTCACCGCTGCTGTAATCCAGCCTCTTCACTATGCCTGTATCGCTCACGGATCCTATGTCAGAACACCCTACCAGCCTCTGAAGAGTGTCCCGTATACCTGTCTCATCATCAATCCCGGGGACGCGCTTTCCTTGAGGGAGCCTCCAGGGCACATCATAATAACCAGACATCCTGACCAGCAATATCATCTCCTGCTTGTGCGCGATAATAGCATAATCCTCACGGTAGTGCCTCACATCTGGACCGTCTACCCCGCTGTATGACTTATTCTCTTCCATTGCAGAAAAAGATGTGCTTCAGAGCAATATAAATCTTTTGTAAAATAGATAAAGACTACCAATCGTCATTTATGTCATCGTGGAGTTCTCTCATCCTGCTTCCATCGATCCTGTGCCTCTTCGAGAATTTCTTCAGTTTTCTCAAAGCCTTATCCTCTATCTGCCTGACACGCTCTCTGGTTACATTGAGTGCCTTTCCTACTACATCAAGAGTTGATGCGCCCCTACTCGCAACATCCAATACGCATGACTCTTCCATCCTGAACAGCCCATCCTTTGAATTGATATGATAATCTCCAGTCTTAAGATTTATGGTCAGCCCCAGATGATACCTGCACCCGACAAATATACACGGCCTTCGGACCTGCTTACAGTCAGCTCTTGTCCTTGGCCTTATCCGCTCCAGTTCCTCACATAGTCCAGCATACTCTTCCTCAGGTATGGCATCAACAAGATCAGGAAAATCCTTAAGCATCTTCTTCACGCGCCGCTTTTTCTTCTCAGGCAGAGCGTAACCTGTGCCTTGCTGTGAAGATGGCAGATCCTGCTGATACCCTGAATCCTGTGAATCCCTAAGATCCTGCAAGCCAGAAACACCTTCAGAATCCACATCTAATCCTAATGTCAACTCCAGAGGAGACGCATCAGCATCCCCCTTATCCTGCGGGTGGTGCATTGCTCTAACCTCGGGCTTTTTCCGCACAACTACAACACCATCCTCAACAGATGCAGAATAACCCTGCGGAAGCTCCTGAAAATATAGCCCATCCTTGCCCATATCTATCCCCGTGCAAAAATAATCAGTCTTGATTTATATAAACTCCTAAAAATAGAAGCAAAATAGAATCCTTCATATGCATATTTCAAAAAAATTTAAATAAGAATCCAGAATACCCCAGGATATGGGCGGTGGAGAAGCAGCTGGCAGAGAAGCGAGACTAGTCACGCATTACATCGACAGGGATGTGAAGCAGGGTTTCAAAGAAGTCATATATTTCTTCACGAAGGGCAATAGGCATGACAGGTTCTATTCCGCGCTTTCGTCGACAAAGTTCTCGTTGTCCAAACGCGACCTGGACGGTATCGAGCGGATAGTGCAGGTCGAGCTTATATTGCCCATCCATCCCGGTGAACTGGTGTTCAAACACCGTGATGGCAGCGTGTGGATCACAAAAGGGTATGAACCGCAGACAGATGATGACAGACGATGCATAAATAAGGCACTCAAAGGATATGCCATGCCTGATATTCGTCCCACCCAGCGGACGACAGAACAGCAATAAAGTATTTAAACTATAAAAAACATCTTATTTCTGGGGGGTTTGGACATGAAAAAAACAGTGTTACTGGTCTTTTTGGTCTTGATATTCACGATAAGCGCCTTGTGCGCGATGGCTGATTCTTCAGAGCTGAATATAGACAGGGTAGAAGTGACTGTCGACGGCGATAAGCTGCTCACCACCAGCAACTCGGGCAGCATAGATGTCAAGCCAGGGGATGAGCTGTACATAGAGATAAGGCTGGAGAACACGTTCGATGACGACACAGACATGAGGATGGATGACATACGGGTGACCGCGACAATCGAGGACATCGATGACGGCAGCAGCATAAGCGATGAGTCAGACAGGGTATACATAAGGGCAAACAGCAAGAGGACTGTGCGGCTGAAGCTGACCATACCCGATGATGCGAGCTCATACCAGGACTATGACCTCGATATAAAGGCTGTCGGGTATGATGAAGATGGAGCCCTGCACGAGGATGAGGTCAGCATTGACCTTGACGTCGAGAGGGAGGAGCACAAGCTCATGTTCAACAGGCTGTGGGTCAATGACGTCGCGTGCGACGGCGAAGCAGCAGTGAGGCTAGAGCTGGAGAACATCGGAGAGGAGTACGAGGATGATGTAGAGCTCTCCATCACCAGCGCAGAGCTGGGAACGCTGTTCCTAGACAGGTTCGACCTGCCCAGCGTGGATGACGACGATTCCGACCTGTACAGGAAAGAGAAGCAGCTCGACGTGTCTGAGCTGAAGCCAGGGCTGAACAGCCTCACGGTCAGGGTAGAGTATGATGACGGCGACGAAGTCCTGCAGAAGAAGATAGACTTCAGGGTGGATGACTGCAGGACGCCAATCCAGGTCGCTGAAGACAGGGAAGAGAAGGTACTCAAGACAACAGAGCCTTACACAAACCCGGACAGGGACACCAGCAGGCTGTTCGGGAAGCATGGCGAGGTAGAGGTCGTCCTGCCTGACATAACCGACAGGGCACCAACGGTGCCGACACCTCCGCCGAGAGAGAGCTGGTTCAGCACATTCGTGCTTTTCCTTGCAGACATAGCGATAATGGCGTTCATAATACTTCTAGTAAGGGCAAAGAACCAGTAGGCATCTGGAAAAAGAAAGAGAAACAAAAAAAGGAAAAAAACTTGGTCACTTAGGCAGCCTGTTGCCTGGCTCTCCCTCAGGGTCTGTCCTGTAGAGCCTGACGAGAAGCTCTATGCCCCTCCTCTTCCACGCCCTGACGAACTTCTCAGGACTTATGAAGTCCTCCTGCGCAAGCACGCCATAGGCACTTCCCTTGACATGCCCCCTGGCAAGCATCTGCGCAATTATCGCAGACGAGTAGCCTGTGGTGCGCTGCATCGCTGAGTGACCTGTCTTAGGGTCGAACCTGTCGATCAGCGCGAGCTCGACACCATGCCGGTACTTCCTCTTGAGGCCTGTCTTGATATCGACCTTCAACAGGAGGGCATCCTCGCCCTGGTAAGAGATATGGTCGTCCAGAAGCATCTTTGTCAGCTCTCTCGGGCTTATCGCGCTCCGGTCATAATCCCGCCTGTCTTCAGAGAGAAAACCCATCATCCTCAGCACGTGCTCCTCATTGCCTGACAGCTCATGGCAGGTATCTTTCTCGTACCGCTCTACAAGCTTCGCTGAAAACTTCGCAGGGACAAGGCCTCCCCTAAGCCTGACAGGCTCCGTGCTGAAGAATCCGAGCCGCCTGAGCACGCGCATCTTGTAGAAATGCCCCGGATACCTTATGGTCTTGTAGTCAAGGTCAATGTCCTCGCCCTTGAACCTGTCAATCAGGGTAGAAGCTCCGCCTGACGTGAAAGCAGCCTCCATCATCCCGAAAGGCTCAGGGAACCGCAACGTCTCAATCTCAGAGAGCGGCTCCACCACCCTGACCTCTCCACCCCTCAATATACGGACTGGCTCGTCATACTCATTGATAAGGCCTTCCATGGAGAAAACCTCCATGTACTTCAGGAACCCCTCCGGGTCCTGCGGAAGCCCGCCGACGCGGATCTTAACTTCCTCTGGCAGTTCTATGCCGAGCATGCCGATGCCATACATCGTGAGGATGCTGACTGCTCCGGGAGCTATGCCTGTGTCCGGCATTATCCTCACCTTCCTCATGACTGCCTCGTCATGCAGGGTGTACTGCTTACGGACTATAGAATCATTACCGCCGAGATCGCAGAAATGCGCACCTGCCTCCATGGCAGCCTTGGCCAGCTCATAGTTGAACTGGTAGCTCACAGATGCAACAACAACATCAGAACCCTTGAGCAGGCCCCTGATCTTCCTCATGTTCCTTATGTTCCCCTTAGTGGCTACAAAGCGCGGGTCCTTGAGCCTCCCCTCCAGAGAGGAGAGCACATCCCTGTCCAGGTCTATCCCTACGACAGTCCCCGTGTCCTTCGACCTGAGCAGATGGTCGCAGATGGCCTGGCCCTGCTGGCCTGCAGCGCCAAGCACGACGTAATCATAAGCCACTCACTCCACCTCCTCCTGCAGCCTGCGCTCGCAATCCATCATCATCTTGTACCGGTCTTGCGATTCCTTCATGAACTCGAGGTATTCCTGCGCATCCTCTGCCCTGATGTTCCAGAGCACCTCCCTGAGGTTCGCGATGTTCTTCCCCTCCCGATAGAACCTGTACATCCAATGGTGCTCGCCGTCATCACCGACCTCATGGTCCCTTGCTGCTAAGATCTCCCATCCGTCGTACAGAACTATAGCGTCTGACTTCCCGTCAGCCGAGAACGTGATCTCGCACCTGTAACGGTTGTTGTCGCCCCACGGCTTTGTGGAGTACTGTTGTACCGTGGCGCATGAAGGCGCCAAAGATATGGCCAATGCTGCTGCCGCACCCAAGACAATGTCTCTCAATCGTTTCATAACACAACACCCCCAAAATCTCCTATCCATACTGCTCCTTTTGAATAGACAAAATGCCCCCCACACTACTAACCAAACTACCCATACATAATATAATGAAATCAAGTTTTAAATAGGTTGGGACGCCAAAACCTGACTATCTGCAAAATAAGACGTGGATATTACGGTTTTGCAAAAAAATCATTGTATTGTACCCAGATAAACACGTCCAGCCATGCTCCCATCCTATTAAAAGTCCGACAGGAAAATCCCTTTTAACGCAAAACAACTATGCTAGAACACCCTTTTGGAAAAAAGAAAAATTTATGCGACGCGCTCAACAGGCTCTTCAAGCTCCTTCTCAATCAGCGCCACTGCACTGTCAAGGCAGTCCTCTGGCTGGTCGCCGTTATTGCTTAGCAATAGTCCTTCGACGCACTCATGGCATGCCGCGAACACAGGCAGGAACTGGCCTGACTTAACCTTGTACGCCCTGCAGAGATCATACCCTTTACCCCCCCATCTCTCAAGCTTCTCATGATAGGTATCAGCATCCTCTGCAGAGTCATTCAGGTACATACCTTCACTGTTGTTCTTGACAATGAAGACAAATTCCGTTCTCTCTTCTGTTGACATTTTCACCCAACACCCCCAAACACACTCAGTAATATTTCACTCAAGGTTGTTTATAAAGGTTTCCCACAAACTATTTAAAAAGACCTTCCTTTGATAATCCCATCACTACGGAGGTGATGTTTGATGGCTAGAAAATCGTATCCAGCCCATGGCGAACACTGCACCGGATACAAGGGATTCGCTGCACTTGTGCTTATCGTCCTGGGAGTATTGTTCCTTCTGAGGGACCTCAACGTGTGGAACTTCTGGAACATCCAGTGGTGGACAGTTGTTTTCTTGCTGTTCGGCATAAAGATGGCTTACTGGAGCTGTAAAAGATAATAATATCTTGATTATTTTTCTTTTATTTTTTTCAGAAATCCTTCAGCCTCTTCTGCCTGTCAATGTGATCAAGCAGCCTGCTCTCCTTGAGCAGGATGTCGAGGTCGAAGCTGAACTTCTTTTTCGCGAATGCCTTCGCGTACTTGAGCATCAATTCCTTGGAGCCGAACTCTATCGGCTTCGATGACATTGATTTCCTTGTCGCCTCACGAACCACCCATACACCTAACGGTGCCCAGTATTCTGATGTGATGAACCTGAGGGCGAGGACGCCTGCCTGACGCCTGATGCTTGCGAGCTTCTCGAGGATGGCGTGGCGCGCTGCGTAGTATCCTCCTGCGGTGTTGTCTGCGTAATTCTTCCTTCCATCATAGAACTCATGGTCTGTAGAGAAACTGGTGCGCTCACCGACAATGGTCTCGAAGAGCTCATAGCTCCAGCAGTGCGGGAAGAAGAGTATGAGATAATAATTCCCGAGATATCCGCCGAAGTAGGCGAGAAAGTCTGATTCCTTGTGCTTCTTCACCTCTTCTGTGAGCTGCTTACCTATTATGTCGTCGACAGCAGTAATGCTCCAGCGCGTCGGGACGAGCTTGCGCTCTGTCTTCACGCCAAGATTTCCGACGCTGAGTATCTTGGTGAGGTAATGCTCATCATAGCTCTTGCGCAGGGACTCTATCGCGTCAGCTGCCTTGAGGTGAGGGTCAGAGACTGCCTTGTCTACCTTGTGCGGTATCTTAGGGTTCTCCGTGATCTTCGCCTTCTTGAGCCTGACGCGCGGGCCGTGAGGCAATGTGTCCTGGTTGAAGCTGAGACGGAACTGCGGCTTCTTGTTCAGGTTTATCTCGACGTCGACGGGCTTTGCCGCGAGAGAGACTTCCTGAGACATCTCAAGCATCTTGTCATTGAACGACTTTATGTTGGTCCTGAACGTCGAGTTGACAAGTGCGGTGCGCAGGTCGATGACCTGCTGGACCTGGTAGTTGTTGGCGCTCCATTTGAGGGGCGCGTCGTGGTTGTCATACTGCTCTGTGCTCAGGAGGCCCACATTTATGTTCGGATATCCATACCTTCCGATGAATACATTAGGGGCCTCGCCAAAGAAGTCCTGCTTGGCAGACTGATTGAGCTTTTTCTGGCTCGTTATCTTCGTGGCTATGGCACAGTAAGGCCTTCCGCAGTGCCCACGCCCCTTGCACTTTATGCACTGGATGTTCATGCAGGAGAAAAAGTTTTGCGAGTATAAAAATGATTCTCAAGATTTAAAAACAAGCTCTTTACACCTGTATTTCATGGCATTCCCAGTCACGCACATCCTCGTGCCCATGTTCATAGCAGAGACGTATAGAAGGTACTGCGCTAAAAGGGAGTTCTCGAAGTGGTGGGTGTTTATCGCAGGCCTGATGGGCGGACTGCCCGACTTTGACATACTTTTCGGCTGGGTGCTGAACGGATATCTCTATACAGGATACCACAGGCAGGCCACGCACAGCATGATCATACCTATCCTGACGCTGGCTGTCGGGCTCGTGCTGTATGCCCTGTATTCACGCGGAGCTGTCAAGAGCGAGGGTTTCAGGACAAGCTATATCCTGATGTTTCTCGCGACAATAGGTTTCACGACGCACATAGCGCTGGACCTCATATGCGGGTTCCACCAGTGGTTCTATCCCTTCAACTGGACATTGGACCTGCCCAACCTGCTGCGCACTAAATACAGGGCAGCGATGCTGGACGGCATACTGCTGTTCATGTGGATACTGTACGATGAAGAATTCTTGAATGATATCCTACAGTTTCTAAAATTGAAGAAAAAGTATAAATAAAATATAAAATATGCCGCAAGAGTGCGTTAGTCTTCAGGGGGATCTGAGAAATATTGCACCCTTGGGCAGGAGCTGAAACAGCTATGAGCTGCTTCTAAGTAGAGTAGAAACATAGCTAATATATAAATGTTTCGTTTTTGTTGTCACTAAATAGTGACAATAAAAGGCTTTTGGGCTTGTTTTAGAGGAGCTGAGATGGGCGAATTCAGGGGTTAGAGAGGTGCAGAAGGCATAAAATAGATATATACCCAAATTGGGAGCATAAATTTTTGGTTGGAAGGCTTCCCATAGATCCGGAGATTATTCAATCTTAGACCTTTTGTATCTTTCAAACAAAGGAATTATAAACCTGCTTTACTTTTTCATATACATGAAAAAAGGGCTGAAATTCACAAAAGAGCAGTTGAAGAGACTATACCTAACTGAAGGGCTTTCGCTCAGCCATATCGGCAATGAGTTCGGCTGTGAGGCCACAAACATCCTATATTGGCTGAAGAAATTCAACATAAAGAGACGGCCTGCCTACCGCAAGAAGATACATATCCCGAAAGATGTACTCGATGATCTTTATTGGAATAAAGGATTAAGGCCCCGAGAGATAGCTAAGAAGTTCAGCATAAAGAACGAGGGAACGGTCAGGAAGAAACTGAAGAAATATGGAATTAAGAGAAAGACAGTTTCTGAAGCATTGACAACGAAATTCAAGGCCCCTTTCTCTGGCAATCTTTCTGAGAAAGCATTCTTACTGGGATTAAGAGCGGGAGATTTTCATACGAAATGGGCCAGAAAGTCAGTAAGAGTCCAGACCACGACAACACATGAGGCGCAGATTGAACTTCTGCTCATATCATTTGAGAAGTATGGAGAGACACGCAAGTACTTATCAAGAAATAGCGCCAGAGCTGATGAATGGTTCATATATACGGATTTGGACTCTTCTTTTGATTTCCTGTTGGATAAACCACAAGAGATACCGTCTTGGATAATGGAGAACAGGGGTTATTTCTATAATTTTTTGGCGGCATATTGTGATTGCGAATCTAACTGGCATTTTGCAAAGAATCATGAAAATGATTGGAGGTTTGTTTTCAGGTTAAGGACAGGAGATAAAAAAATACTGGAACAGATCAAAAATAAATTCGAAGAAGAAAATCTTAAGCCGTTATTCCGTCTAGACGTAAGAAAAGGAATCCGACCAAAATGGGAGAAAAAATTCAATGTGAGCATATATAATATAACATTAAACAGAAAAGCAGACATATTCTATCTGATTGATAAAATGCTGCCTTTAAGCAAACACAGTGAAAAAATAAGAAAGATGAACTTTATCCTCAAACACAAATATAAGAAATGGGATGAAATTGAACCTTTATTAAAGAAATTAAAAAAAGAAATTAAAAAAGAAATCCTAACGGATTCACCTTCATAAGAAGGGGCAAGAATACCAATGCCAATATGGACATCAGCTTTATCAAGATGTTGAGCGACGGCCCAGCGGTATCTTTAAACCCATCCCCAACAGTGTCTCCAACAACCGATGCCTTGTGGGGATCAGAGCCTTTGCCTCCCAGCTTGCCCATCTCGATATACTTCTTTGCATTGTCCCATGCTCCTCCCGCATTGGCCATAAAGATTGCCATCACCACTCCGGATGCCAGAGCACCTGCAAGCAGGCCTCCAAGCGCCTCTACACCAAGCAGGAAACCGACTGCGAGAGGGACCAGCACTGCGAGCAATCCGGGCAATATCATCCTCTTCAATGCGCCGTGTGTGGCGATGTCAACGCATTTCGCGTAGTCTGCTTCTGCCTTGCCCTGCATCAGCCCCTTGATCCGCTTGAACTGCCTCCTGACCTCCCTAATCATATCAAAAGCAGCCTCTCCTACAGCACGCAAAGCCATTGAGCTGAACAGGTAAGGTAAGAATCCTCCTACCAGAAGACCTATAATCACTGCCGGCTTAAGTACAGATATGGCTTCTAGCTTGGCAGTCGTAGCATAAGTTGCAAACAATGCCAAAGCGGTCAATGCCGCAGAGCCGATCGCGAACCCCTTGCCGATAGCAGCGGTCGTGTTGCCCAACGAGTCAAGGGCATCTGTCCTCTTCCTCACAGCAGGGCCGAGACCAGACATCTCTGTTATGCCTCCTGCATTATCAGCCACAGGCCCATAAGCGTCGATGGCGAGACTGATGCCCAATGTGGAGAGCATGCCGACGCCTGCCATAGCGATGCCGTACAGCCCTGCGAAATGATAAGCAACATAGATTGCCGCACATATCACAAGAACCGGCAGGGCAGTAGAGGCCATGCCTGTCGCAAGTCCCTGGATGATGTTTGTCGCAGCGCCTGTCTTCGAGGACAAGGCTATCTTCTTGACAGGCCCATAATTATATGATGTGTAATACTCTGTGATGTAGCCTATCACGACACCTGCGACAAGGCCTGAAACAACAGCCCAGAACACGCTCAGGTCAGGCATGAAATACAATGTCAGGTAATACGTCGCGACAATTACGAGAGCAGAACTTATCCACAAACCAGCGCGCAGCGCAAGGCCGAGCCTCTTCTCCTTTTTCGCGCGGACAAAGAACGTGCCGATGATAGAGGCTATGATGCCTACTCCTGCGATGCACAACGGAAGGAGTATGCCTGCCGTATCAAACGCGAGGAAGCCCAGCGCAATCGCCGCTATTATAGAGCCGACATAGGACTCGAACAGGTCAGCACCCATACCTGCCACATCACCTACATTATCCCCGACATTATCAGCTATCGTGGCAGGATTCCTCGGATCGTCCTCAGGTATGCCTGCCTCGACCTTTCCGACGAGATCAGCGCCGACATCAGCAGCCTTTGTGTAGATGCCCCCGCCAACCCTGGCGAACAACGCTACGCTTGATGCGCCGAAAGAGTATCCGAAGATTATCTCAGGCGACTGGAATATCATGTAGAGCACAGTGATGCCAAGAAGACCAAGGCCCACTACGCTGAGTCCCATGACCGCGCCTGACGAGAACGCAATGCGCAATGCAGGCGAGATGCTCTTCCTCGCAGCAGCGGAAGTGCGCACATTGGCCATGGTCGCGACGCGCATGCCTATGAATCCCGCAAGGAGCGACAGCACCGCGCCGACGATGAAGCATATCATGGTCCAGACGCTGATGAACACGCCCAGCACCATCGCGACAATGACGATGAACACTGTAAGATAGCGGTACTGCCTCATCAGGTATGCCATCGAGCCGTCCCTGATATGGCCTGCTATCTTCTGCATTGTAGGTGTGCCTGCATCCTTTCTCTTGATGACCAAAGAAAATATGCCAGCAGAAACAAGCGCAATGAGCGCTGCAATGATAATATACCAAAACATCCAATACCACCCCGATCTGTTATTTTTGATATTATAGTTGAATAATTATCATAGGAGGGCGTTGAAATATCATATTTAAAGGTTTCTACACGGCCCTTCACGCCCCGCCCAGCACTACAAAAACATTAATAAACACAGGATAAAACCCTGACTAGTATGTCATCAACAGGTTACAAAAGGTGCTAATAATGAAAGACAAGCTTCAAAGGCTGAATGATTACGAATGGTTGTTGCCTAAAACAGCCCGAGAAGGTATGCTCGTTGACGCAAAGGTATTTGCCAACCAGGCAGTGATGGACGCCATGGAAGATGAGGCGATAAAGCAGCTCACTAATGTTGCGATGCTTCCAGGGGTTGTAGGACCTGTCTGTGCCATGCCGGACGCCCACATAGGATATGGATTACCAATGGGCGCAGTAGGAGCGTTTGATGATCAGGAAGGCGTGATAAGCTCAGGGTGTACCGGCTTCGACATAAACTGCGGCATCAACATGATACGCACGAACCTCAAGGCGAGCGACGTGCAGGACAGGATGCGCGAGATCACTGCAGAGCTGTTCAGGAACATACCCTGCGGAGTGGGAAGCAAGGGAAAGCTAAGAATAGAGCCGGGAAAGCTTGACGCGGTACTGACAGGCGGATGCAGGTGGTGCGTGGAGAACGGCTACGGGATCGATGATGATGTCAAGAACACAGAAGAGCACGGCATGATGGAAGGCGCAGACCCGTCTAAAGTTTCGGAAAGGGCGAAACAGAGAGGCAGGCCGCAGCTCGGCACTTTAGGGGCTGGAAACCATTTCCTCGAGATCCAGAAAGTCAGCGACATCTTCGACGAGGCTCATGGCAAGAGGTACAAGCTCGAGAAAGACCAGGTCGTGATAATGCTCCACTGCGGTTCCAGGGGGCTGGGGCACGAGGTAGCGTCCGATTATCTTCGCATACATGAGAAAGCGGCAGAGAAGTACGGGATCAAACTGCCGGACAAGCAGCTGGTGTGCGCTCCAGTAAATTCGCAGGAAGGCCAGGACTATTTCAAGGCGATGAAGTGCGCAGTCAACTACGCATTCGCGAACAGGCTGGTGATGACGCAGTGGATAAGGGAGACATTCGAGAAGGTCTTCGGCAAATCATGGGAAGACCTTGACATGCACACGATATACGCTATCGCGCACAACATATGCAAGCTCGAGGAGCATGTTGTCGAGGGAAAGAAAAGGAAGCTTTACGTGCACCGCAAAGGCGCAACCCGCAGCTTCCCTGACACGCCTGCATTGATTGCAGGCAGCATGGGGACTGCCTCGTATATACTGCACGGCACTGAACTCGCGATGCAGAAGACATTCGGAAGCACGTGCCACGGAGCTGGCAGGGCGATGTCACGGCACGCAGCCATAGACAGGTTCAGGGGCGACGAAATCCGGATGCAACTGGCTGACAAGGGTATCGTGGCGCGCAGCACATCACCGAAAGTCCTTGCAGAAGAGGCGCCTCTCGCATACAAGGACATAGAATCAGTCATAGACACGGTCCACAAGGCAGGCATATCCATAAAAGTGGCAAGGATGGTGCCGATGGGCGTTGTTAAGGGGTAATAATTCAGAAATATTTCTTTTCTTTCAATTCTTCCATCATCTCTTCGAAGAATTTGAGCAGTTCAGGGAATGGCTCCAGATACTTTACCTTTGTAGATACCAGGTTCCCCTCGTTGAAGCCCCACTTTGTCCAGTCCTCGGCGTACAATGCCCAGTGTATCATGGGCTCGAGCTTGTCCATCGCCACTGCGAACTGCGCCTCCCTTGTCCTGCCTTCCTCGTACTAATTGAACAACTCAAGGAATTCCGATGATATTGTGTCAGGCAATCTCTTGGCAAGACGCCTGGCGCCCTCTTCCTCTATCTTTTCCTTGTTCTCGCGGGCCTTATCGTCAAGTATGAAGAAATCGCCTGTCTCTATCTCGACAAGGTCATGATAGAGAATCAGTTTCAGGACTTTGGCCTCGTCCAACCGGGCGGATATCTTCTTGATGAAATGCTGGGCGATGATGATGCAGCCGTAGACATGGTCAGCAGTGCTCTCCCTCCGCTTGTTCACTTCACCTGTGCGCTTCACACCCTTGAGGCGCATCAGGTTCTTGAGCTCTTCGAGATCCTTCATCTTCATTCAATGGGAGAACATGATCAGGTAATCCCGGTTCTTGGTCATCTTGTCAAGTCTCGCCATGAGGCGGTGCATCTTCTCATTCTCTATCTTCTCTGTCTGATGGAACTCGACATCACTCTCCCCAATCTCTGTTTTCGAGCGCGCCTCAGGCTTTATGTCCATCCAATACATACCAGAAGGCGGCTTTACGCAGATTTCAATGCCTCTACCACCGTTGTTATCCGCATGCCTGACAAGGCTGTCAGCGAGCGCACCTATATTATGCCCTGCAGCGACAATATCAAACCCCTGGCCAGGCTCACCACGGACTATCTGGTACAGCATATCCTTCCCGGAACACGGGTCCAACACAGCGAAGTATTTCTTCATAATGAGCCAAATAAAAAGAGAATATAAAAATATTTTGCTTAAATCTCAGCAGCCACCTGCTTTGCAAGCTCTGCAACTGCGTCCAATGGGCATGGGCCGCCAAGGCATGAGACCTTGACAAAGTAGTTGCCTTTCAGGAAGTAGACGAAGTTCGGCCTTGTGGATGTTAATTTCAGCGCCCTGCAGGAAGCATCTCCGACCTCATTCTCCTCAGCGGTGCCAGAGCAGTACATGTTGTAGACACGCTCTGCCTCCTCTGCCTTTGTGTAGAGCTGGGTCTCCACATCCACGTAGAGCTGGCCAGGGCCATCATAAGAGCACTGGCATACATCCACGCCTTTGGGCATGGCCGGATGCACAGGGCATCCGCTGATCTTGCTCCAGGTGCCTGCGAACACGCTGCCTATCTCAGAAGTGGATAGCTGCTCGCAGAAAGCCTTTCCTGCGACAGGCACTGGAGTGCTCTCCTCTGCCTCCTGTGTCACCGGGCCTTCTGTGACAACAGGCTGCTCAACTGCCACAGGTGTACCTGCAGAAGGTCCACCCCTCTGCTCTGCCTGTATAGGCCTTGAAGCTACAAGCTTCTTCCCCTCATTCCCCTCACAGGCACAGCCTGCAATGAAAAGAGCCAGAACAAGCAGCAATATTGCGCATAAAACAGCTGATTTCCTCATGTCAAACACCTCTTGATTGTGATATTGGCAGAAATAGCACTCGGATATTTATGCTTTATGATTAGGTATAAAAAAGAGAATGTGGGGGAAGGGACTTGAACCCTCGTAGGCACTAAGCCAATACGCCCTGAACGTATCCCGTTTGACCACTCCGGCACCCCCACGAGTGCAGAGTATGAGAAAAAGAGGGTGTTTTTAAAGGTTATGCTCAAATCCTGATTATCTTCCCTTTCCTGCCTACGTTTATGACCCTTGTGCCGCCTATCTTCTCTTCAAGTCCATCTGCCTCATGGACGTGGCCGCATAGAAGGATGTCCGGCTTGAAGGTATTCAGCGCCTTCTTCACCGCGTCAGAGCCAGGCACGAACCTGGAGAACTTCTCTATCTTCGAGTCTGTAGGATGGATATGGGTGACCATGATCTTCTTCTTGAGATACCTTATCTTGTCAAAGCCTTTCTTGAGCAGGTCGAACATCTCGCCCTCATCGATAGGAGGCTGCGGGCCGACATTCGTGGCTCCGCCTGCGCCGAATATCCCTACACCCTTATACTGCACAGAATAGCCGTGGATGTTCCTCGCCTCTGGCTCATACAATTCAGCAAGGAAATCAGCAGTGGCGACAGTCTCGTGGTTGCCCGGGATGAGAAGGACTTTCTTGTGTTTCTTGGCGAAGGGGCCTATTATGTTGTCAGTCGACATCTCACCCATGGTAAGGTCGCCGCACAGAACGACAAGGTCTACGTCCTCTTTCTCTGCCTGATCAGCGAGCTTCTTCACAAGGTCCCTGTCGCCATGTATATCAGAAGCTGCCAGTATCTTGAGCTTTTCTTGTCCAGACATCTTATTTCCGCTCTACAACTTCGGGTGGTGACTTAGTGAGGTCTACAAGCGTAGAAGGCCTGCCCTTGATCTCTCCATCGTCAATGCCCATATCCACCATGTGAGACATGTTAGAAGGCACGTCCGCAATAGAATCACAAGGCTTCTGTCCATGTATGTTGATGCTGGTCGTTATTATCGGAAAATCGAGCGTCTCAACCACCTTAGCGAACCAGTTCTTGGGTATGCGCACGCCAAGCGTATTGCCGAAAGGGTTCACGTCATCCGCCACACAATCCTTCACTTTGCGCTCGAAGATAAGCGTGTAAGGCCCAGGGAGCTTGCCCAGCCATTCATCATGCTCTGGCTTGATGACAAGGTTCTTGCGTATCCACTCTTTTGACGGGACGATGACAGACATGGGCTGCTTATAGCTGTTCTTGATCCGCCTTATGCGCTGGACCAACGCATTGTTCCTCGCGTCGCATCCTATGCCGTAAAGAGTATCAGTGGGATAGATGAATACAGCGCCATACCTCATGTGCTCTATATGGCCCTCAAGGTCTGCCAAAAAATCATCCTTGGACACTATCTCCATGACAGTCCATAATCCAATAACATTTATAAAACTTGTCAAAAAAATAGGGCCCCTTGCGGGGCAGAATTAGTGACTAAGGGTCTCTAAACCCTCGGGGAGGTTAGACAAAAGAGGCTCATAAAATCAACGACCCTAGCAAGCTAGGTCGTTGGTGTTGATTTTCCAGATGAAAATCAACTTATGCTTCAAGATAGCCAGCCATGAAGCCTTCCTCGATATCAGATATCTCATCACCATCGCGGGCGCGCTCCAGGCCTGTGAGCGTGAATATGTCCCCCTCTTCTTCCTCAATCATCTCCTTCTCAAAGTCCTGCACGAAACGCTTCGTGTCGAAATTCCTTGTCTTCTTGAAATGCTTGGTCATCGCTTTCACCTCCTATGTAATCAGAACCATGTGTCGCTGAACTGCATGTCAAAAGTGCGCATCCTGTCATCCACGCTCGAGCTTGCGGTGAGGTTGCGTATCTGGTTGTAGAACAGCTTCTGGATCGTGCTGTGCCTTAGGTCTGAAGGGTCCGGGTTGAATCTTTCTGCCATCATTAGTATCCGCCTCCTTTTGGTCTGATTGATTAAAAAAACAAGACAGGCGTTAGACGCGGCCGGTGCCGCCAATTGCCTGCCAATCTGTAGAATAGGATGTGCTGAATGGTTTAAATAGTTCATCCGGGGAGATGTCCAGTGGGGAGTGGTACGGGATGATGCAGAATGCATGCTTGTAGGGGCTGGAGTGTAGGATTAACAGGGGACTATCGGAAGGTTTCTGGGGAGAAAGTGATTGAATATTTTAATCTCAAAACTCAGTCAGCTTCTTTGTCTGCTGGTATGTGATTATGGATGTAGTGCCTTCTGCTCCACCTCTTATTATCTGGATGGAGATGAACTTGCCGTCAGAGAGCTTCCGGATCTTGCGCTGGAATGTCTTGTAGACTGATGTGCCGCCCTGCTGCTGGTATAGCCTGAACAGGTCGCCTATCCTGCTGCCTGAATTGGCCTTCACGATGTCAAGTATCCTGTTCATGTCCTCGTCAAGGTCTGACTTGGGCTTTATCGAGAACTCGTCAAGCTTGGATATGGCCTCCTTGACATGATCAGCTGTGATCTTCCTTGATGACTTTGATTCTGCAGCAAGGCCTGACTCCCGCAGGATGTAAAGACCTAACCTGATGTCCTCCTGGCTGAAGGTGCGCTCAGCGACCATGTCGAACGCTTCATCATCCCAGCAGCCAGGCACGAAAGCGTACTCGATGCGCTGTTTCAGTATGCCCTTGACCTCTGTAATATTATACTTCCTGAACTCAAGCACCTCGGGGATGAGGCGCGACTTGATGCGCTGGTCCAGCTCAAGAAGCCAGTCGCGATGGTTGGTCATCATGAATATGGACTTCTTGAATATCTCCTCCATTATGGAATACAGGAAATCATAATCCTCGACCTTGTCGACCTCATCAAAGGCGAACACGGCAGCCTTCTTGTTGATGATGCTTTTCACAACCTCGAAAAGCTCTTCAGTCCGCTTGTTATGGGTCAGCTTGTATCCTAATTGGTCACAGACCTCTATCAGTATCTTGAACGTGGTGTTCTTCTGCCAGCAGTTGATGTATATCGGGATGACATCATCTGTCTCTTCCTCTAGATCCCTGAATACAGACTTCAATGCCGCTGTCTTTCCTATGCCCGGCGCTCCAGAGACAAACAGGTTCCGACCGTTCCTGCTCTGCAATAGCGGAGCTATGCATGTAGCGAAATGCTTCTGCTCATTCTCGCGATACGGAAGAAGCTTGGGCAGGAACTCGTAATCCAATGCCACCTCATTCCTGAAAAGAGACTCGTCCCCCCGCAGCATGTCCTTGAATAGGCTCATGGAGCGGGAAAAAGAACCGGTTCTTAAAAACTTTGCGTTCAATGAACGCAAAGGGGAAGAAAGCCTGCGAAGCAGGATTTCGACAGGTTGTGGTGAGGAGTTTAAAAAGAACTCACTTCAGCCTCTGGCCGCAGTTCGGGCAGAACTTGAACATGTGATGGAGCTTGACACCACAGTTCGCGCAGCGGACCACGTGGGGCTGGGCTGACTGGGCGGCATGTGCCTGCTGTGCCGGATGAGCTGGATGGGCTGGCTTGTGCGGATGTTCTGCGTGAGGGTGCGCTGGCTTATGATGCTCTGCGGGATGTGCGACATGATGCTCAGCGTGATGCGGCTGAGGATGGTACAGCTTCTTAGCCTCCTTCTTCTCCTTCATCAATATCCTAAAGAAGCCATAGACTATGAACACGGCTCCTGCGAGTATGAACAATGTGAACTTCTCTATGTTGTCAGCGTTGAGCCCCACAAATACAGACATGAGTATCATGCCTGCACCTACTATGATCCAGACTGAAGCGGGTATCTTTACATCCGATGTCATTTCATCACCCTCAGCAATGCGCCAGTTGCAGAAAGTATAGTCAATCCGAGCAGCGTCGCGAACAACGCGCGGAACCAGGGAAAATCCGGGAAGAAAGCAAGGTCTATGAACAGCCACAGCCCGCGCCAGAAAGATATGACACCAAAGCCGACAAGCACTGCGAAGACGAACTTATGGTGCGCTTCGAGGGACTTGAACCGGTCAATCAGGTCAAAGCGCTTCTTCAACGCCTTGGTCAGCTCCTTCTTGACCTCAGGGCCGACCTCCTCGTCGACCTCTCTCTCGACTGCCCTCTCGACCTGCCTCTTGACAGAGCGCTTGACACTCGCCTCTGCCTCATCCACCTCTTTCTCGACCTGTTTCTCTACCTCTTTCTTCACAGCCTTCTTGAGGTTATTATTGACAGGTTTCTTCTTCACCTTCTTTTTTGCCATGAAAGCACCAAACTATTTTGCTATCTTCTCTATGTTGTTCATGTAAGGACGGAGCACCTCAGGCACTGTGACAGAGCCGTCAGCCTCCTGGTAATTCTCAAGTATCGCGACCATGACCCTCGACGTTGCAATGGCCGTGTTGTTCAGGGTGTGCAGAACGTCCCGAGTGCCGTCATTCCTGATTATCCTTATCCCGAGATCCCTTGCCTGGAAATCAGTGCAGTTCGAGAGAGACATGACCTCGCCATACTCCTTTGTCGTCGGACGCCATACCTCTATGTCGCATGACTTTGCCTTCCACAGGCTCAGGTCTCCTGAGCACATCTCAAGCACGCGGTAAGGCAGGCCCAATGCCTGCATCACCCCCTCGGATATGTCCAGCATCTCATCATAATGCCTGTAAGAATCCTCTGGCCTGCAGAACACGAACATCTCCACCTTGTTGAACTGGTGGGTGCGCCACAGCCCTTTCTCATTTATGCCGTGAGAGCCTATCTCCTTCCTGAAGCACATCGAATACGCGAAATACTTCCTCGGAAGTTCATTCTCTGCTATCGCCTCGTCCCTGTGGATGCCCAGCAATGCGTGCTCGCTCGTCCCTATCATGCAGAGGTCATCCTCATCAGTCTTATAGATTGATTGCTTGAACCCCTCCAGGTCCATCGCAGCAGCGAGTATCGGCTCATGGATCATCAAAGGCGGCTCTATGTATGTGAACCCTTTCTGGATCATGTGGTCGATCGCGAATCGCACAAGCGCCTGGTTCAGCAGGCCCAGTGCCCCTTTCAGGAAATAGAAACCATTGCCTGATGTCTTTGCGCTGGAGTCAAAATCAGCGATACCCAGGCTCTCGCAGATCTCGACATGGTTCTTTATCGGGAAATCAAACCCGCGCGGCTCGCCCCACTTCCTGAGCTCGACATTCTCTGACTCATCCTTGCCAAGAGGCACGGATTCGTGCATGATGTTCGGGATGGATGCGAGCAGCTTCGTAATCTCCTGCCTCAGGACCTTCATCCGCTCCTCAGTGTCCTTTATCCTCTGAGGTATCTGCTTAGCCTCCTCGAGAAGGGCTGTGACATCACCGCCAGACTTCTTTGCCTGGTTTATCTTTCCGGTCACTTCGTTGCGCTGGTGGCGGAGCTTCTCTGCCTCCTGCAGCAGCGTCCGGAACTCGCCGTCCTTCTTAATAAGGTCATCTACCACATGAAGGCCCTCATGGCCCTTCTTCTCCATGTTCTTCTTGACCTTGTCAGGATTTTCTCGTATGAATCTTATGTCCAGCATATTATCAGCCTTATATAGCCTAATGAACAGGCATATTTAAACATTACCCTTGAAAGCAACTGCGCTGAATGCCAGCACTACGCAGCTAGTCTGAGTTTAGGCTGCAGCATGCTTTGCAGTGTGACCGTGCTTGCGCAATACGCGCTGATGATAGTGATTAAGCAGCCCATCCTGCTATCCTTATCTGAGGACACGCAAGGAGCGGTAGTGCTGGCCTTGACGCAGGTCAGGCATCACCCATAAATCCGTATCTCCTCGTGGTTCTTCAGGGCGTTGATGATGAGCCTGCCGACATTGTTGTCCTTCTTTATCTTGACCATGGCCCGCTTGCCGACATGCAGCTCCGCGACAAACTCATCGCCTACGTAAAGGTCAAGCTCGCTGTCAGAGAACTTCGAGTCGACGTAAAGCTCTATCGCCTTCTTCTTGACATTGAACTCGTGCTGAACAGGCTTTCCTGCAGGGGCCTTGCCAGGCGCTGCGGCAGACCTGTCCAAAGGCTCCACATTGATGTGGACGCCGAGCTGCTTCTGCAGCTTGTCGATGTTAGAACCCTGCTTTCCGATTATTGAAGCGATGGCCTTCTCCGGGACGCGCACAATGCAGCTGTTGTCGCTCGGGAACTCCACCTCCACGACATCTGTGTAGCGCTGCAGCACGCGCTCCACCTCCTTCCTGGCGAGAACGCGGGCAGGAGAGTCAGCAGCGTCTGCCTGCACAGGAACGACCACCGTCTCCTCACCATAAGAGTAAATCTCGAACTCGAGCTTGTTGGACTCGAAATCATATACTGTCACGATAGGCCTCGCGAGATCCGCCTCGGTCATGCCTGACGGGACCTTCACTTCCATCTTGACATTGAACACCTTCGCGACCTTGCCGTTCCTTATGAACAGGACAGTATCGACGATCTGGGGGATGGTGCCGAGCTCTATCCTGCCTATGAACCTCTGGATGGCGTCGATGGCATTTGTCGCGTGCATCACCCCTATCATGCCGACTCCCGAGAGCCTCATGTCAGCAAAGAGGCGGAAGTCCTCTGTGTTCCTCATCTCGTCGAAGATGGTGTAGTCAGGCCTGCTCAGCAGAAGGACGTCATGTATCTCCTGCGGAGAGCCGTGTGATATCGCGTACTGGGTTATGCTATCAGGCAGCTGGAGGTCCCTCGGGGCCTCGACGGTCTTGACTATCTTGTCCTGCGAAGCATAGTTCTCAGCCAATGCCTGCGCGAAAGTTGTCTTACCATGCCCTGGAGCGCCTGCGATGAGTATGCCTTCTGCCTGCATGCCTATCCTGTCCCTTACCTTATCAGACAACTTATACTCCTCAAGGCTCATCTTCCTGACAGGACGGACCGCTGTTATCTCCCAGCCGTCTGAAAAAGGCGGCCTGGTTATGACAATGCGATAGTTCTCGAGCTGCACAATGGTCGAGCCCGGCCTCTCTATCTCGATGAAACAGTCCTTGCGGACACCTGCCTCCTCGATTATCTCGTCAGAGATGCTCCTTACCTCTGCCCGGGTGAGGAGCTTGTCCCTGAGCTTGACAAAATCCCACCTGCCAGGCATGCCTTTCTTCGCGAGCGGAGAGACATTCTCGCGCAGATGGACGCTCATGGTGGTCGCGTCGAAGAATCCCTCAAGAGTGAGGGTCTTCTTGATCAACTCTACCTCGAGCAGCATCACCTTGACGCCTTTCGCCAGGCCTATCCTGGCCTGCACCTTGTCTGTGGTGATGAGCGTTGCGTCGCTCTCAAATGCGAGCTCACGGATGAGCGAGTCTATCTCGCCGAGCCTGCCCTGGCTTATCTCGTAAGCATTCGGCCTCTTGCCGCCGAAGCTCAGCTGGAACCCGAGCTTGTCAGACAGCTGCTTGATGCGGTCTATCTCCTCGAGGCCCAGGAATCCTATCGACCTGTTCTCGTTGGCCTGGTGCTCGAGCTCTGCGAGCACAGCCTCATGGATGATGACATTGTCAGGAAGCAGCTCGCCATCCTCTATCTTCCTTGATAGTATGCCCTCTATCACTACTGACGTGTCAGGCACCAGCCTCTCGACCTTCTGAATCTCTTTCTTAGCTACCATATTAACACCTTATCTCCGGATCTTTTTCCTCGATCTTTATCATCATGCTGTTGCGTCCTCGACGCACTTCCTGTACTCAGCAGTCTCCTTCCAGCTGCAGTAGCCATTCACGCATCCGCAGCTTATCATCCCAAGGCATTTATACTCTGGCTTGTAAATGCAGATGGATACCCTCGGCCCTGCAGACTTCGGAACGCAGAGCTCTCCAGAGCACCCGTCTGTCCTGCAGTCAGAGTCATAGACGCATTCATCCCCGTGCTCCTGCTCTACGCACTTGTTCCCTTCGCAGACCCCGCTATCACAGTCAAGGCCTGTGAGGCATTCCATGACCTGCATGCACTTATTGTCTATGCACCTGACGACGAGGCTTCCTGAGATGCCCGTGCAGAAGTCAGGGCATTGCTTCGAGGTATCGACATGCTTCTCATAGTAATCCCTGTTCCCGAGGAAGCAGCTTCCATCGGCATCTATGCCGCCGCAGACGCAGTCATCGTCTGTCGCGCAGGACAGTCTGTCCTGCTGAGGGATATCCTTTGCAACCTCGACAGGAGCGCCTGACTGAGCGCACGCAGTAAGCAGCAAAAGCATCGCAAATAACGGAATAAACATCACGCACTTCATAATATCACCTTATGGTCGAGCATATACAACCTCTACTTAAATAGGTTTCGCAGCCAGCTGTCCAGATCATGCAGCATTATGACGAGACGCTGGCCGAAAGTGACATTGACCAGGCCTATCTGGAACTCCTCATTCTCGGTGTATATCTTCCCGTTCAGGTCCTCGTACGTGACTGAGATCGCGAACATGTTCGGCTTAGTCGACAGGTCCTGGCTGTCAAGGTTGAAGAGGAACTTCTTGTCATTGCCGAGCTCAGCAACCTCGACTGTCTTGACAAGCCCTGCAGCGTCAAGCTCAAGCAGGATGTCCTGCGGGACCGAGTTAGATTTCTTCTTCAGCGTGAAGGCTACGACATAAGGCTGCCCGAACTCGAGCTGCGCAGGATACTCGATGTCGTCAATCAATATGTCAGGCTCGTCGAACACGTCAAGGTCATAGAAGAACGATTTTGAAACGTCCCTGCCCTCGACACTGAACGGTATCTTGTTTATTCCCGGCTTTGGCGAATGCTGGGTGTAGCTGAACGCCTTTGACTGCGATATCGCGAGGTCGGCAGTGCTGCACTCATCCCTGAAGCAGAACTCCAGGCCCTTGAAAGGGAAATTTCCCGTGTTGGTCACTGTGCACTCAATCTTCGGGTCATCATACACGTAATAATACTCCGCCTCCTGCGAGCAGTTGATGTCGATCTTCTTCGAGTAGACCTTCTCAGCCTCCTGAACTTCAGCGTCGATGACCTGCTCCATCTCCTGCCTTGAGAAGACGGTCGTGCCAGGTATGACATAGAACACGGAGTCGGATGTGGTGTTCCTTATGTCAGCGACAGTCATCGGGAAGGTGTAAGTGTAACCTTTAGAGAGCGAGTCTATGACCTTCACCAGCCAGTAGAACCTCTTCGTCTCCTTCGGCGCGAGCATGATCGCCTGGTAGTAGTTCCCCTCTACCTCAAGCTCATTTATCCTCGCCATGTAGAGGAAGGAAGAGACATAGCTGTCAAGCCTGTTCTTCACAGTCACCTCGACGACATTGTAAGAGCCGATGCCGACCTCCTCCTGCAGCATGTCCACTCCGATCTCGAGATTGTCAGGCACCGTGCCTGTGTGAGTCACCAGGTCCGCGGAGACAGAGATAGGGTTCGCGACCACCTCGACACCCTTGCCCAGCCATTCATAGCTCACGTCAGAGTCGCCAGAGTCAAACGATTCCTTTAGCGTGACGTGGGTCGGGTCGGCAAAACCATACTCGCCGTACGTGACGTCAAAAGGCACCCAGCCGACGCCAGGGAAATAAACCTCTGCCCAGCCGTGCGCGCCCCAGTTCTGCGGGAACTTAGGCGATTCAGTGTATGCTATTCCTGATATGAACTTCGCAGGTATGCCCACTGCGCGGAGCAGGGCGATGAACAACGTCGTTATCTCGTCGCATACGCCATCCTTCCGTGCCAGCACCCAGCTCGCCTTCTGCGACGTCTTCTGGTTCAATGTGCTGAGGTCATAATATACATTCTCCTTTGTCCAGTCCGCGAGCTTGAAGACGACAGCATAATAGTCTGTCCCGCCTGCAGCGAGCTCAGACGCCTTCTCTATTATCGCCGGATCGTCAGAATCGATTATTTTACCCGGCTCAAGATACCGCTCGACATCATCGCTGAATCCATTGTAAGGGAAGATTATCTTGGGTACGCGCTGGAAGGTGTTCTTTGTCTTCACCCTCGCCTTTATGTCAAAGCCAGGATCGGCCGGAACAGGCTCATCCCACCTGAGGACGATAATATCATCCTGCTCATAAGGTGCGGGATCCACTTCAAGGCTCTGCACAGACTGCCATGCATTGTCCATAGGGATAAAAGAAACGTTCGCTGTGAGATAGCTCAATGAAGAGCCAGGATTTCTCCTGAGCTGTATGCTTGAGCTTATGTCAAGATCGACAGTCACAGAATCTGCGTCATAGTACCACAAAGCAAGCGCAGGTGCGGAGAGGATGATGAGCAGAAGTGCGGAAACAGCAAACAATCCCTTTTTCATTTTCAAATCCTGCCTAAAGCATAGAAACTAGCGGGGGCTGGATTTGAACCAGCGACCTAAGGGTTTCTTCCAAGACAGAAGTCCTGATATGAGCCCTTCGGGCACTCCTGACTGCCCTACCCCGCTATGTGCTCTTAAAAGAAAAATGGACTATATATAAAGGTTGTGGTGGTCCTGGGCTGCATGGCGAGGCCCTCAAAACCCATTTATGGCGTGTCTCAGGGCTTAGCTGTCAGTAATCAGGCAAAACTTTAAATATGAATGCACAGAATTTTCAAGGCATAATGCCGCGGTCGCTTAGTCTGGCCATAGCGCCGGATTGCTAAGAACCTTGCGTTCTTAAGAAACCGACTATGGTTCGCAATGATCCGGTGTCCTCCGGGGCACGAGGGTTCGAACATGTTCACTGGCGTGAAAGCTTACAACGCCAGGGCGTTGAAAGTCCCTCCCGCGGCGTCTTATATTCCCTACAACATACAAAACTATAAAAGCAGAGCCTGCTTATGTGACATCGGGCTTTCTCAAAGGGGTGAACGAGAGAAAAACACAGAAGGTGGTCTGATGAAAACAAAAATATGTGCGAGCGTGCTGCTCGTGGTGATGATAATATTTCTTGCAGGATGCGAGGCGCCGAAATGCTATCCTCCGAACAAGATAATCGACAACAAGTGCTGCATAGACGATGACAGCAATGGAGTATGCGACATAGAAGAGACGCATCAGGAAGAGGCTGCACAGGAGACAGTCCAGGAACAGCCAGCTGTCCAAGAAGAGGTGCAGCAGCCTGAAGTGGCTGAGGAAGAAGCGGTAGCTGAAGAAACGCCAGAAGCTGCAGGGCTTGAGCCGGGAAAATATGACATAAGGATCGGCGAGCCGAAGAAATACCTGGAGATAAACGAGCTGAAATCATACCGGACCTCAAGGGACAAGGGCATGCTGGACGAGATGACATTCACAGTGAGGAACATAGGGACCCAGACGCTCAACCCGGTGGTCGAGCTTTTCTTCGACGGCTCAGGGATGAACTACATAGACGAGGAAAGGGTGCCTGAGTATGACGTCAGGGTAGGCAAGGAATACACCCTGGACGCAATCAAGCCAGGCGAGAAGCGGGTGATCAAGAAATCACTCGGAATACGGTTCCAGGGCATAGACAACAAGAAGACGCTGACACTGACAATATATGACCGGTTCACTGCTCCAAGGAAAGACCTGGAAGTTCTCAAGAAGGAGTTCGTGCCGCAGGACCTGTTCAAGACCATGGACATCTACACCTACGGGATGCCTGACGAGTGAATGGACCAGAATACTTAACAAATTATTTTTTTATTTTCCTTCTTTTCTCCTATAAGAGACGAAAGCGCCTACTGCGATGAAGGCGAGAAGCGCAATAAGTATGATGGAGGCGTACTCCACGAACTGCCTGTTGGACTCGAGGCGCCCGACATCGTCAAGCATCGTATCGTTCTCCCCTCCCTGCTCTGGAACATCCTCTTTGACAGGTGCGGGTGCAGGCTCAACAGAAAGTTCATTCTCTGGTGCTGTCTCTTGCTCTGGTTCAGGCTGCGTTTCTGGCTCAGGTTCCTCAGCCTGCTCCGGAATCCCTTCCCAGACCTCCTCAGGTTCCAGCTCAACAGGCCTGTCCCTTCCTGCGATGTACTCGTCATATGTCTTCATAGCGGCAGTCTCATCTGACACGAGATTTACGAGCACCTTGTCATCGCCGCGCCTGGTGTCATAATAGCTCTCAAGCATTATATACATCGTGTACCGCTTCGGCGAAGCGGTCTCAGGCACCTCAACAGTGAGGTTGACTGCGTGCAGGCCAGATTCAGGGAATGATAATGTCCGCTGCTCGCAGACCCATCCTACCGGACACGGGTCGATGTAGGCAGTCACGTTCTTCGGATACACAAGGTCGCGGTTGGCGAGCGTGAATGTCATCACAATATCATCCCCTGGAACCGCGGTGTACTCACCAGGATTCTCCTTTACAGAGAAGAAGTTGTCTATGTCTGCGGCAGCAAAAGGAGCTGCGGCAAGCAAAACAATCAATAGCAGCAGTAGGAAATATCTCATGATGACCACCAGAATCAACCATATCCGCTGCTGGTTTATAATGCTTTTGATGGCTTAAAAACAAGGTGTATAATATAATCCTAGAAATCTAATCAATAGAAAATCAAGCCTTCGGCAGAATGAATGTCCAGTCATTCTTAGCGCCTGAGTTCGTGGTAAAGCCTAATCCTTGAAGGCGTGCTGGATCTCGCGCTCAAGGTTCTTGAACGCGTTGTGCATCGCGCTCGCGAGGTCCCATTGCGTCGCTTCAGGTCCCTTATGGCTCTCGAACATCCTTGTAGGAGCGAGTGCCTTGACAGTCACCTCATACTGGTGCCTGTGGCCCTCTTTCCTGTGCTGCTTTATGTGGATGACGAGGGAAGTGATGTTATTCAGCTCCCTCTGGATCTTATCATAATACTCTGTCGCCAGTGTCTGGACCATCTGCTGGTCCACCTTCTCAAGCTCATTCAGCCCCTTGAACTGTATCGGTTCCATGGTGTCACCTGCCTATCGTGATGAGCAGACTATACGCAATAGGTATTTATAACTTTTTATGGCTTTCCAGCATACCTGGTTTTCCATCGCGAATCCGCGGGCTGCAGACTATAGCCTACATCCTAAAAAAACAAGAAAAATAAGGGTAAAAAAAATTAAAAGATTTGCTTATGGTATCTTCAGGATCAGCTCACCAGACTTGGTGTGCGTCATGGTCGTCTGAGCGTTCAGATAGTCGATGCTCAAAGTCCCCTTGAACTTGCCTGATGACAGGCTCAATCCTGTGCAGGTGAACGTATCCTTCTCACCGTCAACCAAGGTAGCATCCCCTTCTGAATCTGTGCAAGGGAAGTTATCTGTCGATGAGTTCACATACACTGCAATGTTCTGCATGTCAAATCCTGCACTGTTCTGTATCACCAAATCAACCTGCGATGACGTTCCTGTGAAGTCCAGGCAAGCCACACCAGAAGGAAGCGTACACTTCTCCGGCAGGAACCTGTCAGGGCTCAGAACTCCGAAATATGCCAACGCAGCTATAGCAGCAAGGACAACCAGGATGGCCCAACCATAGGTCATCAAGAATTCCATAGCTGCCTGAGCTCTCTTGTTTCTAAACACGCTTAATCACCTCTTTCCTCTTTGGGTATCAAACATCAAAACGCCTTAAAAAGCGTTATAAGCAAGCATGAGAGTTTAGGCTTTATAAATGTTGCGGTATTTTTGTGATTTGTGCAAGGAACAGGCCTTATCCAGATTATCCTCAGCACATCATTCACTGTATGGTAACTGCTATCGATCCCACAGCTGTCTTCTGGAAGCCTGAATATGTATCCCTATAAGAGATAGAGACAGGCTGCTTAAGCTTGACCCCTACATTGCCGAAAGAGCATCCGGTTACGTCAAAAAGACGGGAACTGCCATCAGGAAAGTCTATGTTGAACTCAGTGACACAATCCCCTACGCTCACATTGATTATGTTAAGATCCCGGCCTCCGCTGTTCAGTATGAGCAGATGCGCTGAATCAGGGAACACATTGAAATCAAGGCAGGCCATACCTGTAGTGGACGGCAAGGTACAGGCCTCAGGGAAGAACTTCGCAGGATTGAGCACTCCGAAATATGCCAACGCAGCTATAGCAGCAAGGACGACCAGGATGGCCCAACCATAGGTCATCAAGAATTCCATGGCTGCCTGAGACCGCTTTCCCCGTAATGTCATGAATCTCCTCTTCAGAAGAATCCCCCCACTATGAAGCTGAACAGCTTGACCACTATAAGGAACAGGATTATGGATGATATCATGAACGTTGGGATGTACTTTATACCTCCCTTGATATTGCCTTTCTTGATGGCTGATATGATTATCGCTGAAAAGAAAGAGGTTATCATGAGCGACACGATGGCGAATGTCCTGAAGTCCCCTGTCGATACGACCCCTTTGGATATCTGTATCGGAAAACCGGTGACGGTTCCTGGAGAGATGTTCACCCTTGAGAACACCTCCTGGATCACGATGACCAGCTGGTATGCCATGCCGAAAAGGAAAGGCGCGGCAAGGACTGTCGCAAACGTGATGAATATGACATAGGTGGTGACATTCGCTGCCATCTCCTTCTTCATGATGTTCATCTCCTGGATGTTCGAGGCGATCTTGTTCAGCAGGTTACCGATCTCGCCTCCTGCGCGCACACCCTCGATGAGGAGGTTCATCGACCTCTCCAGGGTCTTGGAATCATACTTCTTCACGAAATGCCTGAGAGCGACATCAAGGGACTCGCCCGCAAACGTCCTCTTTGCGACCTCCTCAATCTCCTTGGCGAGCACACCGAACCTGGGACGTACGGAGAACCACAATGCCTGGTCTATGGTCATGCCAGCGCGGATGTTGCTGCTCGTCAGCTGCAGAAAATCAGGAAGCACCTGCTCCATCTTCTGCTTCCTCTTGAATATCGCCACGTCAAGGCTGATATAGAAAAGGAACCATAATATGAAAAGCACTATCGAGAACAGCAGGAGCCATATGCCCAGCAGCAGGAGCACCAGGAACACAGGGTTCATCTTGAGGGAATCATAGAACCTGACCACTGCATATATCGTGAAGAGGACATTCAGTATGACACAGAGCACGAGCATGGCACGGGAGACGGTCGCGGGCTTGGCCACCAGCCCTGCCTTCTCAAGCGTATTCCTCAGATCATTCAGCCTCTTGTGCTTCCTCTCTGCCATATGCAGCCTGAAAATGTCCAGCCTCGCGGACAATGGCCTGTGCTTTTTCTTCCTATCATTCATCTCCTTAAAGTCCTCTTTGGTCAATTTCGCCATCATCTCATTCCTCGAACTGGCTCGCCGGCCTTGAGCTCTTCACTACAGTATAGAACAGGAACTGGACAATCCCCATGAAGCACGCTATCATCAGCAGGCTCGTAAGGGAAAGCTTTATCGAAAGGAAAGACACGAATATCACGAACATGGTTATGCCTATCGACGGAAGTATGACTGCGGTTATCATGTAGAACATCGCCAGGGGGTTCAGCTTGCGGCCGTACTCATTGAGCTCGATGCGCTGCTCCCTCACTATCTGCTCCATTACCGCATTGAGCGAGGTCGCGATGTCCGCGCCCGTGGTCATCGAGTTGACGACCTGCCACAGCATCCTCCTGAAGTTCTGGGAAGGTGTGATCTCGACAGCGCGGTTTAGCGCGTCATCGATCGTGGTCCCCATGTCCATGTCCTCCACTATGTTCTGGAAGTACTTGCCTATAACAGGATAGTTCTCAGAGACATGCTTGAAAGCGTCATATACCGGGATGCCTGACTCAAGCTCGATTATCAGGAACCTTCCGGCATATACTATCTCACGGTCGATCTCCCTCTGGATCTTAAGTATCTTGACGTCAGGGAACTTGACAAAATAGAGGAACATCATGATGAACAGTACAGGGAATATCAGGAGCGGAAAGAGCATGCCTGACTCTGCCTTCGAGAAAAGTACCGCGAGCGCTATCACGATACCAGTCGTCATGTAGAAAGATGAGAAGAAAGTCTTCCTGATGAACTCTACCTCGGTGTCAGACATTCCCGCCTGCTGAAGCTTGATGCTGAGGCCTGGAATCCTGTTCGCTACCCTCTTGAAAAGCACACCGCTCATAAACAAAACCTCACGCCGTCTTCCTCACGAAAAAAGGCTTGTCTGCCCTTACATACCTCAGGACGTTATCCTTGTTGGTGTAATACTCAGCCATGATCCTTCCCACCTCATTTATCCCTGATATGTTATGCTTCACAAGATATTTCAGGACGCGTTCCTTCTCTGATATGTCAGCGTTTATCTCCTTCGGAGTGTTGCCTGTAAACATCTCAAGCGTCCGGTACAGGGACTTGGACTTGCCCCTGGTCGTCAGGTTGTCCTTCTTGGGATCGTACTGCATCAGGACGTTATGCGTGGAGTCCTGCAGGATCTCCGCTATCTGGAACGTCCTCCTCAATCCTGTGCGCCTGTTCCTGAACTGTATTATTATCATGGATATCGCAGGCATCAATGTCTTGGGGACATTTATAGGCGCGTTCGTGAACCTGTTGAGGGTCTCCCGCGCGTCATTCGCGTGGAACGTCGCATAGCAGGAGTGGCCCGTGTGGATGGCCTCGAAAAGGGTCTCGGCCTCGCGGCTACGCCTGACCTCTCCCACAAGGATACGGTCAGGCCTCTGCCTCAGCGCGTTGACCAGAAGGTCTCCCATATCGATCTCGCCCTTGCCCTCTACATTCGCAAGTCGCGTGGACATGGGCACCCAATGGAGGAATTTAGGGAGCTGAAGCTCCCTCGTATCCTCGATCGAAATTATCCTCTGGTTCGGCGGGAAAAAATTTGCGAGAACATTAAGGGTTGATGTCTTTCCGGAAGCAGTACCTCCCGCTATTATCGCACTCAGCTCGTACTGTATGCCCATCCATATCAGGGCTGCCGCGTTCGTGCTTATCGTCTTGGAGTTGATGTAGTTGGTTATGGTCCAGGGATCCCTCGAGAAACGCCTTATCGTCAAGGTGTTTCCTGCAGTGGATATAGGCGAAAGGGTGGCGTTGACCCTGTCTCCCTCAGCAAGGTGCGCGTCAAGCAGGGGCTCGAGGATGCTCAGCTGCCTCCCCACCTTCCTACCTATCGTGACAGCGTAATGCTTTATCTTCTCCTCAGTATCCACAATCACGTTGGTCTTGAGCCAGCCGTGCTTCTTGTGGTATACCCAGACCGGCTCCTTCGAAGAGTTGATGACGATCTCCTCAAGCTGCTGGTCGTCGTTGAGTATCTCCAGCGTCCCCATGCCGAGGCTCCTCTGGATGAGATATGTGGTCATGAAGCTCTTTTCGGTGTCGCTCGCGTCAGGGAAGTACCGGGTTACCAGCTTAGTTATAGCCTCTGAGAACTTACCCTCTATCGTGCCCTGCTTCTTCTGGTCCCTTATGTCTACCATCCCGAGATTTACAGCCTTGATCAACTCCTGCCTTATCTTCTCGAGGATGACAAGCGTGTTATCGCTTATGGCTGATATGTTTATCTCATAGATAGGGACATAATCCTCCTTCACCCGGTTTATCGTCACGCTGACAGGTATGTTCATTGACTTGAACTCATACCGGTCTATGACCTGTGAGACGCCCTGCGCAGGAACAGCAGGTTTTGCCGCTGGTCTGGCTGCAGGTTTTGCTGCAGGCCCATCCTTCACGGCTTTATTATCCACCTTCTTTTTCACCATCTTAAAACCCCATCATGTTAATATCATCCGAATGAACAGTAATGATTCATGTCATCGCTGAACGGACAAAGCTCCTCAGCTTCTTGAGCTGCTCGCCGAGCAGCCTCTTCCTGGACTCGATCTCCACAAGCTCGTCATGCAGGCTTGCCATCTCTTCCTTTATCTCAGGCGCCGACGTAACTGCGCTGAAGGCCTGTACCTTCTTGCCCAGCTTCATGAAATGCTCCTTCAGCTCTGTCTCTTCCTTCTCAGCCTTCTTTATCAGATCCTCAACATTATTGGCCTGGGCGAAGAACCTCTTGAGCTTATCTGTCAGCTGCATGCTCTCCCTGTACGAGCCTATCTTCTCGAACTCACCTTTCTTCAGACTATCCACATCCTTGAGGAACATCTTCTCCATGCCTTCAAGCTCCCTGCGGGAAACGACGAACTGCTTCGACACCGCCTCCAGCTCCTTTGATGTGGATTCTATCTCCTTCTTTATACTGTTGGCCAGCTCTTCAGACTTGTTCAGCCTCTTCTCATCGATGTCCAGCTGCTCGTTCTCCTTCTCGATCTCCTTCCGGACATGCTCTATCATGGTGTTTATCTGGACGACCTTGGAGTGAAGGTCCTCCTCCGCCACCTTCATCTGGGTGACCTTCCCCCGCTCATCCTTTATTTGGATAAGCTCCTTCTCAACATCCGCAAGCGTGTCATGATATGCCTTCTCCTGCTTCTTCAGCCTAAACTCCAGCTGATTCAGCTTGTCATCATAGCTCTTCTCCAGTTGCTCGCATCTCTGGCCCATCTCCTGGTGGCTCTTCCTGAAATCCTCAAGCATGTCCAGCTTCTTGCCGAGCTTGGAGAACTTCTCCTCAAGCATGGACCTGATCTGCCTGAACTCAGAATCCACAAGCTTGATCTCCTCACCGTCCCTCTGCAGGGCGTTTATGGAACTCTCGACCCTCCTGACGAACGCGTCCTTCTCCTCGCGGACAGCCTTGACCTTCTCGATGACATCCTTCTTGCTTATGCTCTTCTCGACAAGATACACAGTGGCGAAATGCGCCTGGATGCTGATTATCCCCTCTTCCTCAAGGAAGTCAGCCCACTCCTCGATGCTGGACACAGAGACTCCCAGCTCCTTGGCAGCATCCTTTACAGAAATCTTCGTACGTTCAGCGATAAGCTTGACAAGCTTATCTACTCCAGTCTCAATCACGCTCTTTTTTCCCGCCATTAAACCACCGAATTACCTGACTTAAGCTCGTTTCATTTAAAAAGGTTTTGGTGAATATGCACCAATTTCACGAGGCGTAAAGAGGCTACTGTCCAGTAGGTGAATACTCAAGCTTGCCTACCTTCATGTGCGCCTCACCTGTATTCAGGTTGCGATATCCCATGGCTATGCGCTCTGTGACCCTCATGTTGGTCAGGTTCTGACACTCGAACACATACATTGCCTGCTGGTTCGCAAGCAGTACGTTCAGGTTTCCGTAAGGGTTGCCGTCTGACGTGTTCGCCTCGCTGTCGCACGTCCCGGTCATATTGATCGATATGTTGCTCAGAGTGAAGCCGAACTCATTCACCACGACTATGGACAGCAGGTCCTCATCTACATGAGAGTCAAGGCATCTTATCCCTGAAAGGAAAGTGCACTCCAGGGGAAGCAAGGTCTGCGCGCGGGAGACATTGTAGTAGAGCAGGATGCCGCTGAGCATGGCTACGGCCAGAAGCACCCACCCGTATGTATGGACATACTCCATTGCTGCCTGTGCCTTCCGGCCCATACGTTTCCTGCAGCGGTATCCTGAATAGCCTGCCTTCAATATATCACGTCCTCCAATCCGTACCTCTCGACCCGACCCATGCCTATATCATTGGTCTCATTATCTATCTTGAAGTTGGTGTCGTTCATCCCATCCACTCTATACGCAGGTATCGATGGGTCCTGCCTCCAACAGATCGTGTCGACAGAGCTGCTCGCGAGAGAGCAGTAGTTCATTATCTCCGTCTTGTTGACCAGGCTCTCGATCCCGTACGTGCTCGCGTTATGGTCGTTCTCGAAACGCATCATGAAGCTCGGCGAGGCATTGAACGCGATGTAGTATGTGTTGGCGACATGCATCCTGAGGTTGGTCGTGTCATTTGCGGGGCTGAAATTCCCGTCATACATCGTCTGGTTGATCCGCTTCATGATCATCCCGTTCGTATGCAGCGCGTACCATGGGTCCTCGAACCCGATTATGGATACGTCCGAATACATGGACTTGCTCTTGACCCATGATGCCGTGGATTTCTGGTCAGTGAGGTTTATGTCCGACGTCACATAGAACCTGATGCTCCAGGGGCTTGTCTGGTAGACATCGACAGATGTGATGTCGATCTTCATGTCAACACCTATCTCCTGGCCCTTGTCCCTTATCTTTCCTGTCCAGTTCGGGAATGTGTTGTTTATCATGAGGAATGACCCACACCCTTCCACGGTGCCGTTCATGAAAAGCTCGACAAGGGAGTCGGTCGCATTTGATACGTAGGTAGCGTTCGTCGTAATGTAGTCTGTCAGGCCCACGATGGCCCTGTACCCTGATATGTATATCGCGTTCTCCATGTCAGAGTCGACGCTCTGCAGGAAGCGGTTCATCGTGTCAACCCTTGTCTCTATGATACTCGACTTCTCCTGCAATGAGTAGGAATAAGTCACAGAATAGCTGAAAAGGACCAGGCCGAGAAGGCTGACCGCTATAATTGTGAAGAAAATCCCTTTCTTGCCTCTCGGATATAGCTGCCGTCCAATCTTTGTCTCCATCTTTGTCTCCATCT
>CAZNGE010000002.1:0-36149 GCA_964572875.1 uncultured Methanosarcinales archaeon | reverse complement strand
ATCTTTGTCTCCATCTTTGTCTCCATCTCAGTCCCACACCCTCACTTCAGCGACTGCAGGCCCCCATAATGAAGGCACACCCGCCATGGTGGTGTTCTCTATGACTATATCTGACGCGTTGATATACAAGCCGAGCACATCCTGCAGGCGTCCGATCGCGTCATCGACCGCAGAACCATAGCTGCTGAACACACCACCATATCCTACGAACCCCTTCATGTAGAACCCATAGTCCACAGTGGAGTTCGGGAGGACCTCATTCCACGACGCCTCGACTATCCTCTCATAGTTAGGCATCAAGGGCGTATCGTCCAGAGTCTCGAGAGGTATGAAGACCGCGCTAGGGACCGCCCTTGAAGCGGGGGACTGGAACACCATATTGCCCGGCGGGTAGCCCGTGTCAGAATACACCTCTGTTATGTATGAATACTGCTCGACAGGATGCACAAAGACCGTGCTCGCGCCCTCAGCCTCCGGCGGGAACGCGAAGCTCTTGTCCTTGATATAGTTAGGCACGCCCCCGAACTCCTCTACCATCCTGATCTCTATCACTCCGTAAGGGAGGGCAGGAGGCGATGAGTAATTGACCTCGACATACGACGAGCCTGTGACATCGCCTACAGGATCCGAGTATATCAGCTCGGTGTTCTGGCCCCATACTGTATCCTCATAGTTGTTGAAATACACCGCGATGATGTTCGTGCCATTGATTATCTCAGGCCCGGTCTGCGCAGGGCCGTATATGTATAAAGGGTCTGCAACAGGATGGTCATCACTGTCGAGAGGAGTGTCAGAGTTCAGGAATATTATGTAATCATAATCCCTCATGCAATGGTTGCTGCCCCATCCCCAGAACCTTCTCGAAGGGGTGCAGCTGGAAGTATAGTCGCGTATGTCCCTTCCAGCGACCTGGATGGTCACGCTTATGTTGGTTGCGTCACGGGGTATATGGAACGGCGTAACAAGCCACGGGCCTGCACCTGCGTTAGTACCGCCTTCTGTGCTGTTGACGTTATCGAAGTATATCCGCTCGGAATGCTCCCACGCAAGGGTCTGGAGCTGCTCGGTCTGATTGAAGTTTATCACTAAGAATGTACCCGGGTGTATGTGCGCATTGTAGCCCAGGTTCCTAAGGTCCAGCCTTATGGAGTTGTTTCCCACGACAAAGCATGAAGGAGCGAGGTCGAACATCCTGAACACACCTTCGCTGCCCGGTGCGAGGTTCATATCATTCCTCGTTATGTTGCACAGGCCCTCGTTTATAGTCACCACGTTCCAGTCTGGTGAACCGCGGTCAAGATGCAATGAAAGGTATGCCTTCGCGTAATTCAGGGCCACACCAGGAAGCTCGAACGTCTTGACGACCTGCACCACGCCCGGCGCCGCAGCCGAGCCTTTCCATCCTGCGCCTGCAGGCGAAAAGGGTATGACTATGTTCGTAGTCTTGCTCACAGTGGTCGCCCTTGCCTTGGCTATGAACCCCTTTATGGGCTTGGCCTTCTGTATGCCTGTTATGATCTTCTTGGAAGTGACCAAGGAGTTCTTAACAGAGTTCGATCTCGTGTAGATCGTGTCGTTGTCTATCAATATGCTGTAGCCGAACATGCCCGGCAGTATGCCTTCTGAGACGTTCATGGCGAAATCCCATGCAAGTCCCGTGCTGCCGTTGGCCCATAGCTCCCCTATCTGTACAAGCAGCGTGTTGTTCACGTCGGTTATGGATCCGTTATTGACCATCTCCTGGATGAAGGAGTTGTTGACCTCATGCACCTGCAGCTCCGACAGGAGGTTGAGCACGTCCTGGGACATGGTGTTGATCATGGTCTTGGGCTGCTCAGAGACGTAAGAAGATGTCATCAGGAGCAGGCCGGCCACCATTATCATCGCAGCTATCAGCGCGTCTATTGTGAAGAACAATGCACGCTTTTTCCTGCATCTATCCTTGGTCATCTTCAATATCATCTTCTTCATCAGTTTGCCTGATAAAGATACACCACCATCCTGATCACATCGCTGCCGTATATCAGGAAACGCGTGTTCTGCGCAAGGTAGTATGACGAGTTCCATTCGACGCAGCCAGCGCCAGGGTCTGCACAAAGCTCATTGAACCTGCTGTCGTTCAGGTATTCCATGTAAAAGTAGTAGTCCTTGGTCGTGTGGATGTATCCACGGCGCTCCTCATAGCCCCATGAGTTGAAATTTGACAGCTTTGTCATGTTTATCCTGAAGTTCCCGTCGGTCAGGCCGACTATGGTCACGTTCGAGGCAGTCCATCCCTGAGGATATCCCTCAGACATCAGGGAGCTGCTCACGCTCTTCACCTCTGATACAAGGTAGGACATAAGGTTCTCGTCGGAGTGCTCAGAGTGCTCGACATAATAGAAGTACGTGACGACAACTATGCTGAAGATGAGCACACCTATTATGAAATCAGTGTACCAGACCTGGGCCCGCTTCCCCATCTCAGACATTTACCTCGATCACCCCGTCTACTTTCCTTATGATGTTGTTGCCCTTCTGCACGTCTCCGGAGTATGAAGGCACGCTGACAGTGTATTCCGCGCCTGAGCTCTCGAACATCAGGAACCCGTTCTCCCGGGATATGTTGTACTCAAGACCGTCTATGGTAAGGGGAAGGAAGAACGCGCGCTGGTAGCCGTCCTCAAGCGCGACCGCCAGACTTATCTCTGCCTTGACCGAGAGGGCGACATCCTTGAGCTTGAAGTAGTCTGTGTCAGACTGCACATCCCTGAAATTGTCCCGGACAAAAGCAGTGAAGACTATCAGTGCGGTGAAGACGATCGCGACAAGCACTACGAACTCAAACGCCACCTGGGCATGCCTAGTCAGTGATCTCAACATAGCTCCCCCTTGACCTCACGTTGATGTTGTGGTATCCCGAATGCACATCAAGGCTTCCCTGGATAGGCACAGGCGTGTAAAGGACGATATCATCCTCCCCTTCCTTGGTATGTATTATGAATACCAGCTCGTTGTTGCCTACGGTTATCGTGTTTATGTTCTTAGGGAAATACGCACGCACCCTGGTCCTTGAAGGCTCACCGAGATAATACATGGCCTCGGCAGCATCGCTCACCTTCAGCCCTATCTTGTTAACCTGGTTCGAGATCACCTCATCCTCTGTGCGGTCAGCGTAGGTATAGAATATCAGGAGCATAGGGATGACAATGACAGCGACAAACCCCACTATCACAAGATACTCAACAGAAACCTGGGCCTTCTTGTCTCTTCTCAAGGCTATCTTATCCACCTCTTTTCCCTAATAATATCATACTATCAACTAATACAAATAGGAATCAATAGAATTATACTTTATAAAGGTAACGGGTAAAAATGGCAATAAAAACAGCAAAGCCGAGGCCGTAGTTGCCCTTGGCATAGCGCAATCTCATCCATATGTACATCGACAAGGGGGATGTCCCTTACGGGGAATGTCGATATCTGCAGAATAAAAAGAGCGCGGAGCCTGGCAACGCGGAGGTTTTGCGTAGCAAAACCGAGCAGGCCTCGGCTTTGCTGGTCATAACATTAATAAACAAAAGCCTCGAACTGATGGGTCATGACAGAACTATGCGGCATTGACGAAGCAGGAAGAGGGCCTGTGATAGGGCCGCTCGTGACAGCAGGGGTCGTCATCGATCCTGCTGATGAGGCAAAGCTGAAGAAGCTCGGGGTGAAGGACAGCAAGCTACTGCTACCGAAGAAACGGGAGGAGCTGTTCGACAAGATACTCGAGATAGTCAAGAGGCACGAGATTGTCGTGCTTTCACCGCAGGACATCGATGCTGCGCTCATAGACCCTGACACCAACCTGAACTGGCTGGAGGCAGACACGACCGCTGAATTGATAAACAAACTCAAGCCTGAAAAAGCCATTGTGGACTGCCCGAGCAACAACATCCAGGAGTATTCCGACTACATAAGGAAGAAGCTGAACGTGGACTGCGAACTGGTCGCAGAGCACAAGGCAGACCTGAACCATCTGGTCGTAGGAGCGGCTTCCATACTCGCGAAGGTGACGCGCGACAGGGCAATCGAGGAGATAAAGAAAAAGGTCGGGCAGGACATCGGAAGCGGATACCCTGCAGACCCTGTGACAAAGGCATTCATCTCTGAGAACTACAAGAAGCACCCTGAGATATTCCGCAAGACCTGGCAGACCTACAAGAACGTAGTCGCGAGCAAACAGCAGAAAGGACTGGATGAGTTCTGAAATTTCTAGCAATACAAGCCAAGTAACGTCCTTCGTTGCCAATTAGCACGCTATCAATCTACACATCGAATCAATAGTAAGTTGGGCCTTCGGCAAAAGAAACGAATGTTCAGCTCAGGCGTGCGTCGGCAACGGCGCAGTTTTGCGACCAGAGGGAGCAAAACGGAGCAAGGGCGTGGCTTGGCGTCAATCACTTCAATCTCAACGAAGTCCTTCTCCCTTCCACCCTGTCCATGGCCCACATTATGCCATACATGAACGGCGTGTCGAGGAGTGCGATGATTATCTTGACAACCCACTGGCCTAGGATCAATGGGAGGATGGGGAATACGCCGTAGAAACCTATGAATATGAAGATGACTGAGTCGAGCAGCTGGCTGATGATAGTGGATGCGTTGTTCCGGAACCAGAGATGCTTCCCTTTTGTCTTCCTCTTCCAGAAATGGAATGCCCAGATGTCATGATGCTGGCTTATGAGATATGCTATCCAGCCCGCAAGGATCAGGCGGGGCGTGAGGCCGAGGACCTTGCCGAACATATCAGATATTTCTGTGGCATAAGACGCTGGCTGCCAGGCAATCACGATATAGACTGAGATCGCGAGGATTATGTTCGCGCAGAAACCCGCCCATACAGCTTTCCTTGCGTATTGCTTTCCCCACCTCTCTGACAGGATGTCAGTTATCAGGAAGGTCATAGAGAAGACGATGACTCCGCCAGGCACGGTGAAAGGGCCGAAAGTGACTATCTTGTTGGCGAGTATGCTCGCCATGACACACAAGGCAGCCATTATGGCTATGATATATTCCACGCCATACTTCTTCCCTATAATCGCAGCAAATGACGTGATTGCAAGTGTCACAAGAATCCAAACTGCCACTATCAATACATCAGTCATTGCCTAACCCCCTCGGCAAGGTGGGATGAGCACGGGTTTATTAATTTTTCATAAAAAACACGAGAAACCGCATTACAGCGCTTAAAACATTTGATTTGATTTAAAACAGGAATCTGGATAAACCCAAACCTTTAAATACTAAAATCGAATTTTTTCAATGTCGAGGTAGAGCATTTTGGCTTCAAAATACAAAAATAAGAGGTTTGATACGTTCTAGGCTCATGATACAGGTGCGACACAGATGACCAGGATAAACAAGATGGTGATGCATGGCTTCAAGAGCTTTGCGAAGCGCACTGAGATACTGTTCGGGCCGGAATTCAACTGCGTCTTAGGACCGAACGGAAGCGGAAAATGTGTAATAGGGGATACGCTCGTCCACATGGCAGATGGGAGCATAAAGAGAATCAAAGATATTGTAGATGAAAAACTCAAAACAAACCCTATAAAGAAACTTGATGACGGATTCATGGCATACGGAGATTCTACTGAAACAATCTGCATGGATACAGAAACACTGAAGATAAGGAATAGGCCCATACAAGCGTACATAAAAAGGACTGCGCCAGAAAAGCTTGTTAAGATACTGACAAGGTCCGGGAGGAAAATAACCGCAACAGAATACCATCCTCTTTTCGTACTAAAAGATGGAAAGATCCAAAGTGTGAAAGCAGAAGAGCTCAGAGAAGGTACGAGGATTGCAGTACCAAGAAAAATTGATATCAGCCCTGGAAAAAGATTCTCAGAGCTTATTGACCTGATAAAAGAAGAAGATGGCATCTACGTTCCCTGGAACCAGTCATATATAACAATCCTCAAGTCAGTAAAAGAAAAAGACTGGAAGACAACTGCGAAGTCCATCGACATCCCTTTCAATGCAATAAAAGGCATTCTTGACAAACAATCAATAAACTTCTCACACCTTGTGAAGATACTCATTCATTCAGGCAAGAATGACCCTGAGATAATGACCCTCATCCCGAAGATCAAATCCAAAACAAGCAATAAAACATATAACATGATATGGCATAACACACCAGAGTTCTCCAGGCTTCTCGGATACCTGCTTGCAGAAGGAAGGCTTTCAGAATCCAACCAGATATGGTTCACGAATGGATGCGAGGAGGTCATTGCAGACTACACTAAAATAATAAATGACCTGTTTGGCGTAAGAGCCACAATCAATGAGTACAAACCAAATTGCTGGGATGTCCTGGTATATTCATCCCCTTTGATCAGCATACTGCGAAAATTCGGAATGAGCAGTAAAGGGGCTGCAGGAAAGGAAATAACAAATCTTTTCCTGGCGCATAGCGGTGATGAAGAGGTCTCGAATCTTCTCAACGGTCTGTACTGTGGAGACGGTTACGTCTCGAAGAATTCGATCGAGATCGTAACAAAAAGCCCGAAACTAGCGTATGGTATCCAGACCCTCTTGATGAGGCTGGGAATCACAAACAACTCCAAAGACATCATAAAAATAGCCACAAACACGGGATTCTCCGGCAGATACAAGCAGATAAACATCTATGGAAAAGATAACATGCGGATGTTCCATGACAATATCAATCTCGTACACAAACAAAAGCGGACAAAACTATACGTCTTCTCAGAAGGCCAAACCAACCCAAACATAGACGTCCTCGAAGTCAATGCGCTCGTCAAAAAGACTGCAAAAGATCTCCGAATCCCTGTAAAACCAAACAAGAAGAGATTCCCGAAACTTGACGCTTACTGCTACAACCAGTGCCTGCCGACACGAACCGGAGTCAAACAGCTTGTTGATGACCTATTCGTTCCGGCATTGAATGGTACAATGACAGAATCCCTGCAGATACTGGATACGTTGTGCAGATCAGACATATTCTGGGATGAAATAACAAGCATAGAGACAATAGACTCAAAAGAAGAATGGGTATATGATCTTTGCGTGGAAAAAGACCATAACTTCATAGCGAACAACATCATCGTCCACAACAGCAACATACTTGACGCGCTCTGCTTTGTCCTGGGCAAATCATCTGCCAAGTCCATGAGGGTGGAGAAGAGCTCCAACCTCATATACAACGGAGGCAAGACCAGGAAGCCCGCGCCATCAGCAGAGGTCTCCATCTATTTCGACAACTCGAAAGGCACGTTCCCCACAGAAGCGAAGGAAGTGAAGATAACGAGGATAGTGAAGAAGACCGGACAGGGAGTGTACAAGATAAATGACGAGACAAGGACAAGGGCGCAGATACTCGAGCTTCTCGGACTAGCAAAGATAGACCCTGACGGGTACAACATAATCCTACAGGGCGACATCATCAAGCTGATAGACATGACCCCGACTGAACGGAGGCAGATAATAGAGGAGATAGCAGGCATCGGGGTATATGAGGACAAGAAGAACAGGGCAGTCGCGGAGCTCGACAGGGTGGAAAGCAGGCTGAAGGAAGCAGAGATAATCCTCAACGAGCGTGAGATCTATCTCAAGGAGCTCAAGAAGGAGCGCAACCAGGCGATGAGGTACAAGGAGCTCGACTCAAGGATCACGATCAACAAGGCTACATCCCTGCACAGGCAGATGCAGAAGAAAGATGCCGAGAAGGAAGAGCTTGACGACAGGGTGAAGAAGCACAAGGAGACCCTGGATAAGACAAACAAGCATTCGCAGGAGCTCAGCGACGAGATAAGGCAGCTGAAGAAAGAGATGGAGGAGATAAACCAGGAGATAGAGATGAAAGGCGAGAAGGAACAGCTCGCGCTGCACAAGCAGGTCGAGGGCCTCAAGGTCGACCTCGCGACATCGAAGGCGAGGATGGAGACCTGCAAGGACGAGATCGCCAAGATAAGGACAAGGAAGGACAACCTCAACGAGAACCTCAGGGAAGTCGAAGAGAAGATCAAGCAGCTCAATGAAGACAAGAAAGGGATAAGGACGCAGCTCGACCAGAGGACAAAGGAAGAGAAGGAGATAGACGCGCGCCTGGAGCAGTTCAGGAAGAAGAACAAGCTCGAGGACGCAGAAGGCATAGACAAGGAGATAGACGCGCTCGACAGGGACGCGGAAGAGCTGCAGAAACAGGTCACAGAGACAAGGCAGAAGCAGCAGGACCTGCTACGCGAGAAGGACAGGATAGAGTTCCAGATACAGTCCATAGACGAGAAGATAGACAAGGTCCTCGAGATAGAGAAGGAGAACAAGGACCAGATACAGATGCTCAAGCAGAAGAAGACAGAGTTCAAGAAGGCGTCGATGGAGCTGAGCCAGCTGCAGGCCGAGGAGAGCAGGATGGCTGCGGAGGTCGGCGACTCGAGGAGGAAGATGCTCGAGGCGCAGGAGGAGCTGTCAAAGCTCAGCGCGCGGCAGGCGCAGATAATGGAGAAGACAGGCGCCAACATCGCAGTCAAGAGGATAATCGACCAGAAGAGCAAGTTCAAGGGAGTATACGGCACTGTCTCTGAGCTCGGCGAAGTCAACTCGAAGTACGCGCTGGCGCTCGAGGTCGCTGCAGGCCCGAAGATAAAGAGCATAGTCGTCGATAATGACCAGGTAGCAGCGCAGTGCATCAACTACCTCAAGAAGAACAGGCTCGGCATAGCGACATTCCTGCCGCTTAACAAGATACGGGCAAAGCCGGAACAGCCTAACATCGCAGGCCTGCTCAAGCAGAACGGCGTGCACGGCAGGGCAGTCGACCTCATAACTTATGATACTAAATTCGACAGCGTGTTCAGGTTCGTGTTCGAGAACGCACTCGTGGTGGAGAACCTCGAGACCGCCAGGAAGATCGGAATAGGGACCGCTAAGATGGTGACGATCGACGGGGACAAGGCAGACCTTTCAGGAGCGATGACCGGTGGGTTCAGGCAGAAGCGGGAAGGGCTCGGCTTCAGCGAGAAAGAGATCAGCGACTCAATAAGCAGGTACGAGAAGCTGCAGGCAGACATGGCAGGCAGGCTGAGCTCGCTCGAGAAGAAGAAATCAGAAGCAGAGGAACAGATATTCCGGCTGCGCGAGCTAAAGGCCAACCTCGAAGGAGACATAATCAAGATGGAGAAATCACTGCATCTCGACTCAGGGGACATCGACGTGAACAAGAAAGTCAAGGCAGAGCTCAACCAGGAGCTCAAGAAGGTCGACGCAGAGATGGAGAAGATAGTGAGCAGCATATCAGGGCTCAACAGGGAGCTCGCGAACAACAAGATCAAGAGGCAGCAGCTCAGGGAGAAGATATCACAGCTCAGGAGCCCGACGCTCATCGCTGAGCTCAACGCGTTCGAGGAGAAGAAGCGCGAGACACGCGAATCCGTGATAAAGCTCGACTCAGAGCTCGGCAACATAGAGATACAGGTAAAGACCATGCTCATGCCAGAGAAGGAGAATGTCATGAAGATACTCAAGCAGCATGACAAGGAGATAGAGGCGTTCAAGACAGAGATAAAGGACCTGCAGGAGAACGTCTCGATAAAGGACAAGGAGCTGAAGGAGAGGGAGAAGAGCGAGACCCAGTTCTACGCACAGTTCAAGGACCTGTTCCACAAGAGGACAAAGCTCAGCGACACCGCGAGCAAGAAAGAGGCAAAGGTATACTCACTGAATGACGACGGGAGGAAGACAGAGCACAAGATAAACTCGATCAACCTCGAGCTGGCGCGCATAAACGCGGAACTGGGCGGGCTCGTGAAGGAGTTCGAGCAGTACGAAGGGGTCGAGATAGACCATGAGAAGAGCGACATGCAGCTCACAAGGGAGATAAACCAGTTCGAAGGGATGGTGGAGAACCTAGGCGCTGTCAACCTAAGGGCGCTTGAGATATACGACACTGCAGAGAAGGAATACCGGGAACTGCTGCAGAAGAAAGGCATGCTCGCGAAGGAGCGGGAGGATGTCATGGTCCTGATGGCAGAGATAGAAGGCAAGAAGAAAGTGCTGTTCGTCAAGACACTGGAGGCCCTGCAGGATGAGTTCCAGAAGATATTCTCGCAATTGCTTACGAAAGGGGAGGCTTCGCTCGTGCTCGAGGACGAGGAGAACCCGTTCGACGGCGGGCTGCTCATCAACGTCCGGCTGACAGGCACCAAGTTCCTGGACATCAGGTCGCTTTCAGGCGGCGAGAAGACCATGACCGCGCTGGCATTCTTATTTTCGGTGCAGGAATACGAGCCGGCATCGTTCTATGTCCTTGACGAGGTGGACGCGGCGCTGGACAAGAAGAACTCAGAGAAGCTGGCCCAGCTCGTGAAGTCATACTGCGACAGGGCCCAGTACATCATGATATCACACAATGACGGCATACTCACACAGGCCGACATACTATACGGCGTCTCGATGAACGAGCATGGCATGAGCGATATAGTGAGCCTGAAGGTGTGAGCTATTTCTCAGTAACTTATTTAAATAAACAACACCTTTAGCTATCAAAAAGAGGTACATGAAAATCCCAGAGAACAATGATGATTCTGAAGCGGCTGTGAAGGCGCTGGACTTCCGCAGAGAGGCTGTGGGCTATATAGAGGATGAGCTGCACCAGGGATACGGCCTTGACCAGATAAGGAAAGAGCTTCTTGATGAAGGATATCCTGAAGAGATGATAGAATCAGCCGTCAAGCAGGTGGAAGCAGAGAACAAGGTCTCGCAGAAGGACAAGGAAAAGGTCGTCGAGAAGAGCGATGAGGGCCACATGAAGAGGAGGTTCCACCTCCCTGTGCTTGCCATCGCAGGCGTCATCATCCTGGTCCTGCTGCTGATGTTCTTAATAGGCTCTGGCGAGGAAGAGAAAGGGAGGGTCGAGAGCATAGACACGCTCCTCTACGAGGACCTCGGCATAACAATGGACTACAGGATAGCCGGCTCCCAGCAGACATACTCCAGGGACGAGATGGTCGATTCACGCAGGGCAGAGGGCCTGCTGATTGCCAGCAAGGACAACAAGCTGATGTCGAACCTGAAGCTCAGCGACGCAGTGAAAGGATTCAACAAGCGATCAACAGTGTTCAACCTGATAAAAGCAGGCGTAGAGGAAAGGACACTGGTGGAGCTGAGATTCCAGGCTCTCAAGGACCTGGACACGCTCAAGATAGTCGAGTCGATACCCAAATCAACCGCCACATATGAAGAGATACTCCTTACACAGGGAGGAGTGGTGGCAGAGAAGGATCCAGTACTAGTGTTCACGTTCAATGACGTAAAGCAGGGCGACGTGCTGAAGGCAGTGTATGTCGTAAAGAAGAGGATATCAGACCCTGAATCGCTCACATTCGCTGCAGAGGAGAAGGAACAGAGGCTGGTGCTGAAGCAGGACCTTAAATGCGGGGACGGCAACTGCGTGGTCGGGGAGAGCTACGTGACATGCTGCACAGACTGCGGATGCCTGCCTAAGTTCAAGTGCGAGAGCAACCGATGCGTCGCAGAGCCGAAAGACCAGTGCAAGGACAACTGGGACTGCGATGACGGAGACGCATCCACACGGGACACGTGCGAGGGCAGCCCTAAGAAATGCTCAAACTCCGCGATAACAGGATGCGAGGATGGGGACATGTACTGCCCTCCGGGATGCGATTATGATACTGACAATGACTGCGAGCCTCCTGCTGCGGAAGAGGCAGGGGAAGGGGAGGCTGTGATAACCGGACCTCAGGAATCCCCAAGGATATCCGAAGTCTCCATAAAGCCTGAGACAGCAGACATAGGGAAAGAGATAACCATCACGGCAAAAGTGACTGACGCCAACGGCAAGGACGATATCCAGAGGGTGTGGTTCGAGGTGCTCGAACTCGTCCAGACAAAAGGCGAGCAGGGAGAGATGAATGACGACGGAGAAGATGGCGACGCAGCTGCGGGCGACGGAATCTACACAGGAAAGAGGGCGATAGCTGAATACTATCTCAAGGGATCATACCACCTGACCGTGTTCGCGAAAGACAGTGCAGGGAACCAGAAGAAGTTCCAGAAGATGTTCAGGGTCATCGGCGGCGCAGGGGCTGCAGAGGTGGCTGACTGCGGTACAGACCTTGACTGCTTCATCGATGCTGCAGATGACTGCTCACCGGCAAAGGTGACCAACACCATAACACTGTCGCAGGAAGGAATGACCGAGACTGACATCGAGCACTATGAGATAAGAGGAGAAGAATCAGGAAAGTGCAGATTCCACATCCAGACAGAGCGCATAGACGTGGCATTCACAGAAGAGATGGTGCAGCAGATGATTGACGAAGGATACACGCAGGAAGAGGTTGACGCTGAGCTCGAGTCGATAAACGAAGAGGCAGACCAGTATGAGGGTGACGAAGGGGAATGCCTGTTCAATACCAATGATCTTGTGGCCATGCTGAACAGGTGGAAGCAGGGCAACATATATTTCTCTGACTTCGATGTCGCGACATGTGAAGGCGCATACTTCAGCTAAAGAATTTCTTCATCTTCCTCATCGCAGCGCCGCGTGAAGCTCGGCATGCCATGTTATCACGAAATCCGGCATCCCGTAGGGGGCATCCCCCTGCCGGATGCACTTCCAAAACACTAGCGCCTGCACAAATTCACGGCGGCGCTGCTAAAAACTCAGAACCTCTTCAATATCTTGACTATCTCGTCAGCAGTATGCTCCCAGGAATGATTCTTGACCATGGTATCGCGCGCAGCCCTGCCGATGTCCCGACGCAGGTGGGTGTCTGTCGAGAGCTTCTTCAAGGTTATGTAGAGCCGATCGACATTCTGGAACGGGAAGACAAAGCCATTCACCTTGTGCTCGACATACTTCTCGACATAACCTACAGGGGTCACGATGACAGGTACACCGCAGGACATCGCTTCCATCGTAGTGAGCGATGTGGTCTCTGTCAAAGATGGGAGGACATAGATGTCCATGGCCTGGTAGTAAGGCAGAGGGATGTTGACCGGGCCCACAACCCTGACATCCTCTGCATCATCAAGCACTATCTCCCCTCCGACGAGAAGAAGGGTCGTGTTTGGCCTCTCCTGGTGCAGTTTCCTGAAAGCCTTGTACAATGTCTGTATATCCTTCTCCCTGCCGAACCTGCCCAGATATCCTATGACTATGTTATTGGGATTCAGGCCCAGGCGCTCTTTAGCGAGTATCTTGGATTCCGGAGGCCTGTATTTATTGGAGTCTATGCCGAGATAGACCACCTCTTTCTTCGGATTTATGCCCTGGTCATCAAGCATCTTCTCCATGCCCTCGAAAGGTATCATTATCATGTTGCACTTGTTGTACAGGAAAGGCACGAGATTCCGTATCGTGAACTCGACGAACTCCCTGCCGCGCTTCAGGGACTTGGAGAAGAGGAACCACTCGACAGAATGGACGTATGCTATGAGGGGCTTACGCATCTTCTTCGCGTAATGCATGGCCAGCCCGCCTATGAAACCTATGCTCTGCGTCCAGACGATGTCTGCCTTCTCGACGAGCTTCTTCATCTGCTTGCGCTTGAACTTCGCAGGGTTTATGTCACCGAACTTCCTCTTGTACGTCGGGAAGCGCAGGACTATCGCATCATCAAGCCCATCGAACTTACCTGGAAACCTCGGAGCGGCTATCATCACGTCGAAATGCTTCGACAGGTAAGGCACGACCTCATAAAGGAACCGCGCAATGCCATCCCATCTGGGTATGAAAGAGTCTGTAGCGATGAGCAGCCTCTTCTTCGGGATGTCATGCTCGGCCATGCTCATTTCACCTTCGTAAATACCTCTGCGAACCTGCAGTCATGCTCAAAACCACCCTTGAACGCGCGCCAGAGCACTCCCGGATAGAGCTGGAAGATGTACATGTGCTGGCTCTTGAATCTCTTCAATGCAGCCCATTTCAAAAAGAACGTGTCGGATATGTCTATACACAGCTTCGGGTTCTTGCTCACACGGACATCCTTTGCCCAGATGTTGAAGACGTATATGTCTCCCTTGTATCCTATCCTTCGCGTAACCTTATCGACCGCATCCCACACAGCCTTATGGTCTGCGTAGATGATATCATCAGGGGAATGCGTGAATATCCTCTTCGGCCGGTACTTGAGGATGACCTTATCCAGCAGGGCAAGCTTCTTCCGGTCCTTGATCTCATCCTTGAGCTCGAAATCCTTCATTCCCAGGAATATCGTCTTGTCTGTGCCGACCACCTCGCCTGCAGCCCTGGCCTCCCTGACCCTCATCTCGATGGTATGCTGCTTCTTCAGCCACCAATGGGACTTCTCACCATAAGAGAATATGACTGTTATTACCCGCTTGCCTTCTTTCGCGTATTTGGCGATGGTCCCGCCAGCACCCAGTATCTCATCATCAGGGTGGGCGCAGATGACCATGACGGTCTCTTTTTTTGATGTTCTCTTGATCTTCTTTTTTTTGGAAGGCATGTATGCGCCGGCCGGGATTTGAACCCGGATAGATGGCTTGGAAGGCCACAATCATAGCCATTAGATCACCGGCGCGCTTGGTAAAAAGGGAAAATATGATGTTTATAAAACTTACTCAGCTTTCTTCTCTGCCTTTGTTTCTTCTTTCTTCCCGGGCTGCTGTATCGCCTCTTTAAGCTGCTCTAGGAAGGTGGGAAAGTCCTCGAGCTTGACGCAGGAGCCGCAGGCATACTCATGGCCCCCGCCATAACCGCTCACGCCTACCAATGCCTTGTCTATGGCATCAGGCAGGTTCAGGCCAGGGCTTGTCCTGAGCGAGCATTTCATCTCGCCAGACTTCTCCCTCGCGACAAGTATCACCTTGTCAGGGTATCGGTAGAGAAGCTCGTTCGACATCTCGCCGGTGAAGCTCATCTTATCCTCCCTGTACTTCACGACAAGCAGCCTGCTCTTGGACACCTTGCTTATGGCAAACTTTATGAGCGACTCGTATGTCTCATTGATCTTCTCGAAGCGCTTGACTATGAAATTGGCCCTGGGGGTCTCGCCGTTGAGAAGCTCATAAGGGGACTCGATGCGCGTGAGTATCTTGACGCACTTCATCACCTCCTGGGTCCTTCCCTTGAGCAGGAAATTGAATATCTTCACCAGCTTGGAGAAAGGCGAATCGAACAGCGCCTTCTCAGGCCGCTTTATCGAAGCAGGCAGGAGATCAGGATATCTCTTCGAGAACTCCTCTGTCACAGAGGTCATCTGCCAGTCGCCGATTATGCCTGCAGCGGATATCCAGATGTCATCAGGACGTTCGTGCTTAATGACCTCATAGCAGATGTGCGAGACGCAGGTGTTGTCATCCTTGTTCTCGATACGAGGGTTGAAGTACTTGACTCCAGGAATCCTCGTAGGAGCGTGATGATCTACCCATACTATCGGTACGCCCCTGAACTCCTCCACGAACGCCTCATCAAGTATCGCAAGGTCAAGGATGAAAATCTTGTCAGGCTGGTATTCATGCACTATCTTGAAGAAACGGTCGTCTACCTTGGGATGTGACTTGACACATACGCCCTTGCCCTCCTTCTTGTACCGGTAGAGGAGAAGGAAAGAAGACAGTCCATCGCTGTCATCATGGAAAAAATAGAGCGGCCTATTGCAGTTGTCGAGTTCATCCAGAATTTGGGCGTATTGTTTTTTCGTCAACATTTTCGTAACCTAGATAAAAAAATAAAAAAAAGAAGATTGCAATCGTCACCACAACGAACAACCTTCTCGAATAGCCAAGTATTACAGAAAAAGAAGGCATATATAAAGCTTTTCATTGATGTTTATAGAGGCTGAGAATGCCAAATTCTCTATTTTCAAGGCTGAGAAACAAGGCATTTTAAAGCATTCACTTTTGGACAGTAATTGCGGTTTGCAGTGCTGCCAAAGCAGCGCTCCCAGCGATTCATTCACCGCTTCATTCACCAAGTGTTGTTAATCCGCTGGTCTGACCATAGGGTCGCAGGCTGGCATTGGCAGCACTGCGGGTTTAGACTGAGTGTCTCATAGTTCGAGAACTTCGGCTGTATCGACAGCTTCCTTCACTATGCCGCTGATGTCGAGCTTTGCCTCCTCTGCCTCAACATGCCGGATGAAGGCCTTGGTCGCAGGCTGCTTCGGGACTATGGTGCATGACGGAGGGGAGTCAAGACCGATGTCATACGTGCCGATCTCTTTTGCTATGTCCACTGTCTCCTGCTTGTCATTGCATAGTATCGGCCGCAGGATCGGAAGGGATGTCGCACCTGACAGGACGACCATGTTGTCAAGTGTCTGGGACGCGACCTGGCCAAGGTTGTCTCCTGTAACGATGCATGACGCGCCTTCCTTGTTCGCTACAGCCTCTGCCATGCGGTACATGAAACGCTTGCAGAGAACGCAGATGAGAGCAGGCTTGCAATGCTCGACAAGCTTCTGCTGCACAAGCTCTCCGTGCCTGATTATGTAGAGGCGCCTTATGCCGATCTTCCTGCACATCTTCTTGGTTATATCTATCGATCCTTCGGGTGCAAGAGGCGCGTTGGAGCAATGTATGCCAATCATGTCAAGGCCTCTCTGTATCATCAACCATGAAGCCACAGGAGAATCTATGCCTGAAGAGATAAGAGTGACTGCTTTCTTGCATTCCATACCTCCTGCCAAAACAGAATGTTTTAAATGTCTTTGCAAAAGGGGCACCCTCCAAAAATTCAGCAAGGGGTTGCCAGAGCAACACAGAAGCCCAAATCCACCTTTGATTTTTTGGCCTGAAGCCAAAAAATAGCGGATTTGAGCCGTTCTATTCACCCAACCGTCCCACCCACCTCCCCTCAAACAGGCAACCCCTATTATTTATTGGATAGAGCCAGGATTTACGCAAGATATTTAAACCGCCTGACAACAACTATATGTATGACATATAATTTCGTGTATTCGGCGTATTCGCATTTCAGGATATGAACAGCTTATTCTGCATTCTATAATTTACATAATATCTTATTTTCAGATCTGGAGCTATAGGTGATAATGATGGATAATGAAACAATCAAGGAAGAACAGCAGGACTCATACCAGAACAGGTTCAGCTGGATGAGGCGTTACAATACCCTGGACGACTATCCGCAGGTCAAAGGATACGACTTCGAGCAGGAGTTCGACTTCGACAGGTTCATGGAAGCGATGGCAGTCACAGGCATACAGGCGACAGAGATGTCGCGCGGGATAGAGATAATCAACATGATGCTTGACGATGACGCGAAGATATACCTCTCGATGACATCCAACATAATATCATCAGGGCTGCGCGAGATCATAGTGTTCCTGGTGAAGCAAAAGTTCGTGGATGTGATAGTTACTGCGGCAGGGGCGGTCGAGGAGGATGTGATAAAGACACTTCGTCCTTTCGTGACAGGGAGCTTTGACGCCCCTGGAAGGGCGCTGTTTGAGCAGGGCATAGGAAGGATAGGCAACATATTCGCGCCCTATGACAGGTACCTTTACTTCGAGAGGTTCATGAACCCTTTCTTCGAGAAGCTCTACTTGATGCAGAAGAAGAAAGGCAGGCCATTATGCGCGACAGAATTTACCCGGGAACTGGGGTTTGCTATCGGGAGTGAGGAATCGTTTTTGTATTGGGCTGCGAAGAACGACGTGCCTGTGTTCTGCCCTGCACTCACTGATGGAAGCATCGGAGACCTGTTCTATTTCCAGAGGCAGAAGCATCCGGACTTCTTCATCGACATCGTGGCAGACCATGAGAAGATAGTCAAGCTGGCGCTTGAGTACGAGAAGACAGGAGCGATACTTCTAGGCGGAGGGGTGCCCAAGCACTACGTGCTGAACTCGAACATCTTCAAGGACGGGCTGGACTATGCCGTGTATGTGACGACAGCCCAGGAGTTCGACGCTTCAGATTCAGGAGGCAACCAGCAGGAAGCGATGAGCTGGGCAAAGCTGAAGGTAAACGCGCCGAATGTGAAGATAAAATGCGAGGCCACGGTAGTGTTCCCGCTGATGGTGGCTGCTAGCTTCGCCAGGAGATTCCATGAGCGGAAAGCAAAGAAAAAACCACATGCTTAAGCATGCGGTATTCATTACAATCATTCTGGCTGATTGTAATAAAACCAAAAAAACCTGATTTGCCTGAAACACGCTTTAAACTGCCTTAAAACCGTTATAAAGCAAAGCTTTAAATATGGATTGCTTGATTGAAAAAGCCCTTAAAACTGTGGAGGGCAATTAGGGAAATGAAGAATACAAACACTTTCGGGCCGCACCTGATGCTGGACCTGCACCAGTGCAATCGGCGCAAGCTGAGAAATTTTGAGCTTATCTACGATTTTCTGAAGGAGATGCCTGCGAAGATAGGCATGACAAGGATATCAGAACCTAAGGTGATGAAATACAAGGACAGATGGGCCAGGACCCCTGGAGTGACAGGATTCGTCATACTCGCCGAGAGCCACGTGTCGATACACACTTTCCCTGACGATGATTTCGTGTTCATAGACATATTCTCATGCAGGAACTTCGACTACAATGCTACGAAGGAATACCTCATCAGGTTCTTCGAGAGCAAGAGCCCGAAGACGCACCTGGTCAAGAGGGGACAAGAGTTCGCCAAAAGGCCCGTAATAGAGAAGAAAGTGACTGCAGAAGTGTATGCGTAATAAGATTGCGCAATAAGGTCAGATGTCGAAGCTGACCCTGCACATGTAGCCATCTTTCGTCTTTTTGAACTTATACTGATGATAGGTCACTGCCTTGACGAGTGTCTCGCCTTTCTCAGGCGCTATGGGCTCGCCATAGACGAATGCTGTCAGGCTGGTTTCGCTTATGTCTGTTATCCTGAACTTCGAGAAGAACATCTCGTCGATATCAACCTTCGCTATGAGGGCCTGGAGCCAGTTTATCATGAGGTCCTCCACGCTGTCTGCGGTGACCTCTACCTTTCGCTCCTCTCTCGGCTCCACCTTGTCGAGCTTGCAGATTATCGTGAACATGGCCTCTGCTGCGTTGGCAAAAAGCGCCTTGAGGTCAGAGCCGTACGCCTCAAACATCACGTCAGAGGTTATCTCATCAAAGAACTTATACTTCTCCATTTTCAGTAAGGGACTATCTTGTCGTCATCCATGATATCATCAGCAGAGGAAGTCTCCCTGCTATCCTCATCATCAGACAGCAATGTGGAGACTGCAGGCATCTCAGATGGCTGAGAGGAGCCGCCTGACGCGCTGCCAGACGAGCTGAATATGGAGAACAGGTCTCCTGTGCCTGACTGTGCAGGCTGGGATGGGGACGGTGCCGCTGGCTGCGGGTCCGACGCTCGTGCTGCCTGCGATGAAGAGTCTCCGAACATGTTGAACAGGCCGCCTGAAGGCGCCGTGTCCTCAAAAACATTCCTCGGCTTCTCTTCAAGGTCCCTTGGCCTGACTGCTCCGGAACGTCGCGAGCCTGAGAGCGCGGTCAGCATGTCAGCAAGATGTATGAGGTCTTCCCTGGAATCCCTCTGGGTGTCGATCTCGATCTTCATGATACCACCTTTTTTGCCTAACCTGAAACAGGCCAATAGTACAGGTAGACTATCCGGTAATCATTGGTCTGGTTGGATGCTATGAAAACAGTCTCTGTATAAATATCCTTTGCCCCTTTAAAAGGATCCGGAGTGTCTATGGAAATCTTGAAGTTATACGCGCCAGGTATGAAAGGCCCGACTATGTCCTCGATGCATGTCGCGTTAGACTCATAGACGCATTGCCTGAAGTCATCCCTCTGCTCAAGCGCAGGCAGGATGTCGAGCTGGGTCCTCAAAGGCTTCGCGCTTATGCCCTTGAGAACTATGAACACCACGAATATGAACGTTATGAAGAAGGCGAGGAATGCCTCCAATGTCCTGACATACGCTTTCCGATTCCTTCTTTTCCTAAACATCGTCACCACACTGTCAGGGTCATGATGACCCTCTCCTGGTCGTAATGATCATCGAGTATGAATCCCTCTATCTTCCTTGCGTAGATGTCCTCAAGCAATGGCTGCTCTGTGCCTGCGGATGCCGAGACCACATCGCTCGTTATCGTCATGTTGAAATCCCTTACAGAAGGATAGTTGAAAAGCTGCTTGAGATAATCATAGTCCCTGTTCTTCAGAAGGGATACCTTTTTCGCGGAGATCGTATTCAGTGTCTCTGTGGTCCCGACAATCGGCTCAATAGGGTACTCAATCACGTCGTTCTCGTCGCCCTCGTGAAGTATTATGTTAAGGTTGTCTTCATCTCCTGCGGAGATGTCGAACTCCAGCTGGACCTGGGCATTCGTCTCATTCGTACAGAGCCTTATCGAGATATTGCGGCTGAATGTGACGAGCAGGCCTGAGCTGCCGTCATTCAGGTCGAGGAAAGCGCTCTCATAATACCTGCACTTCGGTACGGCGCTGTAAGTGAGGTCTCCGCTGCTCATGGGATTGAAATAGAATCTCGTGTAGTTGAATGTCGCAAAACTCATGACCATGCTGTGGTCCTGGTAATCGTTGGGTCTGAGATACATGTACACCTTCGGGTTCTCTGCGAACACATATGAAGTGAAGTTGATGTAGTCATCCTCACGCTGGTACTTCGCGATGAAAGTCCCGTTGGTGAACGCACCTTCTGTGCCCAGCTCTGTGTCATCAACCTCGACAGATAATCCTGAAAGCCGCTGCTCTCCCATGAAATATATCCTGTCAAGGAGGTAATCATCAAAGTACGCTGTGAAATCCCCTGAATGGAAATTAGTCTCATGCGCGAACACTGCCTTCATGGGTGTGGTCTTGAGGGCGTCATGAGGATAATACATCTCGAACATCCTGGTGTTTGAAAGGTTGGCCAGGAAGAACATCTTTCCCTCATCTATGAAGAAGTAGTCTGCTGAGTGGGCAATCTTCGACTCTGCCCAGTCATGGCTGAAAGGGATGACTATAGGCTCATATTCAGAGTCCAGATCGCCAGGCACCATGATACGTACGCGCTCAATGTCCTGGTATACCTCGCCCTCAACACCATCCTGCAGTATATCAAGCAACGTGTCCATGTTGCTGGAAGGCACGAACAAAGGCTTGACAAGAACAAAGAACCACGCAAGATAGAGCAGGAATATAGCGAGTGACATCGCCCAATCTACATGGCTCAAGCCCTTCTTCGACCTCTTTTTGAACATGATATGGAGAAATAGGGGTTTTAATTAATAAATATTTGCACTTAGAGCCAGTCCAACCACGTCCTTCGTTGCCTGTTAGCATGCTATGAACATAACACAAAGAATCAATAATCATTGGAGCTGCTCAAAGACTCGCGTAAATCGAGTCTTTGGCATCCTAAAATGCTGCGCATTTTATGACTTCGGCAACTTTAACGATACGTCAATCAGGCATGCGTGGCAACGGCGCAGTTTTGCGAGCAGAGCGAGCAAAACGGAGCAAGGGCGTGGTTGGACTGCTACAACCACTCCAACTCTATGATTAACGCATCCCAGGTAGGGTACTCCGTGACTATCGCGGGCTTGAGGTGCATCGTGTTTATCTCTTTGGCGAGGTGCTGGCAGACTCCGGGATTAGTGAGGATGCGCATCCTCTGTTCATCAATCATGAAAAGGTCTTTCGGAACGCCATAACCCCTGATGAGATGGCACTTTGCGATCATCAGCTTCCTGCGGATGAACCTCTTCTGCTTTGGGTTCAGGCTCTCCAGCTTTTTCGCGTAGCCGAAAGAGGGGGCAAGGTAAGGGAGGTAGATCGCTCCTCTTGTAAGGGTGCCGTCAGGGTTCATGATGTCGAACTCCTGCTTTGCGTTCTTTGCCCTGCGCTTGATGCGATTCGCGAGCTGGACCCGGTCCTTGAGCTTTGCTGTGCAATAATGGACATTATAGGAAAAATCCTTTTCCTGCGCTTCGCGAAGAAGATCTTTGGCAAGAGCTTCTGAGCCTTTTACACCATAGGATAGGCGGTCTTTTGTGCGGAGGCCCTGCTCTGAGAGCTTGTTGGCTTTTGCGTCAGAGACCTCTAATTCGTTTATGTTGAGGAACCTGATCTTTTTGTCCAGGAACTGCATGAGCTTGAGAGTCTTCTGCTTCTTGCCAGGAATTGCAGGTATCTCGACGCCGACATCCCAGTCCAGCTTTGCTGCGAGGTCGATCCTCGGCCAGAGTGTTTCGTCCTCAAGGTCAGGGTGGAAGCGTATCTCATCGAGGCCTGCTGCGTGGAGCCTCCTGAGCCGCTCAGGCGTCGCGAGATCAAAAGAAGTGTAGAGATGGATGTGGAACTTCTTCCCGAACACCTTCTTGAGGGCCTTGATGTACTTCACTGTGCGCTCGAGCTTGACAAGAGGGTCTCCGCCTGTGAATCCCGCACCTTTCGCATCCATGAGCTTCGCTTCCTTGATTATATCCTTGATGTCTGCAGTGGGCCACTCATTCGCATAAGTCACGTCATGCTGATGCTTCTGGTCAGAGATAGGGCAATAAGAGCAGTTGCGCGGGCAGATGCCTGTGACAAACATGACAAGCTTCTCTCCCTTTACGCAGTGCTGGCAGCCGCGAGGCAGGGGGCCGATGCGATAGGAATAGAAAGGGGTCTTCTCTATCTTGCTCAATCTTTTCCTTGCACTTTTTTTGGTTGAGGTCATCTTAGAAACAGGTTCTGATAATTCATGAATATGTTGTTCGCGGTGTCATCGAGTGTCATGCCCTTTATCTCTGCAATCTTCTTCAGGGACTCGATGACGAAAGCAGGCTCGTTGGTCTTGCCAGGGAACGGGGAAAGGAAAGGCGCGTCCGTCTCTGTGAGAAGCTTTGATATGTGGACGTCCTTGACAAGCTGCTGGAAGTGCTCGCTCTTTACTATGTTGGTCGGGATGGAGAAATAATATCCAAGGTCTGCAGCCCGCTTTATGAGATGCTTCCTTCCGCTGAAGCAATGCATGACCACCTTCTTGTACCCTGTAGCTTCCAGCACATCTATGCACTCCTGCTCTGCCTTCCTTGAATGGACGATGACAGGAATATCCTTCTCCTTTGCTATATTGATGAGCTTGAGGAAAAGATCCTTCTGCATCTCAAGGTCCTGGCCGTTCTTCATGTCAAGGCCGACCTCACCTATCGCAATTATGTCCTGCTGCTTTATGAAATCAAGCTCCTTGTCGATGTCTGTCTCCTTGAAAGACTCGCCCTGCTCTGTCTGGAGCGCATCAATGGGGTAGATGCCCAGCGCAGGCTGGACTATATCATATTTCCCTGCAAGCTCAAGCACCCTGCGGTTGGACTCGCGGTCGACACCGTTGGCTATAATCACCTTGACACCTGCTTCTCTCGCCCTCTGGATCACATTGTCGATGTCCTGCAGCATGTCAGGCCAGTCCAGATGGGCGTGCACATCTATGAGTATTGTCATTTTGAACCTTGCAACATCATAACACTTTGGTCCGCACCGCTGCCACTGCGCTCGCTGACGCTTCATTCAGCGTTTCTGTTTGCCCAGCTGCATTTTTTACTGCGACTTTAACCGTGAGCTCGCTAGGCAGGGGCAACTGTGCTATTTGAGTTTGAAATGTAGCTGCTTGTATTAAGGCTTTTTATACCTATTTAAAAGTTGAGTTTATCGCGCTCTAATATTTATAAGGCCAACAATAACATTTATAAACAAACTCCGAATATCCAGAAGCCACAGGAGGGGATGTATTACACATTATCTTATTGTCAAAAACAACGAATAAAAGGTGGTAATAATGGCAATTGTGGGATTTGAGTTCAACAGGATCGATGTTTCTAAGAAAGAGACTGCGACCGGCAAGATAAACATAAGCAACAACGTAGGTATAACTGACGTAAAGAAGAGCGACCTCAAGCTGGGCGCCACAAAGCAGCACGGCATAAGGTTCGAGTTCAGCTACAAGTCACTCTACGAGCCTGACTTCGCCAAGATAGAGCTGGGCGGAAGCATACTCTATCTGACAGACGAAAAAGGCGCAAAAGAGATAGTGGACGGCTGGCAGAAGGACAAGAAGCTCAAGAAAGAGGTGGCTGAGAAGATAATCAACTCCGTGCTAACGAAGTGCAACATCCAGTCGATCATACTGAGCAACACGGTCAATCTCCCTCCTCCTGTGCCTATGCCCAATGTCAATGTGGCATCTGCGCCGAAAGCCAAGCCAAAGGCAGAGGAGAAGAAGGAAGACAAGAAAGAGGAAAAGAAGAAGTAGGCAATCCAATCATGGGAGCTGAAATAAACCTCAAGGTCGCAGAGGCGATCCAGGACGATGTGAACAAGGGAATCGTCAGGGTAGATTCAGGACTGATGCACCAGATAGGCGTAAGGAGCGGTGACATCGTCGAGATAGAGGGAGAGAGGAAGAGCGTAGGCATAGTCGACAGGGCGTATCCCGGAGACATAGGCCTGAACATAATCCGCATGGACGGCATCATACGAAGGAACGCCAAGACAGGCATAGGTGAGATAGTCAAGGTCAGGAAGGCGGAGGTCAAGACCGCGACCAAGGTCATAGTCGCTCCCGCCAGGAAAGGCATCATGATAAAGGCGCCGCAGGAGCTGTTCCAGCAGGGACTTCTCGGCAGGGCGGTGGTGAAAGGCGATATCGTGTCGCTCGGCGGCACCAAGCGCAGGAGGAACACCATGAGCGAGAGCCCTTTCGAAGACATATTCTCGATACTCGACGAGAGCATGATGGGCTTCGGGCTCGGAGACATCAAGTTCATAGTCGCGGACACCAATCCCAAAGGAGCGGTGCTGATATCCAACACCACAGAGGTAGTGTTCAACCCGGAGGCGGTTGAGCTCAAGGAAGAGGAGAAGGTCCTCGAGGTGACATATGAGGACATCGGCGGGCTCAGGAATGAGATAAAGAAGATACGGGAGATGGTCGAGCTCCCGCTCAAGCACCCTGAGATATTCGAGAGGCTGGGCATCGATGCGCCGAAAGGGGTGCTGCTGCACGGGCCGCCAGGCACAGGAAAGACGCTGCTCGCGAAGGCGGTGGCGAACGAGACAAACTCCAACTTCATACTCATAAACGGCCCTGAGATCATGAGCAAGTATTACGGCCAGTCAGAGGAAAACCTCAGGAAGAAGTTCGAGGACGCGGAGAAGAACGCGCCAAGCATCATATTCATAGACGAGATAGATGCCATAGCGACGAGAAGGGAAGAGACCAAAGGAGAGGTCGAGAGAAGGGTCGTGGCGCAGCTTCTCGCGCTCATGGACGGGCTGCAGTCAAGAGGAAAGGTAGTCGTCATCGCCGCGTCGAACGTCCCGAATCTCCTGGACCCGGCGCTGAGAAGGCCCGGAAGGTTCGACAGGGAGATAGACATAGGAGTGCCCGACAAGAAAGGCAGGTTAGACGTGCTCAAGATCCACACAAGGAACATGCCGCTCGGAAAGGACGTTGACCTCAAGGAGATAGCAGCGGTAACTCACGGATTCGTCGGCGCCGACCTCGCGTCCCTGGCAAAGGAGGCAGCGATCATAGTTCTCAGGAAGGTGCTTCCCGAGCTCCAGCTCGAGAAGGATGAGACCATACCGAAGGAGACTCTTGAGAAGCTCAGGCTCAGCCAGAAGGACTTCTGGGAAGCGCTCAAGGTCGTAAGGCCAAGCGCGATGCGAGAAGTGCTCGTTGAGATACCTAATGTCAAATGGGATGACATCGGCGGGCTCGAAAATGTCAAGCAGGACCTGAGCGAGGCTGTCGAGTGGCCGCTGAAGACACCAGAGGTCTTCACACGCATGGGCGTGAGGCCGCCGAAAGGCATACTCCTGTACGGCCCTCCGGGGACAGGCAAGACACTGCTCGCGAAAGCCGTGGCGAACGAGTCAGAGGCGAACTTCATACTCGTCAAAGGTCCTGAACTGCTCTCGAAATGGGTCGGCGAGTCAGAGAAGGCAGTCAGGAAGGTCTTCGAGAAGGCAAGACAGACATCCCCATCAATCATATTCTTCGATGAAATCGATTCCCTTGCGCCGCGCAGAGGTGCGAGCGGAGACAACAGGGTGAGCGAGAGGGTCGTGAACCAGCTGCTCACAGAGATCGATGGTCTCGAGGAGCTGCACAATGTCGTGGTCATAGGAGCGACAAACAGGCCGGACATACTCGACACTGCACTGCTACGCCCGGGAAGGTTCGACAGGATAATAATGGTAGGCGCTCCCGACGAGAAGACACGGCTGAAGATATTCGAGATCCACACGAAAAGCATGCCATTATCAAAGCATGTCGACCTGAAGGAGCTGGCGACGAAGACAGAAGGGTACGCAGGCGCAGACATAGAGAGCGTGTGCAGGGAAGCGGCCATAATAGCGCTGAGGAGAGACTTCAAGGCAAAAGAGATAAACGTAAAGGATTTCGAGGAGGCGTTGCAGAAGGTCAGGCCGTCGATAACAAAGGACATAGAGGAGTCGTACGCGGCCCTTAAGGAGAAGTTCACGAAAGCGACAGGAAAAGAGATGAAGGAGTCGAAGCCAGACTATTTCATGTGAAAAAATGAGGGGAAAAACAGCTGTATTGATCATGTTCATTCTAATCATCCTGCTGCTGGTAGGCTGCGGCAGCAAAGATACTGACATGAGGAAGCCTGTCGCGCGAAAACCCGCACCGGAAAGCCCTGAGGACACCCTCCTGAAAGAGATAAGCGGAGGAAAGCTCGTCGAGGTGTATGACGGGTATGTCGAGCTGAAGCCGGGAGAATCAAAGGAGAACTGGATGATAATAAGCAATGTCAGGGATGAGACAGAGACATTCACCATATATCCCTGCAAAGGCTGTGCATTCTCTGAAGATTCGGTCGAGATACCTGCAGGCGGGCACAAGGTGATCGGATTCGAGGTCTCGTCTGACGAGGACCTGCAGGAAGTGATACGCGTGAAGGACAGCCAGAACAACGCGTATGGCTACGCGAGCATAGGCATCATAGTCAAAGAATAAGAGAGCTGATACAAATGGGTGAAAAGCCAGGTGATAAGGTAAAGGTCGTCTGTCAAAAAGAGACCTATAAGGGAATCCTCATTGACAGGAAGAAAGACGTGACTGTCCTGAAGCTCGAGAACGGCTACAATGTCGGGATCGAGAACTCCAAGATAAAGAGAGTGGAACTGCTTGAACAGGGCAAGGAGATGGAGATCAAGTACTCGAAAAAGACCGTCGAGAAGAAAGGCCTGCCTAAGATATCCATACTCCACACAGGCGGCACGATAGCGTCGAAAGTAGATTACAGGACAGGCGCGGTGTACAGCTCATTCAAGCCAGAGGACCTTCTGGGGCTTTTCCCTGAGCTGGCAGACATAGCAAACTTCGACTCATCGCTGATAGCGAACATGTGGTCAGATGACCTCAGGTTCAAGCACTTCTCAGTCATAGCAGAGGCTGTCGGGAAAGAGGCGAAGAAAATGGTTGAGGGAGTCATCGTAGGGATGGGCACAGATAATCTCGCAGTCGCTGCTGCCGGGCTCGCTTTCGCGCTGGAGAAATGTCCGATACCGGTCATACTCGTCGGAGCGCAAAGGAGCTCTGACAGAGGTTCGAGCGACGCAGCCATGAATATGGTGTGCGCAGCAGAGTTCATAGCGAAATCCGACTTCGCAGGGGTCGCAATCTGCATGCATGATTACACGAGCGACGAAAGATGCGTGATACTGCCTGCGTGCAAGACAAAGAAGATGCATAGTTCCAGGAGAGACGCTTTCAAGCCGGTGAATGACTCGCCCATCGCTTTCGTCGACTACAAGACAAGGGATATCAGGTTCAAGAAGACCGACCATGCAAAGAAAGGCGGCTCGATATCAGTCAAGCCCAAGTTCGAGGAGAAGACAGGGCTGCTGAAGGCGCATGTCAACATGTTCCCGGAACAGTTCTCGCTCTTCAAGGGATACAAAGGGCTTGTCATAGAAGGAACAGGGCTGGGGCACACTCCCGGGCAATGCCCTAACGAGTGGTGCGAAGTCCATAAGAAGATATACCCTGCGATAAAAGAGGTCGTGGACTCGGGCTGCGTCGTGGTGATGACCACGAACTGCATATTCGGCAGGGTGCAGATGAATGTTTATGACAAGGGCCGCGACCTGCAGGAGCTTGGAGTGGTGAGCGGCGAGGACATGCTCGCAGAGACAGCACTCGTCAAGCTCGCGTGGCTGCTCGGGAACAACACAGCTGATGAGGCAAAGAAGCTTGTCGGCAAGAATCTCCGCGGCGAGATAAACGAGCGCATAAGCGAGAAAGAGTTCATCGAAGAATGATCCATCATGATTACCATAGAGCAGCTCATCAACAAGATAAAGTGGGATGACCGCGAGAATCCTGCCGAATACTCATTGTTTTACCTCGACAGGATAACCAAGAAGCTCGTCGAGATAAAGTACAAAGACATAGCGCGGGTGGATGAAGGTTTCATGGTGGTGATGCGCGACGGCGAGGAGACCAGCATACCGCTGCACAGGATAAGGAGAGTAATGAAGAAAGGAATTATTATGTGGAAACGCTGACTTTTTGGAATTATGATAAAACAACATTAAGCGTTGTCGTCGTCTTTATTGTCGTAAATTTTCCAGTTTAAAGTGCTTGTATTCTACAACCCTAGCAAATCACAAAGTTCCACTGGTCACTAGACATTGATGCGTCAGATATTTAAGCTAAAACAAGCATATAATATCATGGAAAAATGGTGGCGATTTAAATGAACTCCATCGTCAATAAGAATTCAAAGTTAAGATTTCTAGATAGTCCTTACTTCATATACTACAGTTCAAATATCATTGAAGCCATCAACATAGCTATCCATAATGGGCTTTTCAACGAATATAGCATTAACTCGCGACTGATTAATGATTATAAGCGCAAGAAAAAACTGCTTCCGATCTGGGTTGCAGAAGCCGCTTGCAGCATCAACAGTAAATACCATAAAATTCCAATCACCTATCAAAATCTATGGTTTTGCTTGCACAATACAAACATTACAAGAACCCAACCAAGTGGAAGAAAATTCAGATCAAAAGTCCGTTTTGCACCTTGTTACATCAGCACAAATAAGAAAATAAGAAAACTATTGGAGGAAACACTCACAAAACTCAATACCTCGCAAAGAAGATTTTCTTTATTATGCGGGCATAAGTATGGATCCATACGACTTAGGCATGGCAAGCTTCCAATAACTGTCATCTTAAAGATCTGTCAAGTGCTAAAACTAAATATTTGGGATCTGCTGGAAAACTGTGAGTTAACCGGAAAAACAAGCCAAAAAGGAAAAATAACCATACCCAAAAACAAAGAGGATTCTGACATTGACGTGTTGCTCATATGGGTACGGACAGAAGGCCATTTGACACTGTCAAATACAATAATTGAGATCAATCAAAAAGCTAATTTGCAAAGTCTAAAAAAGTTGGAGAAAATGTTCACAAACAAATTCAATCTTAAGAACAAGATATGCTTCACCAAAGGATCAATTGGTGAAGATAGATTATTAATCTCTTCCAGTCCTTTGAGGCAATTGTTATGCTTAAAGTATGAGATTCCTGCAGGGTACAAAAGCAATTCTTTGGATAAAATGAATCTAAATAGGTTATCAAAAAAACATTACCAGAAGATGATGGCAGCGTTCATACAGACGGAAGGCTGTTTGTCATATGCATACACGCGAAACAAGAAGAAAAGACTACCAAAATTTGAATTTGTAGTGAAAGACAAAAGTCTAGCGAATGATTGCTTAACTGTTTTGAGAAAACTAGGATTTCATCCCCACCAATACACTAAACAAAACATATTTAAAGTAGGGCTATATGATTCAAATAAAGTCATCGACTTAGTTAAACAAACAAAGAAATACTTTTTTAACAAAAAGAAGATTGAATGCCTGAAGGAGGCATGTACTGGTGGAATTGGATTATAAAAAGATCGGTCTCAGGTGTGGAATAGAAGCGCACCAGCAGCTCGCGACGCACAAGCTGTTCTGCTCCTGCCCCTCTGTGCTGCGGGACGACAAGCCCGACATCGTCGTGAAGAGGGAGCTCAGGGCGGTAGCAGGCGAGACAGGGGACATCGACGTCGCTGCGCGGCATGAGATGGAGAAAGGGACGTACTTTGTCTATGAGGCTTATTCTGACACTACTTGCTTAGTCGAGTTCGATGAGGAGCCTCCTCACCCGATGAACGATGAAGCGCTGCAGACTGTGCTTCAGGTCGCGAAGATGCTGAATTCGCACATCGTGGACGAGGTGCAGGTGATGAGGAAGACCGTGGTCAACGGCTCGAACACGACCGGGTTCCAGAGGACAGCTCTCGTCGCTGTCGATGGTCATCTTGACATCGATGGCAAGAAGATAGGCGTGCCAACAATATCCGTGGAAGAGGACGCTGCAAAGGACATCTCAAAAGGGGTTGACAAGGACGGACGCAGGTTCGCCGTGTGGAGGCTGGACAGGCTCGGCGTGCCGCTCATCGAGATAGGCACAGACCCTGACATCAACACGCCTGAAGAGTGCAGGCAGGCAGCAGAGAAGATAGGGATGATACTGCGCTCTACAGGGAAGGTGGCGCGCGGGCTGGGCACGATAAGGCAGGACGTGAACGTGTCTGTCGCAGCAGGGGCGCGCATAGAGATAAAAGGAGCTCAGGACCTGAAGATGCTGCCCACACTCGTCGAGAACGAGGCACGTCGTCAGCTGACCCTGGTCGAGGTGATGGATGCGCTGCAGAAGAAATCCCCTGTGATGGGAGAATCACGATCAAAGGATGTCACGAGCATATTCAAGGACACTGAGTGCAAGTTCGTGAACAAGGCGATAAAAGATGGAGCTATAGTGCTCGGCTTTACGCTTCCGGGATTCGCGGGACTGCTAGGCAAGGAGACACAGCCGGGCAAGAGGCTCGGGACAGAATTTTCTGATTACGCGAAGGTCAAGGCAGGCATCGGAGGGATAATACACTCTGACGAGGACATGGCCAAGTACAAGTTCAGCAGCGAAGAGATAAAGGCGCTGAAGAAAGCCCTGGGGCTCGGAGATGCAGACGCTTTTGCCATGATAGTCGCTGATGAAGTGAAATCGAAGGAAGGGATGAGGCATGTGCTAGACAGGGCAAAGATGTGCTTTGATGGAGTCCCTCGCGAAGTCAGGAAAGCGAATCAGGACGGTACGACCACCTACATGAGGCCGATGCCCGGCGCCGCCAGGATGTACCCTGAGACAGACATCCCGCCGATAAGGCCTGATGTCGAAGGCATAGAGCTGCCCGAACTCCTGACAGAGAAGAAAGAAAGGTTCAAGGAGAAGCACAAGCTCGCAGAGGACCTTGCCCGGGATCTCTCTAAATCAGGCAAGCATGACCTGTTCGAGGATTTCGCGTCCCGGTTCGCGAACGTGAAGCCCGCCTTCATAGCAGAGACAATGATATCACTGCCTAAGACCCTGCGGCGCAAATACAAGGTTGACGAGACAAAGCTCACTGATGCTGACTTCGAGAAGATATTCTCCATGCTCGATGCTGGCAAGATAACAAAGGACAGTGTCGAGGAGATAATAGTCGCAATATGCAAGGGAGAGAAGGTCGATTACTCGAAGTACGCCGCGCTCACCGAGGAAGAGCTCGAGAAAGAGATCAAGAACGTCATTGCCGAGAGCAAGGAGCTTGAGTTCAAGGCCCTGGTCGGCAAGGTGATGGGCACGCTGAAAGGCAGGGCAGAAGGCAAGAAGATAATAGATATGCTGAACAGACTGACAAAAAGATGAGAATCGCATTCTTTACAGATACATACTATCCTGAAGTAAACGGGATAGTGACCTCAATCCTCAACATGACAAACAAGCTGGCAAGGAGAGGCCACAGAATAATCATATTCTGCCCAAAATATAAAGGCTTGAAAGAACAGAAGCTGCACAGGAACATAACAGTACGACGCTCTTTCGCAGTTCCGCTCATGACCTATTCCGACGTCCGGATAGCGCTGCCCAATCACGTGAAAATAGCAAGGGAGCTGAAACGATTCAACCCTGATGTGCTACACCTGCACACACCAGGACTCTTCAGCGTATCAGCAATAATAAGCTCGAAGATACTGCACAAGCCGCTGGTCGGGACATTCCACACCCTAGTCACAGAACAGCTCAACTACCTCTCCCTCAGGAATGCGTTCATGAATGGCTCCATAAACAAGTTCATAAGACAGCTCAAGAGACTCAACACCATCCTAAAGAAAATACGCAGAAAGCCCCCAGAAAGCGTCGAAGACAACATAGATCGGCTGAAGAAGAACTGGTTTGTCAGGAAACTAGGCAGGACCAAATCAAAGGTAATCTCTTCCATACAGAAGATGGTGTCAAAAGAGAAAGAGTGGAATCTGCAGACCAAGAAGATGCTCGTCTGGAAACTCCTCAGGACAGTCTACGGCCAGTGTGACATCACCACAACACCATCACCAAGTCTCGTCAAGGAGCTGAAGATACATATGATACCAAGCAGGATAGTATACCTATCGAACGGACTGGACTTCTCGCTCTTCGAGAGGAAGAAAAAGAACCTCCATACAAAGAACATAATAACGGCAGGAAGGGTGAGCTACGAGAAGAATACAGACATAATCGTGAAGAGCATGCCTCACATCCTGAAAAGGCACCCATCCGCGACACTGACCATCGTCGGGGACGGACCTGCTCTAAACAGCCTAAATGAACTCACGACAAAACTAAGCATAGAGAAGAACGTGAAGTTCACAGGGATGGTGAAATACAAAAAGATAAGCGAGTGGTACCTGAAAAGCGACATCTTCGCCACAGCATCGACGATGGAGACCCAAGGGCTCACGATACTGGAAGCCATGTACTCAGGGCTGCCAGCAGTAGGTGTCAGAAAATACGCGATACCTGACTGGATCAAAGAAGGGAAAAACGGGCATATCGTGCCTCCGGGAAGTCCTGAGAAGATGGCACAGGCGATAACAGACCTGCTGGACAAGCCTGCAAAAGCAGAAAAATACGGCAGAGAAGCAGCAAAGACCGCGGAAAAGCATGACATCGACCTGATAATCCCTAAACTAGAAGAGCTATATGCTAGCCTGGTGAAAAAGCAATCCATTTAGAGACCTACAGCATCGACCCATCTTGCTGAAGAGGCTGAAGTCCTGATTTCTTATATTCACTGCCTCTTCAGATGAAGATACTTGCTCGCCCACAGCATTGACTCGTCCGTCACGTAGAATCTCGTCCTTAATGGCCTGCCCTTTCGGTTGTAGACTTCCAGGAAATTCTTCTGCTTTGTTATGAGCTTCGCGTACTGGTCCATGTACTTTTCGAAGCGCTTCTTGTCGAACTGTTTTATGACGTCGAGGAAACAGAGGCCCAGGTGCATCCATATCGCGTCGCGCTCATAGTCGCCGGCAAACATGTCGATGAGATGCATCTTGTGTATCTTCGCAGGCTCTGTGGTGTATTTCAGAGGGAAAGGCCTGGTGAGTTCCGCTTTCTCCATCGACTCCCTGCAGAGCCTGAACTGCTTCTTCGAATCAGTGACTCCGCACCAGAAAGGGAATGTGTTCGCGTCTCCTGTGACAATGTCCTTCTTGGCCAGGCTGTCGTAGAAATACTTCCCGTTCCAGAAATTATCCAGTATCTGCTTCTTTATTATGTCCGAGGGTAAAGGGCTCCTGATGCCCAATGTCTCGAGATCCCTGCTCAGCATGTGGAGCATGCAGTTCGAATAGCATGATGACCTGCGCTTGGCATAGTCTTTCATCGAGGAGAAATGCCTGTCCCTCCTTATGAGGAAATTCCTCGCGTCAAACACGTTCTCATGATAATGGTCTATCTCCTTTCCGATGAACCCGCTGTACTTTTCAAGTAGGTCATCCGCGTCAGAGACGCGTATCGCATGGATGATGAAAGGCAATGAGTCTGCGCCGTATTGCGGGAAATCAAAGCATCTTCCCCTTGGCGAGATCGAGGTAGTTATCCTCCTGTGCCCCACGAACTTCGAGAGGGCGTAGTCCAGGGTGCTTATCACCTTGTCTTTGTAGCCGAGACTGACAAGCGCCTCCGCGCACATGCCGAAATCCCTGCAGTAGAACTCATTGAAATGGCCAGAGCTTACCTGGAGGTATGTCCCGTTCCAGCAGGAGTCGATGATCTGCAGTATTATCTGCTCAAGCTCTCCGCTGTACTTCCCGAACCCATTCCGCTTCACATGCCTTGCGCGGCGGAACATCCGGCGCGCTTCAGAAAGATGTATGAGTTTCATTTTGGATCATGAAAAACGCACCCGGGGCAAATTAGCGGCAAGCGCTAAAAGCCCCGTGCGCTTCACTTTGTTACGCACCCGGGGGGAAATTCGGTCAAATCAAATCATTGACTTTCGAACCCCCGACCTACTGCTCGCTCGCACATATCTCAGCCAATTTGTGTATCCCAATTGCGGGACTACTCCTTGGGTTAATCATCGACATGTATAGGAGGCAGTCGCGCTCTCCGGCGCCGTTACGGCTTATCCAGGCTGCGCTACGGGTGCATCCTGGAAATAAATAATTTGCAAATATTTATAAGGCTTTCTGGTTGATTTTTCTGCATGTACAAGCTGAAACAGAGCCCTGAAGACTTCATTGTCGAAGAGCAGATACAGCTTGAGCTGGATGATGGAGGGCAGTATGCGTATTTCTGGCTGCGCAAGAGAGGATACACAACGCAGAGGGCTCTGCAGAAGATTACAGGATTCCTGAAGAAAAGGCTGCGGGATGCAGGGTTCGCAGGCAACAAGGACAAGCAGGCCGTGACAAAGCAGGCGATATCCATCAAGGACCCTGAGAATCGGCTGGGAGGAAAGAGCTTCGGGGCGTTCAACTCTGATGACCTTCGACTCGAATATATGGGAAGAGGCAAGAAACCGATAAGCCTCGGAGACCTCGACGGGAACAGGTTCGACATCGTGGTGCGCGAGTGCGACAGGGAGCCGAAGGGTATTTCGCAGTCTGTGAATTATTTTGATGAACAACGCTTCTCCAAGACAAATGTCGATGTCGGCAGGGCTATACTTAAAGGCGATTTCAGGAAGGCGTGCTCGCTGATAGACGCAAAGGATGTCGCTGAACATCTGAAGGAGAATCCGAATGACTTTGTCGGAGCGATGAAACGACTTCCGCTGAAGACCCGGCTGCTGCACGTCCATGCCTACCAGAGCTGGCTCTGGAATGAGGCAGTAAGCCAATACTTACAATGTAAGTATAAGGTCTTAAAATGTCAATACAGCCTTGGAGAGCTGTGTTTTCCGCAGGAAGAGGTCGCTGATAAGAGTGTGCCGATAGTGGGTTTCGGCACAGAACTGGCAGCTGATGAGATAGGGAAGATAATCAAACAGATCATGGAAAAGGAAGGGGTCACGCAGAGGGACTTCGTGATAAAGTCCATGCCAGAGCTGACAGCAGAAGGCGGCAAGCGGGAGCTGGATGTTGAAGTGAAAGATCTTGCGATAGAGAAGGCTGGAGAAAAAGAGTATAAAATAAGATTTCTGCTTCAAAAAGGAAGCTATGCCACGATGGCCGTCAAACAGATGATGGCCTAAATCTGTTCTACCGCACTTATCGCATCTGCTACTATTTCTGCAACCGGCCTGTTCGCGTTGATGCGCCTGAGGATGCCTTTCTTGTCGTAGTATCCTATCAATGGCGATGTCTGGTCTGCATATACCTTGAGCCTTGCCTTTATCGCATCCTCATTGTCGTCGTCCCTTGTGTAGAGCTCGCCCCCGCACCTATCGCACACGCCCTCGACCTTCGGCGGGATGAACTTCTTATGGAACACTGCTCCGCACTTCCTGCACTGTATCCTGCCCATGACACGCTCTATTATGACCGTGTCGGGGACTTCCAGAAGCAGGACCATATCAATCTCAGTTATCTTATCCAAAGCCTCTGCCTGCGGCAGTGTGCGCGGGAACCCGTCAAGGATGAACCCTTTCCCGCAGTCTGGCTGTGAGAGCCGCTCCTGCACCATCTTTATCGTCAGGTCATCTGGGACAAGGTTGCCCTTGTCGATGAGCTTCTTTGCCTCTATTCCCAGCGGAGTCTGGTCCTTGATGTTCTCCCTGAACATGTCGCCTGTGGATATGTGCGTGAGGCCGAACCTCTTGACTATCTCTGC
>CAZNGE010000001.1:186157-190252 GCA_964572875.1 uncultured Methanosarcinales archaeon | reverse complement strand
CCCTGACAATCAGATCCTCCGCTATAAGCGCGCTGCAGGTCGATCCGCTGCAGGCATGGCAAGTCAATGAGATGGTCAAGTTCGAGTGCAATGCCTCAGGCGGACTGGAGCTGGTGAACGGGTCTGTCTGGCATAACTATTCAGGTATCTGGCAAGAGGCTGACAGCAAGAGCATAAGCGGCACATCCGCAGACTTCGAGTTCAACATCAGCGGGTTCAGCCAGGAGAAGACATTCGAATGGGCGTGCATGGCCTGTGATGTGGGGGATGAGTGCGACTTCAGCGACAACAGGACGCTCACGATAGACCTGACCAACGCTACACTGTATTTCGTCGCACCGACTCCTGAGACCAATGCCCGCAACAGCACGCATTTCAACTGGGCATACCTCAACCTTACAGTCAATGACAACAGCCAGAACAGGTCAGCTTTCGTGGACTGGGACAGGTCTCTCGTCGGATGGTGGAGGTTCGAGAACAATACCCTGGACAGCAGCACCTATGGCAATAACATGCAGTCCTGCGGCACGCACTGCCCGGAGATGTGGACAGGGACACGCGGCAAAGGATACCATTTCGACGGCGGAGCCTATCTCATAACGGAATCCGATGCGAGCCTCAATCCTCATAATTTCACCATGGAGATGTGGATCTATCCGTTCAACTGGACAGACCCAGACACAGGATATGCCTCGCATCACTTCTATACTTCAGGAGATGGTATAGGATTCTCAACAAGCACCACCCAGTGGTCATTCTGGATAAACAACGGCACAAGGCAGTACAGGAACATCAACCACGACAACAGGATCAATGAATGGCACCATATCGTGTTTACGTATGACGAGAGCACAGGATACAGGAAGATATACTGGAACGGCGAGCTGAAGGATGCAGTATACATGCCTGCGGGAAGCGCGGTCGTCTGGGGATCGCAGAGCCATCAGATAGGAGGTACGGGCAGCAACAGCTATGACTCCAATTCGGTCATAGACGAGGTCAAGTTCTGGAACCGGGCATTGACAGATGAAGAGGTGAATGCATCCTACCAGAACGGACTGTACAGGTACGAGGCCAACATAACAGGACTAAATCCAGGCGAATACAACTATACGGGCTGGGCAGTCGACATGGCAGGTAACACCAACACCACAGGATACAGGTATTTCAACGTCAATTACCTGCCGAACGTGTCGGATATGGTCATTGACGGCTCTGGCAGCGGCAATTACACTGATGAGAACCTCACCGTGACTTACAGCAGTGCTGACGGTGACAGTGATGTAGTGAAGAACATCACCAACTGGTATCTCGATGGCACTGGCATTGCTGTGCTTAATATGCCGTTTGAGGCCGTGACTAGCGGGAACGAGAGCAGCTGGGTGAAGGATTATACTGAATTCAATAATCATGGAAGCGTGACTAATGCGCAGTGGAACAGTACTGGAGGTTATGATGGCAATGGAGCCTATTATTTCGATGGCTCTGCAGACTACATACTGCTTGAGGATCCTACCATACTTAACCTGACCGGGACAGAGATTACCTTAGAGGCATGGGTCAAGGTTAATCAGCTGGCCAATGATGGAATCATATCTAAGCGTGATGATGCGGGGAACAGATACTCACTGATAATGGACTTTGCCGATAGCAGCTTCCAATTCCAGCTCACGACCTCAGGATCTACTACAGTGGATTCAAACGTCATTCCTGCATTAGATAGCTGGTACCATCTTGTCGGCACGTACAATGGTACCAATATGACCATATACGTGAATGGAAGCTATGCCAATTCAGTCCTGAAAACAGGAAACATAGCCTCGATATCAGCCCCATTCGGCATCGGCCTTGCAAGGACAGAGACTCCCAGCCAAGATATGCAGGGAACAGTGGATGAGGTAAGGGTCTATAATCATTCTTTGTCTCCTGAACAGGTCAAGGCATTATACGAGAACAAGACGGACCTTATCGTCAGCGAGGAGACGAGTGTTGGTGATGTCTGGCAGGCCTGCATCACGCCTAATGATGGTCTTGAGGATGGTGCTGAGGTGTGCAGCGATACTTTGACTGTAGAGAGCGCTGGCGTCGAGGCCTTGCAGGTGGATCCTCTTGATGCTTGGGTGCTGAATGATACTATCAAGTTCGAGTGCAGCGCATCTACTGCGACCAGCCTGGTGAGCGGTGCTTTGTGGACGAATTACTCCGGTCAGTGGTTGCAGAATGCCAGTACGAGCATAGGTGGCAGCAGTGATCTGTTTGAGTTCAATGTGTCTGGATTCGATGCTGAGAAGAAGTTTGAGTGGGCTTGCTATGCATGCGACAGCGAAGAGTGTGACTATAGCGATAACAGGACGATCACTATAGACTTGACTAGGCCTAATGTTGAATTTGTGGTTCCAACACCCGCGACAAACAGTAGGAATTCTACTCATTTCAACTGGGCCTATGTCAATGTCTCTACCAGTGATTCTAGTAACCTGAGCGCGTTCATAGATTGGGACAGGTCTTTGGTCGGATGGTTGAGGTTCGAGAACAACACCAACGACAGCAGCACATACGGAAATGATGGTACGTGCAGCGGCAATGAGTGCCCTGAGCTATGGACTGGTGTAAGAGGGAAGGCATATAGGTTTGATGGCGTGGATGATGGCATAACTGTAGATGATGGCGGAAATGACGCATTTAACTTTGGGAATTCTAAGGATTTCAGCATCTTTGCATGGGTTAAAAACGCACAAGACGGAGGCAGGAGGTGGGATTTCATAATAGATAAGAGGTCTAGCGCATCTGTTGGTTATGCTTTTGGGCTGGATATGACTCTTGGTCAGCATGGAAGGTTGCTTTACAGGCTCGGAGGCTTAACGTATTATTCAACTTTTGAAGTTAATGATATAGCGTGGCATCATGTTGGTATGGTTGTTGACAGGACAGCAAGCGAAGTTACTTTCTATCTAGATGCTCAAAACCAGACAGTTTCCATATCCGATGGCAATGTAAACAGTACAGCTGACTTGGTTGTTGCAAAGAGGTCGTACAGTATTCCTGCAAACCAATTTAACGGCTCAATAGATGAATTGATGATGTGGGACAGGGCCTTGACGCCAGAGGAGGCCAATGCGTCATACAGGAACCAGCTGTATGCGCTTGAGGCCAACATAACCGGCCTGGGCTCCGGCAGGTGGAACTATACTGCTTATGCAGTGGACATGGCAGGAAACCTGAACCAGAGTGAGTACAGGAACTACAGCGTCAACTGGGTGCCGAATGTGAGCAACATGGACTTGAGCAGCACTTATGGCACTAATTACACGAATGAGAACCTGACTGTCACATACGATAGTGATGATGGAGACTCCGACGTCGTGAAGAACATCACCAACTGGTATCTCGATGGCACTGGCATTGCTGTGCTTAATATGCCGTTTGAGGCCGTGACTAGCGGGAACGAGAGCAGCTGGGCGAAGGATTATACTGAATTCAATAATCATGGAAACGTAAGCGGAGCGACGTGGAATTCCACAGGCGGGTTTGATGGCAGGGGTGCGTATGACTTTGACGGAAATGACGAGATAATAGTTAAAGATTCTGACACTCTAGAAGGAAATTCAGCATTTACTATCACTATGTGGTTCAATGGGTCTGCCCTTTTCGGTTCTAACAAATTCCTAATCTCAAAAAGGGATACTGACGGAACTGACATTGTTTATCAGTTGTTTTACTATTCTGCGGAACAGAAGTTAAGGTACAGGGTTGATACTGTCGGAGGTTTAAGTGTTTTCAATTCGGATTCGACGATAGATGATGATAAATGGTATCATGTAGCGATAACATATGATGATGATGCAGCAGATAATATGAGCATCTACCTGAATGGTCAATTTGATGGCAGTATTACACATAGCTTCGGTGGAGCACTCAAAACGAATAATTACGACCTGTTCATCGGATCAGCAAATGCTGCGGGTTATTGGTCAGGACAATTGGATGATGTCCATTTCTACAACAGGAGCCTGTCACCAGAAGAGATAAAGGCGCTCTATGAGAACAAGACGGACCTTATCGTCAGCGAGGAGACGAGTGTTGGTGATGTCTGGC
>CAZNGE010000001.1:144641-186057 GCA_964572875.1 uncultured Methanosarcinales archaeon | reverse complement strand
CTTGCTATGCATGCGACAGCGAAGAGTGTGACTATAGCGATAACAGGACGATCACGATAGACCTTACAAGGCCGGGCATCAACTTCACGCTGCCTACGCCAGTGACAGAGGCGAGGAACAGCACGCATTTCAACTGGCTCTTCGTCAATACAAGCACCAGCGATACTAGCAATATCAGCGCATTTATTGATTTCAACAGGTCGCTTGTGGGCTGGTGGAGGTTCGAGAACAACACTCTTGATTCAAGCACTTATGGTAATGATGGATCCTGTTCTGGATCACCCTGTCCAGAATTATGGACTGGGGTGAGAGGCAAGGGCTATAAGTTCGTTGAAGGTGAAGGATATATCGACGCAGGCAATGATGACAGTCTAGATTTCGGAATGTCTGACTTCACCATCTCATTATGGTATAAATTCCCGGAAGGGGATACGAACCCTAAATGGAGCTTAGGTAAAGGGGACGTGTGGGGTAGCGTCGGGTATGGGATTGCGCACTGGTCTACAACTGATCCTGTCGGCATCTCTTTTTATGTAAATGATGGTTCACCCGCAGATGCAGGAAGATTCTCCAGATCTGCTGGCACTATTTATAGGGGTGAATGGACACATGTCATATGGACGGTCGACAGAACTGCGAATCTGATTAAATCATATAAAAACGGAGCATATATGGGGCAGACTGACATCACTGGTCTGGGAGATATCTCAAATACGGATCATTTATTGTTGGGAAGGATGTACACTACGTCTTATACTGGAGATATGGACGAAGTGATGATATATGCCCGAGTATTAACCCCTGATGAAATAAATTCCACTTATATGAACCAGCTCCATGAACTCAAAGCGAACATAACTGGATTGTCGTCAGGTAAATATAACTACACAGCATACGCCGTCGACATGGCGGGCAACATCAACCAGACTGAGTACAGGAACTACAGCGTCAACTGGGTGCCGAATGTGAGCAACATGGACTTGAGCAGCACTTATGGCACTAATTACACGAATGAGAACCTGACTGTGACGTATGATTCTGCAGATGGTGATAGCGATGTCGTGAAGAACATCACTGACTGGAAGCTTGATGGCACGTCAATAGCTGTGCTGAACATGCCGTTTGAGGCCGTGACTAGCGGGAACGAGAGCAGCTGGGCGAAGGATTACAGCGGGTTCGGCAACCACGGCGCTATGAGCGGCGTGCCTAATGCCACCTGGAACGGTACAGGAGGGTATGACGGAAGGGGAGCCTATGAGTTTGACGGTATTGCGGATTTAATCAATCTTGGCAATGACATCTCATTGAGGCTGAACACTTCGATGACGCTTGCGGCATGGGTGTATCCAAGATACAATAAGAACCAGGTCATAGTCGGACAAGCGTTCCAGACATACAGACTGTTCCTTCTGTCCAGTGGACTCGTCTCATTCAGGCTGAACCAGAACCATCTTTCGATGAGTAGCATTGGAAAGGTCCCTCTGGACGAATGGACGCACATCGTTGTCACATGGAACCAAACTGAAGCAAGGATATACACAAACGGGGTGTTCAACAATTCACAGACGTTCACAGAGACATTCAACCAGGTCAGCATGAATGTAGGGATAGGCAATGCAGCGCCTACGGAGAGCTATTACTTCAACGGTACAATCGACGATGTAAGGATATACAACAGGAGCCTGTCGGCAGCCCAGGTCAAGGCGCTCTACGAGAATAAGACAGACCTGATAGTCAGTGATGAGACTGCGCCTGGCGACAACTGGGCTGCATGTGTCACTCCGAATGACGGCCTGGAGGATGGTGACGACCAATGCAGTGTCGACCTGGCAGTAAATGAGTTCACAGAATGCACAATAATCAATTCAGCAGGCGCATATGCTCTCGGCAGCAACGCAACAGGCGCCCCGAAATCAGCGAGTGCACCTGAAATAGAAAATGCATGCATAGTCATCAATACAGACGATGTGGACTTCAGCTGCGGGGACTATTCCATAACCAATGACGGCACTACGGAGGCTGCGGCAATCGTCGTAACAGGTGAGTCCGGCGTGGACCATACGAACGTCACAATCCGTGACTGCCACAACATATCCGGCTACAAGAAAGGAGTATACGTGTCAGATTCTGCCGATGACATGATACAGAACGTCACGGTCTTCGGATCCACGCAAAACGGCTTCGAGATACGCGAGAGCTCTAGGATAAACATAACGAACAGCTCAGCCCACCACAATTCAGGCGCAGGATTCTATCTGTACAGGTCAAGGGACTCCAACATAACCAACTCGACCTCATACAGCAATACAGGAACAGGATTCAGGGTGGAGACGGAATCCAACGATACCCTCCTTGAGCATGTCACAATGTTCAACAACACATACGACCTTTGGGTGAACAACAGCGACGGAAACGCCGACATGCCGTTCAACCTCACTGACTGCCTGTTCAAGAAATACGACGGGTCACTGGACAACTATACCATGATCAGCATATCGGACATGGTGAGTGATGTCGATGCATATTCAGTCAACTGGACAGACAACACCACCGGGCTGCCCACGGACCTGACAGTCTTCGTCTCCAAGTTCGTCGACGTAAAGAAGCAGGGTCCAAGCGCGGACATAGACTCGATGGTATGGCACTGGCTCGAATCAGAGAGCGAGAACAGCTTCGAGACCAGGTTCGAGCTCTGGAAGTACTCCAACGGCTGGCAGAAACTGGATAGTGCAGTGCTCGACACCACCGCGAACACGATGACGATGCCGAACCTGTATCCAGCCAGCCCGCACGGAGTCGTGGAGAACAGCTCCAACAAGGCGCCGGTAGTGGGCAGCATATTGCTCAATGCGACTGACGATCCCCTCAACAGGACGACGGCAAACCTGACTTCATGGCTGGGAGGCGTCACAGACGAGGATAATGATGACGTCAAGCTTTTCTACAACTGGTACATCAACGGCACATCTGTCACGGTGCTCAACCTCCTCATGAGCTATGACGCCCAGAAGAGCGGGGATCACGAGACAGTGCCTGACATAAGCGGGTTCGGCAATGACGCACAGCTGGGTGCCCCGGGCACCGCGACGACAGACGAACCCAAGTTCGACAAGAGAGGGGTCTACAAGGGCTTCGGCGCGTACGATTTCGACGGCAACGACTACATGAACATTTCCACTACTGCGGGCGGCCCCCTTGACGTCGATGTGTTCACGATAGGCATGTGGTTCAGGCCCGATTCCCTCAGTACCGGGACCATCCAGAGGCTGTTCCAGAGGACGAGCTCCACATACGGGCTCTATCTGGATGGAAGTTCGGATAACGTGAGATTCTATGTCGACACCACCAATGACGGCGGCACATGGGACTCTTTGCAGGCGTCGGTGACCGAGGGCAACTGGTACTATGTCGTCGGCACCTACAATGGCACGAACATGACCCTCTACCTCAATGGCGATTACGTGGATTCCATGGCCGAGACCGGCCTTGTAGATGACGGCGGCACCGAAGCATACCTAAGCAAAGGGAGCGGCCTCACGGAATATTTCGACGGCGTAATCGCCGACGTGATAATCTATAACCTAAGCATGACCCCTGACCAGGTCCTGGCAGACTACGAGGCAGGAATCGGCAGGCACAACTTCACTGTATCAGAGGAGACCTCAAAGCACGAGTACTGGAACGTGTCGGCCACGCCTGTGGACTCAAGAGGGGAGAAGGGAGATACGGTCTACAGTTACAATGTAACAATAGAGAACACTCCGCCAGACGCACCGACTCTTATATACCCTGACAACGGAAATATGAGCATAATGACCCGGCTGCCTGTGTTCAACTGGACCGACGCAACCGATGTCGACGGGGATGCCGTAACCTACAGGCTAAACATAACCCATTCAACATGTCCTGACGGCCCGGTATATACAGGGATACCTGACTCGAACAAGACACCGGAACAGGAACTTAACACGAGCGATGAATGCTCAGGGGTGTATAACTGGACTGTCGAGGCATATGACAGCGAGGATTACGGCCCGAAGAGCGAAAGCTGGAACTTCAGCATAATGCCTATCCTCATCCTGTACCTGCATAACCCTGTGATGGATTTCGGCAACATGCTGCCAGGATACGGCGATAATACTACTGAACCAGGCAGTGCAGAACCCTTCGTCCTCGAGAACATGGGCACGGTGTTCGCAAGGCTTGTCAATGTCACAGCTGACTCTGACCTCTGGTCAAGTGACCCGTCCCCCACAGAGAACTTCCAGCTGAAAGTCTCGGACAACGAGACCGGCTCGGTCAACCTCAGCGGCTCAGCCACGACCTGGACTGATGTATCGTTGCCTAACATAACGATAATCGAGGACCTCAACTACACTGATTCTGCAGACACTGCCAGGATAGACATCAGGATACAATCCCCGTCGGCAGAGCCTAAAGGACTCAAGTCAGTCAACCTGACATTCTGGGGGGAACAAGCATGAGAGCAAGAATAATATGAGACAGTCAAACCAAAAATGGATCGCGAAGATGGTCATCATAGCGATGCTGCTGGTGCTCATGTCCAATCTTGTGCTTGCCCTCGGTGTAGGCCCGTCAAGGGAGTACATAGATTTCTCACCCGGTGAGAAGATAGGGAAGAAGCTGCTCATCATAAATGACGGTCATCAGGCATTCAAGGCAGCGGTGTATCCGCAAAGCAGCCTGGCTGAGTATGTCACGATAAAGACCCCTCTCATCGAGGTGGCGTCGACAGATGCTACAAAGCAGGTGGAATACGAGATCAGCTTCCCGGAAGAGCCGCCGAAGCCTGGCGAGCACAAGATAGAGCTGGTAGTCAGGCCATTCCCTGCCGACACCAAGGGGAGTGAAGGCACAACGATAGCGGCGAACATCGCCCTGATATCCCAGCTGATTGTCAGGGTGCCATATCCGGGGATGTATGCGGACGGAAAGCTGTACATCAGCGGTGCAGAGAGCCCAGACACTCCTGCCACTTTCGAGATAGCAGTATACAACTTCGGCACAGAGGACATCCAGGACGCATACGCGAAAGTAGAGATATTCGGGCCGACGTGGGAGAAGCTCGCCGACTTCTATACTGACAACCGGTCGATCAAGTCTAAGGATGAAGCCAAGCTTAGGGCATCCTGGAAGCCCGATGTCAACAAGGGGACTTACACAGCTGTGGCGACCGTCAATTACGGGGACAAGCAGTTCAAGCTCCAGCAGAACTTTGATGTCGGGACATTCATGATAGATGTCAGCGACATATCAGTCAATAAATTCAGGCTCGGCGACGTGGCGAAGTTCGACATAACCCTCTTAAACAGCTGGAACACCGAGATGGAGGGTGTATATGTGGAGATGACTGTAGAGGACAGTGCAGGCAATGTCATGACTGACTTCAAGACATCCACGGTAGACATACTGCCTAATCAGGAAGGGAAACTGGAGGCCTATTGGTACACTGAGGGCGTGGCTCCAGGCATCTACAAGGTCAAGCTGATAGTCAATTACGCAGGCAAGGTCACGCAGAAGGAGTATGATTTCGAGGTCAGCACAAACAGCATCACAAATCTCGGGCTGGTCGGCCACGCAGTAACAGAGGAGGAAGTGAAGGATGTCACGACTCAAGGGGTCCTCATACTCCTCGTCATAATCGTGCTGGTGCTCCTCATAGGCATGAACATCGCCTGGTTCTACTTCCTATCAAAGAAGATCAAAGGAAAGGGTGGAGAGAAATAGAAGACCAAAACAGGACGCAAAAAGAGCATGAGCTGATGCAGATGTACTCGACAGTCCCTTCCTCAGTGTTCTTCGACAGGGATCTCGCTCCACTCGAATCCATATCAGAGTACCTGAAAGAGGAGAAAGGACTGACATATCATGAGATAGCGGTCCTCGTCGGAAGGGATGACAGGACGATATGGACTTGTTACAGCAGAGCCAAGAAGAAGAGGGCTGCCAGCCCAAAGTCCGCGGCCAGGATAGGGAATGTCGTAGAGATACCCCTTGAGATATTCAAGAACAGGACATTCGCCCCCCTTGAGAGCATAACCTCGCACCTGAAGGAGGTGGCAGACCTGAGCTTCCATGAGATAGCCGTGCTGCTCAACAGGGACGACCGAACAATATGGACATGCTACAGCAGGGCAAAGAAGAAGCTGGTGCCGAATTAGTACAACATAACTTATCAATACGGGCCAAAAGTTGGGCTATAAGTTCAAAAATTGGACTTTTTGTTTCTATGGTGTTTTCGGCCGTTTACGTTTTTGTCACTGTTTTCTAGTCGCAAAAATAGAAAAGTTTATAAATGGCTTCTGCTTGATTTAGTCCAAAAATTGAACAAATGTAAACAATGGACCTAAGTGACACCCTCAAGCACATAGAGATATTGAGAATATTCAAGGAAGAGCCATTTTCTGTTATACCTACCTCGCACATAGAGAGTTCTCTGGGCCTTAGCCACCACCCTACATTCAGGAAGCTCAAGGCACTTGAGAGGAACGGCATCCTTGTCAAGCAGAAAGGAGGATATTCCCTCAACATGCAGAATGAGATTGTGTTGGAGATAATGAAATTCATATCGAACATCGAGAGGCTGCAGAGCCAGGCTGATAAGAAAGATGGGAAATATCGATGAACTGAACAGGAAACTGAAGGACGTGAACAGGGAGATAGAGCTAGTGAGCTCCGGCAGGTGCCCGGAGCGTTCAAGACCAAGGGAAGTCTCCAAGTTTTTCATGATAGTCCTGTTCATGATACTCCTTGCAGCAGTACTTTTCTTCACATACAGCAGGATAAGCGGATTCGCGGTCATCGGCAATCAAAGCTTCAATGAGACGAATGTGACTACGAATGTAACTATGAATATGACAACAAATATGAGCGAAGTCCTACAGAACATTACAGCCATACCAGATAATGTTACAGATAATATTACTGTGGTTCCAGAGAAAATAACAGGGAATGTCACGCACAATATTACAGAGAACATCACAGAGACCATTGCGGAAAATATCACAGAGGGAGTACCTGTCAAAAGGCCTTCATTGCCTGCTGTGCACCTGAGAGACCGTTCAAACAGAGAACAGCCTTATGTGACTTCTGTAGAGAGAGAATCACCTTCGAGCAGCAAGCTCAGGGTCCGCATAGATGCTGCTCTGGAGTCTGTAAAGAACATTGACCTGGAGGGGGTCGAAGAGAATGACACGTTGGACATAACTCTTGAGGAGCTGCCATCTGCAGGGACGATATGGAAACAGCTCTACCTGATAGACTTCAGCACCGTCAATTTCACTTCGGGAACTGTCAGATCCCAAGCAAAGGGCAAATCATTATACAAATGCAAGACATGGAACGCTACGACAGGGCGGTGTGAGGCTGTAAAGGTCTGCACTGAAGGGCCTGATACCAAGGAGAACCCGGCATGCCACTACGAAGGCGGATGGCAGAGAATCATGGGCATCACTCCAGGAAAGGAATATGAGTTTGTAGTCTCTCCAGAAGATCCTGTATATGCTGAGTATGATTCAGACTTCACAGCGCCATACTGCTCAAACGGTGAATCACCCTGCATAGCAAACACGTCGCTGCTCGCGTGCAGGGACAGCGTGAGCGACGGCAACGGTCCTGAGCCCAACCAGCCAAATACTATAGACTCATGCGCAGACGGTACCGGTGTCTACGCAAGCCCGTCATGCGGAGGAGACGAGTCAGTTGAGAACATAACAGTAACAGACCTGAATGGAACACACTTCAAAGCAGGAGATACCGTCAGAGTTTCGGCATGGGTAAATTGCTATGGAGCGACCGATGATCATCTTGGAATGGTATACACAAATGATGCGAGTGTATCTTCTCCTAGTTGGAACCTACTTGATTTCAGAGAGGACGGATGCAGTTCGGGCGGTTATCAACAGATAACATTCAATGATTTCGTGCTAGACAGCAATGCAGGCAATCATTCAGTACGCGTTTATATCACATATGATACTCAGACCCCTCCTCCGCAGAATACCTGCGCTCTTAGATCATCCGGAACGAGCTATGATGATAATGATGATTTAGTGTTCCTGGTAGGGCTGCCTAATTCCCCACCTACTGCACCTACGAGCATGACATGTGATGGGGGAATGTGCAACAGATCATTCATCAATGATGTTGATATCCAATGTTCGGGAAGTTCAGATCCTGATCTTGACATGATAACCTATGTTATCGATGCCCGTATGCTTAACGCAGTCAATTTCACAGACCAGGAAGCAGGCGAGCAGACATACAGTGCAGGCATGACAACATCGGTACACCGCTATAACTTCGGTACGTGCGGTTACGGCACTAACTGCTGGGCATATGAGAATGACGTGGACCGGTTCCCGTTCAGAGGAAACACTGCGAACAGGAACGACCATGCACAACCCACATCTGCAGAGTATACATACATAAGCGCACCTAATACCAACAGGTGGACGACAGATGATCCCGGACGAAACGACGAGATGTTCCTATGGAACGAGTTCAACATCGCTGAGAGTCCTGCAAGCATAACAAACATGAAATTCACATTCTATGGCAGCATAGCGGGATCATCATCAACCAACTTCGCAATATGGCTACTTCTGGCAGGCCAACCATGGCAGAACGACGCTTCCTGGACCCAACTAGGCACTACTCAGAGCATAGGCCAGACAGATGCGTGGATGTCACGCGGTCTGAGCTCTGGCTTCAGCACATATATCGGAACAGGCGGTCTTGTCACTTGGGGTGTATCCGAAGCAGTGTCATCCCAGTCCATGCGCATCAATTTTGTGGAGGTGAACGTCACTTCCCAAGTCTCGAAAGACAATGACTACAATGGTTCATTCGTAGAATATGCATCAATAGGGGGAAGCAGTATTGAAAATATAGAAGGAGTCGAGGCCAATGTCGGTGTAAGCTATTACAACCCTGCGGGATCAGTAAGTGCAGGAAATACAAGGCCAGACCTAGAGATAGGAATATGGAATGGAACAGCATACGAGACAGGATACTATTGCAGCCTTGTCTCGCATTACGGGGATTCAGCTTCATCTGTAGGCTATAATTGTACGGTTACTTCTACAGATCCGTCCATAATCAGCGCCTGGAGCACGCCTTCTGAGAGGCGGATAGAGGTAAGAGCAGCATATCTTGATACTGAAAGCGGGAACAATGACTCGATAAAGTGGACAGACTTGTTGGTATCCATTCAAAACAGGGAGTGGGAATATGTGGGTAACCACACCCAAAGCACGACTTTCCTATGGGATATATCAAACGAGTCTCCGCAATCAGATGTTGATCTAAGATGCAGGGCGATAGACCTGCTCGGCTCAAATTCATTTTCATCTTATTTTGACCCGTCCGTAAATCTCACGATACTGGAAGAGGATACAACACCTCCAGGAAGCGTGACAGGGCTTTTCAGCCCATCACAAGGATACGGCTGGATATATTGGAGCTGGAACAACCCTCTTGATCCAGATTTAAGCTATGTAGAAGTGAGGGTGAATGGTACGTTCTATTCCAATGTAAACACTCCTCTCAATTATTACAACGCAACCGGACTGTCCCCTGGCGTCGTCTACGAGATCCAGACGAGGACAGCTGATAGCAACGGAAACATAAATCCTGTCTGGGTCACCGATATAAACAAGACCTTGTTTATCGTCGATACACAGAATCCGGATGTGGTAGTAAATAGCCCCGCTCCGGGTAGTGCGACCAACCAGACATTACCTCTCCTGATAAGTGTAAACGTCAATGATGACATAGGCATCAATAATGTCCTTGCTGATATCAGCACACCTGGGAGTGGCGTCCAGACAATAGCGCTGTTCCACCAGACAGGAAACATCTATGCAGCAAACTTCACCGGCACAATCTCGTTGGGAAGATATAATATCACAATAATCGCGAATGATACCAGCGGAAATATCAATTCTACTGAGACGACTTGGTTCAATACGACATTCTACATACCTATACAGGACAATTCAGCTATGATAATGTCTGAACTCACAATACTTGCCGACCATGGTGACGATACCGCAGATATCCAATTGATCCCGTTGGATTATGCCATCTACAACATAACTATATTCGACTATAATATGAGTGCTCCTGGGACTGTCTACATAAAGAACAAGACGACAGACCAGGACTTCTTCAGGACATACTCGATAGACCTGTCAGAACTCGATTTCAGCACTGCGGACGTGACAGTCACTTCACAGGGCGATTTCCTGTACAAATGCGCAGACTTCAACTTCAGCACGCAGAACTGCAGCGATGATGACAATTACGTGCTGTGGCGCGACGATCTCGTGTATGGACAGAACTACACCCTGACACTGACTCCTTTGGATCCTGGATTCGGAGAGGTTGTCGAAGGGCCTGCCAATATCAGCGACGCATACTTCAGGAGCGGGACTGCAGATACTAACTATGGAGCACTGACAAGATTAAGGGTCGGAAGGAGGAACGCAGGTAATATAATCAGGGGTGCAGTCAAGTTCGAGCTGCCAGACCTGCCCCGGGGAGCTATCATAACAAGCGCTGAAGTGCAGCTCTATTTCTTCAGGATACCCGGAACAGATACAACTGCGGCAAGGACGCACGGCATCTACAAGGTGCAGCAGTCTCCTGAAAGAAACTGGACAGAGATGGGAGTGACATGGAACAACTATACAGAAGCGGCCTTGTGGAGCTCTGCCGGCGGAGACTACAATGCCACGCCGACAGACACGCAGACACTGAGCAGCGCCGAGATAGATAGTTTCATAAGCTATAATGTAACAGGCGATGTGCTACATTTCTACCAGAACAAGTCCCGCAACTTCGGATGGGTGGTGAGGGATACCCTTGAAGACATAAACAACGCCAGAAGGGATTACCGGTCCAAGGAGACAGGCAATGCCGCCCAGAGGCCGCGCCTGGTCATCAATTATACTATACCTATCATAATCAATACAGTGAATGACACGCCGGATCCTGTCAACCAGAGCAAGAACATAACCATAACAGCCAATGTCACAGCAGACCTGGGAGTTGATTCCGTATGGGTGGAGATAAACGACACGAATTACAGCATGATCCAGCAGGGAGCAGGAATCAAGAGGCAATTCTTTGACGGATTCGAGTCAGGAAGCATCACTTCCAACTGGACAGTCGTAGGCAATCCCGGGATCTATAACAGGACACAGGTGACGAGTTCGGGCTGTGGCCAATCTTCTAACTCCGGAACGTATTTCGTGCTTATGGACGTAAGCACTAACGGCAATTACGAGACAAACGTCCTGAAGAGCACATATGACTTCACAGGGGCAACCAACATAATCTTCAGCTTTTACCATTTCGACTCGACTGACGAACTCCAGCAGATAGGGGACCATGCGGGGGATTACGTCGCCAGCTGCACAGGAAACAATGCCTGCGGAGACGGGGTATTCTTCAGCTGCGATGGCAATTACTGGTATAGGCTAGAGGCGCTGGGGACGGAAAGCAGCTGGACCTACCACAACATAAACATCTCAGCAGACCCTAACTTCTGCCCGCAAGTGAATTCCTCATTCGCCGTAAAATTCATGCAACATGACAATTATGGGTGTGACTTCGATGGAAGAGGCTTTGATGACATCAATATCACATGGATAGTGCCTGACTCACCGGATAACTGGGTGTTGGTCCATAATACCTCTGAAGAGAACGGACTTGTGAACTATACAGTCTATGCGAATGATACTCTAGGTCGTTTAGCAGCGCCGAACAGCAGCGATTATACTGTGATTGGGCCTGACCTGATACCTCCTGCGACAGTCACGAACCTAGACGAGCAGTATGTAGAAGCGCATTGGATACAGTGGAGCTGGACCAATCCTGGTGACGCGGACTTCGATCACGTAGAGGTCTGGGTTAACGGCACGTTCTATGCCAATGTGAGCAAGCCGCAAGCTTACTATAACGTGACAGGGCTCGCCCAGCACACGGTCTATGAGATACAGACACGCACTGTGGACGTATTCAATAACGTAAACACCACCTGGGTAAGTGATACTGCCAGGACAATCCAGGCAAACGGTTCAATCATCCTCGACAAGTTCAATTATGAGAAGACCGAGATAGTCCATATAAACGGCTTTGACTGGGATGCCGGAGATAATGTCACCCTTGTGATCGAGTACGGAGGCAGCCCTGTGAACGGGTACCCAAAGAACATCACTCCAGACAGCCTCGGGAACTTCTCACACTCTTATGAGCTGCTCTTCAATGCATCGCTCGGGCTATACAATGTCAGCGCGGTGCAGCTGAGCAACACATCGAAGAATGACCTTGAGCAGTTCAATGTCTCGAACTTTACAGGTATCTCTGGCTACCAGCCCCTCAGGGCAGGAGTAGAGCTCTATGTATACCTGCCTCCCCTGCACAACCCTTTCGCAGCCAGGCCAGAGGATCCGTTCCTCTTTGTCACGTCTTTCAATGACAACACAAGCCTTTACATAGAGGATCAGGGAGACGACGGGGACACAGACGACAGCAGGGGCAACGACACCAACAGGATATATCTTGACGAAGGGCAGAGCATACTCATATACATAGCCAACGGTACTGACACTGACATAGATGACGGAGACTATTTTCATGTAGTGGCCGACAAGCAGGTAGCTGTATGGGTAGGTTCGAACTCGCCGTTCATGTCGTATACAGTGCCCAGCGAGAGCGGCAAGCTCGATGGAGAAGAGTTCTACATCTACGGAAGGTATGACCCAGACTTCCATCTTCCTCTTGACATGGTAATAAATTCATACTATGACGATACCAATGTCAGGATATACGATGTCACAGGCGATGCCACCAATGCTGACGGAACAAATGCAGGTGGATATACTAACGTGACAAGAGCCAATCTCGACAATCTTATAGCCAATGATGTGATTGACGAAGGCGGGCACATGACCTTCATCAACAACAGCCTCACGCCTGGCGGCCACACATTCTATGTGGCTGCAAACAAGCCGGTGACGATTATTGGAGGTTCCGTAAGGGAAGGCTCTGACTATGGGGGCGTGGAAAATTTCGGAAGGGACGGCGGCTTTTACGCGGTAGGCAAGGACGGAGTCACATTCTCCACGCTGTTCTACACCTATGTCACCAGGGGCGGAGCTAGCCTTGGGGAGGATGAGATGTACTTCTTCAGCGACCAGACTTCGGATGTCACTGTAGAGACGTTCTGGGAGAACGGCACCTTAAACGAGACGTATAATTTCCAGCTCAATTCCGGCAATGACTATTTCTATGCGCTGGTCGGCACGAACTCAAGCCCGTATAAGAAGATCGTTTCCACAAAGCCCATAGCAGTCCTATGCGGCGCCTGGCTTAACCAGGGGACAGGAGACATGGGAGATTTCGGCACTTCCCTAGAAGGAGGCGGTGTTGGCATGCATTTCAATATATACGTGCCAGAGCCGGGAGGTACGGGATTAAGCCATGCCATACTCTTCGCATTCTACAATTCAACCTATTATGAGATATACAACAGCACCAGCGACGCCCTGCTGGCGAGCGGGACAATAGATACGGGGGAGCACTATGACTTCACGATGATGACCGACGCGCATCTCATAGTAAATTCGACGAAGAACATAGCGATTGAGATAACGAACTATGATGACAATATAGGACTCTATGCCGTGGCCTCACCAATCAACTTCATGAGTGTCCAGAAGACCAGTGATATCGACGAGGTGCAGCTTGGAAGCAATGTCACATACTATGTCAGCATCAGGAATCCCACAGCTATGAGCATCTCCAACCTTACCATAATGGACCACATATACAATGCAGTGTCATATGTCGAAGCCATAGAGAATCCCCCGCTACCCGGCCCTATAGTCAGCTTCAACACCCCCCAGCCAGGCATAACACAACTCGTGTGGAACAAGAGCGCGCTCGCCCCTGGCGAGGCAGTCAACATGACCATAGTAGCGACGCCGACCAGCGAGAAGGAGACGCTCCTCCTCAACAGGGTTGACGTGAACGGAACAGAACAAGGAGGAGACAAGGTGGAAGGAGAAGACTCCACTGTGGTTTTTCTGGTAGACAACAGCTCGCCGATCATACGATCACTCATAGATTTCCCGGATCCTCAAGAGATAAACAAGAAAGTCAGGATAGAGGCGAACATCACAGACAACGTATTCGTATCAAAAGCGACCGTGAACATAAACGGCACGAACTATACGATGATCAAGGGTGCCGGCAGCACGTTCTACTATAATTTCAACGGCACATCGCTCGGGCTCTATAGCTATACTGTCTATGCACGGGACGCCAAAGGAAACAAAGCCGTCCCTGTCAGCGGGAAGTTCAGGATCAAGCCATCGGCAAATGTCGAACCTTTCGTAAACCTTGTCCAGCCAGTGCCAGGCTATACAAAAGATGCCCTGGTTGCTAATGTCACGTTCCGATGCAATGCTACAGACAACCTTGGACTTGTAAACATAAGCCTCTACATCACAGGCCGGTACAACCAATCATTCAGCAGGAACCGCACGACAGCTCTGAGCGGTCTCTCAGGCTCCGCATCATGGAATCTCACGCTCGTGAACGGCACATACACATGGAACTGCCTTGCATATGACAACAATAACAATCCTGCGTGGAGCGAGTTCAACAGGTCTGTCTTCCTAAGGGTGCCGGACTTCACGCCTCCAAGCGTATTTGGCCTAGTGCCTCCTGCGGTAGCTGTGTTCAACACGTCGGAGACGATAGAGATAGGGGCAAACGTCACAGACTACAACGACATCCACACTCTACTGGCGAACATCTCTTACCCGAACGGGACAATCGTCCAGATAGTCCTGCACCAATCCGGCTCTACAGACAAGTACAACAGCACATTCACGATCCCTGCCCTTGAAGGGGTGTATAAGATCATTTTCATTGCCAATGACACCAGAAGCAACGTAAATGCGACAGAGACGACGTCATTCGAGGCTGCAGCCGTGACCCATAACGTATTCGGCTTGATAACAGACTCGACAAACATCACAGTCCCAGCGGCAATATATGTATACAACAGGACAGGAGACCTGATATGGACAGATGATGAGACATATTACTTCCGGCTGATAGATCAGCGTCCGTACAATATAACTGTGATGCCTACGACAGGCAACCTGAATGAGATAACATACGCGAACGTGACTGTCAGCGGCGGCATACTCAATTTCACGCGCATGGAGGATTCGCCCGAAGCAGATACTGACAAGCCTGACGAGATAGCCAACTGGACGGAGGTCGTGACGTGGTGGACAAGACCTGGTTTCAACTTCACAACCGCAAAAGTAAACTTCAGTTATGGTGCAGGAACAGACCTAGTGTTCTGGAAGTGCATCAACTGGAACTTTGACACCAGGAACTGCACCAACAACAACTTCACGATAGTGCAGAGCCTGCCTGACGGGCCTGCGAGCGCGGTGGTGTATATCAACGCCTCCGACCCTGCAGGAGGCGCGGGAAACCAGCCTGACTACAACGAGTCCATTAAAGTGTGGGATGTGACATCCCTGAACGAGACAGGAAGGAGAGACAACGGGACGTTTGTGGGAGAGTTCTATGACCTTGAGGATGTCAACCTGACCATCGGCAGGTCGTACAGGTTCGAGGTGTTCGTGACGCAGATAAATGAGGGCGCGATAGGCATACTCCGGGATCCGCAGTATGATAACATACAGGATGACTGGATAATAGACACCACAGGCCTGGATGCTCCAAATATAACCCAGATAAACGGCAGTGTCATAATAGACACAGTCACGGCGACAATCCAGGCAGGCAGCGAAACAGGAACCCAGCTCATGATATGGGACAGCCCGCCGCCCCACAAGACAGTAGATGACATGGACGCCAATGATACAGTCAAGCTGTGGTTCGTGTTTGATGTGCCTTTCAATGCATCCAGCGAATCGCACAACGGGCATTTCGAGGGCAAGTCAAAGGGGACAGATGCTGAGATCATCAACAATCTCACGACGACGCTGGGCAGCCCGCCCTCAAAAGTGAACCTCACGTTCCCGAACAACGGCAACGACACGCTCGTGAACAGGTCCCTTACGTTCATATGGGATGCTGCGACAGACCCTGATGGGCATAACCTGACGTATGAGATAAACATAACAAGCCAGTTCTGTGCGGACATCAGCGACGATAACATAACTGCCACGAACTACACTCCGACAGTCGAGCTTGGGACCTTTGACGAGTGCGGCGCATACAACTGGACAGTTCGGGCGTATGACAGCATCTACTACGGCAACTGGTCTAACAGCTGGAATTTCTCCATACAGCCGTATGTGGCGCTGATATTCCTCAATGACACAGTGGATTTCGGCATGGCAGAGAATGACCAGACAAACGATACGACTGATAATAACCCGATTCCCCTCCTCATACAGAGCGACGGCAATGTCCTGACTGATGTGGTCAACGCAAGCATGAACCAGAGCTTCTTCACAGGCTCAACATATATCGATTCAGACTTCCAGCTGAAAGCGGACAACTCGGCAGAGATGGGTGCGTTCAACTGGACAGGGTCCGCTATCGACTGGATAAACCTGACAACGATACAGACGATAATAGGCTATCTCGACTGGCATGACAACAATGACAGCGCAGAGATAGATGTGAAGGTGCATGTGCCCATAGATGAGCCTTCGGGAGTCAGGATAACCGGACTCGTGTTTTATGGAGCGCAATCATGAGAGAAGGATGAGAAAATAATAAGATAACAATGAAACAATGATGAGACGCAAAATCAGGCACGGGAAAGCGAAACTCACGATCATGGCAGCCCTGCTTATCCTGTCGGTTGTCCTGCTCTCATCATCCGTCCTTGCGATAGGCATCACCCCATCAAAAAGGGTGGTCAATTTCGATCCGGGACATGACCTGACATATGGTGTAGACATAGTCAACAATGGCCATGAGGACCTTGAGGTACTGCTCTATGCAAGAGGGAAATTCGCAGAGAATGTTCGGCTCAGCACGCAGATGCTCGAGCTGGGCAGCGATGACGAATCCAAACGTGTGAATGTGGAGTTCACCATGCCCCAGAAGATAGAAGAGGCAGGGCCGCACACAGTAGAGATAGTCGCGGTAGGATCGGAAAAGGTCCCAGAGGGCAAAGGGGCTGTTGTCAAGGCAGACCTGGCAGTTATATCACAGCTCGTGATAGATGTTCCGTATCCTGACAAGTACGCAGAGGCAAGGATACATGTCTATGACACAGAGGTCGGCAAGCCCGTCACGATGAGCGTGCCTGTGTTCAACAAGGGAAGCCTACGGCTGGAAAACGTGCATGTGGAGATCCAGGTATTCACTTCAGAAGGCATAATGGTCGACCAGATAGTGACGGATGCACGCAGCCTGGCACCTGGCACCAGCACCAAGTTTTCCGTGCAGGCTACAAAGGAATACTTCGAGGGCAACTATAAGGCGGTGGCGACAGTGCTCTATGACGGTGAGCAGATCGATGTGGAGACAGAGTTCAGCATAGGCGAGCTCACGATCGACATCAAGAACCTGGTCGTCAATGAGTTCACCCTCGGCGAAGTGGCGAAGTTCGACATACTGCTCTACAATGCCTGGAGCACGGAGCTCAGGAACGTCTATGCAGAGATGGAGATAACAGGGGAAGACAATACAGTCTACACCCAGTTCAAGACAGTGGCGATAGACCTACCTTCGAGAGCCGTCGGCACGCTGGAAGGATACTGGTACACGCAGGGAGTTGAACCGGGAATATACACGGCAAAGGTGACGCTGCACTACGCCAATAAGGTATCCCAGAAAGAGTTTGAGCTGGAGGTATATACGAACAAAATAATAACAAGAGGGATGCAGACAGGCAAGGCCATAGAGGCGCCGGAAGAGCTCAAGCTCGAGAAGAATGCATTCCTTGTTCTGATAATACTAGTGCTTGCTGCGGTGACAGTCGTGCTCGTGCTGAAGCTCAGGAAAAAGAGTGTAGGGCAGGGAGAGCCGGAAGAGCGGCATCCAGAGCCCGGGTCGGGACAGGCGGATAAGCCAAAGCCGCAGGTATCTGCAGAGCAGATCGAGCAGCTGCAGAAGCAGATCAACGCGCTCAAAGAGCGGGCGAACATGAACCAGAAGGATGAGAAAGCTGATGATGGGGGAAAGAAAGAGAATGACTGAACATTACTACACAAAGGAACAGAAATCAGAATTCAGGCCTGTCAAGATCACTATACGGGTCTCTGGGCGGGTTTTCGATATCTACACTGCGGGCGGGGTGTTCTCACCCAAGAAGCTGGACAACGGCACAAGGCTTCTGATAGAGAAGGCGGCTGTTCAGGACGGGTGGAAGGTGCTTGACTTCGGCTGCGGGTACGGGGTGCTTGGGATTGCGCTCAAGAAGGCGCATCCGGCGATAGAGCTGGCCATGAGCGACGTCAACTCAAGGGCCGTCAAGCTCGCAAACATGAACCTGAAGATGCACAACATCAACGCAGAGGTGTTCCAGAGCGACGTGTTCTCCAACAAATCTCTTGCGGTGATGGAGTTCGATACAATACTGCTCAACCCGCCGCAGACCGCAGGCAAGAAAGTCTGCTTCAGGATGATAACTGAGTCGCATGGGCATCTTAAGAGAGGTGGCCTGCTGCAGATTGTCGCAAGGCACCAGAAAGGAGGCAAACATCTCAGCCAGAAGATGGAGGAAGTCTTCGGCAATGTCAGCGAGACCGCAAAAGGCTCGGGATACAGGGTGTATGTGAGTGAAAAAAAGCGATGAATCAAGTTCAAAGTTCAGGATAATTGACAGGGTGTCTGTGACCCAACTCAACTACAGGCTGTATCTGGTCGTGCTTCTCGTAGCGATAGCCGTCCTCTACCTTGTTGTCGCGCAATACTTCATGTATGGAAGCAGGGAATACAGGGATCATATCACCGTCGAAATCATACGTAATTCCGTAGAGCGGTTCTCAGACGGGGCTCATCCTCTTGTGATCATAAACGCCCTGGCTTCAGACGAGGCGATCATGGATGTCGAGTTCGTATCAGATGTCTATAACACAACATATAGTAGCGGCGATTACACGACGAACTACACGGCGAGCGCGATACTGCCTTCCGATGCTTTCTCAACAGAGTTCAATGTAAGGATAAGCGCATCGGATAGGTACGGAAGGAAGAATGCGCGCGAGATATCATTGATAACAGAGAACAAGCCTGAAGTGATGTTTAGCGTCAAATGACCCTTTGTGGACACATCAGATCCTCCTGAAATAGACCCTCAAATTGCCTGTGTAAGTGCCTTCTGCAGCTGATTCAGGGATTACTGCGTTCAGACTAATCTCTTTTGTAAGTCCAGGATCCAGATAGAAGCTTTCAGGGACATCCACAAAATCCGAGATGTTGCCAGACTTCTTGAACTGTATCAGCAGAGGCTTCCGGTAGTCGTGGGACATCACTATGATCCGGGTGTTCGAGTTCCCGGGCACTGCCTTCCCGAAATTCACCATGTCAGTGTCCGTGTTGAACCCTGAATGGTCAGATATATCTATAATCATCGGTATGTCATACACCTTGTATACAGCGAAAAGGGAGAAGAAAAGCAGGACCGCGCCGACGGTTATGAGCGCAGCGCATACAAGCATGAATATCAGGCTGAAGCCCCCCTGCTTCTGTCTATCCTTCCTCTTTTTCCTCGGCTTTTTAGCCGGAATCCGCTTCTTCATCCCATAAACCTCATATCACCGTCGCCACAGCAGTTATGGTGCTCTCCCTGAGTCCAGTGAATGAGTCTGAAGGCACGCGTATCATCAGCTCAAGGTTCAGCAGGTCATTCGTGTTCGCTGCCCTGAAGCAGGGACAGACCTCAACAGTTGAAGTGGATATTGCCGCGTATGACTGGTAGTTAAGGGCGGAAACGTTTGTTACGCAGCTGGCGCCGATACCCTGGCTGCCGCAACTGTCAGTCTCATTGTTTGCGTATTTCCACTCGAAAAGAGGGTTTGTGCCGCCGAGCAGCTGGGCAGCAGAATTGTTTGAGGATACGTTCACCCGCACATTCCTGTTGCCGTCATTCTCAAGCCTGATTCCTTCATAGACTGTGGTGAAATTAGTGCAGTTCGTGCCACCGCTGAAACCTTCTGTGTTAAGCTGGCAGTAAGACGCAGTGTCATTGACGTATCCGCTGCCCCAATCTACGTTGTTTATCGTGAAGTTGATTGATGCCTTAGTGGTTATGTTTATCCTGGCTACAGCCTGCTCAACCATTGCGCCGGTGATCTTCTCACTCCTGAATTTTGTGTAATATACATAGGTGCCGGCCATCGTGACCAGCAGGGTGAGAACTATCAGAACAGTGAGCGCCTTGTTTGAGATGTCTTCACCCATTTTCAGCAAATCTCATGAATTTTTCTCCTTGTTCTTCTTGCGCTGCAAAACAAAGTAAATGTTGAATATGACCAGCAGGACAGCAATGACCAATAATATGACCGTGGATATAGGTATTGTTGGTTTCTCTTCCTCCGGATATAGCGGTTCAACAATATATATCTTTCTGTTTTCTGTCTTGGTCTCATCATCATAGTGCAGGATAATCTCAAGGTCATACTCTCCGACAGGAATCCCTGCAGTGTTCCAATAGAATGATGATACTCTTCTCTGCCAGGGGATCAGGTCAAAGGGGGGCGTCTTCACTGACGAAATGACAGCCGAACCGTTCTTGATGCTGAGATCCATGTAGACCGTGTCTATCCTGTTGTTCCATCTGCTCTCCACCTCGATCTCAAATGGGTTGATAGAGTTGTTGAACATCTTCCTTGTGTAATTCACGATATCAACGTCGAATGTGCCCACCCTGAACTCTTCTGTCTCTTCCCTTGGCTCGCCCTCGTAGAAAAGGCCGGCCTTAAGTTTGTAGATGCCTGGCTTAAGTTCACTCTCAGGTATTGTCGTCTGGAATGCGTACCCTCCATTGGTCTCAATCGCGAATGACTCGGAATTTATTGTCTTGATGACCTTATCATCAGAAAGTACCGACAGCTGAAGCGTGGCATGGCTTATGTTCAGCTTTCCTTTGTTCTTCACATGGACTGTTATGTATATCGGTTCGCCCTCATTCACATCATTCACGCCTATATCCAGAACCGCGTAGTATCCTGGATAAGGTACGTCAATCTCTATGAATCCCCTGATTGCAGCAATGGTGTTAACTGCACCCGGTGAAGGCTTTTCACGAGCAGCGACGTACATCCTATGCTTTCCAGGGGGGTCATAATCCTCAGGCATGTTTAGGTATACCCTGAAATTTCCGCTAGATGGACCTTTTGAGATGGTCTCGACCGTTGTGAACTCGCTGAACGCACCTTCGGTATAGAACTCGAAATCCCTGTACCCAGAGATGCTGTAGTCTATCACGTACTCATGATTCGGTACGAACTGCAAGTATGCGTCTGCAGGGCTTATCCCGATGGCGCATACAATAACAGGCGTCATAGCAAAAGACAGTAGAAATAAAAGAAATGCACGGCCTTTTTTCTTAAGGAATGACATCTTCATTCATATTACAGTCGCGACCGCCGTGATTGTGGCTTCCCGTATTCCTGTCAGCGAGTCTGTAGGTATCCTTATCTGAAGCTCTGTGTTAATGGTATCACTCGGGTTCTTGAAGTCAAAACAAGGACAGATCTCTACAGATGCTGTGCTGACTGTGGAATATGTCCCCTGGTACTGCAGAGCTGATGCGTTTGCAGAGCAGGTGTTTCCAGGTCCTGGGTCCCCGCAGGCGTTAGTCTCATTGTTAGCCAGCTTCCACTCAAATGCAGGATTAGTTCCTCCGATGAATTGCGTCGCACTGGCGTTCACCGAAAAATTGACGGCGACACGCCTGTTGCCGTCGTTCTCCAGCCTAAGGCCTTCAGTGACTGTGTTGAAAAGTGAGCAGTTGGCAGCGTTGTTCTCCCCTTCTGTGTTGAGGACGCAGTACTGTGCCGTCTCGTTGACAAGCCCAGTGCCCCAGTCCACGCTGTTCACAGTCCAGTTTATTGACGCTTTGGCGGTTATATTTATCCTCGCGAGGGCCACAGGTGATGTGGCCGCGCCGGTGATCTTGTCGCCGCTGCCTGTAAGGTAGACCACCAGCCCGAACATAGAAATGGTTACCGCAAGGGCAAGAAGGCCCGTCAATGCCTTGTTTGAGATATCACTTCTCATTTTCATATCCTCTATCACGATAAATAACCAATCAGATAATCAAGAAAAAATAAATTAAGTCCGGAACCATCATATGACCGTCGCAACCGCAGTTATGGTGGATTCACGCACACCCGTCAATGAGTCTGACGGTATCAGTATCTGCAGCTCGGCATTGATGAAGTCATCCGAGTTCTGGAAATTGTAGCACGGGCAGACCTCTACCGGCGTGTTGCTCACAGTCGAGTAAGCCCCCTGGTACTGCAGAGCTGATGCGTTTACAGAGCAGGTGTTTCCAGGTCCTGGGTCCCCGCAACTGTTAGACTCGTTGTTCGCAAGCTTCCATTGGTACAGCGCGCCTGTGCCTCCGATGAACTGCGCGGCAGTGTTGTTGGTCGACAGGTTCAATGAGACCCGCCTGTTGCCGTCGTTCTCCAGCCTAAGGCCTTCATAGACTGTCGTGAACTGCGAGCAGTTGTTTATGTTGTTCTCGCCTTCGGTATTGAGCACGCAGAATTGTGCAGTGTCGTTCACGAATCCTGTGCCCCAATCTACAGAGTTCACAGTCCAGTTTATCGATGCCCTTGCAGTTATGTTGACCCTTGCGAGCGCTATCGGCGATGTAGCCGCGCCTGTGAGCTTATCGCCGCCCAGGGTTGTGAAAACAATCAGCCCTCCTAGTGAAATCACGATTGATACTACAAGAAGAATTGCCAAACTCTTGTTTGAAATGTCCTCTCCCATGGAACTAACCTCCTTTTGCCTTAGATATGAACAGTTTCACATTCCCTGAATTAGTATCAGTCTGGACAGGCTCGTACGGCTCGCCCTTCAGGATGTTAAGATGTATGAGTGCCCTGTTGAAAGCAGGATACTCTGGTTCCGAGCTCATGGATTTATTGATCAGAACCCAGGTGCTTGTCGCAGATATGACAACAGTAAGAATAATAAGGATTAAAGCGATTGTCTTTGTGATGTCACTCTTTTTTTCCATTTTCTACCTCTAAGCACCTTTTTTTACTGATTAAGGGTCATTTCAGGCTTATTATTATTTAAATCTTTCGCATGCCTATAACATAAAATCTGATTAAACCGTAATCAAGCCCTAATCAATCGCCACAAGAGCCGCAGGAAGAGCAGCCGCAGGAATCCCCTGCTTTCTCCTTGTTCTCCTTGACATCTACAATTTCAATCTCGAAATTCAGCTTCTTACCTGCCAGTGGGTGATTGAAATCGATCATCACGACATCCTTCTCGACCTTGTCGATCTTCGCAGGCATCTGCTGGCCTGTCGGCGTGCTCAGTATGAGCATCATGCCTGCCTTTGGCTCAGGCTCCTTTGGCAGCATCTTCCTTTCCACAGGCTGGATGCGTTTCTCGTCCCTGTCGCCATAGGCGTCAGCAGGCTCGAGATGTATCTCTTTCTTATCGCCTTTCTTCATGCCGATGACAGCCTTGTCGAACCCTTTTATCAGCTGGCCAGAGCCTACCACGAACTCAAGCGGCTCGCGGTCTTTAGAAGAATCAAAGACCTCTCCGGTGTCCAGCTTGCCTGTATAATGCACGCATGCTATGTTGCCTTCTTTCACAGATTTTACTTCATTTTCTTTTTCAGCCATTTAAAAGCCTCCAGATATTGTACTCCAATAAAATCATTGGATGCCGGATTTACGGCAAAATGGATAATATATAAATATACCCCTTATCAGCCATTACCCGGGACTGTCTTTTATAAACTAAAGATATTTAAAGGATGCTTGAGCCTTTTATTTGTGGTTTTGATACAAATGCTGCTGTCACTACAAGAATTACTGGACATAGCAATAATGACCCTGGCACTGGGGTTCATCTTCAAGGATGTGTTCATGCCAAGGGTGCAGAAGCTTGTGAATACAGACAACTATGACCCATTGGTGCACTACAGGCAGATGGGCAGGCAGCACCATATGGGCGGGTTCGTGCTGGCCATCATAGTGACCGCGCCTGCAATCATACTGCATGAGCTCGGTCATAAGTTCGTGGCAATGGCATTCGGGGCAGTCGCCACATTCAAGGCAGCATACGCCTGGCTCGGACTTGGTGTCCTTCTCAAGCTGATGAACTTCGGGTTCATATTCTTCGTGCCTGCTTATGTCTCCTGGGTTCCAGGATCAGACTCTGCGGCAGCTTTCATGGCAGCGAACCCATGGGTCGCATCTGTCATAGCTTTCGCAGGCCCTGCTGTCAATCTCATCCTCTTCCTCGTGCCTTTCCTCCTTCTCAAGAATGCGCAGTTCAGGAAGAGATACAAGAAATACATCGCGATACTCTTCCTCACATCAAGGATAAACCTGTTCCTTTTCGTGTTCAACATGCTGCCCATACCCGCCTTCGACGGGTGGCACGTATATTCAGGACTGATCAAGAGCTTTATCTGAGAATCCCGCCGGGAAATCTGCTGAGAAATCCACAGAGGAATCTGCGAATCCCTGATGATTAGTCATTGCTGAATTACAGTAAATCTTTAAATAAATCTTTTTTTTCTTCAGAATCCCGTAATGGCGAAAAGCACAAAGACAAAGTTCATAATCGTCACGGGCGGAGTTCTCTCAGGCCTAGGAAAAGGGATAGCAGCAGCGAGCATAGGGCACCTTCTTTCATCAAAGCTCAGGGTCATACCGATGAAGCTTGACGGCTACCTCAACACAGACCCCGGCACGATGAACCCTGTGGAGCATGGAGAGGTGTTCGTGCTAGATGACGGCGGAGAGGTGGACATGGACTTCGGCCATTACGAGCGCTTCCTCGGAGTCACATGCAAGTTCGAATGGAACATCACCATGGGCAAGGTCTTCTCAGAGATACGCGAGAAGGAGCGGAGAGGGGACTATCTAGGCAAGACCGTGCAGTACGTGCCTCATGTCGTGGAGCTGATAAAGAGCAAGTTCCATGAGGTAGCGGACAAGGAGAATGCAGACATACTCCTGATAGAGATCGGCGGGACTGTCGGAGACATCGAGAACGAGCTCTATGTCGAGGCTGCCAGGCAGCTGAAGAAGGATGTCGGCGAACACAACGTGCTCTACGTCCATCTCACATACGTCCCGATACCTTCAGGGGTGCATGAGCAGAAATCAAAGCCCACACAGCAGAGCGTCAACCTGCTCAGGCAGAGGGGAATCCAGCCTGACATCATAATAGCGAGATGCGAGGACTATCTCGACCCGTCCATAAAGAAGAAGATATCCACGTTCTGCGACGTGGATGATAATGCAGTCATCACAGGCGTCGATGTCGACAATGTATACAAGATACCCATCATATTCGAGGAGCAGGGCCTTTCAGGTTTCATACACAAGAACCTCGGCATATACTCCCCGCCAGACCTTAGGCAGTGGGAGCGGCTGCTCCACAACCTGGACAATCTCGACAAGGAGATAACCATAGCGATATGCGGGAAGTACACAAAGCTCGAGGACAGCTACGCAAGCATAATCGAGGCGCTGATGCACTGCTCAGCCCACACAAAGCACAAGATAAATGTCAGATGGATAGAGACCACTGAGATTGAAGAGGGCAGGAAGAGCGTCGAAGACGCGCTGAAAGGAGTCAGCGGCGTGATAGTCCCTGGCGGTTTCGGGTCGCGCGGCACTGAAGGGAAGATAGATGTTATCAGGCATGTGCGCGAGAAAAAGATACCATTCCTCGGGATCTGCCTTGGGCTCCAGCTGGCAGTGGTAGAGCACGCAAGGGATGTGTGCGGTCTTGACGGCGCGAACTCGACAGAAGTAGAGGCGGATGCCGCTCATCCGGTCGTTGACATACTTCCAGAGCAGAAGAAAGTGACTGACAAAGGAGGCACGATGAGGCTCGGCGCTTACAAGGCAATCCTCAAGGAGGGAACTCTTGCTCATTCATTATACGGAGCGGGTGTCGCATGGGAAAGGCACAGGCACAGGTATGAGGTGAATCCTGAATATCATGCTCAGCTGAAGAGCGGAGGTCTTGTGATATCCGGCGCTTCAGAGGACGGAAGGCTGGCAGAATTCATCGAGATAAAGGACCATCCTTATTTCATAGCCACTCAGGCCCATCCTGAGCTCAAATCAAAGCTATTGGAGCCTGCTCCATTGTTCTTCGGATTGGTGAAGGCAGCAATCGAGCTCAAGGGAAAGAAAACTTGATGAAAAACAGATGCACAAAAATGTCTGACGACATTTTTGGCATCATAAAACTCGGCTTACGACCGAGTTTTATGATACCTCCGAATTCAGGGCTTTCAGCTTCTTTAAAAGCCTTTTTTAACCTATTTGCTTAGAAACATTTATTAATGACCCTCTTTTCCGAAAACGCTATGTCTAGACGTGAAAGAAAGCTTCTGAGAAGGAAAGGCAAGAAGTACAGGCCAGACCGGACAATAGAGGAAGGCGCAGGCGGCACAAGCGCAGCAGGCGCTGCAGAGCCCAGCAAAGAGCATGCCAGAAAAGGCAAGGCAAACAAGTTACTCGATTTCTATGAGCACAAGTACAAGAAATCCATGTGGTTCACTATAGCCCTCCTTGTCATATCAATCATGATAATATGTGTGTACACAGCAGTCAATGGAGAGGTCATACCAAGGGGCGTCTCACTAAAAGGCGGCGTCACGATAACAGTGCCTTTCGAGAACCCTATAGATGTCAAGGAACTTGAAGACAGTCTCAGAGTCCAGTTCCCACAGGCAAGCGTGAATGTAAGGGCTATGACGAGTGCAGGAGAAAGGATAGGCTTCATAGTGGACGCTTCAGATGTGGATTCCGAGATGCTGCTCGACGCCATACGGTCCCATGTCGGAGAGATGAACAAGTTCAGCCTTGAGACTATGGGATCAGCGCTCGGAGAGGCATTCTTCAAGCAGACCCTGCTCGCGATACTCATAGCGTTCGTCCTGATGTCAGTCGTGGTGTTCCTCTCGTTCAAGACATTCATACCATCATTCGCAGTCATACTTTCCGCGGTCTCAGACATAACAATGACCGTGGCAGTCATAGACCTTTTCAGGATACGGATAGAGACGGCAGGCATAGCGGCCCTCCTGATGCTCATAGGCTACTCAGTAGATACAGACATCCTCCTGACGACACGCGTAATAAAAAGGGAGGAAGGAACTGTGTTCTATAGGGTCATGGGCGCGATGAAGACAGGAATGACCATGACGATAACGTCCATAGCCGCGATAGCCGTGTCATTGATATTCACACAGTCTGAAACGCTCAGACAGATAATGCTGATCCTTCTCATAGGACTCATATTCGACCTCCCGAATACATGGATACAGAACACAGGCATACTCCGCATGTACCTGGAGCGCAAGTCAAGGAAGAAGGCAAAAGAGACACTCGCAGAATACAAGGACGAGAATGTCGAGGTCGTGGAAGCGGAGTATGAGGAAGCCCAAGAGGCCGATAAGGCAGAGAAAGAGGAGAAGAAGGCCGAGGAAAAGAAGGAAGAAGAGAAGAAAGAGGGAACGAAAGAAGCGCACCATACGCACCCTACTGAACATCGACATCCAGCCAAGCATGAGGAGCACCATGCTGAACATCATGCTGAACATCATACCAGTCATGACATCAAGGAGCATCATGAAAAATGAATGAATCACTCAAGAAGATTCTGAAGAGTGCAAGGTTCATCATCCTCGTAGTTTTCCTAGTGCTGTCGGTGGTCGCAATACATCCTAATCCGAACGCAGAAGGCGTGGCTATAAGGAACATCGCAAGGAACAGCTCAGCAAGCCTTGCAGGCATAGAGAGCCCATCTCCTACATCATCCCCCATGTCAAAAGAGAGGATACTGTCCCTGAACAACGAGCCTATAACCAGTGTCAAAGACTACAATGACTTTGTGGCAACGCTAGCTCCCAACAGGACAGTGCAGGTAAAGACCACTGACGGTTTCTACCAGCTCAAGACAAAACCATTGTACAATATAACCTATCTTAACGAGACAGAGACAGTCACGTTCGAGGAGACGGTCCTTGTAAACAAGACATTCAAGGCCAAGAACGGCACGACCATAATCAAGCCAGTCAATGAGACAAGGAACGTGACCAAAGAGGTCCCGAAAAGGATTGTCGAGGTCATAGGCACAGAAGACATAGGATTCAGCGTGTACGAAGCGCCGACGACCAACATAAAGAAAGGCCTGGACCTGCAGGGAGGAACAAGGGTCCTGCTCAGCCCCGAGACGAGGGTCAGCAGCGAAGACATGGACCTGGTCATAGCGAACCTCAAAGAAAGGCTTAACGTGTTCGGCCTAAGCGATGTCGTCGTGAGACCTGCATCAGACCTCGAAGGCAACCAGTACGCGCTCGTAGAGATTGCGGGCGCTACCCAGGAAGAGGTCCGCGACCTGATAGCAAAACAGGGCAAGTTCGAAGCAAAGGTCGGCAACACCAGCGTCTTCAAAGGAGGCAATGACGTAACCTATGTCTGCAGGACAGCAGACTGCTCCGGAATCGACCCGAGAAGAGGGTGTGGACAGTCCTCGGCGAACCAGTGGTTCTGTTCATTCAGGTTCTCGATTGCACTGTCTCCTGAGGCAGCACAGAAACAGGCAGACGCATCAAAAGATCTTGACGTGATTGTAGATGATAATGGGAACGAGTACCTGAGCGAGAAGCTCTATCTCTATCTTGATGACGCACTTGTAGATGAACTCAGCATAGGGTCAGACCTCAAGGGAAGGTCTGTTACAGACATCCAGATATCAGGCAGCGGAGTGGGCGCTACCCAGCAGGACGCGATGTTCGATGCCCTAGCGAACATGAAGAGGCTGCAGACCATCATGATAACAGGATCACTGCCTGTCAAGATGCAGGTGCAGAAGATAGATGCGGTATCTCCCGTCCTTGGGGATGATTTCACAAAGAACGCATTTGTTATGTCCTTCGCAGCAATACTCGCGGTCTCGTTCGTGGTCTTCCTCAGGTACAGGAAGATAAATGTTGCAGTGCCCATGATCTTCACAATGATATCTGAGGTCATAATAGTATTCGGAGTCGCGGCGCTTATACAGTGGAATATAGACATGGCAGCTATAGCGGGCATCATAGTGGCTGTGGGTACTGGCGTTGATGACCAGATAGTCATAGCAGACGAAACCCTGCGAGGGGAGTCGCAGAAGTTCGGATGGAAGGAACGAATCAAGAGAGCTTTCTTCATAATCATGGTCGCTTATTTCACGAGCGTCGCGGCGATGGTGCCGCTGCTCTTCGCAGGAGCAGGACTGCTCAAAGGGTTCGCGCTGACCACCATAATAGGCATATCGGTCGGCGTTTTCATCACAAGGCCCGCGTTCGCAGCAATAGTCGAGATACTTCTCAAGAAGTGATCTTTCGAGAATCCGCATCATTATCATAAGGTCTTAAGGGGTATTCATGCAGGGAACAAAGCCATGGGCAATTGGAGTGGTAGTAATCTGCACGATTTTCACGGCAATAGGCTCGCTGCTCCTGAAGAAAGGAATAGACAGGTTCAGCATGAGCTGGCAGGGCGCTCTCGACGCGTACCTGGTGATTGTCGGCCTTTTCGTCTATTTCCTAGGATTCATACTTCTAACGCTTGCTTTCAGGCACGGCGAGCTGTCAGTGCTATTCCCTTTCGTGTCGCTAAGCTTCGTGTGGGTGGCTTTCCTGTCCTACTTCTTCCTTGGTGAGATAATAAGCGTCCTGGAGATGCTGGGTGTAGCCGCGATAGTGTGCGGCGTAATACTCATCGGCAGCTCAGGAAGGAACAATAAAAAGCTGAGGCTGAGGAGCTGACAATGGCGACTGAATGGTGGGCTATCGGACTCATGATATTCTCTTCATTTTTCAGCTCCAGCGGGACATTCTGCATAAAGCTCGCAGCGCCGAAAATGGCGTTCAGCATAAAGAAGCTCATCAGGAACAACATGCTGATAATCGGACTTTTCCTCTATGGATTATCGACAATATTCTCTCTCGCGGCGTTCCGCGGCGGAGAGCTATCGATACTCTATCCTTTCATCGCGCTCCAGTATGTGTGGGCCAACGTGCTCTCCAGGAAGTATCTTGATGAGCATATCGGGCTCATGAAGTGGGCGGGAATAGCTCTCATATTCGTCGGCGTGAGTCTGATAGGCCTGGGAGCATAAGAAAGATAAGAATGAAATTCCCAGATTCTGGTCAGAACATCCTAAAATATCTTAAGGTTCGATTCCTCAAGCTTCAAGAGCCTCTCCCAGTTCGAGTTTACATGCTGCTGGACATCTGCGATGTCCTCTTCCGTAAGGTGCTTGAACCTGCCCTGCCTCATCAGGTATTCTTCAACAGGAACGAACTTGGCAGGCTTGCGGTTGATCTTGAGCACGCCCTTCTCAATCTCGTAGAGCGGATAGATGTTGGTCTCCAGGGCGAGCTTGGCGATCTCGATGCCCTGGTCAGTAGGATGCTTCCAGCCTGTCGGGCATGGAGAGAACACCTGTATGTATGAAGGACCTTTGAACGCGAAAGACTTCCTGAGCTTCGCTGCAAGGTCCTGCGGGAACGCGACATTCGCCGTGGCAGTATATGCCCCGTGCGCAGCGACTATGAACGGCAATGGCTTAGAGTATTCCTGCTTGCCATGGATGACCTTTCCTGCAGGTGTCGTGGTGGTGCTGGCGTATTTCGGCGTCGCACCGCTCCTCTGGATGCCTGTGTTCATGTACGCCTCATTGTCATAGCAGACATATGTTGCCTTATGGCCGCGCTCGAGCATGCCGCTCAACGCCCCGAAGCCGATGTCGAATGTGCTGCCGTCACCGCCGAGAATCACGAGGTTCGTCTTTTCCCTTATTCCTGTCTTTCTCATGGCCCTGTCCACTCCAGAAGCCACTGCGGCAGCGTTCTCAAAAGCAGCGTGTATCCAGGGCACTTTCCAGGATGTCCTGGGATGAGGAGTCGTGAAGACCTCCATGCAGCCTGTGTTGTTGCATACTATCGTGTCAGGACCTCCTACCTTCAGGATGATGCGGGCTATGATAGGCGCTCCGCATCCTGCACAACCTGTATGGCCTGGAGCGAAAAGCTCCCTTTCAGGCAGTCCGCTTATCAATCTTTCAGCGATTTTCAGTCCTCCTCTTCTTCCTCAATCCTCTTGTCGAGGTCTTTGCTCCAGCTGTCGTGGCCGGAGCCCATGAACGGGACCTTGATCGTCACCTTCCGTCCGCAGCTGCACCTGTGCTCCTTGTAATGGGCAGTCCCATCGAACTTCGACTTCCACTTAAGGTGCTTATTTCCGCAGTACGGGCAGGTCTCCTTCTGGTCACTCTCCTGTATTATGTGATGCGCTGTCATCTTCGATCAACACCGTAACTTTATATCCGCTATCTACATCAGACTAAAAGTACCACTCTGTCGTCGATGTCTTCTCCTTCATTATCTTACTGAAAGCATTTCTCATATGGTCTGGCGTCACGTCCTTGCCGCCAAGACCTGCGATTATGGAATGTATGACCGGCTTCTTCTTCTGGTCGCAGAAAGCCGCCTCGAACTCCGAGAACACGCAGCCCTTCTGGCCGAAAGAGACTGCCTTGTCGAAGACCACGACCGCTTTCTTGTCCTTCAGTGCCTCGATGATGTCCTGCTCCGGGAAAGGCCTGAATGTCTTCAGCTTGAGCATGCCGACCTTCTTGCCTTTTTTCCTGAGCTCGTCTATCACTGTGCGTGCGGTGCCGCATATCGTGCCGAGGCCGATGAAGGCATACTCTGCGTCCTTGAGCCTGTATGGTTCTATCAGGCCGTTGCCGTATGACCTGCCGAACTTCGAATTGAAATCTGAATGCGCTTTCTTGATTATGTTAAGAGACTTTATGAGCGCGTCATGCTGCTGCTTCTTGAACTGCATGAACGAATCAGGATAGCCTATCGGGCCCATGGTTACAGGCGCCTTAGGGTCGAGTTTGAATTTAGGCACGAACTTGGGCAGATATGCGTCAACAGACTTCTGGTCAGGTATGTCGACCGGTTCGTATACATGCGTAAGCGTGAATCCGTCAAGGCAGACCATCGAAGGAAGGAGCACGTTGTGGTCCTCAGATATCCTGAACGCCATGATCGTGGTGTCCAATGCCTCCTGTGCTGACTCGACATACATCTGTATCCAGCTGGTCTCCCTAGCTGACATTGAATCCTGATGGTCATTCCAGATGTTGATAGGGGCAGAGAGGGCCCGGTTCGCGACATTCATCACGACAGGAAGGCGCATGCCAGAGACCACGTGAAGTATCTCATGCATCAGGGCAAGGCCCTGGGATGCGGTGGCAGTGTATGTGCGTACGCCCATGGCTGACGACCCTATAGCTGCTGATATCGCGGAGTGCTCTGACTCCACATATATCATCTCGCAGTCGAACTCGCCATTGTCGACGAAGTCAGAGATGCGCTCAGGTATGTGAGTCTGCGGAGTAATAGGATAAACAGGGATGACTTCCGGCCTGCATAGCCTGACAGCCTCAGCGACTGCCTGTGATGCTTCAGTGACTTTCTTGACCATGTTCCTGAATATTATTTCTCCTCTTTCTCCATTGTTATGGCTGCGAACGGACATACCTGCTTGCATATTCCGCAGCCCTTGCAAAAATCAAAATCTGTCTCAAGGCGCTTACCGTCCTTCTGGGGTATGGCCATGTCAGGGCAGAAGCTCCAGCAGATCATACACTGCTTGCACTTCTTCGGGTCCCATACAGGCCGCATTGCGCGCCATCCGCCTGTCTTGTTCTCGACCGAGTTCCCTGGATTGGTTATGACTGCGCCTATGTCAGGCTTTGCTGTCTTGCTCTTCTTCACTGCAACCTTCTTTTTTGCGGTTTTTTTCTTTGCCATCTTATTCAACATGCTCGTATACCCGCTTGACAGCCTCCTTGTTCATGTCTATGACATGAGGCTTACCTGCGAACCTGTCCTCGATAGCCTTGTTTATCGCCTTGAGCGAAACCGTTCCGGTCACCTTGGAGAAGGCTCCAAGTATCGCTGTATTGACTATGTCTGCCTTGAATATCTCCATCGCTACCTTGCTCGCATCTACAGTATGCACCTTGAACTTAGCGTATTTCCTGTCCTTGACAGGCTGTGATGTGTTGATTATTATATCTGCCCCTGGCTTCAGCCCTGCTGTGACATCGACTGCCTCCAGCAATGAAGGCTCGAGCACAAGAAGAAGGTCCGGAGTGTATACCTGGCTACGTATGTTGACTGGTGCGTCATCTATCCTGCAGAACGCCTCGACAGGGGCGCCTCTCCGCTCAACACCGAAACGCGGGAAAGCCTGGCTCTGCTTGCCATCATAGAAGGCGGATATAGCCAGAATCTGCGCTGCAGTCACCGAACCCTGACCGCCTCTCCCGTGTATCCTTATCTCTAACATCTCAACCACTCCTTTTAAAAGCACGAAATAAGGATTGTTTATATATCTTTCTAATGACCTGAAAATGGTTAAACCTGGAAATTCCTTTGTTCTGGAGCTTTAGACACGATAATGCCTAAACAAAAAGGTATATAAGAAACCACACTTCAACAATCTGTATGGCTGAATTTAGATACTCGAATGTAATAGGCACATTCTTTTTCAAAGACCAGAAGCTTGCTGAAGAGAAGCTGTACAGCAATGCAGATATATTGAAAAATGCAGGCAATCCATCCAAAGAGATCCCTCCTTCATGGGTTCTTGAGTTCTTCAACCAGCTGAAATACCTGAAGCGCATGAGGGAAGCGGCGCTCCTGATCACGAAAAGGAAGGTCGCGGAGTCGCTCAGGCCAGAGCAGCTCATAGTCCAGGCAGTCAACAACATAGACGAGATAGATAAGGTAATCAATAATATCGGCAAGAGATTGCGCGAGTGGTATGAGCTGTACAACCCGGAATTCTCGAAATCCATAGAGAGCGATGAGAAGTTCGCAGATCTTATACAGAAGAAGAACAGGAAAGAGCTGCTGAAAGAGGCAGGATGCACAGAGCAGGAGTCTATGGGTGCTGAGATCCAGCAGAAAGACCTCGAGCCCATGATGAACCTTGCCGCCGAGATTAGCTCTCTTTTCGCATTGCGCGCAAAGCACGTCGAGTATGTCGAGAATTCAATGAAAGAGCTGCTGCCGAACGTGACTGCAGTGTGCGGCGCCATGATAGGGGCGAAACTGCTCGCTGTGGCAGGGACATTGCAGAAGATGGCATTGTTCCCGGCTTCTACGATACAGCTGCTGGGTGCGGAAAAGGCGTTGTTCAGGCACATCAAGACCGGCGCCAAGCCGCCGAAGTTCGGAGTCATAATCAACCATCCTCTCGTCGCAAAGGCAAAGCAGGGCGACAAGGGAAAGGTAGCGAGGATGCTCGCAGACAAGATATCCATAGCAGCGAAGATAGACTTCTTCAAAGGAGAGTTCAGGGGCGACTCGCTCCGCAAGGAGGTAGAGGCGAGGTTCGGAAGATGAAGGTCGAGCAGCACAAGTTCAAAGGCGTGTATGTCGCGAGGAAAGGCAAGCGCCAGCTCTACCTGACGAAGAACCTGGTGCCTGGCATGGATGTGTATGGCGAGACCCTGTTCAAGGACGGCGCGACCGAGTATAGGGAATGGAACGTCATGCGGTCAAAGCTCGGGGCAGCGCTCGCAAAGAAGGTATCACAGCTCGGCATCTATCCTGGCAGCAAGGTGCTGTATCTCGGGGCCAGTACAGGCACCACCTCCAGCCACGTGTCTGACATCGTCGGACCAGAAGGGTTCGTGTTCGCACTTGACTTTGCTCCGCGCACTACACGGGAGCTGGTGTATCTCTGCGAGAAAAGGATGAACATGGCTCCGCTTCTCGGCGATGCAAGGCATCCTGAGACCTATGCGCATTGCGTCTGCCTTGTCGATGCAGTGTTCCAGGACATAGCGCAGAGGGACCAGGCAGAGATATTCATGAAGAACTGCGACGTGTTCCTGAAAAAAGGCGGATTCGGCATACTGGCGGTAAAGGCAAGGAGCGTGGATGTCGCGAAAAAGCCAAAGCAGGTGTTCAACGAGGTCAGGGCATTCCTCGAGAACAAGATAACCATCGTCGACTATCGCGAACTGGACCCGTTCGAGAAGGACCATTGCATTTTCATCTGCAAGAAGAAGTAAGAAGCGAGAAGGTGTGAATTGCTATGCAAATAGGAGCGATGAATAATCCTCATGTGAACCTGTACGAAGAGCTGGAGTGGATAGGCAAGAACGGGTTTGACTTTGTAGATCTCACTATAGAACCTGAATGCGCAATGCCTGGGGACATAAATGTCCAGAGAGCAGAGAAGATAATGAAAAAGCATGGCCTGGGCATTGTCGGGCACATAGGAGACTGGAGGCTTCCTAAAGATTCACCATATCCTGCAATACGTGAAGGGTGCAAGACTGAGATCATAAACGCGATGCGAGTGTTGAAGAAGCTCGGAGCAAAGAAGATAAGCACGCACGCATTCGAAGTGAGGGAATCAGACTATGCTACTGCAGAGAAAATGTGCTTTGCACTCTACAAAGACCTTCTCAAAGAGGCCAAGAAGCTCAGGGTAATGCTCATGGTTGAGAATAACACATATACTGATTCAAAAAGGGGTGAACGTAAGCTATTGCATAAACTTCTCAAAAGATATGATTCTCTTAAGATGCATGTCGATGTCGGCCACGCTAACATACGCGCTAAAGAAAACCGCATAGGTATGTACTGCAGGATGTATGACAGAAGGATCCAGCACCTGCACTTTTCAGACAACTATGGTAAGAATGACAACCACCTGAAACTGGGTGCTGCAAGGATATCCTGGAAGAAAATAATAAAAACACTGAAAAAATATAAGTATGACGGTACGATAACACTTGAGACGTTCAGGTCCGGAAGAAAAGGGACCCTTGGATCAATGAGCAAACTGAAAAAATGGTGGGAAATGTACTGACTTTTTCTCAAATGACCAACACTTTTTCCGCAAAGTTTCCGACGATAATCCACACGACACTGGACATGCTCGCGCGGGATATTTAAGTCAACAAAACTTATAATCTTCCATGGAACTCAATAATATCCTAAGCATGTCAGAACTCTTCTCAAGGCACCTCGAAATAAAGAAATATCTAGTCGCGCGTCATGGAAGGTGGATCATCCAAAGGCAAGAAGCAGGAATATTCGAAATCGTTTCAGTTTCCATCACTGACCGAGATTGTGATGAAGTCGTTTTCATTAAGAGCGGCGAAGCGGTATTTGAATACTGGACAAGCCAGGACGTACTCATACCTCCGTGGATAACAAACTGGTTCCAGTTGCGCGACCTTATGCTTTTGGAAATACATCCAAAAACATTGGACAACCTGATTTCACAAGCAATCAGTAAGGCAGGCAATGTCATCAATCTCTCCAGACAACTGGCGCTTAGCCACCCTTCTCTATACAATCTCGTAAATAACAAAATCAAGATGATATCTGTCATGAAGCTCAGGCGGATATTAGCGTATCTCGATTTACCCTACGCTTCTCTTAATGGTAAAATACAGAAACTCAGAAAAGGGGTGAAACCGTCAATTGAATGCCCTAAATTCCCGATAAATCTTGCAACACCTGCAGGTGCTGCATTGCTAGGTATGGCGGTATCAGATGGCTGTATCTATCTTGATAGGAAGGCCAGGGACGCAATAAGGACAAAATATGCTGCTGGCGAGGCACAATCAGCTGATGTATTCACCGCAAAAATAAATGATATTTATGGGCGAGTCCACATATATGCAGAGGAGATAAGAAATTGTGTCATGCTTAATATTAAGACGTCAATAGTCGGCGAAACACTGCTCAAAGTCGGTGCGGTTCTTGGCAACAAGACCTCCGCGGATCTGGGTGTTCCTTGGCTTGTGATGCGAGGCCCGACAGAACTTAAGACGAGCTATCTTAGAGCAGCATTCAGCGATGAAGGTTCGGTTTACTTGGGCAATAGACCTTGCAAGCATTATATTACTTTATCACGTTACAGGCACGTGAACGATTTTTCTTCCAAACAGGCAGAACACTTAGTAGCTATCCTCAAAAACGCTCCGTGCAGAACGTTCCCAACAGGGCACGTTAACAGGACAATTACGCTTCGCAGAATATCTATGCTTATACAAGATAATTCGTTGATATCAAAACTTTCAGCACCCCCGCAATTACTACAAGATGAGTCAAAACTGCTCAATGAATTGGAGATAGATCACAGGATATTCGGAAGATCAATAAGCCTCACCCATTGCGGAAGATACAGTCTCTGTTTCGACTTATTTATAAACAAACGAGCAAGCCTTATAAAATTTTATAAATACATCGGTTTTTCATTACGTCACAAGCAGCTTAAATTGAACAAAATTATGGGAGCCAAAGATGACTCTGAGAATATATAACACTCTGACAAAGAAAAAGGAAGATTTCATTCCAGTAGATCCGCCGAAAGTGAGCATGTATTGCTGCGGGCCAAACAAGTCCTCCTATTAGGAGTTCTTGGGCATGCCGTCTACAATTATGCGCACATCGGCAACCTTCGGGCATACATATTCCAGGATGTGCTGCGCAGGGTTCTGGATGCGAACGCGTATTCTGTCAAGCATGTCATGAACATCACAGATGTAGGCCACCTGACCTCTGACGCTGACGAGGGCGAGGACAAGATGGTCAAGGGCGCAAAGCGCGAAGGCAAGACAGTCTGGGAGATAGCCAAGTTCTACGAGGAAGCGTTCTTCAGGGACGCAGACCTATTAGGGATAAAGCGGCCGAGCGTCGTCTGCAGGGCAACAGACCATATTAAGGATATGATAGAGCTTGTGACCCGAATAGAGGCGAATGGATATACATACGAGGCAGACGGGAATGTGTATTTCGACATATCAAAGTTCGAGAATTATTATGAGCTCTCAGGGCACAAGCCTGACGATTCCGAGACAGAATCGAGGGTAGAGGAGGATTCCGCGAAAAAGAACAAGGCAGACTTCGTGCTCTGGTTCACCAATTCCAAGTTCGGCAACCAGGAGATGCAGTGGGACAGCCCATGGGGGAGGGGTTTCCCTGGATGGCACCTTGAATGCTCTGCAATGTCGATGAAATACCTCGGCGAGCAGATAGACATACACTGCGGTGGCATAGACCATGTGCCAGTGCACCACACCAATGAGATAGCGCAGTCAGAGGCCGCTACGGGGAAGCATCCCTGGGTGAAGTACTGGCTGCACAACGAGTTCCTCGTGCTGGAGAAGGAGAAGATGGCGAAATCAGGCGAGGGGTTCATCACACTCAAGACAGTCGCTGACAAAGGATACGATCCTATGGTCTACAGGTATCTCTGCCTCGGCGCGCAGTACAGGCAGCAGCTCAGGTTCAACTGGGACGGCATGGACGGGGCCCGCAACACGTTCAATCGACTCAAGGAGAAGGTGCTTGAGCTGAAGGCACTGCATGAGTCAGTTGATGATGCTGCAGAGGCTGAGGGCGACTATCAGGAGTCTAAGACAGAGGAGTACATGGATGAGTTCATGGCAGCGGTGGATGACGACATCAACACGCCGCAGGCATTGGCGGTCATGTGGTCGGTGATGCGCGACGAGGAGATTGACGGCAGGGAGAAGCTTGCGTTGCTGTACAGGTTCGATGAAGTGCTTGGCTTAGGGTGCAAGGATTGGGAGAAAGATAACGTCACTGACGAGAAAGTCCTTAAGCTGAAGGAAGAGAGAGATGATGCCCGTACTAAGAAAGATTGGCCTCGTGCAGATACCCTGCGTATTGAAATAGAGAAGTCAGGATATAAGGTCAAAGATACAGCAACTGGATCGACTTTAGAGAAAATCTGATTGATTTGATTAATTATTCCTGTTTTTCTTCTTTCGCTTCAAGAAGCTCAATAGATACCTTCACGTTCTCATGGCTCTCGAGCTGGATGTCGCCCTTGCCGAAGCTGAACTCTGTGGCGTTCGCTGTCGCGCAGAGGTCTTTCTGGGCCTCTTCTACCCTCTCTTTGTGGTCATCGTCGCACTCTACTATGAGCTTTACCGGTTTCTTGAGGCTGACCTGCTTCTCTGACTTGAATTTCCTGACTGCTGCGAGTATGCCGACGAAAAGGTCGCCAGCTACCTCTGCCTGCTCGTTGAAGAGCTGCTCGTCCACAAAAGGCCAGGGTGACCTGTGTATCGACTTCTGCCCTTCGGCCTCTGCGAAGTAGAGCAGGTATGCTGCCTCTGTGATGTGAGGCATTATAGGCGCTATGAGCTTGAGCGTGTCAAGGAAAGAATGATATAATGTGTACTGGGCAGCTCGCCTTGTCTCCTCGCCGCGCTTGTCAGGGTTGTACAGCCTTTCCTTGCAGATCTCGAGGTAGTAGTCGCAGAGCGTGCTCCAGAAGAACTTCTCTGCAACGGCGCTGGCCTTGGAGAAATGATATTCCTCAAAATGCCCGGTGCACTCCTTGACAGTCTTCTGCAGCTTCGAGAGGAGCCATCTGTCCATCGGCCTGAACTCAACATCCTCAAATCTTGTCTTTGGGTCAAATCCCTCCAGGTTCATGATCGCGAATTTCGTAGCATTCCATATCTTGTTGATCATCTTCTTGCCCGTGACAAGGTCCTTCTCCTGGAACGGAAGGTCGTCGCCAAGCTTTGACCCTCCTGCAAGGTATCTCAGCGCATCTGCAGAGTACTTCTTTATCATCTCCTGCGGCTCGATGATGTTGCCCAGCTTCTTGGACATCTTCTTGCCTTTCGGGTCGAGCATCCAGCCGTTGATGAAAGCGTTCTTCCATGGTATCATCTCGAAATGCATCTCGCTCTTCACGACAGTGTTGAACAGCCAGAACGAGATGATGTCGTGGCCCTGCGGCCTGAGGTCCATGGGGTTGTTGTTGAGCAGGTCATATGTAGGAGAGCCTTTCAGCAGCTCCTTCGCGATCGTCGGGGTTAGGGATGATGTCGCCCAGGTGTTGATTATGTCTGTCTCCGGCTCAAACTCGGTGGAGCCGCACTTGGGGCACTTGTCGATCGGAGGGGATTTTTCCATCGGGTCGACCGGGAGGTCCTCTTCCCTTGCCAATATCACTTCATCACACTTCTTGCAGTACCATACAGGGAACGGGATGCCGAAGAATATCTGCCTTGATATGCACCAGTCCCACTGCAGCCCCTGCACCCAGTTGTCATACCTGTTCTTCATGTGCGCAGGATGCCACCTGAACTCATCACCCCAGCGCAGCATGTCATCCTTCAGGTCGAGATACTTGATGAACCACTGCTTCGAGTGTATGAACTCGACAGGTGTGCCACATCTCTCATGCACGTTCACGGCGTGACGGATCGGCTTCTGTCCTGTGAGCAGGCCCTTCTCTTTCATATCAGCGATTATGGCTTTCCTTGCCTCCTCTATCTTCATGCCCTTGTACTTCCCGGCGAGCGCGGTCATCCTCCCGCTCTTGTCTATCGCTTCCCTGATGGGAAGGTTGTGCGCCTTCTGCCATTCGCAGTCAGTCGAGTCGCCGAATGTGCAGCACATCACTATGCCGGTGCCTTTCTCAGGATCAGCACGATCATCCTCCAGTATCGGCACTTCAAGGTCGAACAGAGGGACTTTTGCCTTCTTGCCTTTGAGATCCTGATAGCGCTTGTCGTCAGGATGATAGAAGACCGCAACGCAGGCAGGAAGAAGCTCTGGCCTTGTGGTCGCGATGGTGAGCTTCCTGTCGCCAACCATGAATATGATGTCATTGAACTGGGAGTCTATCTCCTTGTCTTCGCACTCCACCTGAGATATCGCTGTCTCGCAGTGCGGGCAGTGCATGGCCGGAGCCTCCCTGCGGTACTCCCGTCCAAGATTGTAGAGGTCGATGAACGATTTCTGGCTTATGCGTTGGCAGTGCGGATCGATCGTGGAGTATGTAATCTTGTAATCGCAGCTTATGCCGAGCCGTTTCCAGTCTGCTATGTAGCTGGGCTTGAGCTCGTTGTTGAGTGTATCATGGCATAGCTTGCGGAACTCTGTCCGGTCCATGTCCCGCGCATTGACTTTCTTGAGCTTCTGGATAAGTGTCTGAGTAGGGAGTCCGTTATCATCTGTGCCTAACGGCTGGAAGACATTGAACCCCTGCATGCGCTTGTATCTCGCTATGAAGTCCTGCTGTGAATTCCCGAACGCATGCCCCATGTGCATCTTGCC
>CAZNGE010000001.1:140563-144541 GCA_964572875.1 uncultured Methanosarcinales archaeon | reverse complement strand
TGATTTTACTGAAGCATGGCAGAGAGAGTCAAACCATGGACGCAGAAGCACCTGCCCCGGAAGCTGAAAGAGGTTATCGGGCAGGACAAGGCTATAGTGAGCCTGAAGAAGTTTGCAGTGAACTTCAAGAAGGAGCGGAGGAAAGGGATAGTGCTGCACGGGCCTACAGGGAGCGGCAAGACATGCGCAGTGTACGCGCTCGCTGAGGAGATGGGGCTTGAGGTGGTCGAGCTGAACGCGTCTGACTTCAGGACAGCGGAAGGCATAGCATCTGTGGTGGGCAATGCTTCAAAGCAGATGTCCCTGTTCGCGAAAAGCAAGATAATACTCCTGGATGAGATAGACGGCGTGTCAGGCACAAAGGACCGGGGAGGCATACCCGAGATAATAAGGGTGATCGATGAGACCAAGTTCCCAATAGTCATGACAGCTAACGACCCGTTCGACAAGAAGTTCTCGGCACTTCGGAAGAAGGCCCATCTCGTTGAGTTCGAACCATTGCAGTACGTGCATGTGTTTGAGATAGTGAAGAGGGTGGCTGATTCAGAAGGTATAGAGTATGATGATGACGCGCTCAAGTCGATAGCCCGCAGGGCAGGAGGCGACGCAAGGGCAGCTATCAATGACATGCAGATGCTGAGCGCTGACGGAAAGATAACAAAGGAGGATCTCGAGACGCTGTCTGACAGGGAGAAGACAGAGGAGATAGAGACTGCGCTCACCAAGATATTCAAGACGACAGACCCGCTGATCGCAAAGCACTCATTCGACACGGTCAACGAGGACCTGAAAGAGTGCCTGCTCTGGGTGGACGAGAACCTGCCCAAGGAGTATGACAAACCGGAGGACCTGGCAAGGGCATATGACTTCGTGTCAAAGGCAGATGTGATGAACAGGAGGATCATGAGATGGCAGCACTGGAGATTCCTCGTTTACGTGAATGATTTCATGAGCGCAGGCGTAGCGGTATCAAAGGACGAGAAATACAGGAAGATGGTCGATTACGCGCGTACACAGCGGCTGCTAAAGATATGGATGGCCAACAGGAGATACCAGAAACGCCTTGCCATATGCGAGAAGATAGCAGACAAGACCCACAGCTCAAAGAAGGATGTCGTTAAGAACACCTATCCTTTCATCAGGGAGATATTCAGGAGAGGCAAGGACCGGGAGATGATTACCAGGCTTGCTGATGAGTTGGAGCTGGAAAGCGAAGAGATGGCTTACATGAAGAAGTGACTGTGACTGGCGTATTATTTCAGTAATTCTCATTGAATATACATAAACTATATAAATAAAAAACCACTGAAGACTGATTACGGTAGTCAGATTTGTCATGTTTAGCATTGAGGCGCAATAAATGGCAGAAAAGGAAGAGCTGAAACAACTATTGACTTTCATGGCAAACAAGGGATTTGTCTGGGGACCCAGCCCTGAGATATACGGGGGCATGGCAGGCTTCTACACATACGGCCCTCTGGGAAAGCTTCTGAAGAACAATGTGGAGGATGCTATCCGGACAGTCTTCCAGAAGAACGAGATGTTCGAGGTGGAATGCCCTACAGTCATGCCGAGCATCGTGTGGGAGGCATCAGGCCACCTTGGCGGGTTCACCGACCCGATGATAAAATGCACTAAATGCAAATCCATCTTCAGGCTAGATAGCATGATAGAAGAGGTCAATCCTGACCTTGTCGTAGGCGTCACAGGCGATGACAAGCTACTTGAGGTCGTCGAAAAGAACAACATCAAATGCCCAAGCTGCAAAGGCGAGCTTGAGAAGAAAGTGGTCAAGCACAACCTTATGATGAAGACCACGATCGGCGTGGACACTGAGGCATACAACAGGCCAGAGACAGCCACCACGACGTATCTCCCTTTCCTGAGGTTCGTAGACTTCTTCAGGGAGAAGCTCCCGTTCGGCGTGTTCCAGATAGGAAAGGCATACAGGAACGAGATAAGCCCGAGGCAGCACCTGATGAGATGCAGGGAATTCACCCAGGCAGAAGGCCAGCTGTTCATATTCCAGGAGCAGAAGAACGAGTTCGACAAGTACGAGGAGATAAAAGAGGTAAATATGCCGTTCTGGACAGAGAAGATGCAGAAGGAGAAGAAATCTCCTGAGACGATCAGCTGCGAAAAGGCGCTGAACGACAAGTTCGTCAAGACAAAGGCATACCTGTGGACGCTCCATCTAGCATACGAGCTGTTCCTGAACATGGGCATACCCGCAGAGAGGATAAGGCTCAGGCAGCACCATGAGGACGAGAAGGCGTTCTACGCAGACGACGCATGGGACCTCGAGGTCAACCTCAAATCATTCGGGTGGTATGAATGCTGCGGGGTGCATGACAGGACATCATACGACCTCACCCAGCACGCGAAGTTCTCCAAGACCGAGCTGTTCGCAAGGAACGACAAGAACGAGAAGGTCGTGCCTCATGTGCTCGAGATAGCATTCGGCACAGACCGGCCGACATTCGCGCTCATGGACATATTCTATGACAAGAAGTCTGTCGATGAGGGCAAGACGACGTTCAGGATACCATATCATCTCGCGCCTGTCAACGTGGCAGTGCTCCCTCTGATGAAGAAGGAACCCCTGGTCAAGATGGCAAGGGAGGTACACAATGACCTCGTGAAGGAGTTCGTCTCGGTCATCGACATGTCAGGAGCGATAGGGAAGCGATACCTAAGGAACAATGAGATCGGGACGCCGTTCTGCATCACAGTCGATTATGATTCGCTCGAGAAACAGGATGTCACGATAAGGGACCGGGACACAGAGGAGCAGAAAAGGGTGCATGTAGCCGACCTCAAGCACACTCTCCGTGAGCTGCTAAAAGGCGGCATGGACTTCAGTGACATAGGGAGCGAGAAGACAAGGGTAGCGAACTGAGTAACATCCAACAAAATCACACACATCAAAATCCAACAATCATCAGGCAATCGAAAAAGATGGTAAAAAAAGGTGAAAAGCTCAAGTCATTCGCGCTGCACGCAGCATTCGTGCTGGCGATTCTTGCAGGGCTGTACTTCATAGTCGTCTCTACTGTCAACCTCACAGGCTACGCAGTGCTGGATCCCGAGACTGCAGGGGCAAAGCTCGAGAGCGCGCTTTCAAGCTCAGCCCTGTTCGGAGCGGTCTCTTCGGGGAGTATCTGCGTGGTGATCAATGATCCTGAGCAGCCAATGTCGCTGCAGGCATCAAAGTCAGGGTCGGACTGGTCAGTGACTGAGACTACAGGATACTGCTCAGGCCTCAGTTCAGAGGATATCGTTGTGCAGTTCCCTGACTATGACTCATTCTCAGGGATAGTCGACAATCCCTCACCAAAGAACATAGCCAACGGAGCTATCAATCGCGATTTTGAGATACTCGAGTCAAAGTATGTCGAGCTCGGGGGGAATGTCATATGCGACGCCGAGTTCAAGGCAAAGTACTGCGGCGCGCTCAAGTCAATTAGCACCCCTGATCTGTTGATTGAGGGCGACATGTCATGCTGCCTTGAAAAGCTCACCAGCTCGCAGAAGAAGCTGCTCCAGAAGCATCTTGAGGAAGGCGGGTTCAGGGATGAGACCGGGACGCTCCAGCAGCCTGGAGCGACAGGCCTATTCGGACTGATAAGCCCGATGGTGCTTATAATAGTCGTTGTCGTGATACTTGTCGGTGTCGGCGCTGCCCTTATGCTGAAAGGGAAGGGCAAGCCTGCTGTAGGATCCGGACCCGCAGTTCCTGGTGCGCAGGAAGAAGGCATGCCAGGCGCAGGGATGCCTGGAGCAGGAATACCAGGGGCGATGGGCGCACCTGTGATGCCATCTGCAGAGGCAAGATCCACGCCTAGCAGAGAGCTCTATGACCTGCAGAACTATGTCGATAAGGTGATCAGGGAAGGATACGGCGCTGATGAGGTGAGGTCGCACCTTCTTGAGATAGGGTGGGACCAGAGCACAGCGGATAGTGTTGTGGAGAAGGCC
>CAZNGE010000001.1:101588-140463 GCA_964572875.1 uncultured Methanosarcinales archaeon | reverse complement strand
CTGTTCAACAACATTTTTATACTACTCAGGGCTATGTGATGTCATGGCAGACATAATAGATGTTATACGGAGGTTCAGGAAGCTATCGCCTGATGAGGAAAGCAATCTCGAATCCCTTGACTGGTACCTGACAAAGAAAGAGATCCGGACAGTCAAAGGCATGATAAAGGAGAAGAAAGTCGCGGTGGAGCATGAGGAAGTGTCGTTGCCAGGCCTGACCGACAAGATATCCTTTCCCAAGCTAGTCGCAAAGACAAAGAAGCAGGAAGCGGTCGATTTCGTATCTGAGATCAACACCAAGATAGATGTGAAGACCAATGACACGCTTTTCGCTGAGTTCGGCAAGGCAATACATGACAACTGCTCGCAGATAATCGCGCCTAACATAGTCGGGTTCGATGCTGCCAAGAAGGCTGTCGCACTACAATTGTTCTCTCCAGAGCGAATACATATATTATTACTGGGGGATCCAGGCACAGGCAAGACACAGATACTGAGCTCAGCGACAGATCTCGCACCGATATCATCAATGGGCTTGGGATCGGGTACGTCAGGAGTCGGGCTTGCAGTGACTGTGAAAGGAAAAGAGGTAGTCAAGGGACTGTTGCCGATGGCGGACGGCGGACTCTGCGCGATTGACGAGCTCAACCTCATGAAAGAGGAGTCAAGAGCCAGCATGTACAATGCGATGGAGAAAGGCTTCGTGACATATGACAAGGGAGGGCACTCGTACAGGTTCGACGCGCGCATATCTGTGCTGGCCACCGCGAACCCGAAGGGTGACAAGTTCACAGGCAAGACAGTCGAGCAGCTCAAGAAGCAGCTGCCATTCGACGCGGCATTGCTCTCGCGTTTCCATCTCACGTTCCTGGTCAGGAAGCATAGCATCAACGAGTTCAGGAAGATAACAAAGGCATTGCTGAACAAGAAGAAGCACAGTCTTACAGCAAAGGAGAAGCAGTTCCTCACAGACTATGTCAGGAAGGCTCATTCAATAGAGGACGTCAAGCTCCCGAAGAGGTTCGAGGAAGAGATAGTGGATTTCATAACAGACATAAAGGAGAACGAGCGCAAATACCTTGTCGAGATATCGCCGAGGATGGTCGTCGGCTTCACCCGCATGGCAAAGGCGTCTGCGCGCATGGAGTTGAGACGGGAAGTCACAGAAAAGGACATATCACTCGTGAAGAGTATAGTGCGGGAGAGCCTCAAGATATAGTGACCTGTCGAGCAAATAGTCAGCAATTAGTTCTTCGGGCTATAAAGAGACCGACCGAAAATTTTATAAACCACACAAAAGTCTGCTGAAAATACAATAAAAGACGGTGCCCCCATGATAAAGATCTTCAAGAAGTTCATAAAAAAGATATTCAAGGATATCTTCAGGAAGAAAAAGCAGCTGAAGATCGGGCTCTATGGCCCTCCGAACGGGGGAAAGACCACGCTCGCCAACAAGATATGCATGGACTGGCTCGGCGAGGAGATGGGACTGACTTCTAACATCGCACACGAGACAAGGGAGATCCAGGTCAAGGAGCGGATCAACGTAAAGAAAGACAGTAACGAGCTCTCTTTCAGCCTCGTAGACACGCCAGGCATAGCGACAAAGATAGACTACGAGGAGTTCCTCAAGAAAGGCCTGTCAGAGTCAGAGGCAAAAAGGAGGGCAAAGGAAGCGACCAAGGGAGTCATCGACGCTATCAAGTGGCTCGACAGCATGGACGTCGTGCTCGTCGTGCTTGACTCGACAAAGGATCCTTATTCGCAGGTCAACATAACGATAATAGGCAACCTTGCTGCGCGGAACATACCTGTGCTGATAATCGGCAACAAGACAGACCTCAAGAGAGCCAAGCTCAAGACAGTCAAGTCAGCGTTCCCGCAGTATGATGTCGTGGGGATATCCGCGAAGAAAGGTACCAACATGGAAGAGTTCTATGAGCAGCTCTTCAAGATCGCAGGATGAGGATTGATGATGGGATTGACACTACAGTTCGTACCGTATGCTGAGATCGAGACCCTCAGCTCGCTCGGAAGGATAAGGAAGCTGCTGAACGCAGTGAAAGAGGATAAGATAGTCCTGCTGGAAGGCAGGCTCAGGAAGGAAGAGGAGACCGAGCTCATCAAGACTACGATGGAAGAGATAAACGCAGAGTTCAAGGGCATCGAGCTCGCGGTGATATACCCTGAGTCGCGCAACTTCGCGTTCTTCAGGAAGATGAAGCAGCAGTTCATCAACATGCTGCTTGGCGACAGGCAAGGACTGACAATAGTCGGACCGGCATCTGTCGTGAAGGAGATAAAGAAGGACCCGAACAAGATACAGCTGTTCACATCAGACACGAAAAAGAGGGCGAAACCGAAGAAGAGCAAGGATAAAGGTAAATAATCATGCCACACCAATGCGTCAAATGCGGAAAGCTGCACACGGATGGGGACTCAAGCATCATACAGAAAGGATGCGAGTGCGGCTCAAAGCTCTGGTTCTTTGTCAAGCAGGAATCTATAGAGAAGGCCAAGACCATAACCACAAATCTCAGCGATGAGCAGAAAGACCAGATAGAGAGCGATGTGCGCGACATCGTAGGCGCGGAGAAAGAGGACGAGGCAGTAGTGCTCGACCTCGAGTCAGTGCGGGTCACCGAGCCAGGCAAGTTCGAACTTGACCTTGTCCAGCTCTTCAACAAGGAGAACCCGGTGGTGTTCAAGCTCGGGGAAGGCAAGTACGTGATAGACGTGCCTGAGACCTTTGAGAGAAGAAGTGAGTTGAAGAAAAGGAAAGACTGATTCTTTAGATAATTGATATGCATACAAAGAAAATCCCGACTCGCAAGCTCATCGGGATTTTCGAGCATGCAAAAATAATGCCGACTCGCAACTCTTTCAGCACCTTCGGCGCTGTAAGCCTTCAGGCCACACGTGTCCTGAAGCTCGTCTGGCATTATTGAGCATTAAAAAACGGATTTTGCCGACTCCTTTCAGTCATCGGCAAAATCCCTTTCTTTAATGGGACGGCGGGGACTTTCAAAAAAGCTCCGCTTTTTTGGGTTTAAAGCGTAGCTTTAAATTTGAACCCCGAACACCACGGTATCTGATATGATACCTGCACAATCTGTGCTGAAGATATCTTCAGCCGTTTAAGCCAGTGTTTTGCACCGTGTGCTCTCCCAGATTGAGCTACCGCCCCATTGTGTATTTTTACAGCGTGCCACCGAACATAGTGAGGTGGCACTGGGTCTTGCGTGTCAGAAACCGAAGGTTTCTGAGCATGCTCAGAAATGCAGAGCATTTCTGACATGTCAACCGCGCGTAACCAGTTGCCACGGTTGAGCTACCGCCCCATCATTGCGTGTTTAGCTCTTTTTTGTATCTCATCGGCCATAGGCCTCGACAATCTGGGTGAATCTCAGGATTTGAGAATTATTTATATAACTTTTGGATTACGAGAGGTCCTCTTCCTCGACATCAAGGGACTCTTCAGGGGCCTGTCTCTTCGGCTCCTCTGCAGGAGCTGGTTCGGGCTCTTCTGCTTTAGGCTCTTCAGGTGCTGGTTCTGCAGGCGCCTCTGGTTCAGGAGCTTTCTCAGCAGGCTTCTCTTCTGCAGGAGCTCCTGCATCACCCTTGACAACCTCTAATGTGCCGAACTTCCCGGTGGTCAACTGAAGCTCACCCTGGAACTCACCGACATAGCCTTTCTTGATGATCACCTTGTCGCCGGGCCTGACCTGCTCAATCTGCTCGTTCCACAGAGAGAGCTTGACCTTCCCTGTCCCGTCATTTATCATGGCATTCGCAACGCGACCCTGCCTGCCGTATTTGCTGAACTCCCGGACATCACTTACCTCGAGCACATCAGCCTCGACATCGACATTGGTCTGCCGCGCCTGTAAATCCTTTATGAACATATGCTATCACCTTGTGGCTGGGAAATACATTGAGGAGGTTTAAAAAACTTTGCTTTGAAAACCCAGAATGCTTTTAAACCGCAGTTCTCGGCGAAACCTTTAAATAAGCAAAAAACTGGATTTCATCACATGGATGAAAACATCCCAAAAGCGGTGAAGAAAGACCTTGTTCAAGTTCTGAAAAAGGCCCAGAGATACATAAACAGCGGGCATTCAAAGAAGCTCAAGCACCTTAGCGACTATACCATAAAGAATGCGAGCTCTTTCCAGGATCCTGACTCCCTATCGATGGCAGTAGTCATATATGCCCTGTCAAAGCTGCTCGAGCGCTGGGGCTTTGATTCTGAATACGCCGAAGACGCCCGGAACCTGCTCGCAAGCGCCAATTTCTCTCTTGAGAAGGATGCTGTCACAGAGTACAGGGACAAGGTGAAGAAGCTATTCGAGTTCACATCATCAATAGATGACAAGTTCAAGCTCTACATCGACAGGGTGATAGAACAGGCCCAGATAAAGAAGGGCAGCAGGATATACGAGCACGGCATCAGCGTCGCGAGGGCATCGGAGATGCTGGGTGTGGGACGATGGGAGCTCATGAGCTACATAGGAAAGACCCGGATACATGATGAGACAGAGGTAATAACCGATGTCAAGCAGAGACTGGATGTGGCCAGGTCACTGTTCAATCAGGGCAAATGAGATGAATTGAGATGAAATCACTTATATTCGACGCAGGACCTGTAATCAGCCTCACGACAAATAACCTGCTGTGGGTGCTGGACTACCTCAAGGATAGGTTCAACGGCGATTTCTACATACCTCATGCGGTGAAGAGCGAGCTTGTCGACAAACCGCTGGCATCGAAGAAGTTCAAGTTCGAAGCGCTGCAGGTGAGCTTCAGGATACGGAAGGCAGTGCTGAACGTCCTGGAGACTCCCCAGATAAAGGCGCTTGCAGAGGAGCTTCTGGAACTGGCGAACCATTCATTCAAGGTCAGGGGCAACTGGCTGCAGATCGTGCAGTATGCTGAGATGGAGGTTCTGGCTTCTGCGGTCATAATGAACGCGTCAGCAGTGGCCATCGATGAGAGGACGACCAAGCTGCTTGTCGAGGACCCTGATGCTCTCACCAGGATGCTGTCAAAGCATCTTAGGGGGAAGGTGTCGGTCAACAGGAAGAACCTCGACAAGACCAGGCAGTGGACCAAGAACATCAGGATAATCAGGTCAGTGGAGCTGGTCATGGTCGCCTACGAGAAGGGCATACTCGACAAGTATCTCCTCGATGGGAATGATTCCCGGAAGACCCTGGTCGAGTCGTTACTCTGGGGTGTAAAGCTTCACGGGTGTGCAATATCCAGACGAGAACTGGACGAGCTGGTGGCGCTTGAGACGAGCGGTTGAGGACGGAATCTGATTCTCTCGACGGGCTCTCGACGATAGAAACAAAACATTTAAATACTAGTATTGTTAGGGTAAGATAATTCTTAATTCGAATTCGGTTTCGAAGAGGAGGTCAAAGAAAATGGCAAGCAAAGTTGCAAAAGTTGGGGTCAAGAAACAGGCCGGATATCTCTATTTCGTCGACAAACAGGGAGATATATCCTGCGCAAAGATGGCCCGCGGAAAGGGAAGGAAGGCAGGCAAGCCTCAGAAAGTAGCAAAGGTCGGAGTGAAGAAGAAGGCAGGTTTCCTCTACTTCATCGACAAGCAGGGCGATGTCGCATGCGCTAAGATGGTGCGAGGCGGAGCCAAGCGAAAGAAAAAGGCCAAGAAGAAAGCCAAGAAGAAAGCCAAGAAGAAGCCAGCCAAGAAAAAGGCTAAGAAGAAGGCTAAGAAGAAGGCTAAAAAGAAGCCAGCCAAGAAAAAGGCCAAGAAGAAAGCAGTGAAGAAGAAGGCCAAGAAAAAACCGGCTAAGAAAAAGGCCAAGAAGAAAGCCAAGAAGAAATAGTAAAAACCTTTGGTTTTTAATATGCCAAAAAGCAGAGCTTTTTGAGCATAAGCATATTATTTTTTCTTTTTTTTCTTTTTTAACCCCTAGTTCTTGACAAAAGAAGTTTTATATAGGCCGGTGGATTATTCTCGTGCATGGTAAAAGGGCAGGTGATAGGGGGTGAGCTCGGCAAGGTGCTCATCAGGCAGAAGTCCGGAGAGAAGCTTGAGATTGGCGAACTCTTGATATGCGGGGATGATAGTCATAAGATACTGCTCCAGGTCTATGACCTTGTGTACGGCAGCCAAATCTCCCCGCAGAACCTTGAGTTGATATCCGGCATGAGACTTGAGGACGGGACTGAGATGGAGTTCTTTGATGAGAAGGTACGCAACTATACGCTGGCGCTTGCCAAGCCTATCGCCTTTATCACAGGGAAAGGGGTGAGGATGTGCAAGCAGCTGCCAGGATTCTTCTCAGAGGTCAGGCAGATCGAGAACGCTGACCTGGATTTCCTGACTACCCCCAGAAATCCGCTGTTCATCGGCAATCTCCGTTCAGGATCGAAGATGCTTGACGTACCTGTCAGCCTCGCAGGAAAGGATGTTTTCTCGCACCATGTGCTCATCGCGGCAACCACCGGCAGGGGGAAGAGCAACCTCGTCAAGGTCATGCTGTGGAGCGTCGTAGGCTCTGACTATTGCGGCACTGTGGTGCTGGACCCTCATGATGAATACTACGGCCGCAACGGCAACGGGCTCAGGAAGCATCCGAGATCCGACAGGGTGCAATACTATACGCCGCGAGATGCGCCTGTCGGAGGCAAGACACTCAAGATAAACCTGAAGCAGATACGGCCTTCACATTTCAGGGGGGCTGTAGCGTTCTCTGACGCGCAGGTCCAGGCGATGAACGCATATTACAAGGAGCACGGCAGCAGGTGGGTCGAGGCGCTGGTGCTCGAGAAGCCTCTGAAGGTGGATTTCCACGAGGCGACAGTCGGGGTGCTGAAGCGCAGGCTTGTACAGCTATTGGATCTTGATTTCGACGGGAGCCAGCTGTTCTGCAACGGCGTGTTCGACCTCTCCGCAGGAGAGAGCACCATCAAGGACATCGCGAACGAGGTGGAGCAGGGCAAGACAGTCGTGGTCGACACATCCGGATTCGGCGGTGCTGTCGAGATCATGATAGGCAGCATGATAACATCCGAGATATTCAACAGGTACAAACGCTACAAGGCAAAAGGGCAGCTTTCGGACAAGCCGGTCGTCTCTGTCGTGCTTGAGGAGGCTCCGCGGGTGCTGGGCAGGGAAGTGCTGGAGTCAGGGCCGAACGTTTTCAGCACTATCGCGCGCGAAGGCCGGAAGTTCAGGATAGGGCTGTGCGCAATCACGCAGCTGCCGTCTTTGATTCCCCGGGAGATACTAGCGAACATGAACACAAAGATAGTACTCGGCGTGGAGATGAAGCCGGAGAGGCAGGCGATAATCGAAAGTGCTTCGCAGGACCTTTCGCAGGATGACCGGAACATCGCATCGCTCGACACGGGTGAGGCGATAGTGACGAGCAACTTCGCAAGGTTCGCCATGCCTGTCAAGGTCCCTCTTTTCGATGATTATTCTGCAGAGAACCAGGGTGGGGAAGATGAGGATGACCAAAACACTTTTGAAGGAGTAGGTCTTGTAGACCGATAAAGATATTGATGGATGGTAAAATCATGGATGTACAACAGCAGTCAGCGGATGTTAGGAAGCTATTCCAGCAGTCATTTCCGCTCGCAAAACGGATGGAGCGGGAAGCAAAACAGCTCGATGTCAAGATACTCCTGAATTTCCTCAAGAAACACAAGCTCTTCGGCAAGTCGCTCCGCAATGAGCTTGCAGACCTCTATGACCTTATCAATGAGTCCTGGCATCTCGCAGGCAAGATACGCGAAGGAAAGGCAAGCGCAAAAGACAAGGAGCTGCTTGACAAGCTGGTCCTCAAGACAGAGAAGAAGAGCGGTGAGATACTTGACAGGCTCGAGGAAGGAAAGAACATAATAGTTGATATGCGGAAGAAGATATGGCATTTCATAAACAATGAGGAGCAGCTTCTCCGTGTCCTGACAAAAAGCAGGCCTGTCCCTCCAGCGGTCATCCATGCAGCGACAATGATCCAGGGAGCCCTCAATGAGATCAAGCCTCTTTTCGAGGCCATATCCACAGCATATGAGAAAAGGGCGCTCGACATCTCAGACATGATAGATGAAGAGGTACTGAAGGTCCAGGAGAACATGAGGACGCCCCAGGCACCAGCTGTCGATTTCAAGCGGATACTTGACCATGTCAGGAGTGTGGAGAAGGAGATAGATGACATACTGGCGATGGAAGAGAAGAGGATCAAGCTCGCCAAGGTCACTGAGAAGAATGCCAAGCTGATAGAGAAGGCAGTGGCTCACATACTTGAGCATGAACTGCCTGTAAATTAGTGTCTGAGAGCTTCTGAAGCAACATTAGGTCATCTGAACAAAATATTTATATATCTGTCCTTCCTTCTTGGTGGTTACAATGGGGGATGTTGAGTGCATAGCAGACAGGTTTGCAGAGTTCTGCCCTGAATCAGGCGCATTAGAGCTTAAGCTTACTGTCGAGGTCAAGGATTCTGTCAAAGACAGGCAGGGCGTTGAGCACCAGAATGAGTGCGTAGAATGGCATTATTACTATGTCCATACTAAATTCATGGGGAAGGACATAACAGGCGAACTAGGCTGCACATTATATGATGTCGGAGATGCTCCCAAGCCAAGGCATCCTGAAGGTGATGAGCCTGTTGTCCGGGGCATGATGCGCTTCATGAAGAAGCTGCAGGACAGGGGCGTCTGCGTCAGGATAGCCGAAGACCGCTCCACCCTGTTTGATGATATCGGAACCCTCAGTGGCCTATACCTGAAAGACGCGATAGTCTGCGCAGGGACCAAGCTCACCAAGTTGCGTCTCGAACTCAACATGTCTGCCAAGCCGGGCATGTTCCTCCAATACAACTGATCCTCTTTTCATCTGAATATCATCTTCTCATGCTGAACCCCTTCTTCGGAAATCCAAACAAATAATTTAAATACTCTAGGAAGTTCTGAGACGGTATAACCGTTAAAAAGGTGATGTGAGTGGTGAGTGAAGGGTCAGTCAAAAAGGCATTCATGAACATAGATGATGAGATTTCTGAGATGCTCAAGTATTCTGAAGAGGTAGAGGGCAGGACACAGGAAGGCACTGGTTTGAGCAGGATCAAGCTGATCAAGCACGTCCGTAGGTTCCATCACGAACGGGAAGAGCTGTTCAATGATATGAAGCACCTGCGTGCAGAGGAACTTTCATACCAGAGGAAAGAGAACAAGGCAGAAGAAGAGCTATACCTGCTGCTGCAGAAGCCCTTCTTCTCGTACGCTGAGGTCGCTGACAAGCTAGAGCTTACATTCGAGAAATTCCTCAAGGTCTATAATTTCCATGTCGCTTATGTCTACAGCTATCCGGGATTCACTACGCTCTACACCCATATAGGCAAGAGGTTGAGGCTGTTGAAGGCTGTCGAGACTGTGATGAGGAGTGAGTTTTCAAATGGGCGGATATCCCGGGAGAACCTCAATGCCATGCTCGCAGAGTTCGAGATACTGCGCAACAGGTATCATGATCTCGAGGAGGGGCTCAAGGTGCTGGACAAGCTGTTCGCAGAGTTCAACAACCTGCAGACCATCATATACAACCAGACATTAAAGCTCGATGTCCTGAATGACAAGTATGTGAAAGCGCCGGGACTCGCAGGCTTTTTCGGCAAGAAGCAGCTGGTCAACAAGGCCCTGGACATAGACAAGATAAGCGCAAACGCGCTCGAATCCAACGTCAAGGCAGGCAAGATAAAGCTGAGCCGTGATGACAACCAGAGGGTCAATATCATGATCAATGCGAGCAAGACCCTACACAAGGTCAAGGTGCCTGTGATAAGGGACAGGAGCAGCCTTCTCAGGAAGGAGCTGAACCATATATTCAGCCATGAGAAGAATGTGTGGGGAGCTCTGGATAAGGCCTATAAACAGCTTAAAAAGGCTAAAGGAAAGCTTAAATTAGCTAAAGCTGCCTAAATCATCTTATTTTATTATTATCCTATTCATTTTACTTTATTTCTGGTTTTTAGTCTTTATTTTAGTTGTTTTTTGTTCTGATTTTAATGGAAAACTTTATAAATGGTGATGTATTAATCACTTTTTAGGGGTTACAACTAGTGGCACATTTCAATGCATACAAACAGAACGCTTCCAGGCGAGGCAGGGGAGCTGAGAAGGAGCTGATGAAAGGAGCTTTGGCAGCGCATGCCCGGCTTGTGCTGCGGTACGCGCGCGAGCTCGGAGATGATTCTTTTGCAGACAATCTCAGGCTGGATTTTGTCGATACTGCTGACATACTTCTCAAGGATGAGATCGAGGCAGACATCTCGAAGCTCTGCGATGCAGAGGCTCATGACAGCGAGAGGATATACGGGCCTGTCGGCAAATTGTTCTACCAGAAGTGGGATACCGATAACCCTATGAGATGCAGGCTCAAGCCTGGCGAGAGATTCTTCAAGAGAGCGGGTGATTCTGTATATGTTACAGACCTTGCGAGCGTCGTCAGGGTCGGAGCAGACCTTCTTGACATCCTAAATGCGAGCGAAGCAGAGGAGCTTGGCATCATCGACATGAGCATCAACAGGCTTGATTATTTCTTCGGCGTGCTGTCCGACGGCAGTGTCGCAGATGAGTTCCTGCCTTACATCAGGAGCAATTTCGAGGACACATGGGGATTCAGGCAGTGGATCCGTGAGCAGCAGGTGCTGAGGAAGATTTTATGATTGGGCGCAGGTCATCATCACGCCGCAGTTGTTTTCTGTTTCCGTTTTACACATCGAATCAATGGATATCTATGCCTTCGGCAAAAATGAATGTCAGGATTGTTCCACAGGACCTGACATCGTGGGAAGAGCAATATGACGAAATCCTTAAATAGTCTATAATCTGATGAAGATGCATGAGCGTCGAGGAACAGTATTCAAAGATAGCGGATGAGCTTGCAGGACTCCCTTCTGACCAGCTGCTGAAGAAGATAGCAGAGCTTGCGGTGCAGCTGAGTAATGCCGTGGCTGATTTCGACAACAGGATGGACCTGTTCATGAAGCACACAGAGCACATCCGCGACATACTGACAGCAAGCAACAAGATGCGCAGGCTCTATTCTGCCGGCGAGGTGAACAAGGCAGAGAAGCAGAAGCTTGATATGCTCAAGGCGATAAATAAGTTCAACAAGGAGATACCCGCGCAATACCAGAACCTCAAGGTAATAAGGCAGGAGAAGGACGTCGTCCTGACGCTCGAGAAGGATATCCGAGCAGATGTGGTCGAGCTGAAGGAAGAGACTGCAAAGGAGATGGGTGTCCTCAGGCGGGACGTGCTCAAGTTCTATGAACCTGCGAAAGAGAAGGTGTCACAGCACCTGAAAGACCAGGAATCAGCAATAATGCTTGAGGCGCAGCTCATGGCGACGATAAGGAAGCTGGTCGGCCTGGTCGCGTATCTCGAGCCGCTGACAGAGCGGTTCGCATACCTCATGAACAGGCAGAGGGAGGAGATGGCAAAGCTCTCCGCTGCAGAGCCAGGAAAGACTATCGATGTCCAGCAGATAAGGAACGCAGAGAAGGCATTGACAGAGGTTCACCAGGAGGTGCTGCTCAGGCTGAGGGAAGAGAAGACCCAGGTCCATGACCCGTTCCTTGCGCTGATAAAGCAGGAGCGGACAGGAATAGAGGAAGTCATGCGACTCCTCGAGTCAAAGAAGGGCGGGCTTTTCAGGCGCAGCAGGAAGATAACCGCCAGAGACATACAGAAGACCATCATCAAGTTCACCAACATCGACGAGTATCACACTTTCTTCTCAGCACTGAGGACGCATCCGGAACTGCTCGACAAGGGCGTTGCGGAGAGGCTCGACGGCCTGATGCGGAAATCAAAGATTGAGTGGGAGAAGATACAGAAGAATGCGTACACCGACGCATTGACCGACCTCGGCAACAAGGCAAGCTACAACAAGTACCTGCACAACCTCGTCAGGAAAAAATCAGAGTTCTCGATGATAGTCATAGACATAGACTTCTTCAAGAAGTTCAACGACACTTATGGGCATTCAGTCGGCGACAGGGTGCTGGCAGAGGTGGCCAGGGCGATAAAGGACAGCACAAGATCATCAGACGGCCTGTTCAGGTATGGCGGGGAGGAGATGATAGTGGTATTCCCCAGGACTGATATGGCCACGGCATTCTCGGTCTGCCAGAGGCTGCGCAAGTCTGTAGAGTCGCTTGACCTTGGCACTGCGAACGGCGAGAAGATAAGGCAGGTCACGATAAGCGGGGGCCTCATCCATGTCAGCGCACAGATCCTCAACCGGTATGGGCATACTGCCTTCAACCCTGAAAAGATCGCTGAGGAGATATTCCAGAAGGCTGATTCTGAGCTCTATAGGGCTAAGCAGGAAGGCAGGAACAGGGTCTATAAGACAGAATTCCAGGCTTCTGCGTGATTTCGTAGCATATCCAAGATTATCGGAATATTTTCAATACTCCTAAGTGGTGAATTTTAGAAATTCTTAAATAGGCTGGCGGCATAATCATATCCATGTCAGATATTGACAATCTGTTAGCTCAACAGGGGGATGCAGAACTTAAAGTCTTTGTTAGGGAAATCCCTGAAGTTTTTGACCCTTCTAGTCAAAAAGAAGCCCAAACAAGCCGTATTTCTCTTTATTTAAGCTTTAAGGGGCGGGAGGAGCCTGAGGAAATATATCTTGGCCGAGTGATACCTGAGAAGCGGAACCTGTTCAGGATTGGCTGCAGAAGCCCTGATCTGGACTATTTCACTGAGGATGAGCATATATCCCTGCAGAGAGGGCTAGAGACTGATATCCTGACAACACTGGTGCTGAAATATATGGTAAGGATCGATCCAAGGATAAGAGGCAATAACAGCGCAACGCCAAAGGCGAACCTGACTATGGTGGGCAACAGGCCATATGATCCTGAGGAGATGCAGGAGATATACCAAAGGGTACAGGAATCCCGCAAGCAGAGGTCAAGGGAAGGCGGCAAGCTGCATGACTTCCTATCATTCACAGGACTTGTCCTGGACTTCTAATAACTTTTAACTGCGTTTTCTTCATCGGTTTTTAAGGTATAAAAACGATTCCAAATATTTATTATGACCTGTCAATTATTTCTTTTTCATGAAATTCGCACATCTTGCAGACATACATCTCGGAAGCTGGAGAGAGCCGAAGCTCCGCGAACTCAGCACGAGGGCTTTTGTGGCTGCTGTCAGGAGATGTGTTGACGAAGCAGTAGATTTCGTCCTGATAGCCGGCGACCTGTTCAACACGAGCCTGCCTGCGATCGACAGCCTGAAGACCGCGGTATCGCAGCTGAAGATGCTGAAGGACAGAGGCATCCCTGCCTATACGATTGCAGGGAGCCATGACTTCTCACCGTCAGGAAAGACCATGCTCGAGGTGCTCGAAGAGGCAGACCTTGTTGTCAATGTGTGCAAAGGTGAAGTGACTGAAGGGAGGCTCAAGCTGCACTTCACTGTTGACAGGAAGACAGGGGCGAAGATAACAGGGATGATCGGAAAGAGAGGCATGCTGGAGAAGAGATACTATGAAGAGCTGATCCACGAGAACCTGGAAGAAGAGGACGGCTTCAAGATATTCATGTTCCACACGGCGATATCAGAGCTCAAGCCTGCAGAGCTCGAGAAGATGGAGTCGGCACCCCTTTCGCTGCTTCCCAAGGGCTTCGACTATTACGCAGGCGGGCACGTACACATCGTCAGGGACGAGAGCATCGAGGGATATAAGAATGTCGTGTATCCGGGGCCCACATTCCCGAACAGCTTCGCAGAGCTGGAGAAGCTGGGCAGCGGAGGATTCTACCTTTATTCCGACGGGAAACTGGATTATGAGAGGGTCAAGCTCTGCGGGGTGGTGTCTATAGGTATTGACTGCGACCACAAGTCAGCTTTGCAGATAACTGACGCCATCGTTGATGAGATTGCCGGAAGGAAGCTCAATGGCGCAATCGTCCTGCTGCGGCTGTCAGGAAAGATGGAGACAGGGAAGACATCGGACATCAACTTCAGGAAGATAATTGAGATCATGGAGGAGCGCGGCGCATATTCCGTGATGAAGAACACGAGCAAGCTCGTGTCAAGGGAGTTCGATGAGATAAAGGTCAAGGCAGACACGACCGAAGAGGCGGAGAGGCTCGTGATAGAAGAGCATGTCGGGCAGGTCAAGGCGCTCGAGCTCGATGCTGCTCGTGAGAAGGAGCTGGTCGTGAAACTCATGACCTTGCTGGACAAGGAGAAGAACGAGGGCGAGAAGCAGTCTGACTATGAATCAAGGGTCATCGCAGAGATGTCAAACATGTTCGGGAAAGAATAATCCTTTATTCTGTAATTCATCCAATCTCTTCGAGGATGGTATTGACGTCCTCACCGAGATTCTCTTTCTTGAGCTCTGAGACAGCGAACCACCTGACCTCCTCTATATTCTCGCCAGGCAGGAAATCAGCTTCCGGATCGATGTCGCACTCGAAGATGTTCGCTTCCACATTATTGCCGTCTTTCTGGTACTCGAGTATCGTGAACTGCTGGACAACTTTCGTTTCTACGCCTATCTGTTCCTTTGTATTCTCTACCGCAGCCTGCTCTATGTTCTCTTTGGTCTTTACCATGCCGCCGGGAAGCTCCCAGAAATCCCTGTCTTTCTTCTTTATAAGGAGGATCTTCTCCTCTTTCATTATCGCGCATCCTGATAATAGTATTGTCGGCATCGTTCACCTGTTATGGCTAATCCTTTAAAAATTTAACGCAAAAACAGAGCGTTTTCCTGACGATGAAGCGTCTGTCCGCCATCAGCCTATCGCTTCTTCTTGCCCACGCTGATGCGTGTAGGAACTGCCTTCTTCTCCAGTATCTTCGCCAGTTCCTGCCGGTCCTTCTCGGTCAGAGCTGACTCGTTCCTGACTATCTTGAAAGCCTCATCGATAAGCAAATCAGAGTTGAACTTGAGCTTCTGCAGAATATCCAGATGTTTCTCAAAAAGCGCTCTTTCCTTTTCCATATCAGAAACAGTTTTCTCCTTCTTGAAATTCCTCTCGAACAGCTCGACAGAACCGAAATGGACCTCACGGAACTGTTTGGCGAGCTCATGTATATCATGAAGGTAATCGTCAAACTCCTTTATGTGTCTTGTATCCTCTTTCCTTGAAAACAGGCCCATGTCCAATCCACCTAATATCGCTCTTTATGTATCGTTATATTTAATTGTTTCCCTTCGGAAGGTCAAGCTTTAGGTGCAGCTCCTTGAGCTGCTCTTTCGACAGTTCGCCAGGGCTCCCGTCCATAGGATTCTGCGCAGACTTGTTCTTAGGGAACGCTATGACCTCGCGGATGTCCTCCTCTCCGCAGAGCAGTGCCACGATGCGGTCGAAGCCGAGGCCCATGCCGCCGTGCGGCGGGACACCATACCTGAATGCCTCAAGCATGAAGCCGAACCTCTTCTTGACATCCTCTATGGAATGGCCTACAATCTTGAGTATCTTCGCCTGCAGATCCGGGTCGGTGTTGCGTATGCTGCCTGAGCCGAGCTCCACGCCGTTAAGCACAATGTCATACTGGTAGCAGAAAACCTTTCCGGGATCAGTGTCTATGAGCTCGATGTCCTTCTCCTTCGGCATCGAGAAAGGATTGTGGCCCATCTCCCACTTGCTCTCGTCAGCATTCCATTCGTACAGCGGGAAGTCTGTTATCCAGCAGAACCTGAAATCCTTCGGGTTGAAAAGATTCAACTTGCTGCCGAGCTCATTGCGGAGCCTGGCAAGGCAGTCGTTGGTTATGGAGTAAATATCAGCGACCATGAATATGGTCGATCCTGGTTTTGCCTTTGTCCGTTTGAGCAGATTCTCCTGGAGCTGCGCATTGAAGAATTTTGCGATGCTTCCGTCCAGTCCATCATCAGTCACCTTGATTGCGACAAGCCCTTTCGCGCCATTCTGCTTCATGAGCTTCTCGAACTCCTCAGTCTCTTTCCTCGTGAACTGCGCTTCAGGGCAGATTGCCTTGACGATGCCACCCTTGCCCACTATGTCCTTGAACACATTGAAGTCAGATGATTCCGCGATGTCGCTCACATCGCACAGGTTGAGATTGAATCTCAGGTCAGGCTTGTCATTTCCGTAGAGGTCCATTGCCTGCTGATGGGATATCCTCGGGAACGGGGTTTTCAGGTCAATGCCCAGGCATCCTTTCCAGATGTTCTTCATGATGCCCTCGCCGACAGAGAAAAGATCGTCTATATCGGGAAAGCTCATCTCGAGATCTATCTGGGTGTGCTCCGGCTGCCTGTCCTTCCTCAGGTCCTCGTCACGCATCGCGCGGGCGAGCTGGAAATAGCGGTCAAAGCCCGCCACCATCAGTATCTGCTTGAATATCTGCGGTGACTGCGGAAGCGCGTAGAACTTTCCAGGGTTGACCCTGCTCGGGACGACATAGTCCCTTGCGCCTTCAGGCGTCGATACGATCATGAAAGGCGTCTCGATCTCCAGGAAGTCCTGCGATGAAAGATATTGTCGCGCTGCCTGCGCTGCCTTGTGCCTCATGGTGAGGCGCTCCACCATCTCCGGCCTTCGCAGGTCGAGGTAGCGGTACTTCAGGCGGTTGTCCTCTGTCATGTTTGCCGCATCCTCATAATCGACAGGAAGAGGATCCGCTGCGGCAAGTACCTTGAGACTGTCGACTACTATCTCTATGTCGCCAGTAGGCATGTTAGGATTCTTCTGCTCACGCTCGACAACACTTCCACTCACTTCGATCACCGATTCCCTTCTCAGCGAAGCTGCAGTGTCGAACGCTTCCTTGTTGTCAGGCCTGACCACCAGTTGCGTGGTTCCGTAGCGGTCCCGCAGGTTGATGAAGAACACCCCTCCATGGTCCCTGCTCTTATGGATCCAGCCCTGAAGAACAACGCCCTTCTTGATGTGCTTCTTCCTCAATTCACCGCAATTGTGCGTGCGTCTCATGCAGGGGATATCCTGAACTGGTCTTTATATAGTTTTTTATTCTTGAGCGCCTGCAAGGGCAATATTTTTTAAACCAGTCAGGATTCTCAGATTCCATGTTCAGGATAAAAAACGCTGATGGGGGTACAGGTGCGCGCACAGGTGAGCTCAAGACAGCCCACGGTGTTGCCAAGACACCTTTCTTCATGCCTGTAGCCACGAAGCTTACAGTGAAGCACGTCACCCCTATGGAGCTTGAGGGGATGGGCTGCCAGTCTGTGATAACGAACGCTTATGTCAATTACCTCAAGCCCGGGCTCGATCTGATAAAGAAGGCAGGCGGAGTGCACAAGCTGATGCGGTTCGGGAAGTGCATGTTCTCAGACAGCGGAGGGTTCCAGATGCTCAACAAGTCCTTCCTGAAAGAGATATCTGACAAGGGCGCGAAGTTCGCAGACCCTTTCTCTAACAGGACACATGTGATGAGCCCTGAGAACATAATCCAGGTCGAGCGCGAGCTTGGAAGCGACGTGGCGATGTGTCTGGACCATGTTCCTTCTGTGACTGATTCACCGGCTGACTGGGCAGAAGCTACCCGAAGGACTCATGTCTGGGCAGAGCGGTGCAAGAAGTATCATGACGCGCATGATCAGAAGGACTATTACGGCAACCGTCAGTTGCTGTTCGGCATCGCCCAGGGCGGGCTTTCGAAAGAGCTGCGCGAGAAGAGCGCGAAGTTCATCGACTCGCTCGGTTTTGACGGTCTCGCTGTCGGCGGACTGTGCATAGGTGAGACAAGGGAGGCGATGTTCAAGGCATTGCAGTGGCAGATACCTCATCTTTCTGCTGAAAAGCCCAGGTACATGATGGGTGTAGGCTCGCCTGAGGACATCATAGAGGCAGTGAGCAACGGGGTCGACTGTTTTGATTCCATCTATCCGACCCAGAACGCGCGGCACTGCCATGTGTTCACGCGAAGCGGGACGATAAAGCTGGACAAGGGAAAGTACAAGGAAGACATGGGCCCATTGGACCCTGACTGCGACTGCTATGTGTGCAAGAACTTCACACGAGCTTATCTCCATCACCTGTCCCGCTCCTTCGAGTGGACGCATCACAGGTATCTTTCATACCATAACGTGTACTGGGTGATCAAGTTCATGGAGCGGATCAGGGGCGCGATTGATAAGGGCGAGTTCAATGGGTTCAAGAAGGAGTTTGATTCGAATTACAGAAGAAGAGAAAAAAATTAAGCTGTGTTTATCTTTTCTATTTTCTATTCCTTCTCAAGTATCTCGACAGGCACTGGGCAGAGCGCTTTGAACCTCTCTGCATTTTGTCTGTCTCCGACAATCTCGCCGTAGTGCATAGGTATCGCGAGCTTTGGCTCGAAGAGCTTGACTGCCTCTGCAGCCTCCTCAGCAGTCATGACATAGGTGCCTGAGACAGGCAACAGCGCGACGTCGATGTTGCGCAGTGACTTCATCTCAGGGATCTTGTCTGTATCGCCTGCATGGTATACGCGCTTGCTGTTTATGTCGAGCACGTACCCGACCCACTCGTTCTCCTTGAGATGGAACTTCTTGTCTGTGTTGTAGGCAGGCACTGCCTCTACTCCTATGTTGCCCATGGTTATGTTCCTTCCAGGCGTCATGATGACAGAGTCCCTGAAATCGAACTTGCCCTGGAACTTGCTCTGGCAGTCAGGCGGAGCGAGAATGACGGTCTTTGAGGTGGAGACCTTCTTCAGGTCATCTATGGAACAATGGTCATAGTGGGAATGGGTTATGAGTATCGCGTCAGCAGGCTCCCCGTCATCTATCTTGAAAGGGTCTATGTATATGACCCTGTTGTCAAGGATATCCTTAATCCTGAAGCTATCGTGCCCGAGCCAGGTTATCTCCACGTTCCCTTTTCTCATCCGACCACCCCCTGTCTGAAAAAGTTAAGATGATTGAGAATATTAAGTTTTTGGTGTTGGAGTGGTCAATGGGATTGTTTGGCTGTCCTGGCCGGCCTATACCTCTTTGTCCAGCTCCATGCAGACATCTATCATGACCCTGCAGAACCTGAACAGGCTGTCCAGCCTGCAGTACTCATTGGCGTTATGCGCAACATGCTCATCACCGAAGTCAAACCCTACTGCAGGTATCCCTTTGAGGACGAATGACTTGGTGTCTGTGGCCCCGCTCAGCCCCTTTGGCTTCGCATTTATGCCGTGCTTCTCAGCGACCTTTTTTATTGTCTCGACCAGTATGTTCGTCTCGTCTACTTCTGTGGGAGGCATCTGTGCCAGGATGCTGAACTCGAACTCACCGAAACGCTCAGAAAGCTTATTCAGCTCATCGACTATGCCTTCAGGAGTCTGCGACGGGAGATACCTTATGTTGACCACGAGCTCGCAGCTGCCTGCCACTATGTTCGGAGCAGCGCCTCCCTTTATCGTTCCGAAGTTTATGGTCGGCCGCGACAGGTACTTATGAAGGCTATGCTTGAGGATGTAATGGTCGAGCTTGGCTATCAGCTTCGACATGCACGCAATCGCGCTTATGCCTTTCTGCGGAGTCGAGCCGTGCGCCTGCTTGCCTTTCGCGGTTATCTTTATGTTCAGCACGCCTTTCTCTGCGATTGTTATGTTCTTCATCGCCCCGCAGACATCAGGTATGATGACGAAATCAGGGGATATGATGTTCTCCTTCATCAGATGGTGGAGGCCAAAGCCAGAGCCCTGCTCCTCATCCGCGGCGAACACGAAGATGTACTGGTTCTTGAGCTGATTCTCGATGCTCTTCAGGTATTCAAGTATAAGCAGCTCTGCGGTGGCCTGCCCCTTGTTGTCAGACGCACCCCTGCCGTATACTATGTTGTCCTTTATGACCGGCTCGAAAGGGTCTGTGTCCCAGCCGTCGCCAGCAGGAACCACATCGAGATGGGTGGAGAACAGTATCTTGCTGCCGCTCTCGTTCCCGACCTTGGCTATGAGGTTTGTCCTGTGCTTCTTCTTCTCATACGCCCTGCACTTGACGCCTATCTTAGAAAGCCTCTTCCTGATCACTTTCGCGGCAAGATGCTCATTGCCCGGAGGGTTGACGGTCTTCGCGCGGATCAGGTCGCAGAGAAGACTGGTGTAGCTGTCTTTTCGCTTTTCGATGAATTCTTCAGGATCCAAAAGCGCATCCTCCTTGCTGTTTGTTTAAATCTTCTTGCTGAGCTTGAGGCTGAGCACAAGGTCATCAAGCTTCTTGAGGTCATACTTGACAGAATCGAATTTCTTCCTCAGCTCGCCACCAGCGAAATCGAACAGCAGGAGCTCATCATACAGGTCAGACACGAGGTCCTTCAGCTTGACAGATGTCTTGTAATCCCCCTTGATCGCAGAGTTGATGGCTTTCCTGACAAGCTCGCCTGTAAGGTCTATGAGACCCATGAGATAGAACTCAGGATCAAGCTTCAGCTTCGCGTTGGTAGGTATGCGGTTGTCCTTCATCAGCTCATAGAAGCACAGCGCTTCCACATACTCCTGCACCGCCACCTTGTATGATCCAGAACTGAGTATCTTTGGATGCTTTGCCACAGAAGCCATGCTCTTGAACTCACTGCCCATCTGCTTCACAGCCGCTGCTGCAGACTTCATGTCCTTCCTATGGAGGGCATAGATGACCTTCTTGGAAAGCTTTATGACATCCCTTGAGGTGCGGATGACCTTGTCACGCTCCTGCTCGTACTTGTCTATCTTCGTTTTTATAGATTCAAGATCCTTTTTGTCAAGCATAGTAACACCGGTTTTTAAGCATTGGCTGTTTCATTATAAATCTTACGTTTTGGCTTCTAATTCGTCTTTTTGACGCTGGAAGTCAAGCGAAAGATTTATATATTCAACTTCACAATAGAGGCATTATATGGCAAGTACATTTAGAGGTGTAATTGAATTTTTCGTGAGATTGGGAATATATGATGTAGTGTTGCCTTTCCTTCTTGTTTTCACGCTTGTTTTCGCGATACTTGAGAAGTCAAAGGTGCTTGGCACAGCCAAGGCTCCTGACGGCAATGTATATACAAGGAAGAACCTCAATTCCATGGTCGCATTCGTGACTGCTTTCCTTGTGGTGGCCTCATCAAGGCTTGTCGCGGTGATAAACGAGACAATGGCAAACATGGTGCTCCTGCTGATGATGAGCGTCTGCTTCCTTATACTTATAGGCAGCTTCATGAAAGAGACAAAAGACGGAGTCGCGCTTTCAGGCGCATGGGCAAAGTTCTTTACAGGCATCATGTTCGTGGGTCTGCTGATAATATTCTTCAACGCTCTCGGCTGGCTCGAGCCTGCGTGGAACTGGCTTATGGCCCACTATGACAGCACAGCTGTCGCTTCCATACTGCTCGTCGCAGGCATGGTCGGATTCGTCTATTGGGTAGTCAAGGAGCCGGGACAGAAGAAGCAGGGTACAGGAGAATCAGAATCATAGTCAATAACCAGATAAAACAAAACAACTAACACTCAAAAGGAGGTTAAAAAAATGGCATATCCGTACGCAACCGGAACCGGAGGCGGAATCTTCCGCAACATATTCTACAGGCTTGAATACTGGGGCCTGTCAGACGTGATACTCCCTTTCATACTTATATTCACTCTCGTGTTCGCGGTCATGCAGAGGGTCAAGCCTCTCGGCAAGGAGAGCGACCCGAAGACGAAGTCCTTCAACGTGGTGATATCTCTCGTGATGTCCCTTGCGGTGATCATCCCGCACGTGCTGGGATACTACCCTGCGGATGCGGACATAGTCAACATCATAAACAATGCCCTGCCGCAGGTGTCTATCGTGCTTGTAGCGATACTCATGGTCCTTCTCATCGTCGGGCTTTTCGGCGGAAGGGCAGAATGGGGAGGGAAGCTGTCCGGCTGGATAGCATTCTTCGCGTTCATCCTCGTGATATACATCTTCGGAAGGTCTGCAGGATGGTTCATGTACCTGCCTGCCTGGCTCTACTGGCTGGACAACCCCGACACGCAGGCGATGCTCGTGGTTGTGGCGATATTCGCGATAATCATATGGTACATCACCAAGGAGCCGAAGAAAGAAGGCGAAGTGGGCTCCATGGAGAAGTTCGGGGAGTCATTCAAGGAGCTCTTTGAGAAGAAATCCTAAATATTTTATTTTTTATGACTTATATTTTATGAACTGCAGATTACATAAAAGAGGTCGATAATGGCAACGTTTTTGGACATAGGGCTTGCGCAGCATTTCTCAGTCGTATTCACGGTGCTCCTGGTATTCGTCCTCATATTCGCTGTACTAGAGAAGACAAAGATGTTCGGCGAGAAGAAAGGCATACATTCACTCATAGCGCTGTGCATCGCGCTCATGATGCTCTTCGTGCCGGGCATAATCCAGGTCGTGGCAATAATGGCGCCCTGGTTCGTGCTCATCTTCCTGCTCATCATATTCTTCTACATGCTGCTGCTCGCTTTCGGCGTGTCCTGGGACAAGATAATGGGCTATACCATGAAGGAGTGGGACACCCCGCACTGGTTCCTGCTCATAATCGGTCTCGTCATATTCATAGGCGCACTAGGGGCAGTTTATGGCGGAGCGATGCTGCCTTACTCACAGGACAAGGCTGCGGCTGCGTCCAGCGAAGGCGTCTCTTCAGCATCTTCAGCCGCGAGTGCGGAGCAGGGCACGACAACAGATACAGGCGACTTCAACCAGAATGTCGGAAGGGTAATATTCCACCCCAAGACCCTGGGCATAGTTTTCCTTCTCATGGTGGGGTCATTGGCGATACGCCTCCTCGCAGGAGCAAAGCCGTAGAAAAAGGATAAATTAAGAATTGAAAAGAAAACTATTTCTCTGCTGAGTGCTGTTTGAGGTTCTCAGTGATCCTAGAGAGCTCGGAAATATTCTCTATGAAGCCTGGAAGCACCTTCTGGAACACCTTCTCAAGGGCCTTGACCTCTGTCCCGACCTCTCCTATGTGCTTGTCATAATCCCCGACACGCTCCAGAATCGAGGTGTGTATCTTGTCAAAGTCATCCTTTATCAACTTCATCACTGTCTCCATCTGCGTAATCCTCGCCTCTGTCTTGTCTTTCCACTCGACTATCCTGTTTATGTTCTCCATAAGGTCAGTCCATTTCTCCTCTATGATCGCCTCTGCGAGCTCCTCAATCCTTCCTGAGTCCATGCTTCCTTCCATAGGAGGGAGCTCTTCGCCCGGCATAGGTGCGCCGGTTCCAGGAGCCATAGGGCCTTGAGGAGGCATCTGTCCAGCATTAGGGTCTGCCATATTACCACCTGTAGCATCAAACGGTCTTCTCGTCTGCATTCTGATATCTGCCTGATTCATAGCATCAAGTATCTGGTTGGTGTTGTATCCCTGCCTCTGGAGCGCAGCGATTATCTGGTTGTTCGTAAGCCCCTGCTGCTTCATGCTCAAGGCAGTCTCGGTCGGTGTGTCTTCAGGCATGTCCTGAATAATAGCTGATGGTGTTTTTAAATGTTTCGTCGGATAAGGTATTCAGTCTGCTTGCAGCGCCACGCTGCCATGGTTCTGATGCAGCTCTACAAATCGAATCGATAAGATGAAGGCTTCGCCAAAACAATAGTAGGGATTCTTCCACAGAAGCAGAGTTCGTGAAAATACTACAAATCGCAGGTTTGTCGTGGTGCTGCTGGCGGGTCTCGAAAACATTTAAATAATCCAGACCCGCAATAGGGCATAAGAGGTGAACAAGTGCCGGAAGGGAAGAAAGAGGTGGATGAAACTGTCAAGGAAGCGGAGCAGACAGTGGTCATAGGCAGGCTTCCGAAGGATGTGAGTAAATACGGCACAAAGGGAGCGATACTTCTAGGCAAGCAGTATGTGGAAAAGCTTGACAGGCTGTTCCTTGACAGGAATGTGTACATGGACGTGTCAGGAGCGCATGTCGTGCTGATATGCGGCAAGCGCGGAGGCGGCAAGAGCTACACAATGGGTGTAATAGCCGAAGGGCTTTCTATGCTCGAGCCTGAGATACGGCAGAACCTGAGCATAATACTCCTCGACACCATGGGCATATACTGGACAATGGGACATGCCAACCAGAAGGAAAAGGACCTTCTGGAACCGTATGGCATAAGGCCGCATCCTGTGGATCTTAAGATATTCACGCCTGCGAAATACTACGAGGAGTACAAGAAGAAGGGGATCAGGACGGATGTCCCTTTCTCTGTAGAGCCGCATCAGGTGACAGGAGAGGACTGGTGCGTGGCGTTCAGGCAGGACAAGTACTCTCCCAACGGGCTGTACATACAGAAGATAATAGAGCAGCTCAGCGAGAAGAAAGAGAAATATTTCATGAAGGACATACATGCCTTCATAGACAATGACAAGGATGCGGATGCTATAACAAAAGCCGCTGTGAAAAGCATGTTCACTACGGCAGAGGGCTGGGGCGTGTTCTCAGAGAAGGGCACGCCTATAGATGATCTCGCGAAAGGCGGACAGATAACCGTGCTTGACGTGAGCTGCTACGCTACAATGCCCGGCGGATGGGATGTCAAGGCATTGGTAGTTGGACTGGTGTCAAGACATCTTTTCGTGACCAGGATGTCTTACCGCAAGGAAGAGGAGCTTTCAGACATAAAATACCTTGAGAAGTATTTCGACGAGAAGACGGCTGCGCAGGCGCAGAAGCAGGAGATGCCTCTGGTGTGGCTTGTCATCGACGAGGCCCACGAGTTCCTGCCCAAGGACGAGAAGGACGCGAACGCAGCGACCGAGCCGCTCAAGATAATAATGAGGGAGGGAAGGCAACCGGGCATCTCGCTCGTAGTCGCGACCCAGCAGCCTGGCAAGATAAATACAGACGTGATGACGCAGTCAGACACGGTCCTGTCGCACAGGATAACCGCGCGCCTGGACGTGCAGGCATTGGGACTTCTTGCACAGAGCTACATGGAGCACGGCATAGAGCGGGCGATGAATGACCTTCCCCCAGTAAAGGGGACTGCTGTCGTGTTCGACGACCTCAACGAGAAGATAATGATGATACGGGTGCGCCCAAGGTTCACATGGCACGGCGGCGCGAGTCCAAGTGCTATAAAAGATGATTAAAAATTCAGAAATAAATTATCTATTCTAATTTCTTATCTTTCATTATCAACTGGATCTGCTCCTTGATGTAATCCTCCTGCTGGAGGCGGATGTTCAGGTCCTTGAACTGGGACTCTACCTGGTCCTTAATCATCTTGGTGGCAGACTCCCTTGTGATGAAATTCATGGGCTCCCATATGTTGATGTACTTCTGCAGGACGGCGACCTCCTGGCTCTTGGCGCACTCCTTGAGCTCCCGCACTATTATCCTCATCTTGTCTACCAGGTCTGTTATCTGTTTCTTGATGTCATCCATCTCAGAATGTATTGTCTGGACATCGGTCATCACTTTCTTGTTGTTGCTGAGCATGTTCTGGTCAGTCACCTGGGTCTTCTTCCTCAGGTTTGTGTACCTTTCTTCAATGACCATGAGCCTGCGGCCCACATTGTTCAGCTCGCCTGCTATGTCAGAGACTGACTTGTTGAGGTCGATTCCGGTCTTGGGCTTCGGTGCGAAAAGCCCTCCTTTCTTCGGAGGTGGTGATGCCGGAGCGCCTCCTACCCCTCCTCCAGGCCCCATTCCGGGCGGCGCATTGTTTCCTTCAGGCATTTTTAAACCACGCTTGTCTGCAATGACAATTTTTATAAACGGCAATTCCTTTGATGTATTTTGGCCGACACTATGTTTTATAGCGAATTTACGTTGCTATCAGCCTGTTCGGTCATTCGTATAATAATAAAGTTTTGTTAGTATGAATTAGTAGTGTATTAGAGATTAGCAAAAAACGGTGAATACATGGCGATGTTCCAAGGTCACCTGCCCCTCTATGGCTATGAGGTCGTAAGGGAGGGGGAGGACAATGTCATGCGCGTAAACTACGAGGGCGCGCCGATGGTCCCTTCTATAGAAGACAATCCCCTGGTAATGACAAGGACGTGCGACAATCTCATAGAGTCGAAGAACGTCACCAAGATAATATTCATGCAGAAACGTGAGTACGAGTATGACTACAACCAGACAGCGCTGCTCAGGAGCGTCGCTTCGGTATATGACAAGCTGTCAAGGCAGAAGGAGATGTTCACTCTCCAGGCCCTGCAGGTCGACGCGGCAGCCTCTCCCTTCGTCAACAAGTGGTACACCGAGCTGCAGAAGCTGATATTCCAGATGCTCAGGTCCGACCCAATCGGAATGTATGTCGAGCTCAAGCGGAGGCTGCGCGAGGAGAAGCTCACTCTTCTCAAGCTCGTCGATCCCCGGCTCAAGCCAGGGGTCGAGCACTACATACAGATCCTCGCATACCTCCTGGACCTGCTGGAGAAGACGAAGCTGATAACGATCGCAAAGCCCTTCCTCTCAGGCTACCGCGTCGGGGACAGGGATGTATACAGGAATTTCTTCCATCCCATGATAAAACCCGACTTCATGTGGACGAAGCTCATGGCTAACTTCCCGCCTGAAGGCGAGGAGATGGACAGCTACACAATCGGCGAGGACACAGAGATAACAGTCTTCAAGCTGCCCGAATCCGTGCAGTACATCTACCACATGACCCCGCCCGAGTTCAAGCTCACAGAGGACCAGTACGAGATACTGGACATGGCGCGCAACATACTAGCGGAGCACAAGCCCACGAAGCAGGAGTTCACGGACCCAGAGAGGATGCGCGAGGTATTCACCAACGTCGGAAGGGACCTAATCGGGGAGCTGGTCGCGTACAAGAACCTGAAGATGTCTGATGATGAGATTGACAAGCTTGCGAAGATACTCGTGCGCTACACTATAGGGTTCGGTCTCGTTGAGGTACTGCTGCAGGACGAGAAGATACAGGACATATCAGTCAACAGCCCCCAGGGAAGGCTGCCGGCATTCATCGTGCATGCGGACTACGCGGACTGCATAACCAACATCATACCCACAGTGACAGAGGCAGAGAGCTGGGCCACCAAGCTCAGGATGATATCAGGGAGGCCATTGGATGAGGCCAATGTCATACTCGACACAGAGCTCGAGCTGCCGGGAGCTTCGGTCAGGGTATCGACGATAACAAGGCCGCTGGACCCCAGCGGGCTCGCGTTCTCTTTCAGGAGGCACAGGGACAGGCCATGGACCCTGCCTCTCTTCGTCAAGTACAAGATGATCACTCCGCTTGCGGCAGGCCTGCTCAGCTTTCTTGTCGACGGCACGCGTAGCATGATGGTGTGCGGGACAAGATCGAGCGGGAAGTCGAGCTTCCTGTCCTCGCTGCTCATCGAGATAATGAGGCGGTACAGGATCATAACCGTAGAGGACACGCTCGAGCTTCCGACAATATCCATGAGGAAGTTAGGCTTCAACATACAGCCGTTGAAGGTCGCCTCCGCGCTCGCCAAAGGGAGCAGCGAGATGAGTGCAGAAGACGGCATAAGGAGCACGCTCCGTCTCGGCGACAGCGCCCTCATCGTCGGCGAGGTCAGGAGCGGAGAGGCAAAGGCATTGTACGAGGCCATGCGCGTAGGCGCTGCGGCGAATGTCGTAGCAGGCACCATACACGCAGACTCCCCTTTCGGACTGTTCGACAGGGTGGTCAATGACATAGGCATCCCTAAGACAAGCTTCAAGGCGACAGACATAATCGTCGTCGCGAATCCGATAAAGTCGGCAGACGGCCTGCACCGTTACCGCAGGATCACCCAGATAACAGAGATAAGGAAGTTCTGGCAGGAGGACCCGATGCTCGAGCACGGCTTCATAGACCTCATGAAGTACGATCCCAAGAAGGACGAGCTGCTACCTACAGATGAGCTCCTTGACGGCGATTCAGAGATACTGAAGGCGATAGCAGCGAACATACCTGACTTTGCAGGCAACTGGGACGCGCTGTGGGACAACATAGTGATGCGCGGCGAGATGAAGGAGATACTGGTCAATAAGTCGCAAGAGACCGATGACAATGACCTGTTGGAGGCGCCTTTTGTGATAAAGAGCAATGACAGGTTCCACATCATCGCCGAAGAGGTCAAGGCGAGCAAGGGAAATCTGGACTGCCCTGAGATAAAGCGCAAATGGGTCAACTGGCTGGACAGGGAGCTGAAGAAAAGAAAACTTAATAAAGGCCAGACCGAATTCAATCCTTATGGGCTGGGCTATTAACAGCCCGTCGTGATGTTTACGAAAATTTTTGAAAAAGAGGTATGATAAGCAATATGGTCGATGTCACAGGCTTTTTGAAGAAGATCGGGATCCTGAAAGATACAGGAACCAAAACGCCTTCTGCGGCTCCCGGAGCTGCAAATACACCGTCTGCAAAAGCCGGTGTCGCTGTTCCCAAGGCAGGCGCTCCCGGAGCGAAGAAAGGATTCGACATCAACATGTACATGAAGGCAGTCGGGATGTTTTTCAGCGACTTCTACGGCAAGAAACTGCCTTACTTCTTCAAGAACATGGGCGCTGTGCTGAAGGGCTTTCCTGGATGGTGGGGGAAGCTGCCACAGGATGAGCAGATATCATACGGAGCAATAGCTCTCGGTCATGTGATGGTGATTGTTGGGATAGTGCTGTTTATAGTGATCTGAGAACTCAGAACCTCAGGAACGTGAAAGGCTTCTTCTCGTGATGGATGGCCGTGTAGAGCTCAAAGCATGCCCTGTAATACAGGACGGGATGCAATTCCTTCAGCTGTTCCATAGTGATTTGCGGGCTGTCGAGCTTATCAAGCCTTTCCAGCTCCCTCAGCGCTATCCTGAAGTAATGGGATTTCTTGGACACGTCATGGATGTCAAGGGTGGGTGACCAGCAGCACTTCAGTTCAGGAAACATCTTCTTGTTGGTATCCTGCTGGGCAAGATATAGTGAGTACGTATCGCATTGGAATGCCAGGTCCTTGAAGAGGTGCTCTGCATCGTGATCCTTAACCCTTTCCTCCAGCTCAGCGTAGTGAGGTTTCGCTTCAAATGCATTCTTGAATGCCAGCAGTTCGCGTGTCAATCATGCCACCTTCAGAAAATCCTGCAAACTCATTTCACCAGCCCGGTCACGTTATACACGTTGATCGGCTGGGACTTGCCCTTTACTGTGATCGGGTCGAGCTCTTTTGCCTTTACGAGCTTCCTGACCTCTGCGCGCGTCTTCTCTGTCATCAGTATCTGGCCTGCCTCTGCCGCTGAGCAGAGCCTTGAAGCGACATTGACGCTGTCGCCTATGACTGTGTAGTCCATGCGCTCGTTCGAGCCTATGTTGCCTATGACCATCTCTCCTGTGTTGACTCCTATCCCTATGTTGACCTCGACACCATACTTCTGCTTCATCTTCCTTGAGAGCTCCTTCTGCGCCTTGTGCATCTCAAGTGCAGTCTTGATCGCCTTAAGGGCATGCGATTCAGTATATATGGGCGCCCCAAAGACTGCCATTATCTCATCGCCGACGAACTTGTCAAGCGTACCGCGGTTCTTGAGTATTATCTTCGACATGGTCTCGAAGTGCTCGTTGAGTATCTCCACAATCTGCTCAGGCTCGAGCTTCTCTGACATCGCAGTGAATCCCCTCAGGTCTGAGAAAAGGACCGTAAGCTCGCGCTTGTCTGTCTTCATGTAGTCGTGCTCAGGATCATCCATTATCTCGTTGATCACGTCAGCGCTCACGTAACGCTGGAACGCGTTCTTGAGCTCTGTCTTCTCAAGGTCATCGAACACTGCCGAGTCTGTCTGCTTCGCGACTGCAGTAAGGAGGTTCTTGTCTATTTTGGTGAATCCCTCGCCGTCGCCGGAATTTATCACGCCGAAAACCCCGAGAAGATCGTCGCCGACAACTATCGGCGTGCATATCGCTGACTGTATCTCCCTGTTGACCTTGCTGAACTCTGTGAGCTCTCCCTTGTTGAGTGTCTTGTGTGATATCTCATATATGCTCTTGGCATTGTCATGCACGAAAGTGGATGACTTCAGCCTTCCAGAGACCTGCAGGTCTGTCTTGTTGGTCTTCTTGTTGTACAGCAGGAAGAAAGACAGCTTCGCATTGACAACCTCGGTAAGCTCCTGAAGTATGGCCTCCATCATGGTCTTGAAATCCTTTATCGTGTCCCTGATCTTGTCCACAGCATATATCGTCGACAGCTCTTTGTTCTTCTCTTCAAGGTCTGTGGTGCTGTTCGAATGCTCTATCGCGACCGCAGTGAACCTGCATATCATCGTGAAGAGCAGGAGGTCGCGCTTCTTGAAGAGGTGCTTGCGCTTATTGATTATTATGAATACGCCTACGGCGTTCTTGCCTGACATCAGCGGGAGGGCGATTATGTTCCTTATCCTGCAGCGCCTAAGCCTCTTGTGCAGCCTGGTGTCGTTTATGATGACCGGCTTCTGCGTCCTGATTATGTTGTCGCAGACGTCCCTTATCAGGGTCTTGTCATCAAGCTGCTGGGTGGCGTTTGTCGCACCGTATTCGAAAGGGTTCTGGCTGTGCCTGCTGTAAGTGATTATGAATCCCTGCTCGACATTGAGCGCCTTGGTCGATATCAGGACTATCTCCTTGAGAAGCTGATGATTGTCTTTCGTGGATATGTCTAGCTCAAAGAGCTCATTCAGAATCTGCAGCCTGGCGCCCTGAGACCTTATCTTGGCTACCAGTTTCTTTATCTTATCGCCCGAAGCCATTTTTTAAGTGTTTTTGTTATAAACTAGTAGTAACAAGTGATAGGGGGTATATAAATGTTTTGTTTTTTTGCATCTGCGGTCAGAATGCTGTGTGCGGGGTCCAGAAGGGCTGAGATGGCTGTTTTTTGGCTTGAATCATGGTTTTTAAGGCCTTTTATTGCATAATCTTTATAAACGCAGAGTCTATCTCGGCACTCATGGAACTCAAGAGTCTCCTGAAGCAAGTGATAGCGGAAATACGCCCTAGTGATGAGGATATCCTGGATGGCGTGGCTGACTTCATGCAGAAGCTGAATTCTGGGATAGCAAAGAATAAGATTAAGGCAAAGGCGGTAATAGGAGGATCAATCGCGAAAGACACCTACCTGAAAGGAGACCATGACTGCGACGTCTTCGTAAAGTTCGCATATTCCTACAGGGATGAAGACCTCTCAAAGCTGCTGCTGAAGATCATCAAGCGATTCAAGCCAGAGATGGTGCATGGCAGCAGGGACTACTTCCATGTCAGCAACGGGATAAAATACGAGATAGTCCCTGTGCTTGACATCAGGAACCCAAAGCAGGCGGTCAATGTGACAGACATGAGCCCGCTGCATGTCACCTGGGTCAAGAAGCATCCAGGACTCAATGACGAGATACGGCTGGCAAAACAGTTCTGCAAGGCCTGCGGTGTGTATGGCGCAGAGTCATACATCAAGGGATTCTCAGGACACGTGCTGGACATACTGGTCATACACTATGGCGGCTTCATAAAGCTGCTCAAGGCATCCCAGAAGTGGAAAGACAAGGAAGTGATAGACCCTGAAAAGTATTACAACAAGGACGCGCTGCAGAAGCTCAACAGGTCCAAGGTAGACAGCCCGATAATAGTCATCGACCCTGTCCTGCCGGAGAGGAATGCGGCAGCGGCATTGTCCTATGATAAGCTCGAGATATTCAGGAAGGCGGCGGCGGGTTTCCTCAAGAGGAAGTCACACAGGGCGTTTGAGATAAAAGAGAAGACCGTCGAGGACATACAAAAGGAAGCAGGCAAGAACAAGCTCATTCTCCTCGAGGTGACTGTGCAGAAGGGCAAGGAGGATGTCGTAGGAGCCAAGCTCCTCAAGGCATTCCAGCAGATAATGAACCAGCTCAAGTTCTATGACTTCAATGTAAAGAAGGCAGGCTGGAAATGGGACAAGGACACCAAGGCGATGTTCTGGTACATACTGGACCCGCGCGACCTCTTTGAGGTCATGAAATGGGTCGGCCCGCCCCTCAGGGAGAAGGAGAGGGTAGAAAACTTTAAGAACAAGCACAAGAAGACATTTATCGAGGGAGGCCGCGTGTGCACTTACATGAACCGCAAGTACACGAAGCCAGAGAAGCTTGTCGACCGCCTGATAAAGGACGACAAGCAGCTTTACGAGAAGGTCAAGAAGGTGGTGAGAAGATGAAGGCAATAATACTCGCAGCAGGATATGCCACACGACTGTATCCATTGACGCTAAATACTCCGAAACCACTGCTCGAGGTGGGCAAGAAGAGGATGGTCGAGCACATCATCCACAAGCTTGAGGACCTCGAACAGCTCGACGATATACATATCGTGACAAATGATAAGTTCTACCTGCATTTCATGGAGTGGAGGAAAGGATTCTCATCCACCAAGAACATAATAATCCACAACGACGGCACAAAGACCAACGAGGACAGGCTGGGAGCCATCGGCGACGTGCATTTCGTGATACGGAACGCAAAGATAGAAGATGATGTGGTGATAGTCGGGGGAGACAACCTCTTCGACTTCAGCCTCATGGGGATGCATTCATTGTTCACGGCCAGGAAAGGCCCGGTGGTCGCGGCGCGCGACCTGGGAGACCCGATTAAGCTGGCGAAGAAGTTCGGCACAATGGAGATAGACGCTTCCAACAAGATCTTAAGCTTCGAGGAGAAGCCGGAAAAGCCAAAGTCAAGCCTTGCAGCCACATGCGTATACATGTACACGAAAGAGGATGTCCAGGAGCTCGAGAAACACATAAAGGATGTCGGCCTGCCAGACAATACAGGCGATTTCGTCAAGCATCTCATGACTGTCCGCGACGTGTTCGCATATCCGTTCGAGGAGCATTGGTATGACATAGGCAGCCACGAGCAGCTCGAAGAGGCCAGGGAGATATTCAGCGAGAGAGGCTAAGGAATGGGCCAAGCGAGCGATTGAGCGAGGGGTGAATCAGTGACCAGACGCGTACCGAAAGTCGTCATAAGCGAAGAGGCGTTCATCATGATGCTGGCGGGCGCCGCAGAGGTCTATGACAAGGAGACCTATGGCTTTCTCATCGGGAGGAAGAGGAAGAAGGATTTCTACATCCAGTACGCTGTGCCGCACCAGTCCACAAGACGATATGACTACGGCGTCGCCGTGACCAAGAAGCACGAGAAGAAGCTGATAAACACGATAAACTTCTTCAAGGGCTACAGGTACATAGGGGAGTTCCACTCACATCCTGACTCATACTGCAAGCTGAGCAAGCACGACATAAAGGACATGCGCGAGTCGGGATCAGGCATATCTGTAGTTGTCGCCATAGAAGAGTCAGATAAATACAGGCAATGGGCATATGACCGGAAGGACAAGTGCCTTAAGGGAAGCATCGACGAGGAGTTCTTCATCGAGATCAAGGCATACAAGTGCGATGACGATAGCGAGAGGATGCTGAAGCTCAGGCTCGATTGCGAGTTCATCAAGAAGCTCAACAAGCGGGTAAAAAGGTCGTATCCCTCTTTCTTCGGGAAGTGAACGTCAAAATGGCCGGCCTGCCCTTCAGTGTAGAACGCGACAAGATATCCAGATACTTATGCAACCTGATGCTCTGCGCGAGCTGCATCGACAATGACAAGGAGATTGCGCTCATAGACTCCCTCGACGCATTGCTGACCGATGCGGAGAAGGGTGCATGTCTTGACAATGGTCTCCTGAAGCACGTAAGATACAAGATCTCCCGGGTGTCCTGCTTTGCCGAGAAATATGGTGAGATTGTCGATTTTCTGAAGAGATATCATACGATGCCTAAAGATAGGGTGCCCGATTCCTGATGACCAAGCGTCTCAGTTAAGACAGGAAAATATATAAACATTCCTGAAAAGGTATAAATAGCCCTTTCTCAATATCATAGTATCATGAAACTGGCGGAACAGCTCAAGAAGACATTCATCGATGAAGGGAAAGGATTCGATGATATCATCGGGCAGGATCCTGTAAAGCAGCAGGTCAAGTCAGCGCTGATGGCAGGAAGGAACCTCCTCATAGTGGGGCCTCCAGGGATAGGTAAGACAACACTTGCCAAGAACGTGGCACTCCTCCTTCCAGAGATAGAAGTAGCGGACTGCGCTTACCACTGCTCACCTGACAGGCCGGTGTGCCCGGCATGCATGGCCGGCAGGGTGAAAGGCAGGAAGAGGATATCAGGCATGGATCGCTTTGTCAGGGTGCAGGGCAGCCCAGACCTCACTGCAGAAGACCTTATCGGTGACATAGACCCTGGACTCGCGATAAAGCACGGCCCTCTCTCCATTGAGGCGTTCACGCCGGGCAAGATATTCAAGGCAAACAACGGGGTGCTTTTCTTCGATGAGCTCAACCGCGCTCCAGAGAAGCTGCAGAACGCGCTGCTCCAGGCACTGCAGGAACGCATCGTCACCATAGGCAGCTATGACCTGGACCTCGAGGCCAATTTCATATTCATAGCGACAATGAACCCTGAGGACACGAGCACTGAAACCATCTCTGATGTGCTGCTGGACCGGTTCGATGTCGCGTACATGCAGTATCCAGAGACGCAGGATGATGAGGAGCAGATAGTCGAGCGGAACTCACAGCACTTTGTCGGGTTTCCCGAGGATGTGCGGAAGCTCGCGATCATGTTCGTCAGGGAGCTCAGGGATTCTGACAGGCTTGAGAAGCTTCCGAGCGTAAGGGCTTCTATAGGATTGTACGAAAGGGCGCAGACAAACGCCATGATAAATGGCAGGCAGCAGGTCTCATGGCAGGACGTGCAGGACGTGCTCGTCTCTGTGCTGAGCCACAGGATAAAGCTCAAGCCATCTGCACAGTATCTACAGACACCCAAGGAGCTGCTGCAGGAGAGGCTAAAGAACTTTGTCGAGAGGCAGGGCCTCGGCAAAGAGAGCGAGACCGGTGATGTTCCCTAGCAGTGTGGGGAAGAAGGAAGAGAAAGGAAGGAAAGCAGATGTCTCACAGCTATCTGTGGCTGAAGAGCTCTCAGGCAAGCTCAGGCTGCAGGACGTGGATGACAAGCTGATGCACTCTGTTCTTGAGAATGACCAGGACGTGATAGACGAAGGCCTCCTGATAGAGGAAGCGATCAATAGGGGAGTCGGGGCGTTCACGCCGGACATGATGTTCGAGAAGTTTATCAAGAACTACACCCTTACAAGGAGCCTTTTCGGCGACGCGCTGATACGGGCGGTCTCAGGCTATGATCCTGAATACCTCGACAAGAACATAGGCATACCAGAGTTCCAGAGGGAGCTGAAGAAACAGCTTGAGAGGAACATCGACAGGTTCAAGGACGACGGCATACTCGACAGGCAGGGCCTGATAACAGACAAGGGCATAGAGCTCGCGTCAGTCATACTATATATCCAGGAGCTGGACAACATACTGCCGAAAGGAGTGCATGGCGAGCGGCCCCACAAGAAGCAGAGCATATACGGGGACAAGCAGGATGTCAGGCAATACAGGAAAGGCGACAGGTACAAGGATGTCGCGATAAAGAAATCCGCCAAGACAGCGATACGCAGGGGCCATGACAGGATAGAGATGGGCGACCTCAAGACCTATGAGCGGCAGAGCAAGGGAGAGGTATGCATAGTATATGCGCTCGACGCGAGCGGGAGCATGAGGGGCGAGAAGATAGGGGTGTGCAAGAAGGCCGGGGTCGCGCTGGCCTACAAGGCGATACAGGAAAGGGACAAGGTAGGTCTTGTGGTGTTCGGCACAGATGTCCGGGATGTTGTGGAGCCGACAAAAGACTTCTCAGTCCTCCTGAACGCGATAACACGCGTGCGTGCATCTGCAGAGACAGACATGGCAGCCACGATCAAGAGGGCGGTCGCGATGTTTCCCGGCACAAAGGTCACAAAGCACCTTCTAATGCTGAGCGATGCACTGCCTACCAAAGGGAAGGATCCTGAGAAAGCAACTCTTGAGGCCGCGTCATTCGCGCGGACCAGGGGAATAACGATATCTCTTATCGGCATCAACCTTGATGATAAAGGGAAAAAGCTGGCTGAGAAACTGGTCGAGGTCGGAGCAGGCAAGCTCTATATAGTGAAGGACATCAAGGAGATCGGGAAGCTGGTGCTTGAGGATTATTATTCGGTCATGTGAGGCACTCCTGCGCTGGCAGCGATGCGCTCGCTGTCTATTCATTTACCGCTACTGTCTGCCCAACTGCATTCTTCACTGCTACTTTAAACGTCAGCTCGCTAGGCATCGCTGCCAGCGCTTTGGCTGGGCAACCTGTTGTGCTGCTAGAATTGAGGCTTGTACTTGTCGTGCTTATGCCTGTGCTGGTGGTCTACATGATGCAGGACTACACCAAGAATCAATATCACCATCAGCATACCTATAGCTACTGATACTATCTTGTTGGCTGCAATGGCTGCTACGCTCTGGACTGCGGCGCCGGTTATGCTGGGCGTGGTTATGAGGAAGAATGCGCCTGCGGTGAGGCCCATGACTGCAATGAATACCAGGACATAGCCATAGAAAGGGAATGCTTCCTTCACTTCATTGTTGAGCAGCTTCTCGACCTCAATGTGCTTGCTGTGCCTCATGCGCATGTCCTTCAGGATGTCATCATAATCCCTCTGGTGGTGCGCGATGCTGCTAAGCTTGGCCTGGGCAGTCTCCATGTCCTTAATCAGCCGGTTCTGGGAGCGCAGCCTTGCTACCCTAATATTTGTGAGCTTGTCCTCGGCCTTCTTCCTGCTGGTGCCCAGATAGACATGCTTCTTGCTGCCGTCAGCGTCAGTTACGTGATGGAAGTGATGCGTGACTGTCTTCTTACCCTTTTTCTGCTTCAGCTTGTGCATGACATGTACTATAGCCTGTTTTATTTATAAAGTTTTAGGAGAAAAAATACAGAGTCAGCCGAAAAGGCTGAACTCGTTGAAGTCGCCTGCATTGGAGACAAGGTCTGTAGAGGTTATGATGCCTACAAGATTGCCTTTATCGAGGACAGGGAGCTTCTTGATCTTGTACTTGGTCATGAGCTCTGCAGCGTCATCGATGTAGCTGTCTGCAGATATCGTGATTATCTCGGTGGACATGACATCCTTCACAGGCTTTTTAAGCACAGAGACATCCTTGGAGACCTGTTTAAGGACATCCCTCTCAGTCACTATTCCTTTCAGCTCATCACCATCTACGATGAGAACGCAGCTTATGCTATTGTCTGCCATGAACTTGGCAGCTTCCTTCAGCGAGATATCCCCTTTCAATGTCTTGACACTCTTCATGATCTCTTTAACGTGCATTATCATTACCTCTAGTTCTCTTTTTACCACACCTCTTTCATACCCCCTCGCAAAACAATAAGCTTTATAAAATTTGCTTGAGACTATTTAAAAACATGAAGATACTGGCGTTTGTGGACCTGCATGGCTCGATGAGCCTGCTTAAGAAGCTAAGCGCGCTTGCCAAGAAAGAGGATGTCGATTACATCGTGTGCGCAGGCGACCTTACCATATTCGGTGATTCCATGCAGGCTCTTCTCCAGGCGCTCGATAAGATAGGCAAGCCAGTCCTGATGCTCCATGGCAACCACGAATCCGAGGATGTCCTGAGAAAGATGTGCGAGAGGACAAAGAACGTGAAGTTCTTCCATAAGGAAGTCCTGGAGGCAGGTGATTACGTGTTCATGTGCTATGGCGGAGGCGGCTTCTCCCTGAAAGACCCTGTGTTCGAGAAATGGTCAAAGGAAGCCATGAACAAGATTGGCGAGCACAAGAAGATAATACTCGTGACCCACGCTCCGCCATACGGCACAAAGCTCGACCGCATATTTGATCAGTCTGCAGGCAGCAAGTCCATCAGGAAGTTCATCAAGCTCGTGCAGCCCAAGATAGCAATATCAGGACACCTTCATGAGAACTTCGGTATGAAGGACCGGATAGACAAGACAAATATAATCAATCCAGGACCGTGGGGCGTGATTTTGACTGTATAGCTGACAGCGCAGCCAGGTCCTCAGAATTCCATTATCCTATCTTCTGCATCCTCTTTCATGAGCAGGACGACCCTTGATGCAGGATGCTCATCTATGAGCTTATAGCCTGCATTGTCTGCGATGGACTTTGCGAATTCGCGGACTTCGTTATGGAGTGGCATGTTGGCCATGTTTAGCTTCAGGCGGGAGGCGCCTACGAACATATATGCCTTGACCTCTACGAACATCGGCTCTGCTCGCTTTATGAGAGTTGCGTAGCTCTCAGGCTCAATCATGTTCATGCCCTTTATCGCTGTTATGCGCATGCAGGTGCGGGTCTTGCTTTTGATGGACTTCAGGATGTCAAGGCTTTTCAGGAGTCTCTCCCACGCATCCTTATGCAGTGGTTTGCATAGCTTCTGCTGGATTTCCCTGTTCGGGGAGTCTACTGAGATATAGAGCTGGGTGGGAGGCTCGAGCTTTTCAAGTATGTTTGGGAGCATGCCATTGGTGACAATGAATGATGAGTGCCCTCTCTTCTTGAGCTCTCTTATGAAATCGCTGAGGTTCGGATAATAGAGTGTCTCGCCTGTGAGCGAGATTGCGAACTGGGTCGGGTCCTGGGCTTCTGCGAGCTTCTTCTTGTTCACCTTGTCAAGGCCTCCGAAGCCTGACAAGAGCTTCCGCTGGGCATCTATGGCCTTGGCCATTAGCTCTTCAGGATTGTCTATCTCTGTGAACGGCTCGTTGTAGTGCTCCCTCCAGCAGTACACGCAGTCCATGTCGCAGTAGTTGATCGTAACTGACATCTGGCAGCACCGGTGCGAGCGGATGCCATAGAACTGCTCCTTGTAGCATACACCTTCATCACGCAATGATTTCTTTGTCCAGGTGCAGACCTTGACAGCGCTGTGGCTGCCTATGAGTTCATACTGCTGTTTCTCAAGAAGTTTCCTGTATGCTTCCTTTACCATGGGTGCTGGGGGTGGGGAGGGTTTTTTAATGGTTTTG
>CAZNGE010000001.1:0-101488 GCA_964572875.1 uncultured Methanosarcinales archaeon | reverse complement strand
CAAGCTCAGGGAGCATGATAAGTTCAGGCAGTGGAAGGAGAAGAACAAGGAAGTCAAGCTTGTTCATGCATTCATGATGATAGAGCCTGGCAAGGACACAGGCTGCGATATTGGATTCTATGACTTTGACAAGAAGCTCATGACATCGTTCCTGATCGACAAGGCAGTCAGCAGCGTGGAAATCACAGAGTCAAAGGAAATATTCACGAAAGACACACAGCAGATCAAGCCCATTGAAGAGGACAGGCTGAAAGTGAATTTCGACAAGGCACTTGAGACCGCATCCGCGCTGCAGCAGGACAAGTACAAGATGCACGTTCCTATAAAGGAAGTGGTGATACTCCAGAACCTTGATATCGGCCAGGTATGGAACATCACGTTCATCACGAAGACATTCCAGACACTCAACATGAAGATAGATGCTGAGACCGGGGATGTGCTTGAGGACAAGCTGCATCAGATATTCAGCTTCGACAAGGGTGAGCAGAAGCAATCTTGAATCGTGAATATAAAGAAAAGCAAAAAACGTCTTCTGGGTTTTTTACAAAATGCCATTTCATCCCTGCGTAGTATTACATATATTCACTCAACAATGATGTCGGACTGTAGAATATATTTTGCTAACGATAGTTTGCAGGCTGGATTAATTTAAATATCATTTTTGTTTTATGGAATATACTTCATGGTTCTGGAATTCTTCATGATTTTCAGAACCACCCCAACTTTTTTTCGAATGTTTTCACAGGCTTTGCCGGGAGAAGAGAGAGTAAAAGGAGGTGTTATATTGGTTCCTCAGAGCAACATAAGCTACAAGACAATCAAGAGCAACAAGACACTTTTCGAATGCGTGGGGGAACAGAAATCCGAAGCTGAGAATGAGGAGGAGTGAATCCTCTCTGTTTCTATATTCTTCTATATTATCTTCTTGACCTCTGACCATATCTTCTCATGGATTTCATCGATAGGCAGAGGCTCATTCCCTGAATTGCAGTCTATCCTCCGCCAACCATATTTCATTGCCACGTAGGCGTAAGCCTCTTCCGCATCCTTAAGGTGCTGCAGGTCTGCTTCGTGGATATCGCGTTTCTTGCCGCCGACATAATCCCTGTGGCCTTTCTTGTCCACGAGCTTCTGGCCGACCTCGCAGGGCATGTAGAGAAGGATGTTCATGTCAGGCCGCGGTATCCTGAACAGCCCGAATTCAAGATGGTCCAGCCATTCAAGGAACCTGTCCCTCTCTTCAGGGTCTTTGATCTTCCCTGTCTGGTGGCCCTGGTTGGCAGAGACATACCTGTTGCAGATGACCAGCTTCCCCGCATTGAGCCACTCGCGTATCTTGAAGCTGGCAGCATACCTGTCGCAGGCAAAGAATATGGATGCCCTGTAAGCGCCGACATCCTTGGCGCTTCCAAATACACCGTTGAGATAATCCTCTACAAGTGCCGCGCTTCTCTCGCCATAACGGGGGAAATCTGCTACCTCAACTGCATGGCCTTCTTTCCTCAGGCGTTCGATAAGAAGCTTTGTCTGGGTGGCCTTGCCAGAACCATCTGTACCACAGATCACTATAAGCTTGCCACCCTCACCCATTTTATGTCAGACAGAGTCTGATGAATTTAAATAGTTTTCTTATCGTCTTTTAAACCAACCCAATATTTTAAATATAATCTCCTTTTCAGCAAGAGCAGTTTCTGATCAACTCAAAGAGGTATCAAAAAATGGGGGGGCGAACATTGGAACAGATAACTGACCAGGTCCTGGATGAGAAAGGGCTGTTGAGACCAGGATTCTGCGGCATCGGAAGGCTCAGGGGAAAGACAGGCCCAGACTATACTGATGATGAGGCGACAGTCCTCAACCACTTCTTCACGAACATACACTCAAACGTATACTGCGCGACCGATAACATGCCGAACGATCTTTGGGCCCAGGTGATGGGGCAGTACGCAAGAAGCAACCTCACAGGAAGGGACAGGCTGCTAAAGATCTTCAATGACATGCATGAAAAGAAAGGCGCAGCATCCATAGCTAAAATGGCTGAGATGCTAAGACTGGGCAGGGACATATCTGCGATGATCCAAGCACATCTCAAAGCCGCAGGAGAATTCATAGAAGAATATGGCGTGAAGTACGGTCACGCGAGCCTAAGGGACTCGGGTACGATAAGGATATGTTTCGAGGGCGTCAGCCAGAGAGTTACCAAGCTGCTAGAATCCGCAAGGGAAGGTGCTTACCAGGAGCAGTCGACAAGAGCCCTGCCATTCACCGCAAAGAACCTTGGGATGCCTTATGAGCTTGTTGGGACCAAATACGAAAATATGATTCTTGACCTGGACCATAAGCTGATAGACCTCTACGAGAGGATATATGATAAGCTTCTCGGCCATCTTGACAAGAAATTTGCCCATCTTAGGACAGAAGCTGATGAGAAGATAGCAGAAGCATTGGGCAGGACAGACCTCAAGCTGACTGACAAGGATTGGCAGGGCATCATAAAAGGCAAGGCTTTTGACGTAGCGAGGTACCTGCTTCCGCAGAACATGACCACATCGCTCGGAGTTACGCTGAATACCAGACGGTTCCAGGACAAGCTCACAGAGTGGCAGTCAGACGAGCTCATGGAGATGCGGGTGTTGGGGAAGGTTGCGCAGGCAGAGTCGATGAAGATAAGTCCGACACTGCTGAAGCACGGCAACAGGAGCGAATATTATGCAAGGATACAGCCTGCGCTCAGGGAACTGTACAAGAAGTACGTCGAGGATTCGGGCGCTGGCAGGGAATTCAAGTACCAGCATTATGACTGCGTCTCAAGGCTGGTCCATGCGCCAAACGACCTGCAGGACCTTGTCCTGGCGAGTATACTCCTGAATGGCAGCGAAGGAAAGGCGAGCCTGGAGGAGCTTAAGGCAGTCGTCAGGAATATGTCATTCGATGAGAAGCGTGAGGTGGCCAGGTCAGTCACAGAGGAAAAGCAGCCGTACGAGATATTCAACAAGTCAATGGAGATCGGCGCAGTAACATTCGAGAGGGTGTATGACATAGGTGCGTACAGGGACCTCCAGCGCCAGAGGGGCGACAGGCAGCAGACCAATAGGTACTCAGTCATAGGATACAACATGCCCAAGGAGATAGCAGAGATGGGTATGGAAGAGGAGTTCGTCTCCATGATGCAGGAAGTCAAGGAAGTGTACGAGCTGTTCAAGAAGGACGGGCTTCATGCAGCAGCAGAATATGTCCCTGTCATGGCGAATGTAATCAGGCACATTACGACCAAGGACCCTGTGCAGTGCTTCTACGAGGCAAAGCTGAGGAGCCAGCCGGCAGGCATAGACTCATACAGGTCCATAGCGCAGCAGGAGATAAAGAAGCTGATCGAGCTCATGCCTGTGTTCGATGGGCTGGTGCCTTTCGATAACAATTATTATGACCTCGGCAGGCTGCCGGAGACCACAAGGATGGTCACCGACAGGTATAAGAAAAAGATTGCTGACGGAAAGGTCTAGAGCACAGGTCCAGAGCATAGATTTAAATAAATCCTGCTTTCTTTTTTTCCATTATGAATACAGTCAATTATGAGAGCATAGTCAGGTTCATGAACAGCATGGAATTCTCAGGCATGAAGCTGGGCATAGAGAGGATACGCGACGCGCTAAGGATGTTCGGCAATCCTGAAAAAGGGCTCAAGACCATCCATATCGTAGGCACGAACGGCAAAGGCTCGGTTGCAGCCATGCTGTCGAAGATACTGGAGAAAGCAGGATATAAAGTGGGCATGTTCACCTCACCCCATCTTGTCGATGTGCGGGAGAGGATACAGGTAGATAACCAGATGATAAGCAAGGAGGATTTCAGGGAGGCATTCCTGGAGGCAAAGTCCAAGCTTGCCGAGCTGACCTTCTTCGAGCTCATAACACTGATGGCAGTGTTGCACTTCGCAAGGCAGAAAGTAGACTACACAATCTTTGAGGCGGGGCTCGGAGGGACCTATGATGCGACAAATTTCGAGACCTCGCTAATGTCGGTGATCACCCGCATATCCCTGGACCACACTAACATACTCGGAGACACAGTGGAGAAGATAACGAAAGACAAATGCGGCGTAATAAAGGAGAACCAGCCTGTCGTCGTAACGCACGCCAACAATGAGGTCATGGAGCTGATAAGGCATGAAGCCGATGTGAAGAACGCAAGGCTCGTGCTGGCAGAAGACACAGACTATGATGTTGCGCTCAAAGGCCAGTTCCAGAAAGAGAACGCAGGCATCGCCGTCAAGGCAGCTGAATCGCTCGGAATCAGCGAGGATAAAATCCGGGCAGGACTTTTTGAGGTGAAATGGCCCGGAAGGGTAGAATTCATCGGGAAGAACGTGCTGCTGGACTGCGCGCACAACCCTGCAGGCATCACAGCGCTCCGGAAGTATGTGGATACAATTGAACATGACAAGCTATTCATAGTCTTCGGGGTGAGCAGGAACAAGGATTACGGACAGATGATCAAGCTGCTGCCAGAGCATGAAACGCTCATCTTCACCCAAGCTTCGATAACAAGAAGGCTGCCTATCGACGAGGTTCCTGAGAGCGTGGAGTGCGTAAAAATCAGGGATCCTCTGGATGCTCTTGAGCATGCAAAGTCACTGGCAGGAGAAAAAGACCTTGTCCTGGTGTGCGGCTCCATATTCCTGGTCGGAGACATAAAGGCTGCACTACAATCTTAGCTTGTCGATAATCCTGTTGCCCAGGTCAGTGCAGGCAAGTTTGGTGTCTTCTTGGCTGGTCACTTCTCCAGGATCCTCTGCCTGGGCAAGGACAGAACCTGTAAGAATAAGCTTCATGCTCTTAGCATAGACTTCAAGTATATCTTTCACGCATTCGCTCTTAGAGATTGGCTTTGCACCGACAGCAACAATACCGCACACCTTGCCCGTCAGCAGGTGCGGTTTGCAGAGAGAATTGGTCCTGTCTATGAAGTTCTTGAGAAGGCCTGATACATTGTAGAAAAAATTAGGAGTTGCAAGAACGATTGAATCCGCTTCAAGCATCTTGGAAACAATAGCTTCCATGTCGTCATGGATGACACAAGGCATCCCTGTGCCATAGCAGGTGTTGCATCCCCTGCACGGCTCGACGTTCTTTTCCCTCAAAAGGACCATCTCTACCTGAGCCCCTCCTGCCCTGCAGGAGTCCAGGACCCAGTCAAGCATCTGCTCTGTGTTGCCTTTCCTCGGGCTGCCGCAGATTCCAAGAACTTTCATTGTAGCAGACCTTCATATATCGGGAATCTCCTGCAGAGGTCAAGGATCTCTGCTTTCACCTTCGATTTCAGGTAGACGTCATTCGGCCTCTTGATAATCTTAGAGATGAACACGCCGAGCATGCGCATCTCCTCCTCCTTCATTCCCCTGGTGGTCAGGGCAGGGGTGCCGAGCCTTATGCCAGAAGGATCAAATGGAGAGCGTTCGTCGAAAGGGATCATGTTCTTGTTCGTGAATATGTGCACCGAGTCAAGTGCCTTCTCGACCTCTTTCCCGCCGAGGCCGGTCTTTGTGAGATCTATCAGCATGAGATGGTTGTCAGTGCCGCCGGATACAAGGTCTATGCCGCAGTCCATCAGGGTCTCTGCAAGCACTTTCGCGTTCTTCAGCACCTGCTCCTGATAGCTGACGAAATCCGGCCTGAGAGCCTCGCCGAAAGCCACAGCCTTTGCCGCGATCACGTGGTCCAACGGCCCTCCCTGCATGCCGGGGAACACAGCGGAATCTATCTTTCTCGCCAGGTTCTTCTTGTCATCCGGCCTGAGCTTGTCAGCGATCTTCGATAGGATCATTGCGCCTCTCGGTCCGCGCAGGGTCTTGTGCGTGGTGGTGGTCACCACATCGCAATATGGCACAGGGTTCTGGTGAAGCCCTGCAGCGATTATCCCTGCGATATGCGCGATGTCTGCCATGTGATAAGCACCGACCTCATCTGCTATCTCCTGGAACTCCCTGAAATTGAGCTTACGGGGATACGCGCTGAAGCCTGACAGTATCAGCCTGGGCTTCTCCCTTTTCGCGACCTTGCGCACAGAGTCCATGTCAAGGCGCATGGTATCCTTTTCGACGCCGTAGCCAGAGAAACTGTAGAACTTTCCTGAGAAGTTCACCTTGCTGCCGTGCGTCAGGTGCCCGCCATGCGCAAGGTCCATACCGAGTATCCTGTCCCCAAGGTTGAGCAGTGCGAAATACGCCTCCATGTTCGCCTGGGACCCTGAATGCGGCTGAACATTCGCATGCTCTGCCTTGAAAAGCCTCTTGGCCCGGTCTATTGCCAGCTGCTCGGATACATCTACATGCTCGTTACCGCCGTAATACCTCTTGCCAGGATACCCTTCGCTGTACTTGTTGGTCAGCACAGAACCCATGGCCTGCATCACAGCCTTGGAGACATAGTTCTCTGAAGCTATCAGCTCAGCGCCCTTCTGCTGCCTTGCAAGCTCATCCGCAACTACTGAGTATATTTCAGGATCACCCTCTTCCAGGTTGCGCATCATGATTATATTGTCTTTCCAGCGCAATATTTATAGCTTTCTATTAGGCTTTCTCTTGATGTCCTGCCTTTTTTAAGATTCTGTTTTTGTCTCTGTCCCTTGACAACACAACACATAAATAAAATCCTGTTTCCGCCTGTTGTAGGATCGGTGAGGTGTTAATGTGATAATAGGCGTAACAGGAATGTACTGTTCCGGAAAGGACACTGTAGCAGAATACCTTGAAAAGAAGGGATTCACGCATTTCTCATTATCCGATCTAATAAGAGAAGAGCTGGGCAGAAGAGGTATTGAGGTGACGCGCGACAACCTGATAAGGGTCGCGAACGAGCTGAGGACAGAATTCGGGCATGGCGTGCTGGGGGAAAGAGCGCTCCTGAAGATGAAGGAGAAAGACGGTGATTTTGTCATCAGCTCCATAAGGCATCCAGGCGAGGTCAAGGCACTGAAGAAGCACGGGCATTTCTTCCTTATCGAGGTGAGGGCGCCTCTCAATCAGAGATTCGTGAGGATAAAGAAGAGGGACAGGGAAAAGGATCCAAAGACCCTCTCTGAGCTCAAGGCCAAAGAGAAGCTCGAGAGCCAGGAGAGCGGTCCAGGACAGCAGCTTACCAATGTGATCAAGATGGCCAATTCTGTGATTGTGAATGACAGCACGCGGAAGAAGCTGCAGGGCAAGACAGACAGGATGCTTGCAGACCTCAAGAAGAAGGCCGCCAAGATGCCTGTATATGTAAGGCCGACATGGGACGAGTATTTCATGGGAATCGTAGACGCTGTATCGAAGCGGGCAACATGCGACAGGGGAAGGACTGCGGTAGTGATAGTCAAGAACAAGCGCATACTGTCAACAGGTTATGTCGGCTCCCCGATAGGCCTGCCGCACTGCGATGATGTAGGACACAAGATGAAGAAGACGATACACGAGGATGGAAGAGTGTCGCAGCACTGCGTGCGTACGAACCACGCAGAGGTCAACGCGATAGCATTGGCTGCCCGCAACGGCGTGGCTATCGACGGGGGGACGCTCTACTGCAAGCTGGCGCCGTGCTATACCTGCGCGAAGATGGTCATCAACGCAGGCATCAAGAGGATAGTGTGCCAGAAGAGATACCATGGCGACACTGAGAGCTGGGGCATGTTCAAGAAGGCAGGAATCAAGTTCGAAGTGCTTGACAACTCTGTAGAGCAGTATGATAATATGTGATTAATATGTGATTGTGGGGGTGGGCTCATAGAGGCTCTGAACGAATCAAAAGGAAGGAGATATAAGGAGGACTGCAGCGCAGCAGAACCTTTCATTTCTGATTACTACAGGATCGTGCAGTCAAATAGCTACAAGCGCCTGGGCCATAAGACACAGGTCTTCTCGCATCCCAACAACCCCCATGTCATGAACAGGCTCACCCATACAAACCAGGTCTGCGCAATGTCTATGGTAATCGCTGACCGACTCAGCCTGAACCCGAACATGTGCCTTGCGATAGCAGCAGGCCATGACCTTGGGCATGTCCCGTATGGCCATGATGGCGAGGATGTGCTTACTGAGCTAGGCGGCAGAAAGTTCAGGCATGAGGTCAACAGCGTGGTGCTCGCGCAGCATGTAGAGCCGATGAATCTCACTTATGAGACATTGGAAGGCATGCTCACTCATTCAAGAGGTGATGGGCCTTTCACAGCTGATAAGGAGAAGCCCCAGGAATACGCTGCAGTAATGTATGCTGACAAGATAGACTATCTCTGCTCAGACCTGTCGGACGGCATGAACTATGGCAGGCTTTCGAAGAGCAAGCTTCCTGATGCTGTGTCCAGGCTTGGCAGCAGCGCTGAGGAACGAAAGAAGAGCCTGATAAACGCGCTCATCAGGGAGAGCCTTGAGAAGGACCGTGTTGATTTCACTGAGAGCAGGGAGGCGCAATACATGAACGAGATCAAGAAGTTCCTCTACCCTAATTTCTATGAGAAAAAAGACTTCAGGGTGCAGAGATTCCATCTCGAGACAGTGCATGACTATTTCTCAAGGTCTAGGTATTTCTCAGGTCTGGACCCAACATTCCTGACCTCTCTGCTGACTGACGATGAGGTGAAGAGGATAGTCGAGATACGCGAGAGAGCAAAGATTCCGCGCGTGTCGCAGATACGGAATTTCGGTATATTCGATTTCATCGATTCTCTGAAAGGCAAAGAGATAGACTATACCGACCCTGACCTCGACTGGGAGCCTGTGCCAGTCAGGCAGGAGTCTTCTTAGTCAGGCAAAAATTAATAAACAGAGATGCCTTTTTCTGGCTTATCATGATAATCGCTGTCACAGGGCCAATCTCATCAGGCAAGGGCAAGGTAGCTGAGATGTTCAGGGACAAGGGCTTCACCCATCATTCTTTCTCTGCGGAGATACGGCAGGTCGCTAAGGAAAGAGGGATCGAGGTGAACAGGAAGAACCTGAGCAGGCTCGGTCATGACCTGCGTGTCGAGAGCCCGCACCGCTCGATACTCGGGCAGAGGCTGCTGGACAGGATCGAGAAAGAGGCCGATGAGGGCAGGAAGCGCTTTGTCATCGAAGGGCTCAGGGATGCTGATGAGATAGATTTGTTCCGGAAGCATGAGCTTGAGAAGCAGGAGATGCGCTTTGTTCTTATTGGTGTGGATGCTCCGCAGGATGTGCGGTTCGAGAGGATGAGATCGCGGGGCAGGCATGGCGACCCGAAGACATTCAAGGAGTTCAAGGAGATAGACGACCATGAGCTCAAAGGCGGGCAGGGACAGGAAGTAGAGAAATGCATGAAGATGGCTGATTACATGATACAAAATGATGCTGGCCTTGACGAGCTTAAGGGGAAGGTCGATGGGATCGCGAAGGAGATAATGGGTTAGTATGGATATCGATCAATATGCCAAGCAAGGAATCCTCAATGTGATAGTCAAGCCCAATGCCCCGAATACAGAGATTATCGGTTGGGATGACAACAGGCAGGCCCTCCGCATAGCGGTGTCTGCAGTGCCTGACAAGAACAAGGCCAACACAGAACTTCTTAAGTTCATCAAGAAACAGACAGGCAAGCGCTGCGAACTGATAAGCGGCGCAAAATCAAGAGAAAAGAAGATACGGTTCTGCTGAATAAGATTCAACTATATTCTAGCTATAATCCCTCCACGTGTGCTTGCACTTGGTGCATTTCAGGAACTTTGTCTCTGACTCATCTCCTGATCTTGTCTGGATAAGCCAGTAATACGCCTCCTTGTTGCCGCACTTCGGGCATTCCTCTTTTGTGACGGGAAGGGTCTCTATCTCCTTGTCAACAACCTCGACTTCTGCCTCTTCTTTCCTGACTATCTTGTCCTCCTTGAGAGAGCTGGACTCTCCCTTGGATGTCTGGCCGCAGGAGCACTCGAAAAGCACCTTGTCGCCGTCCTTCTTCGGCATCATTATCGCGCCGCACTTGGAGCAAAACTTTATCATCCTTCTGACACCTCGCAACCTCACATTATCCCTATCAGCTGGAGCAGCTTTACAAACCCTATCTTGATGTAGCCGAGCCATGGAATCCTCACTACTGCCCTGCCTACATAGTTCTCCTCTGGTATGTATGACTCGAAATAGAATGAATCCGCATTATGATCCCCTTTTGTCTTGAAAACATGTCCTGTATCTTTCTCTTCTGTTTCAATCACCCTGTGTATGATCGGATCGGGCCTGTCGGCCATGAACACTATGACATCGCCCACCTTTATCTTCTCAGGCTTCGTCCCATAGAGCACCATTATGTCGCCCTTGTTGAAGCCGTTCCTGAACCTGAAATCCCTGAACTCATCTTCTGTTATGCCCAGCTCAGCATAGTGCTGTCCCTGGGTGCAGGAGCCTTCAGCACAGTTGGCCCTGCTGTCCCACCATTCCTCAAAACTGCCGTCATGCTCCATCGAACTCGAGACAACAGCAACGATAGGGTGCGATGTCGAGAACGCGAATCCCAGGCCGGGATACACGACGAACTTGATAAGTATGAACGCAAGTATTATGTTGACGAACCAACTGGCCCAGCTGTCATCCTCCCAGATGAAGTACCACACCTGCTTCCAGGTCTTCTTTGCTTTCTTCCAATCCATACACTATATTTTTGAGGAAAGCTTTTAATAAGTTTCGGTTTATATAGACCTAATATGAGATTCTGCCCGAAATGCGGAAAGAAGGGAATCAAGGGTGATTTCTGCAGCGAATGCGCCGGAAAGAACCTGGAACTCGGTTTCAAGGACATCGTGATAAAGAAATGCATAGACTGCGACAGGTTAATGGTCAAGAACCAGTGGCTCAGCTTCAAACAGGCGGATATAGGCATCGTACGCGCTGCGCAGAACCGGATAAGGAATCCCCGCAAGATACTGCTGCATATAGAGCCGGTATACAAGGCCCTCAAGGACAAGCCAGGCGCAAAGCAGGACATCGAGCTTGCCATAACCGCGGACCATGAGGAGTTCATAATACCTGCAACGATCGAGTTCACATACTGCCCTTATTGCGCAAAAGCAGACAGCCAGTATTTCGAAGGCACGCTCCAGCTCAGGGCGGCAAATCCTGAACTGATCGATTTCGTCAGGAAAGATATCGCGGCGCATACAAAAGATGGGGTGCATATCACAAAGGAGAGCGGCAAGGGGAAGAGCAGGGATTTCCAGCTCACTTCCACAAAGTACATGCGGCAGCTGGGCAAACGCCTGAAGTCGCGTTTCAACGGAGAACTCACAGAGACCGCAAAGCTGTTCACGAGGGACAAGCAGACGAGCAAGGAGGTCTACAGGACCAATGTGCTATTCAAGCTCAGACCGTATAAGATAGGCGAGATAGTCGAGTCAAGAGGGCGCAAGGTCAGGATAAAGACAATCGGCAAGCGCGTGAGCGGTGTGGATGTCGAGACAGGGAAGAAGATTTTTGTCGACCAGAAATAGTCAAAAGATATTCTAAGGGAAAAAAGAAGGGAAAAAAGAAAAAGTAAAATAAAAAATAATTCTTGGTCTATGCTTTCATGCTTACTTAACCGCAACCGCCTGCGTCAGCTGCAGGTGTTGGTGCTGCACTGCCGAGAGTCGCGAGCTTCGCAGGGCTGCACTCGTCAGGCTTCGAGTCGAAGCCTTCGCAGAGGGCCTGCGCGTATCCTGCAGCAGTCCTTGCTCCGCCGTATGGGTTGCCTTCTACAAAGACTGTGGGTGATCCACTGACCCCCAGGGCCTGGTTGAGAGCGACCTCATTAGAGAGCAGGTCTTCCCATTCATTCTCCTCGCAGTCCTTTATCTTCTCGACGTCAAGACCTAAGGATTTTGCGACAGGCTCCCAGCATGAATCCGCATTGTCCGCGCTGCACTCCTTGTTCATCTCGAGCGCGAAATCGAAGTAAGATCCCTCACCCATATACTTGTGCACGCACAGCTCCCTGACATCCTGGTCCAGCTCCTGGATGCCGTGCATGGAGCAGAACCTGTTCTCATCGTCAATGCAGTAGTTGGGGCCGCCTCCTCCATAGTTGGAGTATATGACATAATGCGGGTTGAAGTCCGCCTTTCCCTGCAACAGCTGGAACGCGGGCTCGATGGCCTCCTCTGCTATGTTGCCGTAAGGGCAGTAGCTCATGACATAGAAGTCGATCTGGGGCCTGTTGTCGCCTTTCGTGACTCCTGTAAGCTCCTCAAGCGCCTTCCTCTTGTCCGCATCAAGGATATATGTGGCGCCGCTGGCCTCGTCAATCATCACATAATACTTGTCGACCTTCCTGAACGCGCCCCTCAACTGTTCATTCGCTTTCCACGCGTATGTCTGGTCAAGGCTTCCGCTGAAGACGTAAGAAGGTGCCTTCTGGAGACCGAGGTTCTTGATGAATGCCTGGCCTCTTTCGCTCGATGCTTCAATCTCCTCGACATCAAGGTTAAGGAATATCTGTTGAAGGACCTGTATGTTATTTGCCGTGTCGCAGTTCGCGCAGTCCCGGCTGTTGATAACCTTCAGTTCGACAGCCGCGTCATCCTGGTATGTGCATTCAGACTCTGTCGTTCCAGGGCTATTGCATATGCCTATCTTACCTGGCTGGCCTGTGCAGTCTGCGTCAGACGTGCACGCAGGCATACCTTCGCATGTGGGGTGTCCGTCAAGGCTCTTGCACACCTCTCTCTTGAACGAGGTGGCGTCCCTTGCGCCCGAGTAGAGGCTGTCACCGAAATACATTGTCGGGCTTCCGCTCGCTCCGACAGCCTGGCTCTTGGCGATGGATTCAGCGAGCAGCTGATCGCCTTCTTCTCCGTCAGCGCAGTCGAGGATCTTCTGGGCGTCCATTCCTGACTTCCCTGCACAGCTCTCTACAGAACCTTTAAGGTCACTGGGATTCTTGTTCTGACATGTGACAAAACCTATGAGGCCATCAGGATAATGCTCCTGTACGCAAAGCTGGATCTTGTCGCCCTCGACCTCGGCTGGGCCGTGAAGGCTGTTGAATGCTCCGGGAACCCCTGATGCGATGAACTCCAGCCTGAAGTTTATGTTGTCTCCAAGCTCATCAATGACTGGAGCGAAAACATTCTCGACCTGCGTGCCGTAAGGGCATTGGCTCATGACATAGAATGTCACGTCCACTGAGCCGTATTTGCCGGGATTGTCCACACTGACAGCAGGCTTGTAGAAGCTCCTCACCAGCAGGGCGATTATGATAACAGCGATAAGGCCGCCAATGATGTAGCCGTTCAGGCCCTTCTTCTTCGGCTTCTTATGCTGGTGCCTCTTGTGGCCTGCAGCATGAGAATGATGTTCATGATGCTCTTTTTTATCATCTTCTTCCATCTTACACCCCTCCGTATATAAGACCATGATGAGATTCATTACCCATTCCAGAGGCTTCTTTTAAATGTTTCGGATGTGGTTTTTAAAGAACTAGCGTTTGTTTGCACTTTATGTTTACGGCGCAGTCGCGGCAATCGAAGAGATGATGGTCTTGATTCCCCACCATAGAAGCAGTACCGCCAATATGAGGGCGATGTAGTTAGTGATGTCCTTCAAGTCGATGTGGAGATACCATCTGAAAAAATCCTTCCACTTACTCACTTTTACCTCTTCTTTCTCTTGGTTGTGCTCTTGGTTCTTTTCAGTTTCAGTTCCTTGGGTATCTTCGGCTTCTTCACCACAACCCTTTTCCTGACCAGAAGCCTGCTGAGCAGAGACTCTTTCTTCCTGAACACTTTTTCCTCTTTCTCCAACACAGGGAGCTTTGCCAGCTCCTTGTCCTGCCTCTTGAGGTTGTCAACCGATCTTTTCTTTTTTATGGCCATGATATGCAACCTTATGTCCTACTCTTACTATATCATAGGCAATTCTCCTGTGAGATTGTCAATATTCTCATCTGAGTCTGGCCCGATGCCAAGGCATGTCCTCGTGCCTGGAGCGATGCATGTCCTGCCTGCGTCAGTTATCAGCGCTGTCTTGAGACCAGCATCTTTTGCCTGCTGCATGAACCTGATAAGCTCTTTCTCATCCTTCACCTTAAGGACCACTTTCTTCTGGCCTTCAGACCTCCACTTAGCGACCTTGATCCTGCTGGATTTCAGTGTGACTTCGACAGCTGCGTGGGCTGCCTGCGCGGCAAGCTTTCCCTTGGGAAGCTTAAGATCCTGCCTTACGAGAATGACCAGTTTCATGACGGTTCAGAAGCTCAATAGACTTTTAAAGGTTTGGTTTTTCGGGATATATTTCGGCGGGTTTATCCCGGGTATCTCTTCCAGCATGTGCAGGTGCTCGATGTCCACCTTGCCGTAATACAGGTCCTTTATGGAGCCGCCATTATTCAGGTATTCCTTCACTTTCAGGTAGCCGTCGATGTACACGTAGTCCTTTGGGCAGCCGCCTGGCTTAGATGTGTCTGCGATGCCCCGCTTTGCCCTGAGCGCAAGCTTGAACGCGGTGTTAGGCGGAAAAAATTCCAGCAGGTACCTGAATATGTGAGAGAAGCTCTTGGTCATGGCCATCTGCACAGCTATCGCCCGCGCCGCGTAGTTCTTCAGGTTCTCGTTGTTCAGGAGTCCGAAGCGTTCTTCATTCACGACTGCAAGACCCTCTTCTGTCTTCAGGTATTTCGGGAAGCCGTGGAAGAATATCATGAACGGCTGCTCCCTCCCGTTCTCTGCGCGCAGCACGTGCGTGCCGATCTCATGCATTATGAGCCTCTTCACGAAGTTGTCAGAGAAGGTGAAACCTTTCCTCACGAATATCTTCCTCCTGGACACAAGCACCATAGCGCTTGAGCTCATCACCCTCTCGCTCACCTCGTAATTGAAGCCGTAATGGTTTATCTCTGCCTGGAGCATGCCCGCGGCCTGGCGTGATGAAATGGTCTTGGGCTCTCTCTCAGACTCGAGTGAGAAGAAACTGACCGCCCTGTCAAGGACGTCTTTTGCGGGAAGGCCGTACACCTTCTTGGCGAAGACCGTGAACTTCTTCGACCCCCTTGTGCTGAGCATCTCGCACTTGTCGATGAACAGGTTTCTCTTCTCATTGAGAAGCTCGCCCATGGGCGAGTCGTCCTCATCTATCGAGTGCAGGCTCTGCTGGACATCATCGAAGTCGAACTCGACCTCCGGGTAGATGAAATAAGGATTGTAGTCCGGGTCTTTCAGCACCAGCTCTTTCTCCTGGTCTATATTGACAGGATTTACGTCAAAGAAGCTGACCGGATTGATAACCTTCTGCAACTGCAAGTCTATGCGTTTCAGCCTGAAAAAGTCGCCCATAGTGAAGAATAATCCTATTTCCTCAATATATAAACCTTATTGTTTTGTTCCCCTCGAGAGTAGGGACAAAAGTTTATATACGCTGTAAGGGGCTTTATAATCATGATAACGGTATATTGGCGTCCACAAGGCACTGTCGTGAAAGGGAATATAGAGTCATTGAGGTCCAAGAAGACCGTCTGGGTAGACTGCCTAAACCCTACAAAGCAGGAGCTTGAAGAGATATCCAAGCTGACGCACGTGCCTGTCCCCGAGTTCCAGGACCGTGTAGTCGATTATGAGCGGCCCACGACATCAGAGGAGGAGAAGTACTCCCTGATAGTCTTCGGAGCGCCTGTGTTGAACAAGGGTGTGGGAGAAGGGACATCCCTGGCGATATTCCTGTGCAATAACCAGAACTTAGTCACCATCAGGACCGAAGAGATAGAGGGCATGACCAAGTTCAAGGAAGATGTGCTGGCAAAGAACCCTAAGCACATAGACTCCTCGACAAAGATGGTCCAGTTCATGCTTGCCAGGATAATAGACACTTACTTCGAGCACCTTGAGCTGTTCCAGGAATCAGCAGACAAGATAGAGTCCACTGTGTTCGAGAACCCGCAGAAGAAGGCAATACATGAGACTTTCAAGATACGCAAGGCAATGCTCATCTTCCATAAGACCCTTGTCGCCAACAGGGAGGTGATATCATCCATCGAGAAGCATCAGCTCAGCAGGCTGGATAAAAAAGACATTGACGGGTTCAGGGACATGAGGGAAGACGTGCTCCAGCTGATGGACACTGCCGACACTCTCCGCAACGTACTCACAGTCATACTCGAGATATACACATCATCCATGTCCAACCAGATGAACCAGGTCATAAAGAAGCTTACAGTGGTCGCGTCATATGTGCTGATACCCACGCTCATAGCGAGCATATACGGCATGAACTTCAGGTTCATGCCTGAGATACCCTGGAAATGGGGATATCCTTTCTCGCTTGCGCTGATGATAGCATCGATACTGCTCGTCTATTACTATTTCAGGAAGTCAAAGATGCTCTGATTAAGCACAACATTTAATAATGAACGCTTTTTCTCTGATGTCATGTGCAGGATTAGCTGTTGTAGGGCTGATCCGGAGGTTGAAAATGGTGAAAGTCAAGTTTCCTGACGGGAATTCTAAGGAGTATAAAACAGCAGTCACTGGAACGGCGATTGCAGAGGATCTCGGTCTTGCCGACAAGGCAGTCGCGATGAAACTCAACGGCGAGGTCGTGGACCTTTGTGTCAAAGTCGATTCTGATTCAGATGTCCGGATACTTACGCCTGCAGACCCTGAAGGCATGGAGGTCTTCAGGCACAGCACGGCTCACCTCATGGCGCACGCTATAACAGAGCTCTACCCTTACGCCAAGCTCACTATCGGCCCTGTAGTCGAAGAGGGGTTCTATTACGACATAGACCATGAGCCTTTCAAGCCAGAGGACCTGAAGAAGATAGAGAAGAAGATGTACGAGATCATGAAGCAGAAGGTCCCGCTCGTCAGGGAGATGATATCCAAGAAGGACGCGCTCGAGCTTTTCAAGGACAACGAGTACAAGGTGGAGATGATAAAGGACCTCGAGGAAGGGAAGATATCCATCTACAGGCAGGGCAAGTTCGTCGACCTGTGCAGGGGGCCGCACGTGGCGCACTCAGGCATGATAAAGGCATTCAAGCTCACGAAGATAGCAGGGGCGTACTGGAGAGCAGATGCGAAGAACAAGCAGTTGCAGAGGATATACGGCATCAGCTTCCCGACAAAAGATGAGCTCAAGGCATACATCAAGATGCGGGAAGAGGCAGAGAAGAGGGACCACAGAAAGATCGGCAAGAAGCTCGAACTCTACAGCTTCCATGAGGAAGCACCAGGCATGCCATATTTCTCCCCGAAAGGCATGGTGATATGGAACGAGCTCATACGTTTCTGGAGGGAAGAGCACCGCAAGGCAGGATATGTCGAGGTGAAGACTCCCATAATGATGAACCGGTCCCTCTGGGAGCAGAGCGGGCACTGGGACAACTACCGCGAGAACATGTACACTACGATCATCGACGAGATAGAGTACGCGATAAAGCCCATGAACTGCCCGGGCGGTATGCTCATGTACAACGAGAAGATACATTCCTACAGGGAGCTGCCCCTTCGGGTCGGCGAGATAGGGCTCGTCCACAGGCACGAGCTGAGCGGGGTGCTCTCAGGACTGTTCAGGGTGCGATGCTTCCACCAGGATGACGCGCACATATACATGACAGAGGAGCAGATAACCTCTGAAGTGCTGGGCGTCCTCAACCTTTGCGAAAGATTCTATACGCAGTTCGGGCTCCAGTACCATCTCGAGCTCTCGACAAGACCTGAAAAGTCCATGGGCACAGACGAGCAATGGGAGAAGGCGACCCAGGGCCTCAAGGGAGCGCTCGACGAGAAAGGAGAAGAGTACAAGATAAACGAAGGGGACGGTGCGTTCTACGGTCCGAAGATAGACCTGCACATCAAGGACGCGATAGGAAGGACCTGGCAGTGCGGCACCATACAGCTGGACATGAACATGCCGGAACGTTTCGACCTGACATATGAAGGCGAGGACGGCAAGAAGCACCGGCCGGTCATGATACACAGGGTGATATACGGGTCGATGGAACGGTTTCTCGGAGTGCTCGTGGAGCATTATGCAGGCAGGTTCCCCCTCTGGCTCAGCCCGGTGCAGGTCAGGGTATTAACTGTCGCGGACAGGCACGATGAATACGCGGGGAAACTGAAGCAGAAGCTCTTTGACGCAGGAATACGCGTCGAGCTCGATGACAGGGCAGAGTCCATACCCAAGAAGGTCAGGGAGGCGCAGATGCAGCAGGTCAACTACATACTCGTCGTCGGGGACAAGGAGCAGGAGAACGGCACGGTCAATATCAGGACAAGGGACAATGTCGTGCACGGAGAGAAGAGCCCTGACGATTTCCTCGACGAGATAGCTGCGGAGATAGAGGAGAGAAGATAAGGAAGAGAACAAAATAAGAATAGAATAAGCTATTATCGGGATCAGGCAGCTCTCAAAACCTTCTTCATCTCAGGCGTAAGGACTATCCTTTTTGTAACAGGCTCGCCGGTGTTCATGGGTCTGTTGTATGCCCTCTTGAAATGCTTCTGTTCATGCCTTGGTTCCGCGGCACCCTCAAGAAGAGGGCGCGGCGGTAGGGTAGATTCCATCCTGGCGACTTTTTTCCGTCCTTTAATCTCGTTCATGGTCGGTGGAGCAAGGAATGTCTCCAGGTCCGGGTGCGGCGGCAGGGTGGACATCATGTACCCTCTGGTCTCTTCAACCGACACCTTCTTTGTGACAGGCGTATTATTATGCGCTGTCTGGAATTCATGCAGCAGCTTGCGCCCTTCTCTTGTTATTGTCTTCCTGAAGAACTTTTCTGCATCTTCTGCCAGCTTCGCATCAATCCCTCTCTCTATATGTGCATCAGCACTCTCTCGTGCCTGTTCTTCGATGGACTCCCGTCCGGGCTGGTTGTCTTTCACAGGCATGTAGAGGATTGGCTTCAAAAGCTGCCGACTTTCCATAACTTTCGTACCCTGCTTTGCCTGGACCTTTTTCATCTCAATGCGGGTGTCACGCTCCCTGTCCATGCGCTTCAGCTCAAGGTGCTGCCTGAGCAGGTCGGCGGTGTCTTCTACAGCCTCCCGGTTCATGTAAAGCTTCGCTATGTCCAGCGCCTTGGAGAGGGTCGAAGGCTTGTTGATGTTCACAAGGCGATTGTAAACTTCCTTTGATGTCTCCAGCTTCAGGCATCCTGATATGGCATCGTCAGCCATCGCCACTGCACGGGTATCCAGGTGCGTATCGATGATCCTGCTCGCTTCCTTGCTCTGGACGCTGTCGAAATACTTGACAGCGACCTGCATGGCCTTCTTCAGGCTGTTCCAGTCGCCTTTCTCTACAAGATTCACATAAATCTTCCTGGCGATGTCCTTCCTCGCCTTCTTCAGTGCGTCCTTTGTGAAGTATTGTTTGGCGATGCCCCAGGCTTTCTTCATGCTCTTCGCATCCTTCCTCTGCATGAGGAATGAATATTGTCCTGAAGCATTGACTGCATTTCTTATGTATTCAGTGTCAACGACAATGCCTATTCCGCCCGGTCTGTCCTTCATGATGTGCGCGAACCTTGTGTTGCCTTCACTGTTGACACATTTCTCAAGACTGAGCCCGAGCTCAGGTCTGCTCTCCAGGAATTCATTGTAGTCGCTTCTCCTGTCGAACTGCATCACAGCTTCTCTGTCTCGCAGGTCAACGAGGTCATAGCTGTCATCCACAACCTCCAATGGCCTGCGGTCCACCTTGTCAGCGACGCCGGCGTATGTCAAGTATATACTGGCCTTCATCAGCTCCTGAGGGAGCTTTCTCGTAGGCGTCCTGAACCTGTCTGATGTGCTGTTCCTCTCGACCTTGTCAGCCAGGCCTTCGTAGGTCAGATGCATTATACTGCCTATCTTGCCTTTCGGCACGATCCTTGTCTCTGCAAGAAATCCCCTTCCCGTGCTTGATTGCACATTAAGATATCCTGGAGGTAGCTCGATTCCCTTCTGAATAGCCCGATCCATGTATGCATGTTGTGTGCCTTGCATTTTCTCACCTTCGTGTGTTGTTCCGATTTTCCTCCAAAGCTCTCGCTACCTCTTTCTTGTTCTTCGGAGAATGCCGAGATCCATCTAAGCGGTAAGTAAAATACCCCCCGTGAATGTCCAGCAGCCCGTTTGCTGGAAAAATAAAGTCAAGGGTTGCCTGACTTGCGTCATACACAACCCCTGACATCGAGCTATCTCCGAAGGAGCTTGAAACATATGATGATTACCTCATTTACCTTATGGTTATGACTGAATTGATCGCTATGCATATACTAAAACCTTGTTTTTATATAATAATTATTGTTTGTTTTTTTACTAAAACCTAGTATTTTAGTATTTATATTGTTTATTTGTAGAAATGAGTGGTTGGTTGTTGGGTGCTTAGGATTGTTGAGCAGGCTATTTCTTTACTGCGAGCTCGTTTATATCCTTCTTCCTTGGAGGTTCAGGCTTTACCAGTTTCGCGCTGCCTTTCTTCTTCTTGGCGAATGATGAAGACCCGAAATGAAGCCTGGTAAAATGCATGAAAGACAGCTTCCTCAACGCGTTCTGCGTCAGTATAAGAAGCGCGAATATCCCTATCGCGTATGCAGCAAGGAAGCCAAGGCTGCCCATTATCTCTGAAAAGCCAAGCTGGAATATGATTGACTGCCTGAACGCTATCTCGCTTATGACGAACGGGTTGAACATGGCAATGCTCTTCAGATAAGCGGGAAGGCTCTCCAAAGGTATGACTGCGCTGGAGAACATCAGGAACACCGTTGCCAGGGTTATGGAAGCGAGCGTCACAGTCTCCTCTGTACTGAAGAGAAATCCGATGAACATCCCTATGCAGACGAACACAGTGCAGGTCAGCAGAACGAGCAGCAGTATCAGCCATATTGACGCCAGCACATCTGTCTCGAAGAAGAACGCGCTAACGCTGACGAAAAGCAGGAGCTGGATCAGAAGGACTATCAGGCTCGTGATGTATGTAGAGAGATTGAACGTGAAGTATGATGTCGGGGTGAAGTTGTTCCTCAGGAAAGCCCTTGATTTCTTGTCCACTATGATCAATGTGGAAGAGAGCAGGATGCCTGTTATCATTATGACGAGAACAAGCAATGTCGGGAACAATGAGTTGAAGTGGGTCTTCTGCGTCGTGACCGGCTCTATCCTGGTCGTGATAGGTGCGGCTACGCTCTCAGCAGTCTTTCCCTTGACAGCGTTTATCTTCTGCAGGGCCTCGTCAAGCGCGCCCTGCAATGTGTCTATGTTCGCGTTGATCGTCGTTATGGACGCTGAGAGCGAGTCGAAATTGGTCAGGAGATCATCCCGCTTATTCTTGACCTCGGCTATCTTTGATTTTGTCTGGTCCAACAGAAGGCTTATCGCATTGAGCTCGGCAATTACATTATCCGCCTTTCCAGATGCATTGTCTGCGTCAGCGTCGACGTTCTCTACCAATGCTTCTATGGCGTCCTGGACATCGTTGACCGCATCATCTATGTCATCTGTCTCTGCGATGACATCTGACTGGTTGGTCATGGAGGCGATGTCGTTGGCAGAGCCTTCTATGCTGCCAAAGTCCGACTTGGTGGAGGTTGAGAGGTTGGCTGCAAGAGACTTTATGTCTGCGAGCGCCGACTTTATCCCTGCGCTGCTGTTCTTTGCCCCTTCCAGGTCGATGCCTGAGAAATCCACCGAGATGTCCAGCCTCTTGAAGCCTGTCTGCATCCCGCTGCTGCTCGCGGTAATCGTTTCTCCCTGGGTCTTCATGGATGCAGCGTCAGACCTGCTGGTCTTTATCTTCTCCTCTATGAACCACATCCTGCTAAGGATATCACCTGTAAGCTCCTTGGATATCTCCTCAGAACGCTCTGACACTCTTGCGGACATGACATCAAGCATTAGCCAGACAAGGTTTATCTGGGAATAATCGACATAGAATGTTATCTCATTGGACTTGTCTTCCTCTACAGACATGCCTGCAGGGAATATGATGCAGGCCTGGGTCTCGCCCATCTTCACAGAGCCGATGCAGTGCTCTGATGACGCCTGCTTCTCGACCCTGAAGTCCTGGTTGATCATCTTCTCTACCAGGGAATCGGAAAGCGGGGTGTATCCGTCAGAGTATACTGCCGCGCTTAGCTTGAAAGCGCTCGACTGGCTGTAAGCAAGTCCCAGAAGGGAGACCAGGAGGAGAGGTCCAAGGAATATCACCAGCGCAGATACCTTTGCCCTGACGAGCAGCTTGAAGTTCTTCTTTATCAGCTCAAGCAGTTTTATCATGGTATCACGCGGTCTCTGATTTTTTCGCGAGAGTCTCGAAAAGATCGGTCAATGTGCCCTTGCTCTTCTTCCCTCTCTTGAACATGCCCTTAAGCTCCTTCAATGTGCCGTAGCCCAGCACCCTCTTGTCATGTATTATCGCGACCTTTGTGCAGAGGCTCTCGACTTCCTCGAGTATGTGCGAAGCGAGGACAATCGTCGTGCCTTTCTTATTTATCTCCAGTATAAGCTTCCATATCTGCTTCCGCATTATAGGGTCCAGGTCTGATGTCGGCTCGTCAAGGAACAGCACCTTCGGGTCATGGATCAATGAGCAAGCGATGTCAAGCCTGCGCTGCATGCCTCCTGACAGCTCTTCTGCGATGGTGTCGCGCTCATCTGTCAGGTCCACAAGGCCGAGAAGGTGCGATGTGTTCTCCTTGATGCGCTTGTCCTTCAGGCCGTACAGCGAGCCGTACATCTGCAGGTTCTCCTCCACAGTGAGGTGCTCATAGAATGACGGAAGCTGCGAAGCGAAGCCGAAGTTCCTCTTTATGATGTAAGGGTTCCTGAACACAGAAAGGTAGTCCGGCAGGTCCTGCTTCTTCTTGGGTCCTGTGATGTCATGCCTTATGAGAACGTCGCCTGCCTGGATGGTTATCATTCCTGCCATGATCTGGAACAGCGTCGTCTTGCCTGAGCCGCTCATCCCAACCAGGCCGAAGATGTCTCCGGAGAAAACCTCGAACGTCACATCCTTTAGCACGAGCTTCTTCCTGTAGCTCTTGGATATGTTCTTCACCATTATCAAAGGCTGCTTGTTGAGAGAAGTTACGTTCTTAAGTATCTTGGACAGGCCTTTATCTACAGGAGTAGCTGCAACCTCTTTTTTCCAAAACATTATGCTTAAAAAGACAGCATTTCTATTTATAAATGTTGTGGTGGATTTTGACGGGTGGGTCTAGGTGCTGGAGAGCCCTAGTTTGTTTGGCCAGCGCCACGCTGCTAGACTGAGTTTCCCTGTTAGCGACGATTTACCCACTGCTTCTGTCGAAGCGCATGTTTCTGGAGATGTGCAGGGTCTGTGATTTGACGCTAGCGCTAGCCTGCGGACACGCTAAGAGCGGTGGCGCTGGCCAGTCTTGGGATATATTCAATAGCGCAATAACCTTTATAAATAAAGGTCTATTCAAGGTGGTGTATGGTGCTAGAAAAACTTGGAAGTTCATTGAAGGATACACTGGGCAAGATAGGCAAGGCAATCTTTGTAGATGAGAAGCTGGTAAATGAGCTTGTCAAGGACATCCAGAGGGCATTGCTGCAGTCAGACGTCAATGTCAAGATGGTCTTCGACCTCACCAAGCAGATAAAAGAACGGGTGCTGAAGGAAGAGGCGCCTGCAGGCCTGACCAAGAAGGAGTTCCTCATAAAGGTGGTGTATGAGGAGCTTGTAAGGTTCCTCGGAGAGTCGGAGTCGAAGATAGAGATAACAAAGAAGCCCACAAAGATAATGCTCGTAGGGCTTTTCGGACATGGAAAGACCACAACCACCGCAAAGCTGGCCAAGTACTACCAGAAGCGCGGGTATAAGGTCGCAGTGATGTCTACAGACACATGGAGGCCTGCGGCGTTCGAGCAGCTGAGGCAGCTCGGAGCGCAGATAAACGTGCCTGTGTTCGGCAAGCCAGAGCTGAAGGATCCTACTAAGATATACAAGGAGTTTGAGCCGCAGCTCAAGGACTTTGACGTTGTAATCATCGACACTGCAGGAAGGGACGCACTCTCTGACGAGCTCATCGAGGAGCTGAATAGCATACACAAGGCAGTGCAGGCAGACGAGAAGCTGCTCGTCATAGGAGCGGATGTCGGCCAGGCAGCAGAACGGCAGGCAAAAATATTCCACGAGACCTGTGATGTCACAGGAGTCATAATCACAAAGCTTGAAGGAACCGCCAAAGGCGGCGGGGCACTGATAGCATGCTCAGTCACAGGGGCAAAGGTCAAGTTCGTCGGGGTCGGCGAGAAAGTTGATGACCTCGAGGTCTATTCGCCAGAGAGATTTGTCGGAAAGATGCTCGGCATGGGCGACCTCGAAGGCCTGCTTGAGAAGGCGCGCGAGGCCATAACAGAAGAGGATGCGCAGGACCTCGGCAAGAAGCTGCTCAAGGGAGATTTCAACCTTCTCGACCTCTACGAGCAGATGAGTGCCATGAAGAAGATGGGTCCCCTTGGTAAGGTCATGGAGATGATACCAGGCATGGGCGGGCTCAAGATACCCAAGGAAGCGCTGCAGGTGCAGGAAGGGAAACTCAAGAAATGGAAGTTCATACTTGATTCATGTACTAAGGAAGAGCTGGAGGACCCTGACGCTGTCATGACCACATCGCGCATCGACAGGATAGCGAAAGGAGCTGGCGTCAACCCGAACGAGGTAAGGGAGCTGCTCAAGCAGTACAAGCAGAGCAAGAAGATGGTCAAGTCGCTCAAGGGACTGGGCGGCGGCTCGCCGAAGCAGATGGAGAAGATGATGAAGCGCATGGGCGGCGGCAAAGGCATGCCCGGGATGCCTGGCATGAAAGGCGGCAAGAAGATACGGCTTAAGTAGATTATTGCAGAATTCTAATCCATAATAAAAGAAAAATAAAAATCATTCAGTGAGCTTAATGACCTTATCCCCATCCCTGCAGGGCTTGTCTGTCTTCATGCCGACATCATCGCCGGCCTTGGCTTCCTGGATGTCCTTGTGCTCTACCTGCATCGATGATACTGTCTGGACGAAAGGCTCAGACGCTTCGATGCGGATCTTATCTCCTACCTTAAGGTCTCCTGTAAGGCTCAGCACTGCTACGCTGATCTTGTCGAAGAAATGCGTTATCTTCCCAATCTCTTCTTCAGGCATCGTTCCACTCCCCCAATATGTTTTTGGTTATGCCTCCCATTATACCACCATATTATTTAAATATTGCGACGTCATGGTAACCAATATGGCAATATTCGTAGTCCAGGAACACAAGGCATCGCACCATCACTGGGACTTCAGGCTGGAGATGGGTGGAGTGCTGAAGAGCTGGGCAGTGCCGAAAGAGCCGCCGAAATCCGCCGGCGTGAAACGGCTGGCAGTGCAGGTAGATGACCATGACCTGGATTATGCTGATTTCGAGGGCAGGATACCCGAAGGGCAGTATGGAGCAGGGACTGTGAAGATATGGGACAGAGGCACTTATGAAATGATGAGCGAGCATAAATCAAAGATGGTGTTTGATCTGAAAGGGAAGAAGCTGAAAGGCGAATACGTGCTGCTGAAGTTCGAGAAGGCGGGGCCTAAGAACTGGCTGCTGTTCAAGAAGTGAATATTGCTAAATTGTTAAATAGTGGATAGGCAGGTGTTAATATGGATCTGTTCAGAAAAAAAAAGAAAAAAACAAAACTCGAAGAGGAGATTGAAGACCTTTACGAAGTGGATGCGGACTCAGACCTCCCTGTGCATGAGAAGCTTGTCAAGCAGAAGAAGATACGCAAGACAAAGGGATGAGCATGGCGCTTGAGGAACCGAGAAGGAGAATGGTAGAGGCGCAGCTGAAAGCGCGCGATATAGTTGACGCTGGAGTCCTGAAAGCGATGCTCGAGGTCCCCCGCCACGAGTTCCTGCCGCACGAGCTGCGGGATGTAGCATATGGCGACTTTCCTCTCCCTATTGCAGAAGGGCAGACCATATCGCAGCCTTACATCGTCGCGCTGATGACACAGGAGCTGGAGCTGAAAGGTAATGATAAGGTGCTTGAGGTCGGATGCGGCTCAGGCTACCAGGCAGGGGTGCTTTCCCGGCTGGCCAAGACAGTCTATTCTGTGGAGCGGATACCTGCACTTGCGGAACATGCGGAGAGCATGCTCAAGAAGTTATGCTACATGAACGTGACTGTCGTCGTCGGTGACGGAACCCTGGGACTGAAGAAGAACGCGCCATATGATGCCATAATCGTGACAGCAGCCTGCTTCAAGGTGCCGGAGGCATTGAAGGAGCAACTTGTTGACGGTGGGAGGCTTGTCATACCTGTCGGCGGGCCCTATGGCCAGGCACTGGTCAAGCTGACACGGTCAGGCGATGAATTCAAAGAGAGAAAGATATGCGACTGCGCATTCGTCCCGCTGGTCGGTAAGGACGGATGGAAAGAAGAATAAAAAAAGTTAAATGATTTACTTTTTCTTGACTGCTTTCTTCTTAGCGGGCTTTTTCTTTGCAACTTTCTTCTTTTTAGGTCCACACGCACAGCATCCTGGCATGATATCACCTCAACTTCAGGAAATGACTGTTAGGTATATAAAACTTATGATTGCGCTAGTTGAGATATATCTGGACTATATCGCCGTCCTTGAGCACGTGGTTGAGCATGAAGCGCTGGCCAGGGAACTTGGCGCTCGGGCCCCAGACCTTCGCGAACCTGAACTTCGTGACGAAGTCGCGGTGCAGCTTCTCGCACATGTCGCGGATCGTGTTTCCACGCCGCATTATCATAGGCACCTCGAGGTCCGCTTTCTTGCCTGTCTCCTTGCAGTACACCCTGATGAAGTCCAGCCTGTCGAATATCAGGTCCTTGATCCTGTCGACGTTTGTCCCTTTCTCTGCGGATATGCATAGGTCGGGCCTGATCTCCTCCTTTATCTCCTCAAGGCGCTTTTTATCCACGAGGTCTATCTTGTTCAGCACTGTGAGGCCTGGGATGTATACCTTGTTCCTCTCGATGACATCGATGAAATCATCGACCTCAATCTCGCTCCGTATGAGTATGTCTGCATTGTTGATCCGGAACTCCCTGCAGATCGACCTTATGGTCTCATCAGAGAGCTTAGGCAGCTTGACTGTCTTTCCTATCCTGATGCCGTCCTTGCTCTTCTTCATTATCTTGACATCCGGCCGCCTCTTGTTGAGGCGCAGATGAGCGTCGTTAATCTCTTTCTGTATGACCTTGTGGGCGTTGGGCCTGAGGGTATCGAGTATTATGAGTGCCAGGTCCGCGTTCTGCAGGACTGAAAGAACCTCCCTGCCCCTGCCCCTGCCTGATGCCGCACCCATGACTATGCCCGGCACGTCAAGTATCTGGATCTTTGCGTCCTTGTGCTCAAGCAGGCCGGGGATGACATCCAACGTGGTGAACTCGTAGGCGCCTACAGGAGAGTTCGCATTGGTGATCGCGTTGAGCAGGCTCGACTTGCCTGCAGATGGGAAGCCTACAAGGATTACAGTGGCGTCACCGCTCTTCTTCAGCGAGTAGCCCGTGGTCTTAGGGCCCTGGGACCTTCTCGCCTCCTCCTTCTGCTTGAGCTGAGCGATCTTGGCGCGCACCAGGCCGTAATGGTGCTGGGTGCGCTTGTTGTACTGCATGCTGCTGAGCTCTTTCTCCATCTCCTGGATGCGATCCCAGTTCGATGCCTTCTTCTTAGGCGCACTGGCTGTCTTGGAGTCCATCTCCTTCTTGGCCTTCTTCGAGAGTCGTTTTGCCATGGTCGGTCTTCATGAAAAGATGTATTTAAAGGTTGTTGTGGGTTTAAGGGCTTATCTGTACCCGCCTTCCAGCTCCCCACCGCCCACCCCGCCCGTCAATAATGCGCTGCAAACGTGCCTGCGTAATCAACAAAATATATAAACAAGGAAGCACAATGTTTTCTGGATGACTGCGCTTACAGATACCATTGTCGAGATATACCAACTGGTGAGGGAGTCTACTTCCGGGCTGTTCTACAAGTTCATAGTAGCGATAGTGTTGCTGCTGATAGGATTCATCCTCGGCAAGATATGCGGGAGGCTGATATACAAGTTCCTGCACAGCTTCGAGCTGAACGAGAACTTCACCAAGCTCGCGGGGATGACGATGAAGATAGAGGAGATAGCAGAGTCATTCACCACCTACTTCATCTATTTCGTGACGATAGTCATAGTGCTCCAGCAGGTCGGGCTCGTATCTACCATACTGCACATGATAGCAGCGGGCGTCATCATCCTGATAATACTGTCCACGTTCCTCGGGATAAAGGACTTCATACCCAACGCGATGGCCGGCTTCTTCATACAGCGCAAGAAGGAGTTCAGGATAGGCCAGAAGATAAAGGTCAAGGGCATGCAGGGCACGATAATCGAGATAAACCTGCTCGAGACAAAAATAGAGACCAAGAGCGGAGACATAATATTCATACCGAATTCCGTGCTGAGCAAGACAGAAGTCACACATATAAAGTCACCGAAGAAGAATCGAAAGCAACCAAAAAAGTGAAGTTTTTCTCTATATCATCTCAAGCATGCTGACGATGTTCCATATCTGCGTCCGGGTGTAGGCCTGCATGTTGGTGTCATCAGATATGTCATCCAGCTCGCTCAAAGCCTTGTTGACCTTCATGGACATGTCCTGGCCATTGTCTTCCTTGAGAATCGTGATGATACCATCAATCTTGGACTTTATGTTGCGGGGGACTGTGTTGTCGCCGGTGAGTTCCTGCAGAGCCTCCACAATGTTTTGCACCCTTTCGTCCATTTTCCGCTCCCATCAAGAATCATAACCATCTGCCTTGACTTATTATTTGCCCATCTCCTTCATGACCTCTGACTGGAGCTCAGATGTCTTCTCGCGCATCTTGGCCTCCTGATTGTCAATGGTCTTGATCCTGAGCTCTGTGGTCTCTTTCTTCTGCTTAAGGTCCTTCTTCATCTCTTCCTTGTCAGACGCGATCATGACATTGCCGACGATCTTGTAGGCCTTGTCTGTCTTGTCGAGCTCCTCCAGCGCGGAGTCTATCTCGAGAAGCTGCGCCTGGAAAGCCTGCTTCTGCCCCAGGAACGACTGGAGGGACTGTTCCATCATAGAAAGCCTGTTGATCTTCTCCTGCAAATCCTTAGAGACTTCTGCCATTTTATTCCCTTTACTGCTGTTTCTTTCTCGCACCCTCAAAGATGATGAGGAGCTGTGAGATCGTGTTGAGCGTCGCCCTCAGGGCGACCGCATCCTTTGCCTCGACATTGAACCCGAGGCCGTCATCCTTTTTTTCAATCGTGAATGATGAGCGGTCAAAGCTGGTCTCTTCGGTCTCAAGGCACTCGAAGAGCCTGTCCGGATCGCCCTTGACAAAAAGATTTGCAGTGTATTCCATCCTACCTTGCCTTTACTTTAGTAGAGACAAGCCTGGGCTTGAACAGCATCTTGCTGCCGCAGTAAGGGCAGCGCACCTTCTTCTTGATGTATTCGATGCTCACCTTCTTGTTGCAGTCAAAGCATTTGTACTCTACCATCTTAGGCTACCTCTGGCTGGTCTGCCGGCTTCTGATCTTCATCTGTCTCTTCAATGGGTATCTCTTCTTCCTGTATCTCCTCATCTTGGAGCTCTTCGTCAGGTTCGTCTGCAGATTCTTCCTCAGCAGCCTCTGTCTTCTCTTCCTGATCTTCCTCTGGCTGCTCTTCTTCAGGCGTCTCTTCCTGTTCTTCAATGCTCTCTATCTCTTCAGCTTCCTCAGGCTCTTCCTTGACTATCTCCTTGGAAGCCTTTGGCGTGACGAATGTGTAAGCCTTTCCAGCAAACTTGGCATTGCATTTCTCGCACTGCCAGATGCCTGCAGATACTCGTCTGACCTTGACATAATTGCAAAACGGGCATTTGCGCCTTCTCCTGTGCTGTTTCTCCAAAGCTGCAACTTTCTCTTTGTTCCTCGCACCATAACGGGCGCCATACCGGTTAGTAGAACCTAATTTTACTTTTTTAGCCATTTTAACCCTTGAATTGTCATATTAAGTTTTTTAAAGCCTTTTCTGTCTTAAAAAGCCTGTTTAAGCCTTTAAAAGCAGATATTGTAGCAGTTTTTGTTTGTTTATAAAGTTTGCTTGAATGTAATATAGCATGCAAGAAAAATGCCGACTCCTTCCAGTCATCGGCATTTTTAAGCATGTAAAACGGTAAACTCCAGACTCACTGCAGTCGTCTGGGATTTTGCCGTTCTCACATGGGGCTACCCGGACATTCGCCTCAAATGCAAGCATTTGATATTTCGAACCGGGGTCTCATGGCCCCAAACCACGGATGATAGTTGCTCCGACGCAACCTCTGGTTGGCGTGGTCCAAGCTACACCATAGCCCCAATGTGCGAAAAAGGATTTAAAGGGGGTATTTAAATGTTAGGTTGCTTGTTTCACGAAGTCAGCAGCCCCACGCCCTACTCCGCTTTTGCCTTGCAAAAGCTCCCGTGCCGCCCCGCACGCCTGATTCTTACTATCGTTGAATTTGCCGAAGTCATAAAATGCGCAGCATTTTAGGATGCCAAAGACTCGATTTACGCGAGTCTTTGAGCAGCTCTAATGTTTATTGATTCTATGTGTTAAGCCGGTAGCGTGCTCATTGGCGGCTACGGTCGTGGAGCTGCTGTAGCGGCACTTATTGCAGTAGTTGTTGCTTTTGCCTACATTTTATATATTAACGATTTTTCTGATTCTGCATGGCATCGATTACAGCGATTGAGAAATTCCATCTCAGGAAGTTCGTGAAAGAGCTGGAAAAGCATCGAGGTAGACATACCGAGCTTGTCTCAGTGTACGTTCCAGCAGGATATGACCTGAACCTGATAAACAAGCACCTGTCAGATGAGCAGGGCACAGCCTCAAACATCAAGAGCAAGCAGACAAGGGAGAACGTGATCGGAGCGCTGGAGAAGATGCTGCAGCACCTCAAGCTGTTCAAGCAGACCCCTCCGAACGGGCTTGCAGTGTTCTCAGGCAATGTGTCTGAGAAAGAAGGGCAGACAGACATCAAGGTATGGAGCATAGTGCCGCCAGTGCCCATGAACTTCAGGACATACAGGTGCGACAAGACATTCATCCTTGGCCCGCTCAGGGAGATGATGGAATCCAAGGAAGTGTACGGGCTTGTTGTGCTGGACCGGAGAGACGCGATGCTCGCGCTGCTCAAGGGAAAGACCATCATACCCATCCGAAAGACACACTCAGAAGTGCCTGGCAAGATGAAGGCAGGCGGACAGTCAGCATTGAGGTTCGCGCGTCTTCGTGAGGGTGCTACTAAAGAGCACTACAAGAAGATCGCAGAATACATGAAAAACGAGTTCCTGAAACTCGAAGGGCTGAAAGGGATAATAATCGGCGGTCCCGGAGTCACGATAAACGACTTCATAGGATATGATTACCTGACAGGAGAGCTCAAGAAGAAGATCATCGGCACAAAAGACCTGTCATACACAGAAGAGTTCGGACTGCAGGAACTGCTGGAGAAGAGCGAGGACATCCTCGCCGCAGAAGAGGTATCGCAGGAGAAGCAGATAGTCAGCAAGTTCCTCACTCTCCTGGCCACAAAGCCCGGCATGGTGAGCTACGGCAAGGCGCAGGTCATGGAAGTGCTGAAGATGGGCACTGTCGACATCTTATTGCTGTCGGAATCCCTCGAGGATTCAGAGATAGAGGAGTTCGAGAAAGAGGCAGAGAATGTCGGGAGCTCTGTCAGGATAATATCTGAAGAGACCCGTGAAGGCGTGCAATTGCGCGACCTCGGAAAGGTCGCCGCGATACTGCGGTACGAGATAAGCTCAGGATAACCATCCTCATGATGAAAGACAATATCGCAGAGCAGGCGTATCTCAACCTGTTCCCTGGATCTACTGCAGATTATGATTTCAGGATAGTATACACCGGCCGCATAAAGGACTACGGGGCCTATGTAACCCTTTCTGGCGGCGTGATGGAGTTCCGCATGTCGCGCAAATGGTATCCGATATCCCCTGAGATACAGATGGGCCTGATGCAGGAGCTGATGGCCAAACTCCTGAAGAGCAGGAAACCTTCGATGTACATCGACCTTTACAACAACTTCGTCAAGAGCCTGCACCTGTCGATACCTAAGGACAAGTCGCATCCACAGCTGGAGGCAAGTTTTGAAAGGGTGAATGAGAGGTATTTCTTAGGATTGGTCGAGCAGCCTAACCTGGTGTGGGGCAAGTTCGCGACAACGACTTTCGGGTCGTATGACTTCAAGAACGATACAGTCACGATCAGCAGCGTGTTCAGGGATGTTGCGGACACCAAGTATGTAGATTATATAATGTTCCATGAGGTCCTGCACAAGCAGAGGAAGTTCTTCAAGTCAGGCACCAAGACATACTACCATGACAAGCGCTTCAAGAGGCTCGAGAAGGTGTTCGAGGATGGCGATGCCATAGAGAAAGAGCTCACCACAGTGGTCAGGCGCGAGAAGGCCAAGGCATACTACAGGAAGAAGAAGGAAGATAAGGCGCAAAAGGAGCAGGAGGCGCGGAAGGTAGAGAAGAAGAGGAAAGGGGTGTTCGGGTGGTTCTAGCCCTGCCCACCAAAATATTTATAAATCCCAATAAAAAAAGGTCATATATACTCTGATTTAGCTGAAAAAGGCAAAAGATGTGGTATTATGGTTGATGAAGGAGAAACAAAGAAGGCTGATGCAGGCTCTATGAAGCCGGGCAGTTTCATGGTGATAGATGGCGTGGCGAGCAGGGTCGTGGATAACCAGATATCCAGGCCAGGGAAGCACGGACACGCGAAGTGCAGGATCACAGGAGTGGGCCTGCTGGATGAGAAGAAGCGGGTCGTTGTGATGCCAGGGCATGACAATGTCGATGTGCCAATCATAGGCAAGAGGACAGCGCAGGTGCTGTCCATAACAGGCGACACAGCAAACCTCATGGACTCAGAGACATACGAGACCTTTGACCTGAAGATACCGGGCGAGCTCAAGGGCCAGGTGACAGAGGGCTGCAACATACTGTACTGGGTGGTGCTGACCGACAGGGTCATGAAACAAGTGAAGAGTGATTGAGCATGGCAAAATTCGATGAAGCTGCTGAAAGGAAATTCAAGAACATATTTGTCTGCAGGAGATGCAAGTCCAAGATAAGGGCGACTAATCTCAAGGTCATAGCAGGCAAGGTCAGCTGCAGGAAATGCGGCACAAAGGCACTCAAGCCCAAAAGGAAGAAGTGATCCTAAAATCTTTTTGTATAGTGAAAAAAAAGAAGTGATCGAGGTAAAATGGGTTTTTGGCAAGACTACCGATGGGTCATCCTGTTCTACTCCCTTATCATAATTCTCGTGTTCATATTCAGGAAGAAGTTTGACATACACCATAAGTTCCTGGCGATGTACAGGACAAAGATCGGGCTCAAGCTGATGGACAAGTGGGGGACGAAGCACGCTGAGCTGGTCAAGGTCATAGCGTATATGGGCATAGGCGTGGGCTATATCGGCCTCCTTTCCATACTGTTCGTCCTGTTACGCAGCCTATTCAATCTCCTCACAGTGCCGACCGCAAAATCCGCAGTCGTGCCGGTCATACCCGGGGTGTCGATAGGCGGAATACACATCCCGCTGATAACAGGCTGGATAGCACTGTTCATAGTCATACTCGTGCACGAGTTCTCACATGGAGTGGTGGCGAGGGCGCATAAGCTGCCCATCAATTCATCAGGCGTGTTCTTCCTCGGGCCGCTCATGGGAGCGTTCGTCGAGCCTGACGAGAAGAAGCTGACGAAAGCTACAGACACTACCCAATACTCAGTCTATGCCGCAGGGCCCTGGTCAAACATCATACTCGCAGCGCTGTGCCTGCTGCTGCTCAACTACGCGTTCGCGCCAGGCCTAGGATCAATGGAGAACGAGATAGGGATAGAGATTGTCGGAGTGACAGAAGGATACCCTGCAATAGACGCAGGAATCAAGGAAGGCATGGTAGTCACTGCGGTAAACGGCGAGACAGTCACGAATTATGACACTTTCGTAGCACAGATGAAGGATGTCAAGTCGCATGAACAGGTCACGATAACCGCAGACAGCCAGGACTTCACGTTCGAGGCTGCAGAGAACCCTGACGACCCTGAGAAAGGCTACCTCGGCGTGATGGCGTCCAGCAAGGCAAAGACAGAGCTGAACAACGACTCCCTATGGTACCTTGTCATCAACAAGATAATCAAGTGGCTGGCGGAGCTGTTCGCGATGACCGGCCTGCTCAGCTTTGGCATAGGCCTGGCGAACCTGCTGCCATTGGGTCCTGTCGACGGCGGAAGGATGCTGCAGGTGACCTTGCAGAAGATAAAAGGGGCTGAGAGAGGCAATGTGTGGTGGAGGAAGATAAGCGTATTCACGCTCGTGCTGCTCGCGCTCAATCTTTTCTGGCCTTTGTTCAGGTGGATCGGAAACCTTTTCATATGATCATATCCTAAAATGATAGACGTCATACTTCTCGAACCTGTAATTCCCGGAAATATAGGCGCGGTAGCGAGGGTGATGAAGAACTTCGGCTTCACAAACCTTGTGTTGATCAACCCGTACTGCGACCACCTCTGTGATGAGGCACGCAACAGGGCAAAGCACTCGCAGGAGGTGCTTGAGCACGCCGAGGTGATGGACTTCTTCGTGGTCGATGACTATGATTACCTTGTCGCCACGACCGCGAGGGTGGGCACAGACTACAACATACCCCGCAGCCCATTGTCTCCGAGAGAGCTCGCGGCAAAGCTGAAGAGCCTGGACCCCAAGAAGAAGATAGGCCTGGTCATAGGCAGGGAAGGCAAGGGGATGTTCAACGAGGAGATAGAGAAATGCGACTTCGTAGTCACAGTGCCTTCATCCACTGATTATCCCACGCTCAACATATCGCACGCAGTTGCGGTCATGCTGTACGAGCTCTATAACTCACTGAGCGACGTGACATCGACCAGCCACATAACCCCTATCGGCAAGCCCGAGAAGGACCAGATAATGCGGATGTTCGAAGACATATTTTCTGGAATGCGCTGGGAGACAAAGGAGAAGAGGGAGACACAGCAGATACTTTGGAAGAAGATCATCGGCAAGGCGATGCTGACCAAGCGGGAGGCGTATGGTTTGATGGGGTTTTTGAGGAAGGTGCTGCAGGGAAGGGGAAAGAGTGAAGCCCCTAAGCCGAAACCAAAAGCGAAATCTTCTCCAGGGAAAAAATTTCAAAAAGAATCGATAAAGAAAAAGGCTTCGCCAAAGAACGATACGTCAGGCAGGCCGGCAAAGGCAAGGAGCGTGGGGAAAACAAAGCCAAGTAAGAGAACCGCGACAAAGAGCGCAGGTAAGGCAAAAGCAAAGAAGAGGCAGACCCACAGAGGAGTCAAAAGATAAAAATATATAAATGAACCCAGACCACATGATACACTATGGCAGATGAGAAGGAAAAGCAGCTTGGCATAACCGTCAAGAAGGAAGAAGACATGGCAGAGTGGTACCAGCAGGTATGCCTCAAGTCTGAGGTTGCGGACTACGCGCCTGTGAAAGGGTGCTATATACTCAGGCCGCTTGGCTATGCGATGTGGGAGAAGATACAGGAATACTTCAACAGGCGCATGAAGTACAGGGGCGTGCAGAACGCATACTTCCCGCTGTTCATACCCGAATCATTCTTCCACAAGGAGGCGAAGCACGCAGAAGGATTCTCTCCAGAGGTTGCGTGGATCGCCAACAGGGATGAGGAAGGCAGCGAAAGGCTTGCCATAAGGCCCACTTCTGAAACCATAATGTATGATTCATACTCAAGATGGCTGAGGAGCTGGAGAGACCTGCCGATCCGCATAAACCAATGGGCCAATGTCGTAAGGTGGGAGACCCAGGCGACAAAACTGTTCCTGAGAAGCAGGGAGTTCCTATGGCAGGAAGGCCACTGCGTCTACGAGACAGAGGCAGACTGCGACAGGGAGGTCGAGCTGTTCCTGATGGAATACAAGGACCTCGCAGAGAAGCTCCTTGCAGTGCCCGTCATATACGGAAAGAAGACAGACAAGGAGAAGTTCGCAGGAGCGAAATACACAATGACCATCGAGGCATTCATGCCGGACGGAAAAGCGATACAGTGCGGCACAAGCCATAACCTCGGCCAGGGATTTGCTGAAGCGTTCGGGCTGAGCTTCCAGGATAAGGACGGGGAGCAGAAGCTGCCCTGGCAGTCGAGCTGGGGGATATCAACAAGGCTGATAGGCACGACCATAATGCAGCACTCAGACAACAAAGGCCTTGTGCTGCCGCCAAGCATGGCGCCGAATAAGGTAGTGATAGTCCCTATCCTCTTCGAGGAGACCATGGACAAGGTGCTGCACAAGTGCCAGGAGATCAAGGAGCTGCTCAAGGATTTCGACGCGGTGCTTGACGACAGGGAGGATTACAGCCCTGGATGGAAGTTCAATGAATGGGAGCTCAAGGGAGTGCCGTTGAGGCTCGAGTTCGGGCCCAAGGACATGGAGGCAGACCAGGTCACCGCGGTAGTACGCGACACAGGAGAGAAGCAGTTCATCAAGGTCCACGACCTCAAGGCAGCAGTGCCGGAGCTATTGCAGCAGATGCAGAACAGGCTTTTCGAGAAGGCGAAGCAGAACCTGGAGAAAAGCATAGTCGAGGTCGCGGACATGGACGCACTTGTCCAGGCGATAAAAGAACGTAAGCTTGTCAAGACCGTGTTCTGCGGGGAGCCGGAATGCGAGGACTTGATAAAGGACAAGACAGGCGGAGCCACCTCAAGATGCATACCGATGGACAATCCACATGCACCTGAAGGCAGCAAGTGCGTGCACTGCGGCAAGGACGCGAAGTGGAACATCTATTTCAGCAAGAGCTATTAGGATACAGTTCCCTTTTTCTCCTATATAATCTGTAAAACTTAAATACGGTCCTTTTCGTACCACATGCATGACGACACAAGTTATTTATATTTTTAGGGTCATGTTTATCGCCTAGTGATAAAAAAGCGGTGATTCCTGTAGGGGGGAGTCAGACGGCTGTCTTCTCATAGGGATATATGGATGTATATCATACGGATGAATCATTCGTATGTATTTCATAATCATCTAATACCGATACAGATGGGGTGTAATTGAAAATGAGGAAATTCGCAAAATGCATGGCATTGATGTTATTCTTAGTGCTTCTTTCAGCAGCAGTCTCGGCAGCGAGCATGCTGGAGATAAGCGACCTGACAGCAGAGGTCGATGGCGACAGGCAGTCGGCTGACGAGAACGGAGGCACCATAGATGTGATCCCTGACTCGCTCCTCGTGCTGAAGATAAAGGTCGCAAACCTATATGGCTCTGATGTCGAAGGAGGGGAGATAGAGAACATAGATGTTGATGCTGTACTCGAAGAGATAGACGACGGTGATGACCTGGAGGAGTCTTCGGATGATTTCGACCTTCGGGGTGAAAGGGACAAGACAGTGAGGATAGAGTTCCCGATACCGCTCAAGCTTTATACTGATGATACCTATAAGCTCACCATCCATGTCGAAGGAAAGGACAAGAACAATACCAGGCATATAGTGGATCTTGACCTGGATGTGGATGTCAAAAAGAAGAGCCATGAAATCAGGTTCCTCAGAAAGGAGCTTTCCCCTGAAAAAGCAGAATGCGGAAGCTCTTCTACCCTGATAATCAACCTGATCGATACAGGAAAGGAAGACGAGGACGTGGAGATGGTAATAGACGCGCCCGGGCTTAACTATAACAAGCGCCTTGATTTCACGCTCGTTGAAGACATAGATGACGATGACAATGAGTATGATTTCTCAGACACGATAGACCTTGAAGACGTAAAGGAAGGTGAGTATCCGGTCAACATAAGGGTACTCTATAGGGATGGCAGGGAGACCCTTGAGGACGTGCTCTATCTTGAGGTGGACAGCTGCGCAGCACCTGAACCAGAACCGGAACCTGCGCCAGAACCGCAGCCTCAGCCTGTCCAGCAGCAGCCTCAGCCTGAGCCAGAGCCTGAGCCCGTGAGTGTCGTGACAGAGCCGGCACCGAGCTCGTCCTATGTAAGGCCTGCGACAATAGCTGTAGCGACACCAAGGACGACATACACGCAGCAGAGCTGGTGGGACAAGAACAAGTGGGTCGCAATAGTGCTCATCACGAACCTGGTGCTCATAGTGGCAGGCATAATCGTGATAGTCGCCGTGCTCAAACGCAGGAGATAAGGCGTATAAGCCTTTTTTTCTTTGTTTTAAGCTTTATCTTAGTTACTGGAGCCCTTAGAATACGAAAGCTTTAAATATAAGCGTTTTTTAAATGGATGCATAGTTCTTCGAGAATCGATAAAAATGAGTTCTGAAGGCTTATAGGTGTTATCCATGGCAGATGATATTGATAGGATGAAAACCGGCACAACAACAATAGCCCTAAGGTGCAAGGACGGAATCGTGCTTGCAGCCGACAAGCGGGCAACAGCAGGTAACCTCATCGCGAACAAATGGGTCGACAAGATCTTTCCGATAGAGGACTACATGGCATTGACCACAGCAGGCACGGTCTCTGATGTCCAGCTCCTGCTCAAGCTGATAAAGGCAGAGATCAGGCTAAAGAAGCTGAGGACAAACAAGAATGTGTCTGTGAAGGAATCCGCCAACCTGCTCGCAGGCATGGTATACTCAAACATACGCAAGATGAGCATGATACCGGGGATATCCCATTTCCTGTTCGCAGGAGCAGACCGCACAGGACTGCAAATATATGACATATACCCTGACGGGTCCATATCCGAGGCAGATGACTATCTGGCTTCAGGATCAGGCAGCGTGTTCGCGTACGGAGTGCTGGAGACCCTGTACGAGGAAGGGCTGTCAGTCGAGGAAGGCAAGAGCCTCGCAATCAAGTCGCTAAATGCTGCGCTGCAGAGGGATTCTGCATCAGGAAACGGCATTGACATTGTCGTGGTAACATCCTCAGGCGTGGAAAAAGTTCTGACAAAGAAGATAGACACGGGAGTGAAGGAATAATCCTTCTCTATTTTTTAATTTTCATTTAATCTTTTCCAAGATCTAGAAAACAAGAAATAAGACAATAAATAGGAATAAGAGAACAATCATTGGACAAATATTCTGATATGATAAGGTGATACTTTTGGGAAACATACTGAATGAGATACAGAAACACCTGCCGCCGAACAAGATAAGCGACATGGCGTTCGAAGGGGCCAACATAGTGCTCTACACCAAAGACAAGGACTTCTTCCTGGACAACAAAGGCATAATCAAGGGCATAGTGGACATGATCAAGAAGAGGATAGAGCTCAGGCCCGACCCTGCCATCTGCATGGAGATGGAGAAGGCAGAGAGCGTGATCAAGGACCTCGTCCCTGAGGAAGCAGGCCTCAGCGATGTGATATTCGACACCCAGAGATCAATGGTGATAATACACGCCGAGAAGCCAGGGCTTGTCATCGGCAAGCAGGGCGAGCTACTTAGGTCGATAAGGGAGAAGGTCCTCTGGGTCCCGCTGATAAAGAGGACCCCTGCGATAAGGTCGAAGCTCATCGAGAGCATAAGGGCAGTATTGTACGACAATTCAGATTACAGGAAGAAATTCCTCGACAAGACAGGGCACAGGATATACGACGGCTGGATAAGGGGCAAGAAAGAGGAATGGGTCCGCGTAACATATCTTGGAGGCGCGAGGCAGGTCGGAAGGTCAGCCGTTTTCCTCCAGACGCCGGAATCGAGGGTGCTGCTCGACTGCGGCATAAACGTGGCCTCAGACAACGAGGCATACCCGTTCCTGGAGGCACCTGAGTTCAAGATTGACGAGCTCGACGCGGTCATAGTCACCCACGCGCACCTGGACCATTCAGGGCTTGTGCCGTGGCTGTTCAAGATGGGATACAGGGGGCCTGTGTACTGTACCCTGCCCACAAGGGACATCATGTCGCTGCTGCAGCTGGACATGGTCAAGATAATGAGGTCAGAAGGCAAGGACCCCATCTTCACGTCTGAAGAGGTGAGGGAGATGGTGAAGCACACGATCTGCCTGGGTTATGATGAAGTGACTGACGTGACTCCTGACGTGAGGATAACGCTATACAACGCAGGCCACATGCTCGGAAGCTCCATGGTGCACATGCACATAGGCAACGGCCTGCACAACCTGCTGTATTCCGCGGACATGAAGTTCGCAAGGACCAGGTTGCTTGAGCAGGCCGAGACCCGCTTCCCCCGGCTCGAGACACTGATGATAGAGTCCACATACGGCGGAAGGGACAACGTGCTCCCTCCTGTGAAAGATCAGGATGACCTGCTCAAGAAGATAGTCAAGGACACTGTGGCGCGCAAGGGCAAGATACTCCTGCCCACTCTGGGATCCGGAAGGGCTCAGGAGGTCATGCTTCTCATCGAGGAGATGGTCAGGAAAGGCGAGATAGAGTCCATGCCTGTCTATATCGACGGCATGGTGTGGGACATAACAGCCATCCACACGGCATATCCAGAGTTCCTGAACTCTGCCGTGCGCAAGCAGATATTCCACAAAGACAATAACCCATTCCTGTCACCCATCTTCAAGAGGGTGGGAAGCCAGAAGGAGAGGAAACAGGTCATCGAGGAGGCAGGAAGCTGCCTCATCGTCGCGACATCAGGAATGCTCGTGGGCGGACCATCTGTTGAGTATCTCAAGGCGCTCGCAGACAACAAGAACAACTCACTCGTGTTCTCATGCTACCAGCCGGAAGGCAGCCTCGGAAAGAGGATACGCGAAGGCGAGAAGGAGATAGTGATGAGGGTCGACTCTTCCGGAAAGCCTGACGTGCTCGAGATAAAGATGGAAGTGCACAAGATAGAGATCACAGGACACTCTGACCGCAGGGAGCTCATGAACTTCGTGTCACGCTGCCAGCCGAGGCCGAAGAAGGTCATCATCAACCACGGGGAGAACTCGCGATGCCTGGACCTCGCGTCCAGTATACACCGTCAGTTCAGGATAGAGACTGTAGCGCCAAGGAACCTCGAGGCCGTGAGGATAAGGTAGAAATCTTTTTGATATTCTTGTTTTTTCTTTATTCTATTTAATAGGTATGTCGAAGTGGACCTTTTCTCCCCTTATCTTGATTATCATCTCTGCCATGCTGTCCTGGCCGTCTTGGTATGTCTCAGCGAGCATTATGCCCTGATAGCCCCTGATCACGTCCTTGCCGTCATAGTTGTTCTTGCTCGCGAACTCGGTGCCATTCCCGAAGAAGGTAGCTCGCAAGGTCTGCTGGTCATCCATGGATGTAGAATAGCTGATCAGGCAGAACACTCCCCTGCCTGGCCGGTACAGCTGGATATCGAGTATGCCAGACTCGAACCTCGCGCCAAGGTGCTCATTGCTCCTGCTCTTGCCGTCAAAGTATTCAGCAAAGCCAGGCACTGTCTTCTTGGCCTCAGAAAGCAGGGCGGCGCCTTTTACAGCGCCTTCAATCCCCTCGAAAAGGTTATTCAGCTCAAAGCAGTCAGACATGGTAATACCCCCCCTAAAAACACTAAAATAATTAGCTGAACAAGATTATTAAATGTTTAGGAAGGTTTTTAAATGGCTTAATCTGCGCCTCTGCCACTTTTTGTACTTCTTTACTTTTATATAATGTAGTGAGTGCTGGAACTCAAAATACTCAACCAATGGTCTCACTAGCTCCTCTTCACCTGCGAACCCTATCTCAAAGTGTGACACGCCTGCTTCAATATCAAAGTCAGTGCCTGCTTCAATAATCTCTTTTATCTTAATGCTGGCCAATAGTTCTTTTTCACCTTCATATTCTGTCGGGTCTCTCAGCGTCCTGTATTCAAGGCTGAATGAACAACGAGTGGTAGGACATTCTGCCCAGCAATACATAGTGACCAATGCTTCAAGTTCCATCTGGTTTCTCGGGACTTCTGCAAACAAGTCATGTAAATACAATCCAAGGCTCCTCTCATCATTTTCTTTTAATTCCCTGACAATCTGCGGTTCGCCTTCATAGCTTCGGGCATAGGGAACTGAGACCAATATTTTTACCATCTCACACCTCCTACGTGTAAAAGGATATGTTTTATATTTTAATAAGTCTTATTGACGAGAAACCGCAAAACTTGCTGATTTTCCAGAAACTTTCCGCTCAGTTCGCATACATTTCCGAAATATTGGTTTTATTTTAGAAATATTCAGGTCATTTCCGGAAATATTTTTTTAGATTCCTTGAGCACTCCCTACATAATGCGCCATTCTTCAATCTGTCTCTGCTTATCCTAACCCAATCACTTGGGACATGATCCCCTTGTCGCATAACGCATACGTTTGTGCAATGGTCGTTCTCTATATCATTCCCGGCACTCCTATAGGTGTTTTTTCCTTGGCCAGGCAGCCTGAACACGTGACCGAGTTCGTGTATTGCGGCAGTTTTCAAGCACTCATACAACTCCCTGTCGCTTAGTTGACTGTTTCTAAATCTGTTGGTGGATATCACTGCTCCAATATCCGGTCTCCCTTGGCCTACTAGAAACGCCACATCAAAGTACAAGGAAGTGACATCTCTATGGCAGATAAGCAGGTCATAATGGTCCTGTGTATCTCTCCAAGGCTCAAGTTCCAGATCATTCAGTATCAACTCTGTCTTCAGTTGTCCTGTCTTGTTATTCTTTCCTTTTCCTCTTTGTATGTACCACTCCACGCTCTGATACCTCTTCAATGAACCATCTGGATTGACATGGTCGCGGTTTCTCCACACACCCAAATCCTTGATCTCAATGAGGCCTTCAACACCTGCTATGCTCCGCAATTCCCTGGCTCCGTCCAGGATTGCTTTCTTTTCCAGCTCAGAGAGCCCTTCCTGGTTCATTATGAATACCGGCTTGATTCTTAGTCTTTGCATCTTTTCACCTTTAGTTCGTGTGTCTTCTGGTTTCACTTTCTCCAGAGCCAGTAGCAGGAATCATCCCTTGTGGCCATAGAATGCTCGTCCCTGGTCTGCAGTATGTCGCTGTAGAACATAAGAGGAAAATTCCTGAATGTTAGGGTTTCATCTACGGTCTCGCCTGTCTTCGAGCTGTAATTCACAGAAGTGTTATAGCTGTGCCTACCCATGCAAGCGCCATCATAGCCGTTCTCCTTGGCATAGGCTGCGAGCCAGTCCTCAGCATAATCAACAAGCTTCTCAACAGTCTCATTGCCTCCTGCAATGCCGAGCCTTGAAAGCTCCAGGCTGTTGCACGCCAGGACCTTGCCTTCCCTGTTGTCTTCATATCCTGTCTCGAAGGCCAGAACCATACCCATCCTCTGCCTCTTATCTCCTTCGACACGGTACAGGCCGAAAATCCTCACTTCCGGATGTAGCAGGTAAGCAGGGACAAAAGTTCCGTTATGGATCTTTTCCCTGTCCTCATCAACGAATATACAGCAGCCAGAGTCATTACCGAACGTGATGTCTGTCGGGTCTTTCGGCATCTCTTCCATGATGTATTTGAGGTGTCTCTTCCTCTTGAGCTTTGAGGGTGTGGGAAGGGCTGAGATGTCCGGCAGCTGCCTGAACAGCTCGTCCATCTGCTCTACAATCCTCTCAAGCTCCTGTTTTGTATCATCAGAATACTTTATGTTGGCAAAACCTGCATGGTTCTGCATACTGGAAACTTCAGTTGCTTCAGGATTCGTCACCGGTCCTCCTTCAAGGATCTGCTTGAAACCTATCGATGCGTTCCTGAACCTGTTAAGGAATGAATTGCGCATGTCAATGAAATACTGCCTGCATTGTATCGGGCTTTTCATCAATATCCCTACCAGCCTGTCGGTGTCAGAATTCTCCTCGTATGCCGCCTCGGAGAGCAATTCATTCTCAAGAAATGCCTCGACTATCAGCTCGTCACTTGAATTCCTCATGAATTCCCGTTCTAGCGGGTCAGGTTCAAAATCCATCAATCTCCTTTCATTATCTATTACCCTTTCCCTGGCAGTCCTTTTCCTCTCAGCTATCCATGAACTGAAAAGATGATCATTCGAACCAGGATCCTGCTGTTCAGACCTCAACACACTCTCGGCAATCCCGATGATTGTTGAGGATGATTCTTCAAAGATTCCCTTCAAGCGGTGCATGTCTTCATTGCCAGCGTCTTTCATCTCCCTGCAGCAGGCTTCAAGCTCCTTGAATGCTCTCCTTGATCCTGCGTCTCCCGGGCCGGTCAGGTCATTCACTATCCTTATCTGGTCAACCAAAATATCTGTGGGAGCGTCCATGTCAAACATACGTTTGCATCTTTCTGTCCTGTTGAACAATGCGTTGTAGAAAAAATCCCTCGACTCGTAAGAACTGTCAGAGTCCTTGTATATCCTGTAGATCATGTCCTCGTCGTCATAGATTCTCTCTTTAAGCTCGCTGGCTATGATTATCGACCCTTCGGAAGCAAGCCTTTCCAGCTCATCATATATCTTTCCTGCCTTCCTTACGCTTTTCGTATCCACATTGCCTTTGACCTCTATCTCAAGAGGATTCATCCCGACTTCCTTTGGCGTGAATGTCTCGCAATCGTCCAGAGCGTTCTTTATTTTCAAAAGCCCGAGGTTCCTGATGAATTCTGCAGTCAGCTCATAGAAAGCATCTTCTCCGATGGAATCAACGACTTTCTGCTCCCATCTTTTCTGTAGCAATGTAAGAAGATACACAGGCCCTGCCCTTGTCTCAAGAAGGGTTGCCTGTCTAGTCAATCCTTTGATTCTCATCTGTTCTGCGATATGTTCGAGGTTCATCTTATTACGCTGTCTGGTTCTTGGTCATCGCCACAACCATCAGGCTCTGGCCCCATCCCAACGGAGTGTTCTCGTTGTGCTCGTCGGTGTTGGCGTAGTAGAGCTCAGGGAGCTCGCCTGCTTTGTTGACGACCTCAAGGGTCTTGCGCATGTAGAACGCTGCCTTGTCAGGTCTGTTCAGCTGCTTGTAGATGATTGCAAGCCAAGGGAATCCGAATGTCCATTCTGCTTCTCCATTCCTGTTAAAATAGAAGTCGGCTGCGTAACGGATCACTCCGCGCTGCCTGACAAGCTTTCTCTCAACATCCTGGAGTATCTGCATCCTCTGCTCATCTGAAACCACGTTGTACGGGTAGATCAGCGACAGAAGCGCAAGGTCTGTGTCTTTGCTGTCAGATTCCCTTGGCAAGAGTTGGTTCAAGGTTTCCTCACCTTTCTGTATGAGAACTTGAGGAACATCAACTATCTTGGATATCTTCTTGAGGCCAGCTACGCATGCTCCGACAGAGGAAGCATGCACTTCCTCGTTCTCCTCCCACATGCCGCTGTCCTTGTCATGCCAATATTGTATTGAGTTAAGATAATATACGAGCTTCTGGATTATGCGCTCGTCATCCTTGTCACGTATGACCCTTATGCCTTTGGACTCGAGGTCGCCTATCTTGAAGAGCAAAGCTCCGATGGCGTCGTTCTGCTTGTTGCCCCAGTCCTCCTGGAACTCATCGAATGTCTCAGGGTCGAACCGTGCGTGGATGTACTGCCAGCGATGCTGCGGCTTCTCGACGATCGCCCAGTCTATCTTGTACTCGTGCTTCTTCAGCACGTCAAGCAATGCCTGGTATGCCTTCACGACCTCCTTATGCCTCTTAACCGCCTCGAAGCCGAGGCTCGCGTAGATGTTGTCGCGGATCCATGCCTGCCTTGAGTAGTGCGTGCTCTTGTCAAGCGCAGCCACGAACAGGCCTTTCGGATGCTGGAGCTGCGTGAGTATGTGTATTGATTTCTGGATCATTATTGCGCACCTCTATCTTTGTTCAGACTATTTTCTGTCTGTCGTTTGCCTTCATTTGCCTTCATGAACTCTTCAGGGAACACCCTTGCCCGCAGGTCGTCAGGAAGGAAATCCTTGGATGAGGGGTTGCTGTCGACATACACCCTCATCGCGACCAGCGCCCTGGCGTTCAGGGAGCTGTCATCCTTTGAAGCGAGGAGCAGCGAATATGCTGTTGTCAGGTCATGCATCCTGTCCCTGTTTCGCCTGGTCCTGTAATCCATCTTGGCATGGTCATCCAGATTCAGGGTCTTGGTGATGCACTCCTGCAGGCTTCCACTCCACTTTCCTGTGAATGCCGCCTCTTCAAGGATTGAGAACGCCCTATCGGTGTCTATCTTGAACTTGCCGCCGCACTCTGCATTGTAAAGCAGCCTTATGCCTTCAGCAGTATCATGAAATCCGAGCCTGACAGAGCTTGAAAGCGCGACAAGAAGGTCGAGCATCCTAGTGTACATCCTCTTTGTCTCATCTCCATCAATGTAGCTGCATTGCTCAGCTGTACTCAGATATAGATCGTCATCAAACCCGCCTTTATCAGCAAGCCTCTCCAGCCTAGAAATGCTTTTCTCTATCTTGTCAGGTAAGTACATCTCTCAGCCACCTCCAACCAACTAATGATATAAGGTTCAGAACTAATATATAAATGTTTCGTTTTGTTGTCTCTGTTAAGTGGTAACAGAAGGTCTGGGGATGGGTAATCCTGGCAGATGAGACTGCAGAATCATGGCTCTAGAGCCTCCCTACTGCTCGAATATCAAGGCTGCAGCGCCAAGCACACCGGCTATGTCATCAAGCCTGCTCTGCTTGACCTTGACCAGCTTTGCAGAGAAAGGTATGGAGTATTTCACGATCTCCTTCCTTAGCCGTCCTGGTTTCAGCGACTTGCTCACGCTGCCTCCCAGGACTATGGTGTCCGGGTTCAGTGTATTGACCATGGATCCCAACAACTTGCCCAGACAGTTGTACTCATCATCTATCACCTTCCTAGCTGCATGATCCTTTGCCGCGAATACCTGTTTCGGGATAGTGTCTTTTCCTCCTGCTTCAGAGTACCGCCTGCTGATGTTAGGGCCTGAGCACACAGACTCGAAATCATTCTTCTTGACAACAAGCTTATCTGTGGAATTGTCAAGCAGGTTGTGGCCTATCTCCCCTGCGCCGCCTCCGCAACCTGATATCAGCTTTCCGTTTGATACTATCCCGCAGCCCACGCCTGTGCCTACTATGAGGCCGAGCAGGACCTTTGACTTGTGCCTGCCGAAAGAGTATTCACCGAGCGCAAAGCAGTTCGCGTCATTTTCTACAGCAACGGGGCACTTGAACCTCTTATTGAGCTTATTCACTATGTTGAACCCGACAAGCGGAACATTGGGCATGAACACCACTTTCCCTTTGCTGTCTATGAATCCTGGCATGCCTATGCCTATCCCTTTCACGCTGATGTCCTTGTGCTTGTCCATCATCTTCTTTATCTCTGATATTATGTTTAACAGCACCTTCCTCCTGCCTTCAGGGGCATCGGTCAGCCGGCGCTCACCGTCGATTATCTTCCCTGTCTCGTCCACGAGGCAGGTGGTCATCTTGCTTCCCCCGACATCCAAAGCTATCGCGTATTCCATGTTATCGTCCTGTTTCATCCTCCCATCGTCTCCATCATCAGCTCAATGAAAATGGCAGCGCTCCATGCCTGCGCAAAGCACCCTTTCGACGAAAGATGCGAGGCAGAGCTTATCTCTGCATGGTCCCCTATCGCGCCGTGCCAGAGTATCTCCTCAGAGCTTGCCTTGATTATCTGTTTTATCCTTCCTTCAAACTCAATAGCATTGTTCCTGAACATGCATATCGCAGCAAGGTTGTTTATCCAGTACCATGAGTCCCCGCGGTGATAGCTCCTGTCATCCATTCCTGTATATTCCGGCGTGAAGAGGGGATTGCCCTTGTCTATGGATGAAAGGCCACCCCAGTCCAGCCAGATCTTCTTCAGTGCGTTCTCAAAGCATGTCTGCCACTCTCTCCTCGGGAGCAGGTCAGGATAAACGTAATACGCTATGAAAATATTCGGCCTTATAGTATAATCATCCACACCGTCAGCTATCAGCTTCCCGTTCCAGAAGCCCTTTATCACTTCCTTCCTCATCTTCGTCTCCTTTGTCTTGTATCTCATGTCGCCGCTGAGCTCATGCATCAGCCTGAGCATGTTGAGATGCAGGGCCTGCACCTCGATCCTCTTCCCGTCGCGCGGGTCCTGGCCGCCAGGGTCGGTGTCCATCCAGGTCTCATTGTCCTTGTTCGTTATGAGACCGCCTGACTTGTAGTTCTTCTCTATCTTTCTTATCGAGTCCGCCAGAGAGTCCCTTATGTCCTTCATCTCCTTGGGCGACAGGTATTTCTCGCGCAGGTGCAGCTCCTTGAGTGCTGCGATGAAATCTCCGATACGTTTCCAGAACCACCCCACACCGTCTGCAGAGCCGAGATGCGACGATGGCACGCGGTTGGCGAGCCTGCCGTCCTTGCCGATGTTCTTAAGGTACTTGAAAAGTATGCCCTTCACTGTCCTGAACTGCTTCAGCTTCATGAGCGCGCCAAGGGAAACGTTCTCATCCCTTGACCAGAACTGGAAGAACCAGGGATAGCCTGCGTACAGCCTCGTCGTGCCGTCGATGTCCTCTGACTTCATCTTCTCAAGCGACTCCTGGGCGCAGATGAAAGCGGCAGCGGCCTCAGCATCCTTCTTCTTGTCTATCGTCTTATAATCCTTCTTTCCTGCCTTGAACTTCTTCAGTTTATCGAGCTCTGCAATCGCATCCGCCTTTGTCTTGCCGACGCCGATCAGGAGCTGCTTCGCCTTTATCATGAAAGGCCTGTAGACATATCTCCTGTCAGGAGGGTCTTTCCTCTCCCTGTCATACCTGTAATCGCTCTCAAGCCAATAGTCTATGAACTTATAGTCTGTCTGTGGGCTGAACCCCTTAGGCTGTATCGCCGCAAAGAAGCTGAACTCAGCGACCCCGTCTGTGCTGTCCTCCCTCTCGTCGGTCATCTTGGTGAATTCGACCAGTATCCTGCCGTCTTCCTGCGTTACCTCATATATCCTCCCGAACGACCTCATGTCATCCATCTTGCGGAAGTCGAAGTCCATGAATATGCTCCCTTTCTTGGACAAGGTGTATATCAAGCCCTGTATGCTGTCAGGGCATACTATCCTTTCAGAGTTTCCAGGATACCTCCTGCTTATCGCCGTCAGGCTGTTCTCCATCTCGACAGGCGCCTGGTCGAGAAGACCTATGTTCTGCACCGTCTTGTACAGCTTAAGCCCGTAGTTCGTGAAGAAACCGTTGAACTTGGATATCGATGAAGGAGATAAGAAAAGGAAACTGCCCAGATTATTCGCAAGGACGCAGACATCCGCGTCGCAGCCGTCCCTGCTTATGCCCAGTCTAGGAAGCTTGTGTGATATCTTCATCTCTTTTTCTGCGGATTATCGCGACGATCCTGTCACGCATCTCCTCCATCCTCTTTTCCGTCTTGGCCTCGAGGTTCAGCCTCAGCAGGGGCTCTGTGTTCGAGGCGCGCACATTGAACCACCAATCGTCGAACTCAAGCTTTATCCCGTCGAGATGCGAAGTGACCTTCGCCTCCGCCCTGAACATCCCCTCGAGCTCCTTCATCTTGCCTTCCTTGTCCCCGACCTCTGAATTTATCTCTCCGCTGGGAAAATACCTCTTTATCGGCTTTACGAGCTCGGACAATGCCTTGCCCTCTTTTCGTATCAGGTTGATTATAAGCAGAGTGGATATTATCGAGCTCTCTGTGACGAATGAGTCCCGGTAATAGAGATGACCTGATAGCTCTCCTGCGAACAGGGCGTCCTCTTCCCTCATCTGCTTCTTTATGAACGCGTGGCCGACGCGGCACATGCCCGGCTTTCCGCCGTTCTCCTCGATGACCTCCTTTGTGGCCCAGCTTGACCTGAGATCATAGAGTATCCTTGCTCCGGGATTGTCCTTGAGAAGCTCTTTCGCGAGCAGGGCTGTTATAAGGTCAGCAGTGACTACATCCCCTTTCTCATCCACGAAGAAGCACCTGTCGCAGTCACCGTCTATCGCAGCGCCGAAGTCAGCATTGTTACTGATGACAGCTTCCTGGAGGTCCTTCACGTTCTCAGGCTTTATCGGGTTCGCCTCGTGGTTAGGGAATGTCATGTCTACGTCAAAGTAGAGAGGGACAACCTCTATGTTCTCGACCCTCTCGAATACCTTCGGGAATGTGTAGCCTCCCATGCCGTTGCCGGTATCGACCACTATCTTCAGATTCTTTCCTGACAAGCTGCTGTCCAGGAACTTGAGGTTGTGCGTGATGAAATCATCTGTTATGTCTTTCTTTCTGATGCTTCCCTTTGTTTCAGTATCCTTGAACCCGCCAGCAACCGCAAGGGCCTTTATCTCCTGCATGCCGCTGTCCCCTCCGATAGGCACTGTGCCGTCCCTGCACATCTTGAAGCCGTTGTACTTGGCGGGATTGTGGGAAGCAGTGACCATGATACCTGCCTCGTGGCCTGCAGTACCGAAGTAGAAGAAAGGGGTGCTGCTCTTCCCTATGTCTATGACATCGGCTCCCTGGTCAGTTATCCCTCTGGCGAGGGCATCGAAAAGCGAAGGGGAGCTGCTGCGCATGTCCTGGCCCACAACAACTTCCTTACAGCCAAGGAATGTCACGAACGCCCGTCCTATGATGTATGCTGCATCCTCGTCTATCTCATCAGGATAAACTGCCCGTATATCATAAGCTTTGAATATCTTTTCGTTCACCGTCATGATTATCACCAGTATTGGCTGGGTGTGGGGGATTTTTATTATTTATGCTCGCCCTTATAAAACAGGGCCGCGTCCTCAGGGCTCACGACGTTGATCGTGACCCCTGACTCCAGCTCAAACCCTGCCCATGTCGCGATGCGGGGCAGGAACTCTATATGGAAGTGCAGGTCCTCGCCTTTGGGCGCATAGTACATCACCATGTTGAAGTTGGCGTTAAGGTCCTTCAGCTTTTTCAGCACCCGTTTCATAGCAGCCGCAAGGTCGAACATCTCGTCATCAGAGAAGTCTCTCAGGGTCTTGTAATGGTTCTTCGGGAATATCCAGACCTCGAAGTTGAACCTTGAAGCGTAAGGCGTGAACGTCACAGTCGTGTCGTCCTCGTGGACATGCCGGTGGCCCTTTGCCTCTGTCTTGATTATGTCGCAGTAAGGGCATGAAGGGAACCTTTTTGCAGCCTCTATCTTCGCTGTGACCTCTGTCGGCACAGTGTTGAGCGATATCAGCTGGCTGTGCGAATGCACGATTGATGTGCCTGCCTTCTTACCTTCATTCTTGAAAACGCACACGTACTTAATGTTAGGCTCGTTTATCAGCACGTCTATGCGACGTGCGTATACTTTCAGCAGGTCCATTATCTCCTTTTCATTAAGGTCTATCATCTGCTTCATGTGGTCAGGAGTCTCGACAATGACCTCATGGTTCCCATATGCGTCAGAGTATGTGAAGAAATTGTTGTCTGTCTTGATACTGGCGTCGCCGCTCTTGTCGACAGCAGCGAACTTGTTCGCGAACCAGCGCAGCTTCCATCCGCCCTTGTCGTCCTTCACCCTGCCTATTTCAGGAGGGGTCATGGACTCGTTGCCAGGGCAGAAGAAGCATTTCTCAGGACCCTTATCATCAGCATATATGTCATCCTCGGTCTTGAACTCGTGGGGCCTCTTCCCTCTTCCGGTGGCTATGATGACCCACCTGTCAAGGATGTAATCTTTTCTCAGCTCCATTTTAGCATCTCCTTACCTAAACATATCCTCATCCGCTGAATACCCTGTCTATAGCCATATCCTCAGCGTTGAAGTAATTCAGTATCAGGCTGTCCCAGTCCGCAAGGCTGGCCATTTTCCTGGCCTCAAGCTTGTTGTCGACACGATTCTTCTTCGGCATCTCTGCGTACGTGTATAACCTGTCATACAGCGCGTCTATCACTTCCGCGTCCGGCCTGCCCAGCCTCTTCAGGACGCAGATGCCAAGACACTTCTCGTCAGTCTTCCCTTCAATGTATTTCCCGAATCCCGCAAGGTCTGTCGTTATCGATGCGACCCCGAGCGCTCCTGCCTCCAGAGGGGTGTATCCCCAAGGCTCGTAGAATGAGGGGAACACGCCGAGATGCGCGCCCTGTATTGCCTCATAGTATGTCAGGTCGAGAAGCCCGTCAGCGCCTGTCAGGTATATCGGATAGAATATCACCTTTACCTTGTCCTCTCTCGAGTTCAGGAGGCCTTCCTCAGAGAGGCTGCGCGTTATCTCATCATTATGGTCTATGAGATCATGGGTGCATATCGGAGGTGCGGTCTCTTCCCTCTTGAACTTCATCACTTTCTTCTTTATGTCTGCCAGGAACGCCTTGTCGAATATGGTCTCCTTTATTATCGGCTTGTCGCCGACGAAAGTGCTCAGCAGGCGCCACATGACATGCTCTGAATTGTCCTTCAGGCTGTCCTCGACATCCTTGAACATGGTCTTGTTCTCTACGATCTCCTGCTTGACGCCTCTCACTCCTGAAGGCACCCAGAAGAACGTAACGATGCTCTTCTTGGACCTTTCCTCCTTGAGCTTCTGGTTGAGCCTGCTCAAGGCCTTTATGAATATGTCAATGCCCTTGTCCCTCATCTCGTACCTGCTCGCTATGAAGTAGATCAGCGTGTTGTCTATGTCGAGGTGGTAGTAAGGGAAGAAATAATAGAGCAGGAAATGGTATATCTTGTCCCTGAATATCCTGTGCTTGATTGAGTTCTCCTCTACCGTCGGGAAATCGTCAAGGTTGAGGCCGTTCGGCACAAGCAGGTCCGGCTTCTTCCTCAGCACGTGCTCTGCCTCCATCCCGGTTATCTCCGAGACCGTCGCGAAGACATCCGTGGCGTTTGCGCTGGCTTTCTCGAGCTGGTGCTTCGATTGCATGTGGCGGTCATACGCCTCCTTATCGAAATCCATCCTATCGAGCAGGAGCTTGTCCTCTCCGTCACGCTGGTACAGGTCCACTCCTGCATTCGCCAGGCACCTGCCCATGACAGTGGCGTGCGTTATGAATATAGTTGCTATCCTGCACTTCTGGGATTTCAGGTAGAGTATCCCTGCGCCTGAAAGCCACTCGTGGAACACGGTGGCAATCTTCCATTCCGCGTTGTACCTATTGAAGAAACTCTCGATTATTATCCCGACGGCCCAGCCCCACACGGCGGGCTCGTCGAACTCGTTCGAGGAGTTGAGCGAATCTATCTTGTACATGTCCCACAGCTTCTTCTTCACCTCATCTTTCCTCTCAAAGAACGGCTGGAAATCAAGAAGCAGAGTGTTGGGAGACCCTTCTGTGAGCCACTTGCCGTAGTGGGGCACTATGCCTATGCCCTTCAGCGCCTCGCTGCCTTCCCTGTACTCTTCGGGCAGCACGAGCTCCTCGAACTCGCCCTTGACCTTGTCATGGAAATAGGGCCCTACAAGGCAGTACTTGTCCCCGTACCTGCTGACTGTCTGCGGTATCTTGCTCTTTATGACCGTGTTTATGCCGCCGACCTTGTTGCATACTTCCCAGGATACCTCGAACAGGAAATCTGCCTTAGGTTCTCTATGTTCACCTCTTTTTTCTTCCAAAATCATTCCCCCAACGGATACAGATGAGTACTTTTCTTTCTGAGTTGAGACTATGATCCTATGATATCCTATCTTCTGAAGATGGACGCCACTCTCGACATGAATCGCGGGTCCCTGTATTCCTCGCCTGCAAGCTTCGCTGCGAGAGAGCAGTACGCGACCGAAAAGTCCTTCTTCGGCGCAGCAAGCGAGGCAGGAGTCGTCTTCGAGAGCGCTTCCAGCACCTTCACGTCGTCATCTATGACCGAGAGCACGGGCACCCCTGTCGCAGCCTCTATGTCCTTGACTGAAAGCTCAAAACTCCTGTTCCGCACCTTGTTCAGCACCAGGCCTTTGATAGGTGTCTTCCTCTCCTTGGCCACCTTGATGGCGTGCATGGTGCAGCTCAGCGTCGGGTAGTCAGGGCTCGTCACGACCACCAGCTCGTCTGAGGCTATCATCGCGGACAGCATCTCATCATTAAGGTTCGGCGACGAGTCAATCACTATGAAATCATAATCACCCCTTATTCGCAGGAGCCTGTTGTGCAGCTTGTACGGGTTTATGCGCTTCTGCTGGCTCTTCCTCGGAGCCAATGCGCTCGGCAGGACATCGAATCCATAGCTTGATGTCAGCACCGCATCGTTTATGGGTGCGTGGTCATATATCACGTCGTGCAGGGTCTTGTCTGAATCCAGGACCCCCAGGTGCAGTCCCAGGTTGGGCGCTGTCATGTTTCCGTCCACGAGCAGCACCTTCTTGCCGAACTGGCCGGCAAGCACTGCGCCGAGATTAGACACAACTGTAGTCTTGCCCACTCCACCCTTTATGGAGATGACGCCTATGACCCTGCAATCCTTTCTTGCGCCGCTCATCTGTACACCTTCTTCAGATAGGACAAGATCTCATCTTTCTTGTCATCATCGCCCTGAGATGCCTTGATCGCTTTGACTGCGGCTGCGCCAGACAGTTCCGGCCCGCTGCTTTCATCATCATCTTCCTGATCCGCACCATCTGCCATGACGCTGTCATCAGCTTCGCTTCCCGATGCGAACACCTTCTTCATATCACTGGCGAAACCCCTGATGTCGGGGCGCGTGAATACGCTGGTCACTTCGCCTATAAGCCTGCCTGCGAATCCTTTCTCCTCTGCGAACTTTATCAGCTCTTCACAAGGGTCATCCTTGTCAGGCAGTCTCCTCGACACGCCTTCCTCGCTGATGGCTGCTGACTTGCTCTCAATCTTCTTCTCTATCTTTGCCTCGACGATGACCTTCTTCTCGAGTTCTCCTGCGTCCTCGAGCACAGGATTCTCCTCCTTGGCCGGCAGGTCCACAGCTTTCACAGGCGCAGGCCCGGCTTTCTGAGGTGCGACAACCACCATGCTGTGCTGCTTCTGCCGCAACGCGGGAACAACCTTCTTCTCAGGCCTGATCTTCTTCTCTATCTCGTATATCCTGCTGCCTATAGCCTTCACTGCTTCGTCTTTAGTGCCTGCAGAGAACAGGCTGTTCGCGAGCCTGTAGTCCTTGTGCACGTCCTTCACCCAGTTGCCGAAGTCGTTCCTCTCCTCATTCACGTGATGTTCAAATACGTGCGACTCCATACCCTGCAAGACTGAGTACAGCTCCTGCAGGTTCTTTATCGAGGATCCGTCCTTGAGCACGAAAGCCCTTTCAGGATGCACATCCTTGAGCAGGTTCTCCACGTCCATAAGCGTCATCTTGTCGTCCATCTATAGCACCTTGTTTGCCTCTATCTTTTCCATATCATCACTGATATTATTGATCCTATATCCTGTCGTGCAGCGCATGCTTGAGCAGCGCTATCTGGTTCTCCTTCCTGCACTTCAGCGCAAGCAATGAGTCAGCAAGATCCTCTTTGCCGAACACGTCCCTTATCCAGTTGGCGAAATCATTCTTCTCCTCATTGACGTGGAAGCTGAAGCTGTCATCGCTCATGCTGTCCATCATCATGGCAAGCTCCTTTATGCTCTTGATATGGGTCCCGTCCTTGAGTATGAAATATTTCTCAGGGGATATCTCCTCCTTCTTAGATGATACGCGCTTAGCGCTCTCCTCTTTGTTTTTTGCACTCTTCTTCATCATGGCCTCCCTCCGTTCCATCCTTTTCACGATAGGCCTTGCGGCTGATTTCCTCTTCTTATAATGCCTTGCCCATGTCATCGCCCTTCACCTCGCCAGCAGCAGCCTCACCTGATGCCGTCTTAGTCCCTGATTTCAGCCGTATCACTATGTCATTCATCACGTTCATGAAATTCATGAAAGAGTCGTATGGCGAGTCATAAGGGTTGAAGTACTTATGCACGTCGCCATCATTGAACCATTTGGTGCACATGTAGTAGAAATGATCTGATGTCTGTAATTTGCGCCAGTCGTCCAGCAGCTGCTGATCTCCTGAATTTTTTATGTCCTTCTCCAATGAGTAGAGCCTGTTCGCGGATGACTGCTGGATCCTGTTGCCGAGCCATGCCGACAGGTCGCGCTCTATGTCTGCCCAGGATATCATGTGGTGGCAGTCTATCTCGTCTTTTGCCTCGTGCGTGTCTATCAGCTCTGACGGTGTCTTGAAGCTGTTGTCAGGGTGCTTCAGCAGCTCGCCTGGCAGGTGTCGCAGGAAATCGAATATGCCTGTGTCCTCCCACTGGTGCTCCCCTATCGTCTCGTAGTCCATGAACAGGTTGATGCACTCGCCGCTGCCGTTGTATCTGTTCACCCACTGGCAGAACTTATCTGTCGTCAGGGGCCATTCCGCCCATCCCCTGTTCGAGAAGCGGAACGCTATGTCATCAGACAGGCGGTAGTTCTTGAGCAGGAGCCTGATATTCCTGGTCGTCTTTGGCCTGTAAACGAAGTTCGCGCTCTTCCAGCCCAGGATAGGGTCCCAACCCTCGGCTATGATTCCCTTGAAGCCCATTCCTTCGATGTAGTTCGCGATCTCATTGTTGTATATCAGCTCTGTGTTCCTGAAGACTCTTGGCGTGACGCCGAACACCTCCTCAATCTTCTTCCTGTGCAAAAGCACCTGCTCCTTGAACTCATCCTTAGAAAAAAGGTATGCGAGAGAGTGGTAGTAAGTCTCAGATAGAATCTCGACACGTCCAGTATCCACAAGCTTCCTGAAGCTCTCCAGCACTTCGGGAGCCCACTTCTCGCACTGCTCAATAAAAACACCTGACAAAGAATAGGATATCCTGAACCCGGGATGCCTCTCAAGAAGATCCAGCATGAGGCTGTTCGCAGGGAGGTAGCACTTCCTCGCGACCTTCCTGAGCACCTCTATGTTCTTCTCGTCGTCAAAATAGTTCCGCTTCTTCCCTATATCAAAGATAGGGTAACGCCTCATCCTGAAAGGCTGATGCACCTGGAAATAAAAACACACGCTCACCATTTTTTCGATTACCTCTTGATAATTATAGCCTGCTCGTAGATCTCCCTGGTCTTCCTGGCCGGTTCGTCAAGGTTGAAGCCCTGTACTTCCCTGAAGCTGTTTTCCTTTAGCTCTGAATGCAGTTCAGGATACTTCAGCACATTGACTATCTTGTTGGTCATCTCAGCCACATCCCAGAAATCGACCTTCAGGGCGTGATTCACGACCTCGCTGACCCCTGACTGCTTTGATATCAGTATCGGCGTGCCGTTCTTTAGCGATTCGAGCGCGACGAGGCCGAAAGGCTCGGAAACTGAAGGCATCACATAAAGGTCTGCCATCTGGAATGCCTTGTGGACGTCAGCGCCCTTGAGGAATCCTGTGAATATGAAGTTGTTGAGTATCCCCAGCTCGTCTGCCCTGTTGATCATGCGCTCGAACATGTCTCCGGAGCCAGCGACCACAAACTTGGTATTCGGCACATACTTCAGCACATTGTTGGCTGCCTCAACAAAGTAATCAGGACCTTTCTGTATGGTTATCCTGCCGAGGAAAAGTACGATCTTTTCATCATCGAAAGGAGACTTATGATTGATCCCATAATATGGGTTCTCGGGATCGATTCCCCAGTGAACGACCTTTATCTTATCCGGATCGATGCTGTAATGCTTGATTACGTTCTGCTTGGTGAAATTCGAGTTGGCTATCACTACATCCGCAGCCCTGAGGCCCTGATATTCCATGTGGCTTATTATCTGGTTGGGATTGCCTCCTGTGCGGTCGAACTCTGTCGCATGGATATGTGCGACCAATGGCTTGCCAGAAGCGGCCTTGGCGTTTATGCCTGCCCTGTAGGTCATCCAGTCATGGACATGGATAACATCGAACTCCTCTTCCTCAGCTATGTCAGCAGCAGCGATGGAGTAACGGTATACTTCTTCATAGAGATTATTGCCATATACCTTATCCTTAGAGGTCGTGTAATTCGATGATGCCCTGACTTTGCTGAGCGCTTCGGAATACGAGCTGAATGATTGGTATGGTGTGAGAACAGAGCTTATTTTGCGGAGTTTGACATTTTTTGAGAAGTTGTTGGCACCCACGAGCTTGACGAACTGCGCATTGGCTCCTTCAGGAGCGACAGGCATGACAAAGGTGACGTTTACGCCCTGGTTCGAGAGACCCTTGGTTAGGTCATAGCAGGCCGTACCTAGACCGCCGCTCTTGAAGGGGGGGAACTCCCAACCGAACATCAACACTCTCATTTTGTCGTAACTACTGACCTAATCAGTATGCCTCTTTTTCACTCTATTTTCAATCTTTGACATCAATTTTTGCTACTGGACGTATTACTAACTGTATTGTGTCCCAGATTACGCCCTTTATAAAAATTCGTGTTCACTGCGCAGTGGTCTGTCGGATTTTCAGATGTTTAGTCACTAATTCAGAAGCCTCGTTTTCAGGCATTTCAGCTTTTTTGCGTCTTTTCACATGTCGCGTAAAAAACAAAAAAGTTATAAACCGTGCAAAATGAGATATGTGCTGAAAAAAGAGGTACTGTTAAATGCCAAAAAAATCTCCTGCTTCAGGCCCAAAGCATGCAAAGCCCATAGTCGGATTTTTCTGCTTCACGTGCTGCGAGGGGTGCGGGTTCACAGTGCTCTTTCTTGATGATCTCAGCAGGCTTCTGGAGAAGCTCGATATAAAGTATTTCAATCTCATAAAGGAGAAGAACAAGGAAGCTGAGTTCGACATCGCTTTTGTCGAAGGTGCGATAACCACGAAGAGGGAAGTCAGCAAGCTCAAGCAGATAAGAAAGAAATCCCGGCTTGTTGTCGCACTCGGGGCCTGCGCATGCTACGGGGGGATTCCTGCGATGCGCAACTTCATAGAGAGCAAGGAGCTGGGCAAGTATATCTATAACCAGCAGATGCTCTCGGACTCAATAGAGGCGCAGCCCATAGACCGATTCGTCAAGGTGGACCATTATCTCCATGGCTGCCCGATACTCAAGAAGGAGTTCATGGACTTCATCAACGGCTATCTCGAAGGGAAGAAGTTCGAGGAGTTCAAGGGCCCTGTATGCAACCAATGCCCGCGCAGGGGAAAGGACTGCTTCCTGCGCGAGAAGACAGTGTGCATGGGAGCGCTCACGCGCGGAGGCTGCGACGCGGTATGCATTAAGCAGAACATACCCTGCATAATGTGCAGGGGGCCGCTCGACACCGCAAACTTCCCTGCAGAAGTCGCGTTGTTCAAGAGCTGGGGCCTCGATGAGAAGGATGTCATGAACAAGCTGAGTAAGTTCGGCGAGCAGAAGGTAAAGGATGCCATTCTGAAATCAAAAGGTGAAAAAGATGCCAAGAAAGCTTGAGCTCGACCATATAACCAAGATAGAGGGTCATGCGAAGCTGCACGTGAAGATATCCGGCGGCAAGGTGGAAGAGGCCAAGCTCAACGTGCTCGAGGGCGCGAGGTTCTTCGAAGGCATACTCAAGGGCAAGAAGTTCAATGACCTGAGCCATATATCGTCGAGAATATGCGGGATATGCTCCGTGGTCCATGCCATAACTTCGATAAAGGCGATAGAGGACGCGTTCGGCATCAAGGTATCTGAGCAGACCCGTAAGCTTCGCGAAGTCCTCAACATAGGGGGCATAATACAGAGCCATGCTCTGCACCTCTACTTCCTAACCCTGCCGGACTATTCCGGCGTCGGGAGCGCGATAGGCCTGGCGAAGAAGCACAAAGCGCTCGTCGAGAGGGCGCTGCGGCTCAAGAGGCTCGGCAACCATATAGTATTCACGCTCGCAGGCAGGGACGTCCATCCTATCGGCTGTGTCATCGGCGGGTTCTCACGGATACCTGACAAGACCATGATTGATGCGCTCGTCGAGGAGCTCAAGCAGTGCAAGGTCGACGCTGTAGAGACGGTCAAGCTCTTCTCAGGGCTCTCGTATCCGGAGTTCGAGAATGACGCGCCCAAGTTCGCGCTGTCAGGAGGCACGTATTTCTACTCAGACAGGATCGTGCGGTGCGAGAGGGGAACATGCTTCCCGACAAAGGACTACAAGCAGCACTTCAAGGAATACCTGCGCGAAGGAAGCACCGCGGAGTTTGCGACACAGGAGGGAAAGAGCTATCTCGTCGGAGCGCTGGCGCGGCTCTGCAACAATTTCGAGTTCCTGTCGAATGAGGCCAAGCAGTACGCGAGGCAGGTCTGCGAGAATAAGTCCAATCCTTTCATGAACATAATCGCGCAGGCAATCGAGATCCTGGAAGGCATAAACAGGTCCATCATTATACTCTCCAACCTCGAGCTGAAATCGGAGAAGCCTGTCGAGTTCGATGTCAAGCCATGCTCATGCGAAGGGATCGGCGCTTGCGAGGCACCGAGGGGAATACTATTCCACCATTACAAGTTCGATGATGAGGGGTACTGCACGTTCGCGGACATAACCACCCCGACCACGCAGAGCCTTCAGCATGTAGAAGAGTCGATAAAGGCATTCCTTCCCTCGATACTTGACAAGGGCCAGGAAGAGATAAAGCTCGACATAGAGAAGCTGATAAGAGCTTACGACCCCTGCATTTCCTGCTCTACGCATTTCCTGCAGCTGGACTGGCAGGAGGATTGAGGCTGTCCAGCAGGCCCAGAATCTTTTTCTTGACTTTCTCTTTAATCTCTTTTATGTCGCCCTGCTGAGGGATGCCTATTATCATTATCTTCTCCATCCTACCTGTCTCCTTCATCAGCTTCAGGAAGAATCCGAGGTCAAAGTCGTGGAGCGATACTATCTTTCCTGACTGCAGCCTTTCTATGTCATCAATAATCATGACATCATCCGCGTCCTTGACAACATCGAGTATCACGAAATCCTTGTCAAAGTAGTTCAGCAGCTCGTCAGGAGAGATGCATTTCACTATCTCAATGCCGGGCACTTTGTCCTCTATGATAAGGTCAGCTACCCTGACTGCGAGACTGTCCTCTTTTAGGTACGGATTGCCGAATGCCAGGATGTGGAGCATAAGGTTTTTATAGGCAGTAGGGTTTATATGTTTTACTTATTGCTGCAGCTGCACGCGAGGAGCGGTGGTTCGAGCTCTGCTTGAACCCCACAACCGCAGGTTGTCGTGGTGCTGCCTAAGATGAGGATGATAAGATGTGCTTGGCGATGCCTGGGAAGATAGTGAAGATAGAAGGGGATGATGCTACTGTCGAGTATCCTGGGCAGACGAGGATTGCGAGGATCATGGATGGGGAGTATGCTGTCGGGGACTACGTGTTCGTGTCTGCGCAGATCATCGTGCAGAAGATACCTGATGAAGAGGCATTGAAGAGCCTCAAGGCGTGGGAGACAGTCTTTGAGAATGAGGATAAGGGTGTGGATGATGCCTGATATGCTTCCTGAAGTCTATTTCATGCGGTACGCGTTCCCATGCGCAAGGGTGCTTGTGGATTTCAGGAAAACCATGACAGAGGAGGAATACGAGCGCATGCGCGAGGCTGTCGAGAATGACACTCCCCTGCCTCGCGAATATCTCGAGAAGACATTCCCGAAAGCATTCGAGCGCCTCAGGCAGACCCGTGAAGACTTCTGGAATGTAGAGACGATCAGGGAATACTTCTGCGAAGGCCATGAGGCAATGCTGAGCAAGGACCTGCCGCCTCTGGTAAGACGGCTCTGCGTGGTGAAGCCTGGAAAGCTTGTCAAGGAGATCAAGGGATTCTTCAGGGCAGACCTGGGCGGGGGTGATGTCCGAATCGTCGCACCTCTCTACAAAGGCGCAAAGGAAGGAGACACTGCCATGATACATTATGGATATGCAGTGGAGAAAATCTAGTTCTTGATTTTAGTTCTTAGAAGGAAACAATATCCTGAGCTTTGATGTGATGTAAGAATATCCTGTTATGATAAGCACTCCTAAAATTATGCACACAGTCCCTGCAAGACCTGCTACAGTGACAGAACCTGCGTAGATGAAAGAGAGCAGAGTCGTTACCGCGCTTCCGAGCAGAAGAACACAGGCAGCCCTTGACGCAGGCACCAGCTTCAGGCCTGCATACCATGAAATCACATATAGGAATAGCAGGGCGGATGTAAGAACTATCCAGCCTATCTGCGGAGCAGTCAAAGCAGCAATATTTGTTATGTTTCCTGTCGCGCCCAGGAATATAAGGATGAAAAGCACACCGAATGACATCCTTCCGAAAGCGACAATCCTTGACGGAAGCTCTTTCAGGACATGCTTGGATATTATCGTCTCGACAGACCAGAACAGGACTGCGAGCATTATCAGCGCCTCAGGCATGCCGAAACCGAATGCTGCCTTTCCGAGCAGCAGGAGGTTGCCTGCGAAAAGCAGGACAGCCGCAATGATGAATCCCTTGTTGAGCTTCTCTTTCAGGAACATGACTGCAAAGATCGCTATGAATATGAACATGGACTTGTGCAGCAACGCAGCTGTTGCGCTCGGAGCCATGGAAAGCCCTTTGAAGAACAGGAGGAAAGGCACGGAACCGCCAAAAAAGCCTATGGCTGCAAGTTGCCCCCATTGCTTCGGCTCAAGAGTCTTCAATGTCTTGAATTCCTTGAATGCCAGCAGGAATGACAGCAGGAAAAGCGCCACTATGAGGTTCTTGAATCCTGTGAAGACATAAGGGTTTATACCTTCCACGCCGAACTTGTTGAGAAATATGGACACGCCGCTAACCAAAGCTGTCAGCAGGACGAATAGGTAGCCTCTTTTCATGCTTTTTCGCAGAGGGGGCGTCCTTTAAATAGTTTTTGATTGTTTCTGTAAGGTAACATTTATAAATGACAGAGGGTTAGGCAGTATATAAGAATATAATAATTAAGTTTTAGTTAAGCATCATCGGTCGATTATCGCTTTGGGAAAAAGAGGGTGAAATATATGGATAAGTCTAAAGAGTTCATTCTATGGTTCGATCAATTAGGCATAGAGGATGTGCCCTATACCGGAGGCAAGAACGCCTCTCTCGGTGAGATGTACCGCAACCTTACGGTGAAGGGTGTGCAGGTCCCCAACGGGTTCGCGGTCACGGCTTATGCATATGACTATCTTGTCGAGAAATCAGGCATAAAGGATAAGATACGCGAGGTCCTCGGAGACCTAAACACATCTGACATGAAGAACCTCGCACTCAGGGGTGAGAAGGTAAGGCACCTTTTCCTGAACGCAGAGTTCCCGCAGGAGCTCAAGGACGCAATCGTAAAGGCATACGCTGACATGTGCAAGCAGTACGGCGACAACGTAGACGTCGCGGTAAGGAGCAGCGCTACAGCAGAGGACCTTCCGGACGCGAGCTTCGCAGGACAGCAGGAGACATTCCTCAACATATGCGGACCAGAGATGCTTCTTGACGCTTGCAGGCGGTGCTTCGCGTCATTGTTCACCAACAGGGCCATATCATACAGGGTGGACAAGAACTTCGACCACTTCAAGGTCGCCCTTTCCATCGGCGTGCAGAAGATGGTCAGGTCAGACAAAGCATGCTCAGGAGTCATGTTCTCGATAGACACGGAATCAGGATTCACGGATGTCGTATTCATCACAGCAGCTTACGGGCTTGGAGAGAACGTGGTCCAGGGCGCGGTCAATCCAGACGAATACTATGTACACAAGCCCACGCTTAAGAAAGGATTCAGGTCGATCATAAACAAGGAAGTCGGTGAGAAGGCCATAAAGATGATCTACACCCACAATGGCATCAAGCCCACGAAGAACGTCCAGGTGAGCAGTGAGGACAGGAAGAAGTTCGCCTTGAATGAGGATGAGGTGATCACGCTTGCCAAATGGGCCTGCATAATAGAGGACCATTACAGCGAGAAGGCAGGCCACTTCAAGCCCATGGACATGGAATGGGCAAAGGACGGGGACACAGGACAGCTCTTCATAGTCCAGGCGAGGCCCGAGACAGTACAGAGCAGGAAAGACACGACAAAGATAGAGAATTATGTGCTCAAGGAAAAGGGAAAAGTGCTGATTGAGGGGCATAGTGTAGGTGAGAAGATAGGCGCAGGAGAGGCCAATGTGATAAAGGAGGTCCATGAAATCGGAGACTTCAAGAAAGGACAGGTCCTTGTCACTGATATGACTGATCCAGATTGGGAGCCTATCATGAAGATAGCAGCAGCAATAGTGACGAATCGTGGTGGGCGTACGTGCCACGCAGCCATCATTTCAAGAGAGCTTGGCATACCTTGTGTGGTAGGGACAGGAAACGCTACAGAGAATATACCGTCAGGGAAGAAGATAACTGTCGACTGCTCAGAAGGTGACATAGGAAAGGTGTATGAGGGAGTTCTCAAGTTCGATATAGAGACCACAGACCTCTCAAGCATGCCCGAGACAAGGACCAAGATCATGATGAACGTAGGCAACCCGGAGGAGGCGTTCGACTTCAGCTTCCTGCCTAACAAGGGCGTGGGGCTTGCGAGGGAGGAGTTCATCATCAACTCATTCATCAAGATACACCCGCAGGCGCTCCTGCAGCCTGACAAGGTGACTGACGCAAAGGTCAAGAAGCAGATAGCAGACCTGACCAAGGGATACGAGGACAAGGTCAAGTATTATGTCGACAAGCTCGCGATGGGAGTCGCGAGGCTCGCCGCTGCATTCTATCCGAAAGATGTCATACTGCGGTTCAGCGATTTCAAGAGCAATGAGTACGCGAACCTGATAGGCGGCACGTTCTTCGAGCCTAAAGAGGACAATCCTATGATAGGTTTCAGGGGATCATCAAGATATTATTCTGAATCTTTCAGGGAGGCGTTCGGCCTGGAGTGCAGGGCAGTGCTCAAAGTGAGGAACGAGATGGGCCTCACCAACCTGAAGGTGATGGTGCCTTTCTGCAGGACAGTAGAAGAAGGAAACAAGGTACTCGCAGAGATGGAGAAGAATGGGCTGAAGAAGGGCGAGAACGGCCTTGAGGTCGTATGCATGTGCGAGATACCGGCAAATGTCATACTCGCGGAAGAGTTCCTTGAGATATTTGACGGCTTCAGCATCGGCTCGAACGACCTCACCCAGCTGACGCTCGGGCTTGACAGGGATTCAGAGCTCGTGTCATCTATATATGATGAGCGCAATGAGGCTGTCAAGAGACTTATAGCGCAGGTCATCAAGGTCGCGAACGAGAAAGGAAAGTACATAGGCATCTGCGGACAGGCTCCTTCGGACTTCCCGGACTTCGCAGAGTTCGTGGTCGAGGCAGGCATACACAGCATGAGCCTCAACCCGGACACTGTGGTCAAGACAACGCTGGCGATTGCAGAGAAGGAGAAGCAGCTCGGGATAAAATAGATGTCATCATTTTTCCATAATTTTTTTCTCATATCTTCTCATACGCACCCTCTTATGGTCACCTCTTATTTTCACGACTTTTTGATGATTACACAAACCGCTAAAATCACGATAATATTTATATAGAAAGGCTTGTTTGGTTTCCTGGATGCATGATACCCTTATAAGCAAAGACATCATAGAAGTGGCACAGGAGCATGTGAAACAAGGGAAAATAAAGGGTATAACCGTTGAAGTGGGCGATCTGGGGCATCTTCCAGCAGAAGAGCTCAATAAGACTCTAAGCAGTATGGTGCCTGATTGGCATGTCAAGATAGTCACGAGGAAGGCAAAAGTCAGATGCGCCTGCGGATACGAGGGAGAGCCGGACATACTGGAGCACAGCCATGGCCATTCAGTATATCTCTGTCCCAAGTGCAAGGCAGTCCCTGAAGTCATCGAAGGGAAGGATATCGTGCTGAAAGAAGTGGAAGTCGAGTAGAAAAAGTCGCAGCGCCACGCGAGGCTCGGCGTGCGAATAATCCGCTGAAGGGGCTGTCTCCCCGGATGGGGCGTCCCCCGACAACGCCCGCATTGTTGTTGCTAAAGCGCCTCGTGAATTCGCGGTGGCACTGCTCATAAAATAAAAAGTGGTATATATGCTGAAGATAAACAAGTCGTCATTCAATGATTTCTTGTCAGATGTCATGAGATACAACGAGCTTGTCGCGCCGGTCATGACAGACGAGTCCAGGTTCGAGACCATAAAAGACGTTTCAGCGATACATCTTGACCTCCATACATACTTCCCTGTCAAGCATTTCTTCTTCAAGAAGCGGCAGACCCTTATGTCGTTCGACAAGGGCAAGGTCTCTGTGCCTGAGCTCCAGCCGGAGAAGAAGCAGAGGGTGATGCTGGGCCTTAAGAGGTGCGACCTCAACTCGATAAAACGCCAGGACCTAATGTTCATGAAAGAGACAGAAGACCCGTACTATACCGAGGAGAGGGAGCGGACGGTCCTTATCGGCTACCACTGCAAGGAGCCTTTCGACGAATACTGCTTCTGCTCATCTATGGACCTCGGTGACTATTACGACCTCATGCTCTATGAGAAAGAGGATGCATACCTCGTGGAGATCGGGTCTGAGAAGGGCAGGTCGTTCGTGGACAGGTACAGGAAATATTTCTGGGATACGGACCTTTTCCTCACGCCTGAGGACCGCCGCATGGAGACCGACCTCAAGCTCGAGAAGAGGGACATCGCAGCATACTATAACAGCCCTGACTGGAAGAAAGGGGTAGATATCTGCTTCAGCTGCGCGGCATGCGTCACGCTATGCCCGAGCTGCTACTGCTTTGACCTATATGATGAGATAGACTCCAAGCTCAGCAAGGTGGAACGAAAGAGGAACTGGGCGTCATGCCAGCTGACCTGCTTCACGAAAGTCGCGGGAGGACATGTCTTCAGGGACTCGAGGGAAGACAGGTTCAAGCACAGGATATACCATCAGCTGCAGTACTTCAGGGAGAAGCATGGCATGAACCTATGCACAGGCTGCGGGAGATGCATAAGAGGATGCCCGACAAGGATAAATTTCGTTAATATACTGAATGATATGAAGGATTGATGAAAAGGATTCATGATTACCTATTGAGGATAAACTCATGCCAAGGACAAAGACAAGGACTGATGAACCCGGCGGGAAGATGAGAAACCCTTACCTGCCTCAGCCGGCGAAGATAACGCTCTACAGGCGGGAGAGTTCGGATTGCTTCCTGATACGGCTGGCGCTGAAGTCACACTACGATCCAGGCCAGTTCTTCCAGGTCACTCTCCCCGGCATAGGCGAGGCGCCTATATCAGTCGCTTCCTGCTCTGACGATCATCTCGACCTCAACATAAGGGAGGTGGGCAATGTCACCAAGGCGCTGGCAGACCTGAAGAAAGGCGACTCTCTGTACGTCAGGGGACCATGTGGCAAAGGATACCCCATGGACAGGTTCTTCGGCAAGAACCTCGTACTCATAGGCGGCGGAAGCGGGGTCGCCCCCCTCAAGGGAATACTTGCGTATGTCGACAAGCACAGGAACGACTTCGGCGATGTCATGATATACTTCGGCTTCAGGACGCCGGAGGATATCCTGTTCAAGGATGATATGAAGCAGTGGAAGAAGAACTACCTTCTCAACCTCAGCGTCGACAAGAATCCCAAGAAGGCCAGCATATCCTGCGACGTGTGCTTCATCACCAACCTTCTCGACAAGGCAAAGCTCAACCCGGAAAACAAGATAGTTTTCATATGCGGGCCGCCTATGATGATGAAGATAACCATAGACATACTCAAGAGCAAGGGATTCAAGGAGGACCAGATGTACATAAGCACGGAACGGCTGATGAACTGCGCACTCGGCGTGTGCGGCCACTGCATGATACACGGGAAATACACCTGCCTGGACGGCCCAGTGTTCAGGTATGACGAGATAAGCAAGTACAAGAACGATTGATCCATAAAATGGCGAGACCTAATAAGAGCAACAAACCGGCAGTAGCGTTTTATGACCTGACGGGCTGCAATGGGTGCCTGCTGAGTTTCCTGTTCAATGAAGAGGAGCTGCTTGACCTCGCGGCGCATATAGACATAAAGGCATTCAGGTTCGTGAAGGAAATCAAGGATGACAAGCAGTTAGACATTGCGTTCGTAGAAGGTCTCGTGGCGAGCAATGATGATCTCGATATCCTAAAATCAGTGCGGAGCAGGGCAAAGGTTCTTGTGGCGTTCGGTTCCTGTGCCTGCACAGGATGCATCCCCGCATACAGGAACTTCATCGACCCCTCCAAATATTCAGGTCTCGTCTATGAGAAGCTCAAGGAACTGAGGGACATGCCGGCCACGCCCATAAAGGATTATGTGACTGTGGATCATTACATACCTGGATGCCCTCCAGACAAGAAGCAGGTATTAAACTTCATAAAGGACGTGCTTCTGGGCAAGACCCCTGTTGATTATGACAAGCCTGTATGCTTCGAGTGCAGGCTGAACCAGAACCGCTGTCTTCTCGACGATGGAAAGATGTGCCTTGGCCCCATAACCAGAGGAGGCTGTGATTCCATATGCACTAACGGCGGGCTTGAGTGCTGGGGATGCAGAGGACCTACACCTGACGCGAACATCCCGCTCATAATAAAGCTTCTTGAAGAGAAAGGATTCACCAAAGAGCACATAAAGCAGAGGCTCAGGACATTCGCAGGGCTCATGATAGAGAAACCGCCCAAGCAGAAAATGGTCAAGCCGGTCAAGATAAGGCCTAAGAAGGATAAAGCGAAGAAAAAGCCTGCCAAGAAGATGAAGAAGCATGACAAGAAGATGAAGAAGCATGACAAGAAGATGAAGAAGCATGACAAGAAGATGAAGAAGCATGCTAAGAAACTGAAGAGGCCCAAAAAGGCCAGGAAGGGGAAGAAAGCCAGTAAAGTGAAGAAGACAAAGAGGAAAGCCAAGAGCCATCCTTCAAGGAAGAAAGCGCTGAAGAAGAGGGTCAAGAAGAAGCCTGCCAGGAGGAATGCCAAGAAAAATGCAGTGAAGAAGAAAACAAAGAAAACGCCTGCAAATAAGAAAACCTGCGTCAAAAATAAGGTCAAGAACAAAGCACCAAAGAAAGTGGCGCCGAAAAAGCCCAAGAAACCGGCATCATTCTTCAGCAGGATGAAGCTCAAGAAGAAATAGCACTGTAGGAGATTTTTGAAGATGTCAAAGACAATAAAGCTCGAGCACATAACAAAGATAGAGGGTCACGCCAACCTCACCCTGTCCATCGACGGGAATGAGGTAAAGCGGTGTGAACTCGGCGCGATAGAGGGATCAAGATACTTCGAGGGTCTGCTAAAGGGAAGGAAATGCTATGAGGCTCCTGAGCTGACATCTAGGATATGTGGCATATGCAGCTGCATCCACACCATGTGCTCGATACAGGCGGTCGAGAACGCGCTCGGCATAAAGGTCTCTGAGCAGACAAAGATGCTCAGGGAGCTCATAGTTCTCGGAGAGAGGATACGGAGCCATGCGACGCACCTCTATTTCCTAGCGCTGCCCGACTATGTCGGTGCGGAATCAGCCCTCGCTCTTGGACCCAAGTTCAAGAACGATGTCCTGAGGGCACTCAGGCTCACCAAGCTCGGCAATGATATCATATCGACCATCGGAGGCAGGGACATGCATCCCGTGTCTGCCCAGGTCGGAGGGATGCTGAAGATACCTGAGCAGGAGCAGATAGATAATTTCAGGAGAAGGCTGCAGGACGCCCAGGCGGACGCTGCAGCGACCGCCCGCCTGTTCACAAAACTGAAATGCCCTAAGTTTGAGAATGAGACAGAATACTTCTCGCTCCAAGACGGCAGCACTTATCCTACCTTATACGGGAGCCTGGTCTCCCAGTCCAGCAAGTTCAAGAAAGACGATTACCTGAAATACCTGGAGGAGTACCATGAGCCTTATTCGACAGCGAATTTCGTCGTCAAGAAGGACAAGAGGTACATGGTCGGTGCCCTTGCCAGGCTCAACAACAATTACAAGTTCCTGTCTAAGAACGCCAAGAAGCTGCTCACCGACGCAAAGGTCAAGCTCCCTATAATGAATCCTTTCATGAACAACTTCGCGCAGGCGGTGGAGCTGGTGCACAGCATCGACAGGTGCATGGAGATCTGCCGCAAGCTCAAGGTCCAGGAAGAGACCCCTGCGGAGATGAAGTTCAGGAAGTCAAGAGGCATAGCAGTGACGGAAGCTCCGAGGGGCATCCTGATACATGACTATGAGATAAACGAGAAAGGGGACATAACAAAGGCCAACATCATAACCCCCACCTGCCAGAGCCTGCTCAACATGCAGGAGGACATAAGGGCTTTCCTGCCTTCTGTAATAAAGCTCGGAGATAAGAAGATCGTCTTCGAGATAGAAAAGCTGATAAGGGCCTATGACCCCTGCTTCTCATGCTCGGTGCATTTCCTGAAGGTCAATTGGGTGTGAGCTCAACGTTAATGCCAGAACATATCCTTGAATCATATCCTTGAATGTATTTCTTAGGGCCATGAATGGTCGCTCATCCCTTGTGCATTCTACTCAGCCTGAAGCTGATGTCCTTGGAGCTCTCGACCTGCGGCTGGTCAAACGGGTTGAGGTCCCGCAGCCACGCGGAATATACTGCAACGTAATGCCAGAATGCCATCAGTTCACCTACACTGAATGCAGAGACCTTGTCGAGGCTTATGTGCGCGACAGGTATCTTCTTGTCTATCGCATCCTCATAGGTTCCCCTGAACTCGTACTCAAGGGCCTTGGCATAAGGCACGCCGTTGACATCTCCTATGGTGCCGTCACGCGCCTTGATCTGCCTTATCGAAGGCGGGACCTTGACCTTCGTGTCATTGTCCTGCTGGTTCTCGACAGTCAGGAAGACACCCAGCACGTTCCTCTTCCCGCCGAAAAATCGCTGGTTGGTGTGGTGCTGGGACTCGGGGGCGTCAGCGCAGAATATGGTCTGGCCTTTCTTCTTCTTGCCTACAGTCTCATGCATGAGCTGGACTATGAGGTTCTGGAACCCTGAAAGCTTCGATGAGTATATTGGGCAGAATATCTCGTCATATCCCTTCTTGTCGAGCAGGTAGAGCGAAGCCGCGAGCTGCAACGCAGGGTTCTTGTCTATGTGCACCTGCGGATTGCAGTACTTATACGTTGTCCTGGCTCCGTTGTCTATGGTCTCTACATCTATGCCGAAGAACAGGGCAGGCGCGAATGCAGAGGCGGTAAGCCCTGAGTAACGTCCGCCGACAGGCGCGTGCGGAACCATCTCGAAACCCTCTTTCTCAGCTATCACTGAAAGCGCACCAGTTCCTGGCGATGTCACCGGCAGCATCCTGTACCCGTCGAAAGCGAGCAAGGACTCTATTACCCCTATCGTGGTGCCTGATTTGCTGATGGGCATGACAAGCGTCTTTCTTTTCGGAAAAACCTCCTTCAGCTCGCTGATCAGGTCAGGCTCCATTGTCGTGAGGATGAACGCCTTCTTCTTGCTGTCCATCGGGACAAGCGCCTGATGGAATGCCCTGAATGATGTGTTAGATCCGCCGTTTCCGATGACGAGCAGGTTGCTGTACTTCCTGTACTTCTTGAGCGTAGCTGTAAGCCTTGTGATGTCTTCCTTGTGCTTCTCAAATGCCGGAACTTCCATCTTCCTTATCCTGTCCAGCTTTGATTTGATGGAAGAGTATCTCCTTATGTCCAGATGTGATATGTCCAGGTGCAGCATCATCCAAACCCCCTTGTCAGGTCCAGAAGAGCCTTCTCAGGATCCTCTGCCTTTGTCACGCCGGACGCGATAAGTATGCCTTCACAGCCAAGCTTCACCGCTATCCTGACGTCCTCGTGGTCCTTTATCCCTGCGCCGCACAGCACCGGAATCTTCCCGTCTACCTTATGGACGAGCTTGACAGTCTCTGATATCAGCCCTGGCTGCGCCTTCGACACTGATATGTCCCCCCCGATGAGCTCAGGAGGCTCGACAGCGACAAAGTCAGGCCCGAAAGCAGCGATAGCCTCGCTCGACTTAGCGCTCGGGGCGCAGACAATTGTCTTCAGGCCGATGTCTTTCGCGCGCTTTATGCTCCCCTCGATGTCCTTAAGCTCATCCTGGTCCTCTGAGTGGTTGATCAGGACTCCTGTCGCGCCGTTCTCGACCAGCGCTTCGGGAAGGTCCTTTCCTGTGTTGGCGCCGTACTTGACAGGGTCTATATGCTCTGCAAAGACCGGGATAGAGACTTCGCTTGATACATGGAACAGGTCTGCGTTCTGCACAGCAACCATTATGTCTATCTTCTTCTCTTTCGCCACCTTCTCGCATATCTTCGCGAGCTTTACGGCGCGCTCGCCTGTGGCCTGCGCATACGTCTTGAAATTCACCACGATGATTGTCATATTCTACCTCTTTACTTTTCCAGAAGAGCTGAACAGCCTCATCTTGTACCTTATCATCTCAGTGATAGCATCCCTTGCGGGGCCGAGGATCTTCCTAGGGTCGAACTCTTCCGGCCTGTTCTTCAGCACTTCCCGGACTGTGGCGTCGAACGTAAGCCTCAGGTCCGAGTCGATGTTGACCTTGCTGATGCCGTTGTGGACAGCCGCTCTTATGTCCTCTTCTGAGACACCCCTCGCCTTGCCTAGCATCGCACCGAAAAGAGTGGCTTTCCTGACCACCCACTGCGGTATACCTGACGCCCCGTGCAGAACGAGAGGGACCTTCACTTTCCTCTTTATCAGCTTCAGCCTGGCTATGTCGAGCTTTGACTTTCCTGCGAACTTGTAAGCGCCATGGCTCGTGCCTATCGCGACCGCGAGGGTGTCACATCCGGTCTTCCCGACGAATTCCTTTGCGTCATCAGGCTCTGTGAGTATGATCGTCTTGGCTGAGACATTGTCCTCGACGCCGCCGATGGTTCCCAGCTCAGCCTCGACAGAGACCCCTTTCCTGTGGGCCATGCCCACCACCTTCCTCGTCATCCTTATGTTATCCTTGAACTCATGCTTTGAAGCGTCTATCATGACAGAGGTATAGCCCAGACGTATGCAGTCTTTTATTATCTTCATGTCCTTGCCATGGTCGAGGTGCATGCTGAAAGGCATCCTTGACTTTTCCGCGGCAAGCCTGATCAGGTCTGCGATGAACTCATGACCTGCATACTCTATCGCGCCCTCGCTGGTAGCGATGATCGCCGGAGACCTCTCAAGCTCAGCAGCCTTCACCACCGACTGGACAGACTCCATGTCATAAACGTTGAATGCACCTACAGCGTACTTCCTCTTCTGCGCAACCTGCTGGAGCGCCTTGTTCGTGACTAGCATCTTAGCATCTTCCTCCTGGTAAGCAGGCCCGTCTTGGCCCCTACATGGCTGATGACCGACTTAGCGTTTGCCGCACCCATCTTCATGGCTGCTCTCAGCCTCTTATCATCATTGAGTCTCTTGTTTATTAGGTATCCTCCAAGGAACCCTGAGTTGAATGAATCCCCTGCGCCGGTAGTGTCCACAATCCTTATCCTGCTGGCTTCCTGGTGGACGAATGACGTCCCATCGAACGCATAAGCTCCATTCTCGCCGTCGGTCATGATGCATACTTCAGGGCCGAGGGCCTTCATGCCTTTCAGGAGCTCTTCCGGCCTGTCTGACCTGCTGCCGAGCAGCGCCTGCGCCTCCTCCTTATTGACCGAGATTATCGTCGTGGCTGAAAGTATATTGTCCATCTCTTTCCTGCATCTCTCTATGGTGTAGCTGCTCGGGTTGAAGAACACCCTGATGCGGTTCCTCTTCGCATAGTTCGCGAGTGTGTTCAGGGTCTTGAGCGATGCTCCCATCATCGACGAGAAATAGAACCATGCAGCGTCCTTGTTTATGCTCCTGACCTCTTCAGGATGGAGATAGCTGCTTGCACCCTTGTAAACGAGTATTGCGCGGTCCTTTCCCATTGACTCGAGTATCACTGAGTAGGCGGTCTCGTGCCTTGAGTGCTGCTTGACAAGGAAATCGACGCCTTCCTTCTCGAGGTCGCGCCTTACGATGTATGCAGAGTGGTCGTCACCGACCTCTCCTATGAACCCTACCTTAAGGCCGAGGCGCCTCAGGCCGACAGCGACGTTTGTCGCTCCGCCTCCTGTAAGGAGCTTTATGTCCTCGATCAGCAGTTTCGAGCCGTGCCTGATGTTCCTGAAATCGACAGGCAGGTTCACGAAGCAGTCTATGGTGGCAGATCCTACAGCGATGACATCATACTTTGCCTTCTTGTTCTTCGCTTTCCTCTTTTTCGCCATGTCCTTCTGAATAATCTGTGTTCTTTTATAATTTTCTATGGTTTCTTCATGCTTTGTTCCAAACCTTTTAAAGCTATGAGCTCCTTGCCCTCAAACAAGGCCAGTGATGCACCTCCGCCGGATGATACGAGTGTCATCTTCTCCTTGAGCCCGAGCTTCTCGACAGCAGCGCCAGAATCACCGCCACCTACAATCACAGTCGCGCCTGAATCTGCCAGCGCCTCTGCTATCTCCTTTGTGCCATTGGCGAACCTGTCGAACTCGAACACGCCTATCGGCCCGTTCCAGACTATGGTCTTGGCGCCTGCCAGCTTATCCTTGAATATCCTTATCGTCTCAGGGCCGATGTCGAGCGCCATCCATGCCGGATCCATGCTGTCTGTCGATGCTGTCTTGGATTGCGCGTCCTTGTCGAACCGGTCTGCAAGCACGGCATCCACCGGAAGGATGACTTTCGGATTGTCTTTTATCTTGGGCAGCAGGTCTTCGAATCCTGCAAGCCCTTCTGTATCTGTCTTTGTCTTTCCAACTTCCCTGCCGAACTGTTTCAGGAGGGTGAATGCGAGCGCGCCCGCAACAAGTATCATGTCGACCCTGTCTATGAGGTTAGCTATCGCGTTGAGCTTGTCTGCCTTGACTCCGCCGATGATGGAGATGAACGGCCTTTCTGGATCTTCCAGAGCCTTGGTGATGGTGAAGACCTCCTGTTCAACGCTCAGCCCTGCGCAGCCCGGGATGAATTTAGGCACTGATGTCATGGACGCGTGGTCCCTGTGGCAGGTAGAGAACGAGTCATTCACGTATATGTCGGCGAGGGATGCGAGCTGCTTTCCGAGACTATCCCTTTTCTCCGGGTCCTTATCCTTCTCCCGTGGGTCGAAACGCAGGTTCTCAAGCATCACGATCCGGCTCTGCTCTGGGGCGGGGATTCCTTTCTCCCCGAGACTGTCTATCTTCTTTACCTGCGCGCCGATAAGCTCCGAGAGCTTTGCAGCCAACCTGTCTGTCTTCAGGTGGGCCTCTTTGTCCTTGGGCCTGCCTATGTGCGTGATGACAATGACCTGCGAAGCGCCATGCTCAAGAAGATATTTTATCGTGGGAACTGAGATGCGGATCCTGCTGTCATCCAGGATATTCCCTTTCTCGTCTATAGGCACATCGAACCCAGTCCTGACTAGGACGCGCTTCTTCCCTATGTACATGTTATGGAGGGTGGGCAGTTCCATCTTGATATTCTTTTCCTGATGCTTGCTGAAGCTCTCTGCTGTTTCAGCCAAGCTTTGCCATTATCTTAAGCAGGTCGATCATCCTTTTCGAGTATCCCCACTCATTGTCATACCAACCAACTATCTTGACAAGCCTCTTGTCTATCACTTTAGTCATAGCCGAGTCGAAGATGCAGGAATGCGGGTTGCCGATGATGTCGACAGAGACCAGCGCTTCCTCGCTGTACTCGAGGATGCCTTTCATGTGGTGCTGGGAGACATTCTTGAACAGCTCGTTTATGTGCTCTTTTGTCGCGTCAGCCTTGAGGACTACAGTCAGGTCTGTCAATGAGCCGTCAGGGACAGGTACGCGAGCGGCGAAGCCGTCAAGCTTCCCGTTCAGCGCAGGGATCACCGCTCCGATCGCCTTTGCAGCGCCCGTTGTCGTCGGTATTGTAGATACTGCGGCAGACCTTGCCCTTCTCAGGTCCTTGTGAGGCCCGTCAACGGTCCTCTGGTCTGCGGTGTATGCGTGGATGGTGGTCATGAATCCCTTCTCTATGCCGAAATTGTCCTCGAGCACCTTGGCCATCGGCGCAAGGCAGTTCGTAGTGCAGGAGGCGTTGCTGACTATTATGTCATCCTTGGTGAGGGTCTCCTCGTTGACGCCCATGACGACGGTCTTGACTGGATCCTCACCCTCGTCGCACTTACAGGGCGCGGACACGAGTATCTTCCTGGTCCCTGCATCTATGTGCAGCATAGCGTCCTTCTTCTTGGTGAACCGTCCTGTGCTCTCCACGACGACATCCACACCGAACTCTTTCCAGGGCAGCTTTGTCGGGTCCTTCTCAGACACGACCTTGACCTCTTTGCCGTCTACGACCAGCGAGTCCTCTGTGAACTCCACCTTGCCCTGGAATATACCATGCACTGAGTCGTACTTCAGCAGATGAGCGAGAGTCTTCGTGTCTGTCAGGTCATTGACCACGACAAAATTTATATCAGGATCGTTCAGGCCTGCCTTGAACACCATCCTGCCAATCCTTCCGAAACCATTAATCGCGACCTTGATCATATCTATCACCCATCCTCCCTTATTTTTTCGCCTGTTTTGTCCTTGAATATAATTACCCAAAAGCTTTCTTTATAGCTAGATTGTGCGCGTCAAAATAATTCTTTATCAGCTCTTTCCAGTCTGCGAGATTCGCCAGGTCCTTCGCCAGTATCTTCTGCTGGACCCTCTCTTTCGCGTTGAACCTCGCGAACTTGTGCAGGATGTCCGTGAAATCCTCTATGACCGCTTCCCTGTCCCTGCCGAACCTCTTCAGCACATAGATGCCTGACGTGCCTGTCGTCTTCTGCAGCAGGAACCTGCCGAAGCCCCCTAGATCTGAAGTCAGCGACGGGACAGCCAGCGCTGCGCACTCAAGCGGCGTGTATCCCCAGGGCTCATAATATGACGGGAAAAGCCCGAGATGGCATGCGTTCATCGCGTCATAATACGCGAGGTCAGTGAGGCCGTCCACTCCTGTGAGGTATATTGGGTAAAATATCACCTTGACCGGGTCATCCTCCTTGTTGTCAAGCCCGTTCGCCAGGAGATTGTTCATTATCGCGTCCTGATTCTCGTACGGTATGTTATGGGTCGAGAGAGGAGGGTTGCCCTTCTTCGCGAAGTTGACCTCGAGCTTCTTTATGTTCTGCTTGAACTCCTCATCGAATATGTCGAACCCTGCGCTCTCTGAGCTGATGTTCTTCACTCCGCTTTTGATTATGTTCGTGACTATGCACGTCTTTATGTGCGGCATGTGGTCAGATACGAAGTCCCTCAGTGTGAGGTAAGCTGTCTTGTTGGTCGATATCTCGTTCCTGACACCATGCACTTCTCTGGGTATCCAGAAGAAGCAGACTACTGTCCTCTTTGATTTCTCTGACTTGAGGCGCTCGTTGAGCTTGGCGAGAGACTCGATAACCAGGTCAATCCCCTTGTTCTTGTACTCATAACGTCCCACGATGAACAGGAGCAGGGTGTCATTGACATCGAAATAATAGTATGGGAGGAAATAGAACCTGAGGAAATCATGCACTTTCTCCCTGTTGAGCCTGTGCTTGTATGCTGCCTCCTCAGACGTTGGCATCTTGTCGATGTCCAGTCCGTTCAGGACCAGGATCTCGGGTTTCCTTCCTAGGAGGTGCTCTGCTTCCATGCCTGTTATCTCTGAGACTGTCGTGAAGACATCTGTCGCAGACGCGCATGCTCTCTCCATGGTATGTTTAGGCTGGATACCCAGCGCTTTCGCCTCTGCGTCCGGATTTATGTTCTTCAGATTCTCATAGAGGTTCCGTCCCATGCCTGCTATGGTCCTGCCGAGCATGGTGGCGTGGGTAGTGAAGACCGTTCCTACCCTGACGCTGCTCTTCTTGAGGTAGAGCAGGCCTGCGCCTGCGAGCCATTCGTGGAAATGCGCGACATACTTCAGCTCCTTCTCACCGCGCTCGACCCTCTTCTGTATGAACTTCTCGATGAACCTTCCGGCAGCGGTCGCCCATACAACTGCTTCGTTGAACTCCCCGCTTGCACCCATAGAGTCCACTGCATACTGCTCCCATAGCCGTGTCTTTATGCTGTCAGTGTTCTGGAAGTAGCCTGAGAATTCTATCAGTATCGTAATCGGCTTGCCTTTTATCTGCCATCTCCCGAAATGGCAGACTATACCTTCGTTCCTGAGCTCATCGAAGACCTCCTGGAAGCCGTGCGGAAGGGTCTCCTCGACAAGATCGGTCTCTGCATTGGCCTCGAAATAAGGGCCAATAAGAATATAATTAGGGTATGCCTCGGTCAGCAGGGCGGCCTTAGACTTGACCACTGTGTATATCCCGCCCACCTTGTGGCAGACCTCCCATGAAGCCTCAAATATGAACTTGTCTTTATTATCCATCATTCAACCTCTTTTTTTTGAAAAAATTTGTGTCCGATCTTATGATTGTATTGTATGATTATTTGATAGTCATATCATCATCCCTGCTCTTCCATGCCTCTCGTGTAAGAGACCCGCTTGGACTCTTTCAGCATCAACGCGAAATTATAGTATTTTAGGTCAGCGGCGAGGAACTCCCTTATCCTCTGGACAATACTGTCGAACTCCTGCGGCGTCGAGCATGATATCTGCAGTCTCATGTCCCAGTTGCCTATGATGCGCTCTGCGAATGTTATGTTAGACATTGAGTATAAGAATGTGCGTATGCTGCTCTCCCGCTCAGGGCTGTAGTTGTTGATCTTGAGGAAGACCGAATAGATCAGGTAGTTCAGCGTAGATAGGTCGACGACTGTCTGGAACTTCTTGATCACTCCCATCTTCTTCAGCTTCTTCATCCTGAGGTTGGTCGCGTCCGCTGACAGGCCGATCTGCTGCGCTATCTTGACTATAGGTGCGCGTGCGTCTGTCGCCAGTGCCTTGAGAAGCTTCCGGTCCTTGTCATCGATATCCGCCAGCGTGTATGTTATCTCCTTGTCTATGGCGGGGAGGTCCTTCGGGTTCAGCTCCCTGCTCGCTTTCGGCATCATGAAAGCGAGGTTCTCAGGGACCAGGAGGTTTATTACGAGCGCGAGATCATACTTCCTGAGGTGCTTTCCGCAGAACTTGTCTATCTCGTCGATTATCTTCGCCAGGTGCGTCTTGTTCTTCGATGTGATTATGGTCTGGATGTCCCATTCACCGCTTGACTTCAGCACCCATTTGGTGAACTTGTGCCGGTTGAGGAACTCGATTATCCTCATCTCGTCAGCAGGGGTATAGTCCTGCAGCTGGAGCAGGAGCATGTAAGAGTCGTATCCCAGCTTCTTCTCATCGACAAGAGTTATGAACCCGGATATCAGGCCGTTCTTCACCAGCCTCTTGATGCGGTAGTCCGCGACCTCCCTTGAGGTGTTGGTCGATGCGCCTATTGACTTGGATGTCAGCCTGGCGTTCTCATTCAGAAGGCGGAGTATCTCCTTATCCTTGTTGTCTATCTTCACAGGGCTGTTCTGGTTGTTTAGGTTGCTCTGGCTGTTCGAGCCGTCTGCATTGCTGTGGCCTGCAGAAGCCTCTTCAGGCGTTCCAGAAGTTGTATTTCCAGTATTTGCCCCCATGGCTTTTTTACTAATGACTTATACATTTATAAATTTTTCTCTAATTTCTAAAAAAAGCGGTGAGAAGTTTTAAGAGGTTTCTGTGCCTTATACCTGGATATATCTGGATGCGCTACTGATTTGAATGCGCTACTGGTCCTGAATTAGATATCGTGGATTGGATAAAGACTATGTATGAAAGAAGGCGGGTGATGCAGATGCTTATAGAATTCGGATCGATGCTTGTTATCCTGGGAATCGCAGCAGGGGTCGAATACCTTTTTCCCAGGGAGCGTACAGCACGCTGGGATTGAGGCTTAGACAAGCATTGACTAAACTCAACCTGAACTTTTATATATCCTGCTCTTTTTTTCTGTCCTTATGGCATACTCATTCAAGGCAAAGGGTCATGAGAATATACTCGCGACCCATGCCAGGACCCTTGAATTCACCAGCGACCCGGATCTCAGCCCTGACGGCGACTGCATTGTCGGCGTGAGCGCGGATTTCTCACCGCAGCAGCTCAAGGTGCTGGTCGATAATCATAATAGGCTGCGCATGAGGATAAAGGCAGGCGGACTTGCCGAAGAGGTCACTTTCACCGTCAATAAGGGATTCAATTCCAAGAGAGAGATCGTGCTGAGATTCTCAGAGTTCAGCTCTGACAGGACGCTCGGGTTCAGGGCTAGCAAGTCAGCTGCGCATCTTGACAGGAAGCTCGTGAAGCTGCTGCGCAATCCCGGCCAGGAGATAGTGATTGAGATAGAGCCTCTGGTGAAAGCGTGGATATTCGATCTTGACAACACCCTTGCAGAGCTGAAGACGAGGATAGAATACGCGCACAACCGGGTGGCCGAGAAGCTCTTCAAGGAATACGGGGTTTACGGTCCTACGACGATGAAACTGATGAGGGATATAGACATGGACTTCAGCATCAGGGGTGTGGGGTCTTCTCCTTCCACCTATGACCGGCATCTCTGGTTCAGGCAGCTGTTCAAGGACCTAGGCCTGCAGGTCCAGGAAGACAAGATACAGGAATGCGTCGACCTATACTGGAAGTCTGTCCATGAAAGGGTGCGGATGATGCCTGACGCAGAGCAGGTCCTGCGCGAGCTCAAGAAGCAATATAAGATTGCCGTGATGACCGACTCTGACGGGGACAGGGAGCTGAAGGTCGAGCGCGTCAGGAAGATCGGTCTGATGAGGTATGTGGACGTGTTCATGACAAGCGATGACATAGGGCAGAACAAGCCGAACAGGGCTTTCTATGAGCGTGTGCTCAAGAAGCTCGGGGTCTCGGCAGAGGAATGCATCATGATCGGCGACAAGCCTGAGGTGGACCTCAAGCTCGCCAAGGAATTGGGGATGACGACTGTCTGGATAAGGTACGGGAAATGGACAGAGCATATAGGCAACAGGCACTTCGACTATGTTGACCACGAGATAAAAGACCTCAGGCAACTGCTCAGTATAATGAATGAATTATGATGATTGACTGTTGATCATACTGATATTGTTGTGATGTGATATCATGAAACAACTTACTTTGAGCAAACGGGATATACGGGACATCAATGATGAGATAAAGAGACTGTATGGTGTAAATGACTTCTTCTCAAGGGAGGATTTCCTGAAGATCGTAGATGACACCTATATCATCCAGGATGGCGTGGTGATGTTCTTCTACAAGGAGGACCTGCTCCTGCCATCGCTCAGGCTCGTGCTGAAGGACAATTTCCTCAAGAATGTGGTCATAGACATGGGTGCTGTGCCTTTCATCGCAAAAGGGTCCGACCTGATGCGTCCAGGGATTGTGGGGGTTGACGCTTATGTCGAAGAGGGAAGCATAGTGGCGATAGTGGATGAGAAGAATATGAAGCCGGTAGCAGTAGGGCAGAGCCTTTTCTCAAAAGATGAGATACAGGACATGGAGGCCGGCAAGGTCGTGCTTAACCTGCACTTTGTAGGTGACGAAGTGTGGAATTTTACTACTAACTCATAGTTATAAACGAAAGATTTATAAGTTAGATTCTATATTGACATATAGCAATGGAGAAGCAGCTTTTATATACTACTTTCAGCCCGGATGTCAGGGAGACGCTGGCAAGCATAAGATCCCTGGTTCAGGGGACGTTGAGGGATGATTCTTTAAGTTCAGATGAACGTGTCGCGCTGCTCAAGGGCGGGCTTGAGTCCCGCATAAGTGATGTAGCTGAACTGCGAAGGGCTATAATAAATGACATCAGGGTCAATGACGGCATACTGCAAGAAATGGGTGAGATGCTCGCGTCAAGATACATACAAGGGCATAATGTACGCACATACGAGATAACATCAGAATGTCCTGTGTGCTCAGAATCAGATTCGCACGAACTGCATTGCGAGCAGAGACAGGAGATACCTGTAGAATATTACGTGAATGAGCTGGACCTGCGGAGAGGATATGTGATGGATATGCTCCTTCGCAACGGGTTCATGCCAAACTGCCCGAGCTGCAGCACAGAGCTCGACATAACCAGCGCAAGCAACTGCATATATCCTGCGAAAGAAGAGGTCTTATCATTCCTGAAGACCAGAGTAAAGTCAGCAGGACGATACTGCCACAAGCTCGTAGACCTCATATTTTACGATGAGAACGACCCCCGCTGGAGGAAGAGGAGCATAACAGACAAGTATGCCTTTTCGCTCGTGCTCAACATAGGCACCGGGACTGATGAGCGCAGCTTCAGGAGAAGGTTCAGGGACCAGATGCGCCAGCGCATCCCTAAAGACTGCAGTGACAGGGAGTTCAGGAACTTTTTCAGGTACCGCATGCAGATGGAGCTGCCAAGGATGTGCGATTTCGAGGACCTCGCGTGCTATTCGGTGCTGCGAAAGCTCAAGACCGACTACCCCCGATGTCCGGGAAGGGCTCAGGACAACCTGAAGGAACCTAAAGAGAGAAAAGGGGTCAAAGGCCGCATCGAGCTCTATAAGATGCTGCAGTTCAACTTCAACATCCACGGCAAGAAGTTCGAGTGCCAGATCAAGACTGAGGATACCCACCGAAGGGAGCTTGACAGGGACTCTGCGACATGCCACTTCACTTACAGGACAATCGAGAAATACCTCAGGCAGGACATGTACATGAAGATACCTGAGGCAGGAGCAGTATATAATTTTTTATACCGGCTTTTCCGTAAGGAAGCCTTTCGGGCGTGATAATATGGGCGATGAAAAACCAAATTATGGTGAAAACCTGCCAGTAGGAGAGACAACAACAAAAAGAGGTCCGTACAGGATAGATGATGTAACCAACAACGCAATAGTCCTCTTGAGAAATTCCATGAATAAGGATATCGCGCTGATGAACCTGGGCGTCGATGATTCAGTAAAAGCACGAGAGCTACTGGAGGAGCTGGTAAAGGAATACGTGGATGGACATATACCTCCAGACAACGAGTATCCTAAGAACATATCAGCTATCGTGATAGGTGGAGATTACCGCGAGCACAAGAAGACTGATGAGGGAAAGATCGTGTATATCAACCACAGGATGGCCCGCCTGAGGGCTGTAGAGGCGCTTAGCGACCTGTATCTTCATGTCACGCAGGTACCTACAGACAAGAGAGCGGTCAAGACTGTCTTCGTCGAACAGGACGGTTCGTTCAGGATAGAAGAGGCCCGTCAAGGACTCAACGCACAAGATGCGGAGATGAGTGAGGAAGAATACAAAAAACTTTTAGATAGCAAGCCTTAGACAGAAGGTTCAATCCGCACTCAATATCCTCCTTGTCTTCGGCACGAAATTGAGTATCCCTTTCTCTGTAATCTTTCCACAGCCTATGAAATCTTCCTTGTGCTTCAGGATCACGAAACCAGATGCATCTTTTGATTCTATCTGTTCTTTCTCCAGGTCATTTCCGCGGAACCACTCGCGCATCGCGGCCTCATCGACATCGACGATGTTCTTCCTCGCTTTCGGCCCGAGGATCTGCGTGCCCTCTATGCTGAGGCGGACGCCTTTCTCATCGACAGTCGCGACGTAAAGGCCTAGGTTGTCGACTCGCATATCCTCTGTGTCTATTTTTGCTATGTCCTGGTCTGCTATGTAGAGCTTGTTCTTATTGCTCATGAGAAATACCATCTCCTTATCAAGCTCACAGCCCCATTGTTCAATCAGGCGCTTGTTGATGTCCTTCTTCTCCCTACTGTTGAGTATCTTCAGGGATTCCTTGAGCGGTCTTGTCTCTTTCATCATGGTCAAGAATAAAGAGAAAAAAAGAAATTTAAAAATTTAGTTATATGTCACGGTCACGAGCCTGTGCGTAAGGTCAGAGTCCTCGACAGAGTTGAACGCCATATCCTCATAGATATAATCATTCACTGTAGTGCCCTGCTTGACCTTGACCATCAATGGCACGCCATAATAGTCATCAACCCACATCGTGGTGATCTTGTCGCCCTCTTCAGAGACGAGCTTCCAGACAGTCCTCTGCTGCATCTGCTCCTCTGACTCCTTGACAGCGTAGGTGACTCCCTCTATCCAGTCGATAGGTGTCTTCCTGTAATACTTCTTGAATGTCACATCGACAGGAGTGTTCGGGTCAGCGCACCTGTAGACTGTCCTCTCACAGTATCCCTTTGCGTCCTTTGACGCGAGGTCAAGATAGATCTGGTCGACATAAACATCGCCCTCTACGTTGTCCAGCTCCCTGAGCTTTACGTGCATCTTGTCATCAGTAACCCAGGTCTCCCATTCTTCAGGTTTGATGGTCTGGTCCTGGTACATGTACTTGAGGCTGTGCACCCTGCCCACGTGCTTCTGGAGCAGTTCTGCGACCTTCTTGTCCATCTGCCTGGCAGGCTCTGGCTGAGGTTCAGGCACTGCCTGCTGTTGAGGTTCTGTCTCTACCTCTTTTGGCGGAGTCGTTGTTTGAGTTGTAGGCTTTTCAACCTGTGCCGGCGCTTCCTGTTTAGCTGTACAACCCGCAAGAAACAAGAACGCTATGGAAAAAACCAAGACTAATGCTAGATATCTGTTCTTCATGGTCTTCGCACCCCCGAATCAATATATAAATAGTTTAAATAGTTAAGATGGCCTGATATATATAATTATTGGTGAGAAATGCTACCATTATCTAATTGTTCTGCTTTACACAATAATCGATAGATACTTGAGCCTGCGGCAAAAAATAATGTCAGGATTGTTCCACAGAAGCCGAGTTCGTGGAAAGAGCTAAGAGAGCGGTGGCAGTACTGCCACGCTGCTAGTGATGCATTGCCCTCTCAGCCACGATTCAGATTCGTGAAGCGGCGTGGCCGGGACTGCATACTTATGTAGAAGTACAGGTTTCTGATTTGACGCTGCGCTGGCCTGACCGACGCAGAAGCGGCGGCAGCACTGCTGGCCATAATAAGAATAAGCTAGACACCCCACAATGGGTTCTGCTTCCTCTTCATCGTAGCAATCTCTTTCATTACCTCAATCTCATCATTCCTGAGCAGCTTCTTCAGGGACTTGAGCTTCCTGAAGTCAGGCTCCGGGATGCCTGAGTAGAGCATGTCATTCTCATTGACCTGCCTGCCTACTGTGACGCTCGGGAGAGAGACTGCGACCTGCTTGCCTGCTGCAGCAGTTGATATGGAATCCTTCTCATGCTGGATAGACTTGACAGTCGATATATCCTTGCCGTCCTTCATCACAGGCATGCCGACCTTGAGCTCACCTACAAGGATGTCACATCCTACGATGGCAGGGTTGGACTGCCTGAACACGTAGTTTGGCATCACGCGGAACTTGCATGGGCGGACGAGGCCTTCAAGCTCCTTTGCCTCGAGCTTCTTCCTCTCTTCCTCCCTCCACTTCTCGAAACTGTCTATGAGCGTGTAGATTACTTCGCTGTGTATTATCTTGATGCCTTTGCCTTTCGCGAAAGCGAGTATCTCATCATCCATCGGGATGTTGAACGCGAGTATGGCTGCATTGAGGGGCTCTTTCTCAAGGTTCGATTCAGCGTCCGCGACATCCTTCTTTGACACCTCACCGACAGTCGCTTTCCTTATCGTCAGCCCCTTTGACTTCAGCATGCCGACTATCGCCTCGAGAGAGCCGATGGTATCTGCCTTGACTATTATCCCGTCCTTGTCAGTCTCTATGAGGACCTCTTCTACCTCTGCCTGGATGTCTTCCTTGACCTTGTTTATTGTTTCGGGTGTCGCTCCTCTCAATGGCATGCCTGCTATTACATCATCTATGTCCGGAGCTGATATCTTCACCCCTGTGGCTGCGACAGCCTCCTTCACTCCCCTGAACTTGGCTTTCTTGTCCCGCATCTCTGCAAGAGGCGCGGGCTGCAGGAGTGCGCGGACTTTCGTAGTGATAGGGCCTTCGATGCCGCCGATGACTATAGTATCATTGACCTTTATCGTTCCGTCGTAGATTATCACGTCAAGGGTCGTGCCGAGGCCTTTCTCTTCCTTTACCTCGAGGATTGTCCCTTTTGCAGGCCCTGCGATGTTACACTCCAGGCATTTCTCCAGGTATCTCTGTGCGAGGCCGGTGACGACCATGAGAAGCTCAGGTATGCCTTCTCCTGTCTTGGCTGAGACCGGAACGATCGCTATCTCTTTTGTGAAGTCTGATACGCGGTCGAACCGCTCTGAAGGGAAACCGAACTCGTGAAGCTTGCCCACGATCTCGTAAAGCTTTGTATCGACAGCATTCTTGACATTTTTCTCCTGGCTGTCTATTGTCTGCAGCACAGAGCCTTTGCCCGGCTTCCACCCGCCTATCACGTCAATCTTGTTCGCTGCAACGACAAAAGGAGTCTTGTAGTTCTTGAGTATCTCAACGCACTCGTCAGTCTGGGGCTTGAAACCATCATTGATGTCTACTACTAGAATGGCTATGTCTGCGAGATTTCCTCCTCTTTTCCTCAAGCTGGTGAACGCAGCGTGGCCCGGAGTGTCTATGAACAACAGGCCGGGGATTGTGAAATCCATCTTAAGCGCCTTCAGCAGGTCACCTGCCTTCTTCTGTATTATGTCAAGCGGTATGATTGACGCTCCTATCGCCTGGGTGATGCCTCCAGCCTCCTTGGACACTATCCTGGTGCTCCTAATACTGTCCAGTATGCTCGACTTGCCATGGTCCACATGGCCTATTACAGAGCACACAGGGCTCCTTATATTCGAGGCAGGATTGTCTTTTGCCATGCTCCTGAGGAAAAGAGGTGTGTTTTTAAAGGTTTTGTAGCGCATAACTGTTGTTTGAGTGGCTATATCATACCCGCCCTGCAACCCCCGGCCGCCCACCCCTCTGCTCTGTAGCCTCTGGCTGCTTTAAAAGCTGATGCAAACTTATTTAAACGTAAAAACAAGGGCTTGACGCATGCAACTTCACCCCCTCCTGAAAGACAGAGCAAGCATCAATATCCTCAAGATACTCTATGACAATGAGGTGTCTGCGAAGAAGTATACTATGCTCTATCCTGAGATGAAGTCAAAGCTTGTTGTGACGGAGGGGCCGTTGACATTGCTGAATCTTGAGAAGGCAGAGCTGCTTTCTGCAGAGGAGTCAGATGGAGGCTCGCTCGTGCTCAGCATCACGCAGAAAGGCAAGGACTTCATCGATGCGTTCGACAGGCTGATTGCCGTGATGCAGGGCAGGAAAGAGGAGAAGAAGGCATACCAGGTCGAGTATAACCTCACCCCAATGGAGCAGAGGGTGCTCGTCATGTGCGCGAAGGTGAAGTCAGAGACCGGCAAGATAGTCGCGTTGCGCCTGCTTGCCCAGGAAGTCTATCCTTACAAGGACCCCGGGCTTAAGACAGGCAGCGTGTCAAAATACGCGAAGAGACTTGGAGAGCTGAACCTGCTCGAGAGGGTGAAGAAGAACAACAGGACATTCTTTGATGTGACTGAGAGCGGGGAGCGCGTGATAAAAGAGCAGTTCATGAACAATGCAGCAGCAAAGGCAGTCATGCCTTGACATTCTGCTTGATTACTTTTTTTATTATGTCTAGAATATCTTTCTCTTCGATGTCGCTCCGTATGCCGAAGCCTGTGAAATGCGTGCGGGTTGCTTTGTGTTTCTTTTTCCTTATCTCGTCGAAGATGGGCTCGAACTTCGGCACCTCTAGCTTATGCTTCTTGCAGATGTTGTGGATGTCATGGAATCCGACTTTGCCTATCCTGCTCTCGTCACGGATTGTCTGCAGGAACCTTGCATCGAACTCGTAGTCAAGGTCTGCTGCAATCCTGTACATCTTTTCAGCCAGGGCAGAGTCCCAAAGCTGGCCGAGCCAGAGCGGGCCTGCGTCGTTGAACATGCCGTGCCGCTTGAGGACTGCGTCGACATCGCTCTTTCCTTTATCGCAACGGAAGAATACGCGCATGTAGTGCTCTTTCGAGTAAGAGAATATCGGGATGAGCGCTTTTTCATACTGCGCTGCTATCAGCTGGACCTTGCGGATCAGTATCCTGAGACCAAGTTCGTGCTGCTGCGGGCCGCGGCCTGGAGTTGCCCAGTATTTCCGCTTGCAGACCTTGGGATAAGTGCCTGCGAGAGCAGATGTGTCGGTCGCAGTGACCGCAAGTATGCCGTTGCGGGAGAGGCGTCTGGCTGCAGCGTCAAGAAAAGGGTTGGGCGTGCCGAAAGGGTCTATGTCAATGTAGTCAAAGCCTGTGGACTGCAGGAGAAGACTAGATGCTTCTTGGTTCGTGATGTTTATTTCAGCCTCTCTGTGCTTTGCTTGGAACAGTTTCCTGTTGACTTCAATATTTTTCTTGATGAGCTCTGCGGCCTTTTCATTGTAATCATTGATGGTGATCGATTTTATCTTTTCTTTTTCCAGCTCCGCAAGGAAACGGATGGCGCGGATGCCTGAGCCTGCAAGCAAATCACATACCTGCATCTCCTGATTGTCAATAGCTTTGAGCAGGAGTATTGAAATGTCCCTGTTGAACTTCATGACTGGATTATAGAATACAGGAAGCTTTGCTGAGATCTTCTCTTCCTTCGGCGCTTCAATCGTGATGTTGGCTTCGGTTATCTTGTGGAACATGGCAGTTTTTTGTTGAGTCTGTTTATTTAAAGGTTTGGCTGCGTGAATTGTCTTTTTCGCAGTGCCAGCCCCATGCGCTCGTTGACTATTTCCTTGCCGCTTTGTTCTGCCCAACTGCGTTGATTACAACTTCTTTTACTGATAACTCGCTAGGCATTGGTGCTGTCACTGCTGTTGCTTTGTTTTCACCAAACGGAAATAAAGCCGTTGATGTGCTGCGGAAATAGTATCGGAAGTAACGGAAAAAAAGGAACATTTAAATAGAAGCTTCATTTCAGGGGTTTTGTTATTTTCTCGGCTCTGCCGGGGATTAGGGGTGGATTGAATAATGGCTAAAAAGGCAGTGACATTTGCTTCAGTACTTCAGAACCCTATCTACAAGGACAGGGATGTGCTCTACGCGCTGGTTCCACCAACAGGACTTCTACATAGGACAGAGCAGAAGAACGAGCTGATCATGGAATTGGCTCCCATACTCATGAATTCCGCAGTGTCATGCGTGTTCATATACGGGAACCCCGGGACTGGAAAGACAGCAGTGATAACACAGCTTATGGAGGAGTTGGGTGATGAGGCGAAGAAGCGCAAGGTTAAGCTGCTGAAAGCATATGTCAACTGTTCTGAGAACAGGACAGAGACAACCATCCTGATCGACATCCTGAGCCAGGTGAAGCCTGGCAATACATATCCAAGAGTCGGGTGGACGCGGGCCAAGGCAGTGAGCGAGTTCAAGAAGGTTACGAACGATCTAAAGACCAACATCATAGTCGTGATGGACGAGGTCGATTATGCCCTGAAGGAGTCAGGCGATGACATACTCTACAGACTCAGCAGGGTGAATGAGAAGCTTGCCTCTAAAGTTTCTACTATACTGATATCCAATGATGTCAGGGTCGCTGACTACATCAAGCCGAAGACGCAGTCGACTTTGGGACGGGTCAGGGTCGTTTTTGCACCATACAATTCTGAAGAGCTCTATGATATAATTAAGGACAGGGTAAAGAACGCGTTCAACAAGGAATCGGTCTCAGATGCGGTCATCAAGAAGGTCGCGGAGATAGAGGCCTCACGGGGAGGCGACGCGCGCAAGGCCCTGGAATTGATTGACAGCTGCGCAAAGATCGCGATATCGAAAGGCGGCAGCAAGGTCACTCTTGACTATGTGGACGAGGCAGACAAGAACCTCGAGAAGGATACCATATTCAACATGGTAACAACGCTGACAAAGCACCAGAAGCTACTCTTCCTCGCGATGGTGCAGTCCAGCAAGGCAGATCTTGACGGCGGAAAGGTGTTCAAGATGTACACAGAGGTGTGCGAGAAGCAGAACGTGCAGCCCCTGTCTGTCAGGAGCGTACGCACATTCCTCGTGCATTTCTCAGAGCTCGGGCTGATAAGGTCAGAAGTCACATGGCTGCGCAACCTGCGGAAGAAAAGCAGGACCATATCGCTAGAGATAGACGGCGCGACACGGAAGAAGCTCAGGAAGGTGATCCGGGACTCTATATGATTTTCATCCATCGATATATCATGGTCCATTTTGGAGACCACGGCAAGGGCTGCTCTTAACGGGGGTGGGGGGCAGCGCCTTGCCACTTATTTTTCTGATCCATTTTTCATTGGCAACTTCCAAATAACTTTGCTTGGCGGATACACTTCTGCAGAAATTTAGCTGACTTTTGTGGTGCTTTGTTCTGTAGAAGAAACAGCGCTCTGTCTTGTGAATGCAAAAGTCAAAGGAATGATAGAAAAATAAATTATTTGATGATGTTCTTAACCAATAGCCCTTCGCACGTCACTCACTTCTGCGCTCTGGACGCCTTCGAGCTCCTGCACCTTCTCTGCGACAACGTCCGGTGATCCGAGGTCCTCGTCCATCACGAAGATGTAGTTCAGGCACTTGAGGCCGAATGCCATAGGCTCGATAGTGGCTTTGGTGTCGCGATCGCCTGCGAACTCCTTGACTATCTTAGTCACTTCATCCTTGATCTTCTCCAGATCGGTCTCAGGAGCTTCAGGCATGACTCTTACGGTAACGACAGCGGTTCCCATCTAAACTCACCTCTTCAGTTAGGGCCTTCAAAGCCGCACTCAGGGCACCTGTACTTAGCGACTATCTCCCTGCAGTGCCCGCATCGGATTATCTCCCTCTTGCCGCACTTAGGGCACATGAACTTGGTGGTGCCTTTGATATTGGTTATCTTCTTCCTGCATGATGAGCAAACGACTTCTTCCATTTTAAGTCCCTCCAAAGTGTCTGGAAAAGTAAACAGGTTCTTTATAAAGTTACCGTTTAGATGGCCTGGAAAGGCGTTTTTAAAGATTCTTTAAATACATTCCTATTTTTCAGTGGTCATAAAACTTTATAAACACATTTCATTTCAGAAATGGTAATTTGGGGGTAGTAAGTAGTACGTGACTAGTGCTGCGATTCTACAACATAATCATGGCATCATGTTTCCAAAAAAGGGGGGTTTACGATGAGTTTTAATGAATTGGCGCAGGAGATGGACCAGCTTCTAAAATCGGACAAGCCGAAAAAGGCGCAGCCTCAGCCTGCAGCAGCGGCAGAGACTGTAAAGCCTGAAGCTCCGAAAGAGGAGAAGGCTGACAAGAAAGGACTTTTCTCAAGGCTGTTCCACAAGAAGAAAGCTGAAGATACAGCGGAAGCTCCGGTGACCAAGGGGCATGAGATGCCTTCTGCCCCTGATTTCGAACTCCCCAAGAAAGAGAAGAAGGCAAAGGCTGCCAAGAAGAAAGCGGCAGGCGATTATCTTGATGATCGTGAGCAGACCCTTGCGAAGAAAGAGAAGATACTCAACGAGCTGGTACAACTGCTCGATGCAAAGAAGAAGAGCATGGAAAAAGAAGAGAAGGATCTTGAGAAGAAGAAAAAGAGCATCAATGCTCTCGCGGAGAAGACCCTTGACAGTGCAGCGCCGGTGCCTGCGACATCAAATGAGATAAAGTCCACGCAGAAGGCTCTGGCGCAGAAGCATAAGCTGCTCGACAAGCTCGATAAGGCCCTTGAGAGGAAGAGGACAAGGATGGCAGACGAAGAGCACCTGCTCCTGCAGGAGAAAGAGAAGCTTGGGTTGCTAAAGAACGAGCTGGCCGCCAAGGAGAAGTCCATCAAGGCACAGCTGTCTGACATCACCAAGAAGACATCAGGCTTAAGCTCTGACAAGAAGGCTCTCGTCAAGGAAGTCACTGCCCTCGAGAACAGGAAATACTCGATTGATGACAGGATGAAGGAGAGCGAGAAGCGGCTCGCCGAGATAGAATCGAAGATAAAGCATAAGGACAAGGAATACGGCAGCATGGACAAGAAGTTCAAGATGCTCGACAAGCTCAACGCAGAGCTCGACAGGAAGAAGACCGTGATGGGCAACCTCGAATCAGCGCTCGCGGCAAAGAAGACGCTCCTCGACGCCAAGGAGAAGGAGCTGTTCGGCAAGGAGAAGAGCGTAGGACTTGGCATGAAAGACTTCGAGAAGAGGTCCGCCTCGCTCGGCAAGGAGAAGATAGCGCTGCTGAAAGAGATAGACTCGCTCACGCAGAAGAAGAAAGACCTTGACGCGAACGTCAAAGAGGCCTCCCAGAAGCTCGAGGAGACCAAGCGCCTCGTCGCGATGAAAGAGAAGGAGTTCAGCGTAGATTCCAAGAAGAAGGAGTTCGAGCAGATGCAGAAGAAGATAGCAGAGTTGAACAAGCGCTTCGATGAGAACAAGCTGAAGCTGCACGAGCAGGAAGAGGCATTGTCCTCAAAGCAGGCGGAGCTTGATGGAAGGGAGAAAGAGTTCAGGGCGCGGGAGAAGAGCTTCGAGGACCTGCGCGGCCAGCATGAATCTGAGCATAAGTCACTGCAGAAGAGCTTCGGCGACGTTACGTCAAAGGTTGCGTCGCTCAAGTCAGAGAAGGCGATGCTCGACGACCAGATATCGAAAGCGACCCAGAGCCTCGAGGACCTGAGGAACCTGGTCAGGGCGAGGGAGGCCGAGATGGCCGGCTTCGCAAAGAGGGAGCGCGATCTCCAGCTGAAGGAGAAGGTCGTCGCGGACGTCAGAATCACAAAGGACATACTCTCCAAGAAGGAAGATGATCTCAAGAAGATAGACGCGCTGCTCGCAAAGAAGCAGCAGCTGCTCGAGCAGAAGGAGAATGAGCTCGTCAAGAGACGCGAGACAGTAGAGTACGAGCTGCAGAAGGCAGAGGCCAACAGGCGCCTGATCTACGAGGAGATCAAGACAAGGCAGAAGGAGCTGTCAGACCTGACAAGAATGAGGGACCTTAGGCAGAGGGAGCTCGACGAGAGCGATAAGTTGCTCAAGGAGAAGGAGACAGATCTGCTCCAGACCATAAAGGACCTCGAGCTGGACAAGGAGCTGCTCGACAAGAAAGAGGACGAGATTGCCAAGACGCTCAGGAGGATAGAGCAGGACAAGGTCACGATAGAGCAGAAGGAGAACGAGATACTCGAGAAGGTAACATTGCTTGAGGAGCTGCAATCGACCGTGCCCGTCAGGGAAGCGGAGATGAAGAAGATGCGCGAGGAGCTCGATGCATACGAGAAGGCGCTCATGGAAAAGGAGAAGCAGCTCGAGAAGGACTACCAGAAGCGGCTCAAGGAAGTCGACAAGGTAGAGAGCAAGATGGAGAGGACCATCGAAAGGCTCGAGAAGAAGGAAGCCAAGATATCCGCTGTCAAGGAGCTGCGGGCAAGCATAACCCAGCTCGAGAACAAGCTCAGGAAGCTCGACAACCAGATCACGATCAAGCAGAGCGAGCTTGCAGAAGACAACCAGATAATAGTCAAGACAAAGAAGATGGAAGAGGATCTTGAGGCTCGTGAGAAGGAGATCGAGGCCCGCGAGAAAGAGCTGCTGCTTGAGGAAGCAGAGACCGAGACAGGCGAGTTCAAGGACTATGTCGAGCACGAGATGCTCAAGTACGAGAAGCCGCAGGTGCCCAAGCTCGAGGACGCGTCAGACATCTACGGCATGATAGAGGAAGCGCGAGAGCTCGTCAACATGGGACGGTTGAACGAGGCAAGGTCGATATACGCAAAGATAGGAAGCTTCTACGAGCAGCTCGATGTCATACCAGCAGACAAGAAACGGGTCTATTACGCGATACTTGAGCTGAAGACCGATATAGAACTGGCGCACCTGGCTTAATTGTGCATAATTGTTTTTCTTTTGACAATCTTTTTAAACAAAACCTCATTCTAGACTGTCATGTGCGGGATAATAGGGGTATTTGACGATAATGAAGCTGTGGTAAAGACAGTTAAAGGGCTTAAGATAATCTACAACAGAGGGAAGGACGGCTATGGTCTTGCTTTCGGCAATGAGACCATAAGGACGAAGCGCCTTTCGTCGCTTGGAAGCTCGGTGAAGTCGGCCAGGGCCAAGGACTGCATCGGGCATTGCCTACATTCTGTTGTTGGTTCTGTGCCGCAGCCTCTGCGTGGCAAAGGCGTGCTGGTAGCGAACTGCGAGATATACAACTGGAAAGAGCTTGATGCGAAGCACAAGCTCGGTGCTGTCAATGATTCAGATGTGGTGCTGAAGCTGCTTGACCGATGGGGTGTAGGAAAGCTTAAGAAGGTCCTCGCAGAGCTCGACGGAGTCTATGCATTCGCCTACTGGAGAGGAGACAAGGTGTATGTCTGCAGGGACATCATAGGCGTCAAGCCTGTGTGGTACAACGATCATGGCTTCTGCTCGGAGAGGAAGGCATTGGAGAAAGCAGGGTTGTCTGGTCTAAAGGAACTGAACCCTCGCGAGGTACTCGTCTATGACCTACGAACAAGGAAGATAGAGCTGTCCAAGAGGGATTTCTTCAAGACAAAGCCGGTCCTCAAGAATAGCAAGGAAGCGATACGCCGCGAGCTCGCCGGGCTCATGGTGGATGCTGTAGCAAAACGGATACCTGACCAGAAATTCGGCATACTTTTTTCAGGAGGCGTCGACTCGACGCTGATAGCGCAGGTGTGCAAGGAGCTAGGGGTCGATTTCACATGCTATACTGCTGCGCTTGAGCCAGAAAAAGGGGGCAAGCAGGCAGAGGACCTTGAAGAAGCGAAGAAAGCGGCAAAGAAGATGGGGCTGAAGATCAAATGGAAGACGATAAAGCTCGATGAGGTTGAAAAATATCTCAAGAAGGTCGTCCCGCTCATCGAGGACAACAACGTGGTCAAGGTCGGAGTCGGGCTTACCTTCTATGTGGCGTGCGAGATGGCACGCAAGGACAGGATAAAAGTAATATTCTCAGGGCTCGGGTCAGAGGAATTGTTCGCAGGGTATGAACGGCATAAGAACTCCTATGACGTCAATGATGAGTGCGTTTCTGGATTATTGAAGATGTACGAGCGCGACACTTACAGGGATGATGTCATCACCATGAACAACAACCTCGAGCTCAGGTTGCCTTTCCTCGACAAGAAGCTGGCGGCCTACTCACTCAGGATACCTGCGAAGTACAAGCTTGATGAGAAGCAGAACAAGAAGATCATACGAGAGGTCGCAGAAGACCTTGGTGTCCCAAGAGAGTTCGCGCAGCGAAGGAAAAGGGCAGCGCAGTACGGCAGCAGGTTCGACAAGGCATTGGAAAAGCTGGCAAAGCACAGCGGGATGAAGTCTAAGTCAGCATATCTTGACAGGTTCTATTCGGGAAATCCTGTGCTGGGTGTCCTGTTCAGTTCAGGAAAGGACTCGGCGTATGCTGCATGGGTGATGCACAAACAGAACTATCCTATACGGTGCCTGATAACACTGAAGAGCAGGAACCCTGACTCGTATATGTTCCACACGCCAAATATTGACCTGGCTGGACTGCAGGCAAAGGCCATGAACATACCTATCATAGTGCAGGAGACTGCCGGCGAGAAGGAGAAAGAGCTGGCTGATCTTAAGAATGCCATTGAGAGAGCGAAGAAAGAGTACGGCATCGAGGGTGTTGTGACAGGAGCGCTGTATTCCAACTACCAGCGCGAGAGGATAGAGAAGATATGCGACTCTCTTGGATTAAAGATATTCTCGCCATTGTGGCACATGGACCAGGAAAAGGAGATGAGGCAGCTGGTCAAGGAAGGGTTCGAGGTCATTCTTAGCAGCATTGCGGCTGAGGGGCTGGACAAGAGCTGGATCGGAAGGAAGCTGACAGACAAGGACATCGAAAAGCTTGTCGCGCTCCATAAGAAGATAGGTTTTCATGTCGCTGGTGAGGGAGGGGAGTTCGAGTCGTTGGTGTTGGATGGGCCGATGTTCAGGAAACGGATAGAGATATTGGATTCTGAGATTGTCTCTGAGTCTGAGAATGTGGCAAGGTTCGTGGTGAAGAAGGCTGAGCTGAAGGGGAAGTGATCCCCTGAATTCTATTCATAAAATTTATAAATCACCCACTTCTTTCAACAGGCATGGAAGATGTAATCAGTGTCAAGAATCTAGTCAAAAAATTCGGGAGTTTCACTGCTGTAGATAATATCAGTTTCACCGTCAAGAAAGGCGAGATATTCTCTTTTCTCGGGCCTAACGGCGCGGGCAAGACCACAACCATAAAGATGCTGACGACCCTTCTACGCCCCACTTCCGGGGAAATGCGCATCAACGGCTTCTCCCCGGTCAAACAGACTGATGGCGCACGACATTCATTCGGGATAGTCTTTCAGGACCCGAGCCTTGATGACGAACTCACCGCTTATGAGAATATGGAATTCCACGCTGTCCTTTATGGAGTCAAGAAGGAGTTAAGGGCGAAGAGGATCACCAGCCTGCTCAAGCTCGTCGAGCTTTGGAACAGGAGGGACGAGCAGGTCAAGACCTTCTCAGGCGGCATGAAACGGAGGCTTGAGATCGCAAGAGGCCTTATCCACCATCCTAAGATCCTGTTCCTGGACGAGCCTACCCTGGGACTGGACCCCCAGACACGGAATTTCCTCTGGGGATACATCAAGGAGATGAACAAGAAGGAAAAGATGACAGTCTTCCTGACGACACATTACATGGAGGAGGCAGATAAGATATCAGACAAGATCGCAATCATCGACAAAGGGAAGATAATGCAGATAGGCACTCCCGACGAAATAAAGAAGCAAACTAGCTCAGTTTCTCTCGAGGAAGCTTTCCTGAAACTGACAGGTCGCAATATCCGTGAAGAGTCTGCCGGTTCCCTCGACCACCTGAGGATGAGACGCAGGCTTTGGGGAGGGGGCAGAAGATGAACTCTCCAGTCTATATAATGTGGTTACGGCAGCTCAAGAGGTACTGGAGAAGCAAGCCCCGCATAGTCGGGAGCCTGGCCCAGCCCCTGCTGTTCCTTGTCGCGCTCGGTTTCGGCTTCGGCCCGATATTCCAGAAAGCAGGCGGAGGGAACTACATCGAGTTCCTGGCTCCTGGGATAATCGCGATGAGCATCCTGTTCACCGCCATGTTCAACGGGATAGAGATCATATGGGACAGGCAGTTCGGCTTCCTGAAGGAGACCCTGGTCGCCCCTATCTCAAGGTTCAAGATAATGATAGGGAGGACCCTCGGAGGCGCAACAGTCGCGCTGATCCAGGGATTCATAGTGTTCATACTATCCATCTTTGTCGGGTTCAGGCCGACAAATGTGCCCATGATCCTGCTGTCATTCGTATTCATGTTCCTGATAGCGATAATCTTTACGGCCTTCGGGACAGCAATAGCGTCAAGGCTCAGCGACATGCAGGGGTTCCAGCTGATAATGAACTTCATAATAATGCCCCTCTTCTTCCTGTCCGGAGCATTGTTCCCGTTGGACAACCTGCCCTCTGCATTGAGCTTGGTCATCAAGATGAACCCCCTCTCTTATGGGGTAGATGGCATCAGGGCATCCCTGACAGGGGTCACCCACCTGGGGATACTCGTCGACCTTTCTGTCATGATAGTAATAGCACTGGTCATAACATTCATAGGCAGTTATCTCTTCTCTAAGATGGAGATATGATATTCCAATCTTCCCTGCCTTACTCTTCCTTTCATCGCTCACTGGGCGTGTAGTGAATAATGTTTATAAACCTGAGAGCTTATGTGATACCTTATGGAAAAGAAGCTCAAGAAGAATATGACCATAACCCAGAAAGAGCATGACGCGTGGCACAAGAAGAATCCGGAATACGGCGACAAGATGGACAAGGAGCACGAGCTATGCCACAAGCAGATAGGCATAACGGTAAAGAAAGGATAGGTTACTGTCAGTCTATTTCTGGTGCTCGAGCGAGTTAGTATACTGTCTTTTATATTTCCCGCAGTCTAATGATGTTAGGCGACCCTGAACGCTTGCAGGGGCAGAAGCCTTAACCCAGCTTGCTCTGGGATTAAGGGTTTTGAGTCTTGAGCCGAAGTCGAGTTTAAATGTCTGAAGGACGAGAGAGAGGCGGTTTTTGGTTCTTTTCTGAGAATAAAATTTAGGGACATCTAATAGACGACATATCTTACTTTTTTGACAGTATTCTCGCATACAATCTCGTGGCTTTCTCAGCAATATTCTCTATAGAATATCTTTTCGAGAACTCACGCGCTTCTTTAGACATCTTATCTAATGAATCCTTGTTCTGCATCAGATAAACTATTCTCTGACACCAGCTTTTCATATCATCTTTTGTCTTAAACCCATTCTTTCCATCGATGATGATATCATCCGTCCCGCTGGATTTTATGGCGACAACAGGACAAAACCCGGCCATAGCCTCTAATAAGACCATACCCTGTGTTTCCGACTTAGACGAAAAGATGAATATGTCTGCCAATTGATAATACACAGGGATATCTTTTGGTTCAATCTTTCCCAGCAAGGAGACAACATCACCCAGATCATTCTTTTCAATGAATCTCTCCATGTTATCCTCTTCCGGCCCTGTCCCTGCAATCAAACATCTGAACTTCATGTTTGTGCTCTCTTTGATTTTTTTAATGCCCTCAAGCATAAAGTAAGGATTCTTCTCTTTGGACAACCTGAATACCGAAAATAATATGATATCACCATCCTTCTTGAATCTTTTCTTAAGTTCATCCAATCTTCCACTCTTATCATCCATCCCAAAATCTGCCATATCCACTCCCGTCGGCAGGACCTCTATGATCTTACCAACCCCCAAGTTCCTCAGGTATTCTTTTGTCGATTTAGTCGGAGCAATGATGGCATCGCATGAATTAGCAAATTTTTTGACCAATATGTGGGGTATCCTGCCACCCGCCAATTTCTTAAATAAAGGGACGTAATGGTTATATTGTTCTATTCTTGTATGATATGTATAAACCACGGGGATATCATTTTTTCTTGCCAATTTAAGACCTACAGACCCAAGCCAATAAGGATGATGGATGTGTACAACATCTGGTCTGATCTTAAGAAATTCTTTGGTTATTTTAGTTGAAAGAATATTGGTTATCGGGACAATAAGATTTCCTTTCTTATAGTGAAACAAAGGTTTACAATGGATGATATTGTTCTCATCAGTCTTGTCAGGATATTTTGGTGCGAAAACATAAACTGTGTGCCCTTGTTTTTCCAGCCCTCTTTTGAGTCTAAAGATAGATATTGGAACCCCGCCGATATATGGGAGATAATTATTTGTAAACATGGCAATGATCAATTTTCTTTTTATTTTCTTTTTAGAGCCATATCTTGGATAGAAATCGGGCGTTTCAATAAGTTTAGAATAAACCAGATAAACGAGAAAGAATGTTATTGATATGACCAAAATAAAGTTAATGTAACCTATATAAAACCAGGAATGTAACCTGAACCAGAGACTTTTCCAAAGCTTAGTAAATAAAGAAACATCGTTGTTATCCATACGGACCAGCTTATATCCCAGGTTTTGCGGTGTAACCACCACTTTGATGAAATTATAATTACCCGGTTTTGTGGTGAATACCAGTCCTCCACCGCCCCCGGTAGAAAGATACCTGATCCCATATATCTCTGTGCTATTGAACCCGACATCATTTGCCGAAAAGACTGCAGTCACATTATATTCTGCAAATATCTGTCTCAAAGAATCAAGATGGTCTTCGCTTAACGTATAGTCATAATCTGACAGAAGCAAGCTTATTGCACTTTCTGTTGTCAAAGGCCTGTTTGAAATCACAAATTTATTCTTGTGTTCTTCGGAGTTCTTGAGTTCGTTGATCAACCAGTCTTCCTGCCATTCTTTTGATGTCTCTCCGGTCGTATCTAAAAATGTAAAAGAAGAGTCGTCGATACTAAATGAAAAATAATAAGGCCCAAAATGTTCATGAAATCTTTTAGCCCCATTACCAGAAATCTCATTATCCCCTGCAGTTACGATTGCAGGAATGTCCAATTTCTCCAGTGTTTTATAAAAAGCACCGAATTTGTCTTCACCGCTATCTATTAGCGAGTCACCAACAAAGATCACGAAATCAATGTCCTTGTCCTTATTTATCGAAGGCAATATCTTCTTATCAAAAACATCAATTGAATTCTCAACATTCCCGACAATAGCAAATGAAAAACTTTCTTTCTCATTCAATGTATCCTGGATGAGTTTGATATTTTTGATATTTAAATCTTGAAAGTTCGTCTCAAAGAGAAAAACATAGACTTTAATCAGCGTAAAAACTACAATGATCATAAAAAATAAGGTCAATATAAGTCTTCTGTTCCTGTCCATCTTTATCCGAATAATCTGTTTTTCTCTACAAAATCCCCTAAGATCCTGTAAATCCTCTGGTGATATGCGGAATAAAAAATATTGTGTTCTTTCTCACCATTTGACGGAAAAACTATGCTCTTCTTAATTTTGGAGGAGAGCTTACTCAAGATGATCTTGTCCCCTCTATAATCAGTCACGTTGTCATTCTTATAATGCAAAAATAAACATGGGGCAGTCACCTTTTTCATAATCTTGTCAATCTTTTTTTTAGCCTGAGAAACAACTTTGAACCCTCTAAGATGGGTGAGTGGATACGTATAAGCGCCTAACTTAATCCTTTTTTTAAGATTATAATCTGGTTTTTTTATGTATTTAAGATGAAGTAAAGGGATGATGTACCTGATAATGTTAACTGGAAATTTGAAATCATAAGATGTTGAAACATTCAAGATCCCCTTAATCCGATATTTTGATGCTAAATCAATTGCCAATAGCCCTCCCAATGAAATACCGCCGATGATTATGTTATTGCCTTTATCGATCTCTTTTCTTAATTCTTTTTCAATATCTTTCAAAAAATCTTCATAATTCAGTTTGTCCAAATCACTTATTATAGTGCCATGTCCTATGATTCTTGGAATCTTTACATTAGCATTAAATCGTTCATGCAAATAATCCCCTAATCCATTAAAATCTGTGGGGCTGCCTGTGTAGCCATGAATAAGAAAAAAAACATTCTTACTCGATGATTTTAATTCAATCGTTTCTGCTTCTTTAGCAACTTTGTTTGTATCCATTTTTTAACCATGACAATAAATATGATAAATATTAACAGCAATAATAAAGTAAATTCCACCTTTTTAAAGGTTAAACTTAATTGCTTAACACTTGCCCCTGCAAACCAACCAACTGCAACTGTAATAGACATCCATACAATCAAAACTAATGATTCGGAAATAATAAACTTTCTCCATTGGGTTTTCTTTGAAGATAAGTATACCAGAGTGAATATTCTTGTTCCATAAATAAACTTTGAATATAAAAGTGTTAAAAAAGTACTTTCTTTACTGACTTTAATGATGAACCTATCGGCCTTTTCATATAATCTTGTAAATCTCTCTATTTTCTTAAACTTATGAAAGAGGTTTAATCTGCCTAAAGAGAAGATTGTAAAGTCAGAAATGAATTCTCCTAAAGTAACAAAGACTAAAATCCACCACAGGGGAAACAATCCCATTGCCGAAAGGAATACAAGACTGATTATTACTTCTTCTCCACCAAGAATCCCGCTTAATAATAATATAAATATGCCATAATTCGAGAAGAATGGGATTAGTGAATTTATGTCCATTTTGTATTGCCTTTATTTAGTTTATCAATCATATTTAATGAATGATGATTCAGTATTTATAAAGCTGTTTAAAAGAAGCCCCTTTGTCCTTTGGACAAAGCCCTGCCCTTCTTCCAAAATCAGGTAATCAGAAGATTGAACATAATCGCTG